>CAJURZ010000001.1:0-117768 GCA_910588905.1 uncultured Eggerthellaceae bacterium
ATTTGAACCTGCGACCCCTTGACCCCCAGTCAAGTGCGCTACCAAACTGCGCCACGTCCCGACAAAAGCTGCTGCGAAAATGCAGCCCGAACATGATAGCGTTACCTATCGTCAGTTTCAAGAGGTTTTAAGATGTCATCCTCACACCCACGTAAACGGCATCTTCCGGCAGGCCATTGATCGCATAGATCTCAGAGAGGGGAATGGCGGACACGCGCCAGGAATAGGTTCCCGTATCACCGGTGATGGTGCCCATGGTGTAGGTGTTGCCGGATTCATCCTCTCCGCTCTTCTCGATGCTGCTGTCGGTCAAGCCCTCAGCAGCAATGGCGGCTTGCACGGCGGCGTCCACGCTCTTCGACTTGAAATCAGCGAAGTGGAGCACCATGTTCACGCCGTTCTCTCGATCCACCTTCAGATCCCAAGCTCCGTTCAGGAGTCGCGCGGCATCGGCGGCACCCACCTTGTCGACTCCAGAGAGGTAGATGGCTCCCGCTTCCGCTGCGCTCACTCCAGCGGGAAGCTTGATGACCTGCCATACGGTGCTGTTCTCCTTGGCGGGCATCTCGAAGACGCTCAAGCCTGCCTCTTGGAAGGTGCCCAAGATGGCGGCATCGTCCAAAGCCATAAGGGGATAGAGCTGGGGCAGGTCATAGGCGATATCCTGGGAGAGGTTGTCGGCCATCTCCTGCTCTTGACGTTGGGGCTCATTGACCACACCGTCGAAGTACCATGCAAGGAATGCCGCTCCTATGAGCGCGGCTACGATGAGCATGAGTGCGATGCCACGCCGCACAGGGGAGGGCGGGTCCAAGGGCCGTTTCAGTACATCGACGTTAGGATAGAGCACCTTCGCATCAGGGGTGCGAGCAGTAGAACGGATGTCAGATTCGCTTTTGAAGATGCCTGACAGCGGATTCCCCTTGGCTCTTTTGGGAGCCTTCTCTTCGGTGGGAACGTCTTCAGCTAAGGCGCTCTCTTCCTCCCGCTGGGTCTTCTTGTCGTCTCTCATCCCTGCCGTTCCCCTTCGATCCGGTAACCGCTGGATTATATCATTGAGGTGGCGCGCTCACTCTGATAGGGTGGCGCTCATGGACTTCTCGATATTCACAACCCCTGAGGCATGGATCAGCCTCATCACCCTCACGTTCCTTGAGATCGTCTTAGGGGTAGACAATATCGTCTTCATCTCCCTCACGTCCAATCGCCTTCCATCGGAGAAGCAGCATATCGGCCGGAAGCTCGGCTTGGCCGGAGCGTTGGTGATGCGCTGTCTGTTCCTCTGCTTTGCTAGTTGGCTCGTGCATATGACCTTCGTGCTGCTCGATATCAACCTGGGCAGCTATCACCATGGTCTCAGCATTCGGGATCTGGTGATGCTGGCAGGGGGTGCCTATCTCATCTACAAGGGCATCATCGAGTTGCGTGAGACCCTGGCCCTGACAGAGATCAAGGCCGAGCATTCCGAGGAGCATCGGGAGCGTCATCGGATCGGGCTTGGTCAGGCTGTGGGTACCATCATGGTGATGGATATCGTCTTCTCCATAGATTCGGTCATCACGGCGGTGGGACTGGCGGAGCATTTGATCGTGATGATAGCGGCGGTCATCATCGCGGTCATCATCATGATGGTCTTCATAGACCCTATCTCTGATTTCATCAACCGGCACGCTGAGATGAAGATCTTAGCATTGGTGTTCATCGCTGCCATCGGCATCCTGCTGGTGCTGGATTCCCTTGGCATCACCACGGGCATAGAGGTGCTGGATATGCATCTGGAGAAGCTCATGGTGTACTTTGCCATGGTCTTCGCCGTGGTATTAGAGCTCATCCAGATGCGCTACAACAGCAACCTGGAACGCTACCGTCAAGATAGGGAAGAAGCGAAGGACAACCTGGTCTTCCCCGATCAAGAATAGGCCTTCACGCACTCCTCTGACACCACGAATCGTGCAGCCAAGGGAAGCACCCGCGCTTGGAACGGTGTCATCTTGGCCGTTACCTCACCATCGAATTGCATCTGAAGCGTTGGGTCCGCCTGGACGGATACCTCGCTGGCCCGATAGATGTCGAAGGCATCTGTGCGCGTGGGGAAATCCCCTCCCTTGTCCAAGATGGCGGCGAAGAGGGCAGGGATCAGCCCGAAGGCGTCCTTCGTGCGCAGAACGACCACATCCAACATGCCGTCCCGGGGCTTGTTCTCATGGACCACGGCTATATCGAACTGGATCTTGGCGAAGTTGATGAGCAGCACTCCCACTCCTTGACAGATGACCTCTTCGCCATCGAGGTTCAGGTGGAAGGTGGATACCTGGGGAAGGACATTGGTGACAGCGGAGGTGAGGTAGGCCATTTGACCGAACAGCTTCTTGCTGCTCTCAGCGTCTTTCATGATGGTGGCATCGTATCCAGCGCCGGCCATCATCAAGAAGCCGAAGCGCTCCCCATGGCTCAAAGCGACCTCGCCCAGGTCGAAGTCCATGACACGGCCTTCGCGGAGCATCTTCGCTATGGCATGGGGCTCGGTGGGGCTTGCCAGGTTGGAACAGAGGAGGTTCGCAGTGCCTGCCGGGAAGGGCAGGATGGGGATGCCCGTATCAGCCAGAAGGTAGGCCACCGTGGACAAGGTGCCATCTCCGCCGGAGGCTACCACGCAATCGAACCGGTCGGCGTCAGCCAGAAAGGTGCGCAGGTCCGTGGCTCCATCACTGGAGCGGATGACCACCTCGTCCCCGTCTTCGGCATAGGCGCGGATGAAGTCGAAGATAGCGCCGTCGCCTAAGCCCGAAGCGAGGTTGTTCACGATGAGCAGCTTCATCACACATCCCCTTTTCCCATGATGACTGATAGTATTACAGAGTGTAGGAAAGCAGATGCAGAAAGATACGTTGTTCCCTTGAAATACATCGAAGACGATAACGCACTCGCAGAGTTCATAGCCCAAGCGAAGCGGTCCCAGGTGCTGGCCGTAGATACGGAGTTCTTGCGGGAGAAGACCTACTACCCGAAGCTCTGCCTGATCCAGCTGGCCACCGATGACGCCATCGCCATCGTTGATCCCTTCGCCGTGGACGACCTGACGCCCCTGGCATCTCTTTTGGAAGATGAGAGCGTCATGAAGATCTTCCATGCAGCCACCCAGGATATAGAGATCCTCCTGCGGGAGACGGGGAGCACCCCGTGGCCCCTGTTCGATACCCAGGTAGCCGCTGCCCTCTTGGGCTTCAGCCATCAGGTGGGCCTGGCTCAGCTGGTTGGATCCCTATGCGGCGTTACGCTCAAGAAATCCGATTCCTTCACGGATTGGTCGCTGCGCCCCCTTTCGGCAAGCCAGCTGGAATACGCTTCTGGGGACGTGGCGTTCCTGCCAGAGCTCTATGTCTGCATGAAGGACATGCTCACCGAATCAGGGCGGCTGGATTGGCTGGAACCAGATTTCAGGGACCTGGCTCGCCAGGATCGCTATCTGGTGGATCCTCAAGAGCGATTCAAGCACTTGAAGCGGGCGAATCAGCTCAACCGCCGTCAACTGGCAGCGGCTCGGGAAGTGGCTGCGTGGCGGGAGCGACGGGCCCAGCAGGTTAACATCCCGCGCAAGTGGGTGCTCTCGGATGAACAGGTGGTAGAGGCCTGCCGCAAGGAAGCCCGTAAGATAGATGACCTGTATCTCATCCGGGGCATGCGCGAGAAGCTCCCCACCAAGGATGCGCGGGAGGTAGCGGGGCTCATTGACAAGGCACTGCGGCTTCCCGTGGATCAGCTACCGGACCTAGACCGCGGTTCCACTTCTGAGCCGAATGTGGATAGCGCCTTGGATATGATGCTGGCGCTCACACGGGTCATAGCGAAGGAACATGGGATCGCCATGCAGACGCTGGCATCCAATGCCGATCTCACCCAATTAGCCCGCGGCCACAGCGAGGAATCGAAGCTCTTGCGCGGTTGGCGCCGTCAGCTCATAGGGGAGAAGCTCCTGTCGCTACTGGATGGCAAGCTCTCGCTTTCCCTTGAAGGAGGAGAGCTCAAAGTCAGCCGGGTAACCTTTGAAGGCTGACCTCCTCCAGCGAACAGATGTCTGGTATCATGGCCCAAACGAAAGGAGCGTCAGATGACGTATAGCTATGCTCTTCTGGTCGTGGTCACCTTGATCATCGGCCTGGCTGCTCAAGGTTATGTCAATAGCCGTCTCAAGAAGTATTCTCAAGTACCCAACTCCTCTCGGCTCACGGGGGCGCAGACCGCTAGCGGGATGCTGGCCTATTACGGCATCACCAATGTGGAGATCCGCCGAGGAGGCCCTGGACAGGATTTCTTCGATCCTCGTTCCAATTCGGTCACTTTGTCCCCGGAGGCCTATGATTCCACTTCGGTGACGGCAACGGCCACGGCTTGCCATGAGGTGGGCCATGCTTGTCAGTATGCCTTCGGGTACACCCCTATGAAGGTGCGCGGCGCCATCGTTCCGGTGGCTAACATGGCCTCCAATGCTTGGATCTTCCTGCTGATGATCGGCATCTTCATGAATCTGGCGGGCCTCGTGAACCTGGCCATCATCATGTATGCCGCTGTGGTGCTCTTCCAGCTGGTCACCCTGCCGGTGGAATTCAATGCCTCCCAGCGTGCTATGGCCTATATGGGCAGCATCGGCCTGCCTGCCCCTGAGCAGAAGGGCGCCTTCGATGTGCTGCGTGCCTGCGCCTTCACCTATGTGGCAGCGGCGCTCACCTCCATCCTCCAGCTGCTGTGGCTCCTTGGTCAGAGCAGGGACTAGCCTCTATGACGGAGCAAGCCCCTGAGGCTTTGAGCGTTGCAGCTGCTCTTGGCATTGCCAAGGGTCAGCTGGAGAAGCTCACGTTGCGCATCGTCGGGGAGGTGTCTGAGCTCTCCAATAAACCTGGCTATTCCGCGGTCTATTTCACCCTGAAAGACCAACAGGAGAAAGCGGCGCTGCCCTGCCTCATGTGGATGAATCGGTTCAAGGCAGCGGGCGTCGAGTTCAAGATAGGGTCGCTCGTAGAGGTCACCGGCAGGTTCAGTCTCTACGCTGCCAAAGGGCGCATGAACTTCGATGTATCCACCATCTCCTTGGCAGGAGAGGGGGATATCCGGCTTCGGATAGCCCGGCTGGCGAAGAAGCTGGAAGCAGAAGGGCTCACCAGCTCCGAAGCCAAGCTGCCCTTGCCGCGCCTGCCTCAGCGCATCGGCTTGGTCACGTCTCCGCGAGGGGCGGCAGTCTATGATGTGCTGCGCACCCTGCGTCGTCGCTATCCCTTGGCAGAGGTCGTTGTGGCTGGGGTGCCTGTAGAAGGGCAGGATGCCCCGGCTCATCTCATGACAGCACTGGACGCTGTTGCTGATGCTGGGGTTGATGTGGTGCTGCTCGTACGGGGCGGAGGCTCCTTCGAGGACCTCATGCCCTTCAATGATGAAGGTCTCGCACGGCACATAGCAGCGCTCAAGGTTCCCGTGGTCACGGGCATCGGTCACGAACCTGACACCTCTATCGCTGACATGGTGGCAGATGTGCGGGCTTCAACGCCCACAGCCGCGGCTGAGGCGGTGGTTCCGGCCATGGCTGACCTCAGTGCGCTGCTCCAAGGGTTGGGTCGTCGCATGGGCTTCGCTCAGAGCGCTTCTGTCTCTCGGGTCCAGAGGATCCTATCGGATCTGCGAGGCAGGCCTTGCTTCGCAGATCCGTTGGCTCTCATCCGGGATGATGCCCAAGCGGTGGACGAGCTCTCAGGTCGCTTGGAAGCGGCCATCCCCCAACAGCTCCAAGCCTCGGCCTCCAAAGCCCAGGAGCTCAAGCTGCGGCTCGTGCGGTTGGGTCCAGGGCTCGTTCAGGGGGAACAGGCTCGCCTTGCGCGCCTTGGCTCTGATCTGAAGGCATGCGGGCGCACGCTGCTGGATCCTTTTCGGAGAGAGCATTCCATCATGGCGGCGAAGCTGGAAGGGCTTTCGCCCCTGGCTATCCTCTCGCGGGGCTACGCTGCGGTCTTCACCCCTGAAGGTCGGGTGGTCTCGTCGGTGGCTGATGTCGAGAGAGGGAGCCGCATAGATGTGGAAGTGGCAGATGGTATCTTGGGATGCATCGTTGACAGCCTAGGATCGAAGATGAGGAACGGAGAGAAGGGAAGCACCTATGAATGAAGCGGCTCAGAAGCCTGAAGAGCTCACCTTCAAAGAAGCGTTGAGCCAGTTGGAATCCATCGTCTCGTCCCTGGAATCAGGGGAGCTGGAACTGGAGCAGAGCCTAGAGCGCTACAGCCAGGGCGTTAAGCTCCTTGCTGTCCTCCAGGGCAAGCTGGACTCGGCCGAGCAGAAGGTCCAGGTGCTCATGGGCCAGCTGGCAGCAGCTCCTGAAGATGACATACAGGACACCACCCTTTCCAAAGCCTGAGGAGGTCTACCATGACGAAGGATGATTGCATCTTCTGCAAGATCGTTGCCGGGGATATCCCCTCTACGAAGGTCTATGAGGATGACCGTGTGCTCGCTTTCCGGGATCTGAACCCCATGATGCCGGTCCATGTGCTCATCGTGCCGAAGAACCATTACGACAACATCGCCGACGGCGTCTCTCCTGAGGATATGGTGGCCGTCATGGATGCAGTGGGTACGGTGGCGGCGGCAGAGGGCATCAAGGAGAGCGGTTTCCGCATCGTCGCCAACACCAATGATGATGCCTGTCAGACCGTTCACCACCTGCATGTGCACGTTCTGGGTGGTGGGAAGATGAATGACGGAGACCCATCGCTTGACTGAACACCCTTCGCCGAAATCGTCTCTGCGCAGGGGGTTGGAAGGCCCTTCTGCTCGCCTCGTCTGAACTAGAATCTTGGGAAATGTCACGTACGTTAAGGAGCCCCTTCTATGAATGTCCTTGTCATCAATGCAGGCTCTTCCTCTTTGAAGTATCAGCTCATCAACCTGGAAAAGCGCGATGTCATGGCCAAGGGCATCTGTGAGCGCGTCGGTTCCGATGAGGCTTTCCATAAGCACGGCATAGACGATAACGAGCTGGTCATAGACACCCCCATGAAGGACCATGATGATGCCATGGCCCTTGTTCTCGAAGCCCTGACCTCTGGTCCCAACAAGGTGATCGATTCCCTGGATGAGATAGATGCAGTGGGGCATCGCATCGTGCAGGGTGGCAAGTACTTCGACAGCTCTGTCTTCATAGACGATGACGTGATAGAGAAGATCGATGAGCTGGCAGAGCTGGCACCGCTCCACAACAAGGCAGCCCTCATGGGCATCCATGCCTGCAAGAAGACCATGCCAGACAAGCCCATGGTGGCCGTGTTCGACACCTCATACTTCCAGACGCTGCCCCAGAAGGCCTATATGTACCCCATCCCCTATGAGCTCTATGAGAAGTACTCTCTGCGCAAGTACGGGGCTCACGGCACGTCTCATCGCTACGTAGCCGAACGGGCCGCTCAGTTCTTGGACGAGGATCTGGCTGACCTCAAGATGATCACCTGCCACCTGGGCAATGGTTGCTCCATGACTGCCATAGACCACGGCATGGCCATTGATACGTCCATGGGGCTCACGCCTCTGGACGGTCTCATGATGGGGACCCGCTGCGGCGCCATCGACCCAGCCATCGTCCCGTTCCTGATGGAGCATGAAGACCTCTCCTTCGATGAAGTGAACGATCTCATGAACAAGAGATCAGGGCTTCTTGGCATCTCCGGCATCTCCAATGACCTGCGCAGCGTGCGTGATGCCTCCGAAGAGGGGAACGAGCGCGCTCAGCTCGCCTATGAGATGTACTCTCACTCCGTCAAGAAGTATCTGGGCCAGTACATCGCCGAGATGGGCGGCGTGGATGTCATCGTGCTGACTGCCGGCGTAGGGGAGAACTGCGAGAAGATGCGCCGTATGATCTTCACGGGTCTGCAGACCATGGGCATCGCGCTCGATCTGGAGAAGAACAAGACCGGCAGGGGTGAGCGGGAGATATCCCGGGATGATTCAGAGGTGCAGATCCTCATCATCCCCACCAACGAGGAATTGATGATCGCCATGGATACCCTTGATGTGGTAGAGCAGATGCGCCTGGAAGGTACCTTGTAACCCGTACGAGCGGGTTTGCTGCCTTCCAGTGAAAGATAGGGATGGCTCCTGGGCGCCCGAAGGTCCCAGGAGCTCCTGTCTCCTAGACGAACACCACCATCACGCAGGCAGCCATCGCTGTGCAGAGCACGCCAAAGAGCACGATCCCGCATAGGGTCAACATCATGATCTCTCCCTTCGATCAACGCTCGTCTTCGATGAGACCATGATGCCAACCTCGCATTACGCGGAAGCGCCGCGTAGATTACAAAGCTCTAATGTTGGGCTTGAACGCAGGTGATGGCGGTGACGCCCACGATGTCATCGGCAGAGCATCCGCGGGAGAGGTCGTTCACGGGCTTCGCCAGTCCCTGGGTGATGGGCCCGTAGGCTTCGGCCTTCGCGAGGCGCTGTACCAGCTTGTAGCCCGCATTGCCTGCATCCAGATCAGGGAACACCAGCACATTGGCACGGCCAGCCACAGGAGAATCCGGGCATTTCAAAGCGGCCACCTCAGGACAGAGGGCGGCATCTACCTGAAGCTCTCCATCCAAGGCCACCGCAGGATCGAGCTCATGGGCGATACACACTGCCTCTACCACCTTGTCGGCATCGGCATTGGAAGCGCTGCCGTGGCTGGAGTGGGATAGGAGCGCCACGTAGGGCGTCGTGGTGATGAGCGCTTCCCAGGACTTGGCGCTGGATACCGCGATGTTCGCCAGCCCCTGGGCATCCGGGTTCACGTTCAGACCGCAGTCGGCGAAGATGAAGGTGCCTTCGTCGCCCAGAGTGCAATCGGGGACGATCATGACGAAGAAGGAGCTCACGAGAGCCGCCCCCGGAGCCGTTCTCAGGATCTGGAGGCTGGGACGCAGGACATCGGCAGTGGAGTGGCAGGCACCGGCCACCATGCCATCGGCCCGCCCCGTCTTCACGAGCATGACCCCGAAGTAGAGCTCATCTTGGATGAGCTTCGCGGCATCCTCAGGCGTCATGCCCTTGGCCTTGCGCACCTGGTAGAGCTCATCGGCCAAGACAGAGGAGAGCGGGTCGTTCACCGGGTCGAGGATCTGGACCCGATCGAGGCCAGGTGTCTTCTCTAGGATGTCCTCCCGGTTCCCCAAGAGGATCACCTCGGCGAAGCCTTCCTCGGATATCCTCAGCGCTGCTTCTTGGGTGCGCACATCCGACCCTTCGGCAAGCACGATGGTCTTCTTGTCTGCCGCCGCCAAGGCGAACATCTTATCCATGAATGCGCTCATGACCAACCCCTCTCGTATCCGTTTCCAAGAAGTCTAGCAAACATCCAGAAAGTCCCAAATAAGGGGTAGCAACTCGGTCGGATATACCCTATAGTGTGCCCTGTCTTTAAAAGCGGTACAGAGAGACCGACAAGGCATCACGTTTCGAACGCAGCAGCGTCTTTTCGGTTTGCTCTGTGCGCACTCACGACAGAAAGGGTGTGTATGGGCAACGATTCTGAGATCATCAAATCCGTCTGCATGGACTCAGAGGAGATAGAGCGGGCCATCACGCGCATGGCTCACCAGATCCTCGAAGTCAACAAAGGCGCAGACAGTCTGGTCATCGTGGGGATCTATACGCGCGGAGACCTTCTGGCAAGGAAGCTCAAAGAGCGCATCAAAGAGATAGAAGGGGTGGACGTGCCCTTGGGCGCACTGGACATCAGCTTCTATCGCGATGATTTCCTGACGCACTTCGCTCCTGAGGTGCATTCCACTGACATACCTTTCTCTATCGACGGCAAGGATGTCGTTTTGGTGGATGATGTCCTCTATACCGGACGCACCATCCGCGCCGCGCTGGATGCCCTCATGGACATCGGCCGCCCCTCCAAGGTGGAGCTGGCGGTGCTGGTGGATCGCGGGCATAGGGAGCTTCCCATCCGCGCTGATTTCGTGGGCAAGAACGTGCCCTCTGCCGCTGATGAGAGCGTCCGTCTCTTCTTGGAGGAAGTGGATGGCATCCCCTCCGCGGTGGATATCTTGGAAGTGGCTCCGGGGGAGCGTGCGGGAGCAGCGCCCCTGCAATTGAGGAAGGGGGAATAGCATGACGTTCGCACATAAGCATCTGATCGACATCACCGAGTACAGCCGCGATGACATCATGCTCCTGTTGGAGACGGCGGCGAAGTTCAAGGAGGTGAACGAGCGGCGGATCAAGCAGGTGCCTACCCTGAAGGGTGCCACCATCGTGAACATGTTCAACGAGCCTTCCACTCGCACTCGTTCATCCTTCGAGATAGCAGAGAAGCGCCTCTCCGCCAATAGCCTGAACTTCGGCGGCAGCTCCACCTCCACGGTCAAGGGCGAGAGCCTCTCTGATACGGTGGAGACCCTTTGCGCCTACAAGATAGACATGATCATCGTCAGGGATAAGCATGCGGGCGTGCCGCGCAAGATAGCTGACCTGTCTGGCGTGCATGTCATAGACGCCGGCGATGGTAAGCATCAGCATCCCACCCAAGCACTGCTGGACCTGTATTCCATCTGGGAGGAGAAGGGCTCCTTCGAAGGGCTCAATGTGGGGATCGTGGGTGACATCGCCCATTCCCGTGTCTGCGGATCCCTTCTGCCTGCCCTCAAGATCATGGGAGCGAACACGGTAGCCATCGCGCCACCCACCCTGCTTCCGGCGCGCCCGGATGTGCTCGGGGCAGATGAGGTCTCCTCTGATCTGGATTCCGTGCTGCCTGACTTGGATGTGGTGTATATGCTCCGCGTTCAGCGGGAGAGGCTGGAGGGGGCGCCCTTCCCCAGCCTGCGCGAATACAACCTGCTCTATGGGCTCACCCAGAAGCGTGACCAGCTGATGAAGCCGGATGCCATCGTCTGCCATCCCGGACCCATCAACCGCGGGGTGGAGCTGGATTCGTTCATGGCTGACCATCCGGATCGCTCTGTGATCCTGGATCAGGTCTATGCGGGCATCCTCGTTCGCATGGCAGCTCTCTATCTTCTGTTAGGAGGTTCCAACGATGGCATTGATGCTTAAGGGTGCGCGCTGCATCGACCCGCAGGTGGGATTGGATGAGGTGTGCGACATCCTCATCCGCGACGGCAAGATCGTAGAAGTAGGCCATGACCTCGTCATGGAGAAGGGCGTCACGCGGGATCTGACGGGCAAGGTGCTCATGCCGGGACTCGTGGACATGCACGTTCATCTACGCGAGCCGGGCTATGAGCAGAAAGAGGACATCGCCAGCGGCACGCGAGCTGCGGCTCACGGTGGCTTCACGGCGGTCTGTGCGATGCCCAATACCGATCCTGTGATCGACAATGCAGTGGGCGTGGAGTACATCAAGGCCCGCGCGACGGAAATGGGCAAATGCCGGGTCATCGTCTCTGGTGCCTGCACCAAGGGGCTCGAAGGTGAGATCCTCGCTGAGATGGGGGACATGCATGCCCATGGGGTGCGCGCGTTCACCGATGACGGCCATGGAGTCCAAGATGCGGGCATGATGCGTCGGGTGATGGATTACGCCTCGCAGTTCGATTGCGTGGTCATGCCCCATTGCCAGGATGACTCCCTGGTAGGAGAGGGTCAGGTCAACGAAGGCGTTGCCTCTACGCGGCTCGGCATGCTGGGCTGGCCTGCTGAGGGCGAGGAGCTGGAGATAGCCCGCGACATAGCCCTCTGCCGCTTGACCGGCTGCCCCTTGCATATCCAGCATGTGACCACAGCCCGTGGCCTTGAGATGATCCGCCAGGCGAAGGCGGAGGGGTTGCCTGTCACCTGCGAAGTGACACCCCATCATCTGTTCCTCACCGAAGACGACATCACGGATACCTATCCCACTTCCCTTAAGGTGAATCCGCCTCTGCGCACCTCCGATGATGCGGTGGCGCTGGTGGAGGGGATCGTAGACGGAACGGTGGATGCCCTTGTGACCGATCACGCTCCCCATACGGATTGGGAGAAGGATCGCGAATTCGAGCTAGCTCCCTTCGGCATGATCGGCCTTGAGACGTCTTTGGCTCTGGTGCTCACCAAGCTGGTCTCCACCGGCATCATCAGCTACGCCAAGATGGCGGAGGTCATGGCAGTGAATCCGCGACGCATCCTGCGCCAAGAGCCGGTGCGTTTGGAGGCGGGCAGCATCGCTGATCTGACCGTCTTCGATCCTGAGGCCACTTGGACGGTGGAGCGTGCCGGATTCTGCTCCAAGGCGGGCAACTCCGGCTTCTTGGGGGCTGAGCTCACGGGCAAGGCCGTGGATGTGTATGTGGGCGGCTATGCCACTCTGGAAGACGGGGTCATCGTTGAGTAGCCCGAAAGAGAGGCTCATGAGCGCCACTTCCAAAGGGGTCGGAGAGCCCGCCCTGCTGGTATTGGAGGATGGCACGGCCTTTCGGGGGCGCTCCTGCGGAGCATCCGGGGAAGTGACAGGGGAGGTCTGCTTCAATACCTCTTTGGAGGGCTATCTGGAGGTCATGACCGATCCCTCCTACGCAGGTCAGATCATCACCATGACCTATCCTCAGATAGGCAACTATGGCGTCAACCGCGAGGACATCCAGCGCGATCGGATCTTCGCCCGGGGGATGGTGGTGCGGGATATGTGCGCCACCCCCTCCAGCTGGCGCTCTGAGGTGAGCTTGCCGGATCTCCTCAAGGAGGAGGGGATCGTCGCCATCGAAGGGGTGGATACTCGGGCTCTCGTGCGTCATATCCGCAGCCAGGGAGCCATGATGGGCATCCTCTCCACGGAGGATCTGGATGAGGATAGCCTCCTGCGCAAGGTGAGGGCCGCTCAAGGGCTCGTGGGTGCCAACCTGGTGGCGGAGGTGTCTGAATCTGAGACGCGCACCTTCGATCACCTGCCCTCATCTCATTCCTTCGCTGCTGCAGATGCTGCTCCCGTCCAGTGGAAGGTGGTGGCCTATGATTGCGGTGTCAAGGATTCCATCTTGCAGAATCTCACGCGCATCGGCTGCGAGGTCACCTGCGTGGGCTGGGACACCCCGGCCGAGGAGGTACTGGCCCTGAACCCTGATGGCGTGTTCCTGAGCAACGGCCCCGGGGATCCCCAGGCCGTTGATGCCACGTTCCGCGAAGCCGAGAAGCTTTTGGGGTCGGTCCCCGTATTCGGCATCTGCCTCGGTCATCAGATGATGGGCTTGGCGGCCGGGGGTGAGGCCGAGAAGCTCAAGTTCGGCCATCGGGGAGGCAATCATCCGGTGATGAACCTGCTCACGGGGCGGGTGGAGATAACCGCCCAGAACCACGGCTTCGGCATCCGCTTCAACAGCCTCGGGGACGTCATCCCTGAGCTCTCTGGCGGCCGCACTGCCCATGAGGAGGATCTTCGGGCTTGGGCTCAGGCGGCCATCGCTCCTGTGGTGCGCAATGATCGCTTCGGTCGCATCCGCCTGACCCATGTGAACCTCAATGATGGCACTCTGGAGGGCATGGAGTTCTTGGATATCCCGGCCTTCTGCGTGCAGTATCACCCGGAGGCTTCGCCGGGTCCTACGGATTCTCACTATCTGTTCACCGCCTTCGGACGCCTGATGAGCAGCATAGATGGCTATCTGGATATCGATATCGCTCAGGATAGGCTGCATGGCTGGAAGTTCGGAGGTGGGCGCGTTGCCTAGAAGAGAGGATATCAAGAAGGTCTTGGTCATCGGGTCGGGTCCCATCGTCATCGGTCAGGCCTGCGAATTCGACTATTCCGGGGCCCAGGCCTGCAAGGTGCTCAAGGAATGCGGTTTGGAAGTGGTGCTGGTCAACAGCAATCCGGCCACCATCATGACCGATCCGGGTCTGGCGGACGGCACCTACGTGGAACCGGTGACCGCTGAGTTCGTGGCGAAGGTGATAGAACAGGAGCGTCCGGATGCGCTGCTACCCACGCTCGGCGGTCAGACAGGGCTCAATTGCGCTGTCGATCTGGCGCGCCAGGGTGTGTTGGACGAATTCGGCGTGGAGATGATCGGCTGCGATCTGGCAGCCATCGAGCGAGGAGAGGATCGCAAGCTCTTCAACGAATGCATGGAAGAGCTCGGCATCGAAACCTCTCGGGCAGGTTATGCCTACTCCGTCGAAGACGCCCTCTCCATCGTGGAGTCCATCGGCTACCCCGTGGTCATCCGTCCTTCCTTCACCTTGGGAGGTGCGGGAGGTGGCATCGCTCATAGCGAAGAAGAGCTCCGTCGCATCGTGGCTCAGGGGGTGAGCCTCTCCCCGGCGGGTGAGGTGCTGGTGGAGGAATCCATCGAGGGTTGGAAAGAATTCGAGATGGAGGTCATGCGAGATAGGGAAGGCAACGGCATCATCGTCTGCTCTATCGAGAACCTGGATCCCATGGGCGTGCATACGGGGGATTCCATCACCGTGGCCCCGGCTCAAACGCTGACTGACCTGGAATACCAGCGCATGCGGGCGGCGTCGCTGGCGGTGCTCGAGAAGATCGGGGTGGAGACCGGCGGCTCCAACGTGCAGTTCGCCGTGAATCCTCAAGATGGCCGCATGGTCATCATCGAGATGAACCCCCGGGTATCAAGATCCTCGGCCCTGGCTTCCAAGGCAACGGGGTTCCCCATAGCCAAAGCAGCCGCGAAACTGGCCATCGGCTATACCCTTCCTGAGATCGACAACGACATCACCCAGGCCACCCCGGCCTGCTTCGAGCCCTCCATAGACTATTGCGTGGTCAAGGTGCCGCGTTTTGCCTTCGAGAAGTTCCAGGGATCCGATGACACCCTTTCCACGCGCATGAAGGCCGTGGGCGAGGTCATGGCCATCGGTCGCACCTTCGAAGAGGCCCTGGGCAAGGCGCTCAGATCCATGGAGGATGGGCGTGCGGGCTTCGGAGGCTGCGCTAAAGCCCTGCGCGAGGCTGCCTGCCCTGATGGGGAGGAGCTCCGGGATGCCGTGGGCCGACCCACGCCGGAGCGCATCCATTATCTGGCTGAGGCCTTGCGCCGCGGTTGGACGGTGGAAGAGCTCCATGAGGCCACGGGGATAGACCCAATCTTCCTCTTCCGCATGAAGGACATCATCGGGGTGGAGCAGGCGCTCTCCCAGATGCGCTTGGATGAGCTGGATGCAGAAGCGTTCGCCCTATGCAAGCAGATGGGGCTCTCGGATGCCCAGATAGCCCATCTGACCGGATCGGACGAGGCCACGGTGCGCACCTGTCGCAAGATGCTCCACGTGCTGCCCGTCATGAAGACCGTGGACACCTGTGCGGCGGAGTTCGCCAGCACCACCGAATACCACTACAAGACCTATGACGGTGTCGAGACCGAGGTGACACCCAAGACGGCGCCCCGGGTGATGATCCTGGGAGCAGGGCCGAACCGCATCGGCCAGGGGATCGAATTCGACTATTGCTGCGTCCATGCCTCCTACGCTCTGCATGACGCGGGCTTCGAGACCATCATGGTGAACTGCAATCCTGAGACCGTCTCCACAGACTATGACACCTCGGATAAGCTCTATTTCGAACCGCTCACCTTCGAAGATGTCATGGACATCGTGGAAGCGGAGCAGCCTGATGGGGTAGTGGTCACCCTGGGCGGCCAGACGCCGCTCAAGCTGGCGAAGCCGCTGGCTGACGCAGGCGTGCCCATCATGGGCACCTCCCCTGAGGCCATCGACTTGGCAGAGGACAGGGACCGCTTCGCTGCCATCTTGGACGAGCTGGGGATAGCCTATCCGCCCAGCGGCATGGCCTCTACGTTCGAGGAGGCCTGCATCGTGGCGGACCGCATCGGATTCCCGCTGTTGGTCCGCCCCAGCTATGTGCTGGGGGGTCGTGGGATGGGTATCGTCTATGACGGTGCCCAGCTGGAGAAGTACATGACCGAGGCCGCGAAGATCACCCCGGATCATCCGGTGTATCTAGACCGCTTCCTGGAGGGGGCGGTAGAGGTGGACCTTGATGCCATCTGCGATGGCGAAGATGTCTATGTGGGTGCTATCCTTGAGCACATAGAGATGGCAGGCATCCATTCAGGGGATTCCGCCTGTTGCACCCCTCCGTTCGCTTTGTCTGAATCCGTGCAGTCCAGCCTGCGCTCCATCGCTCGCCAGTTGGCCCTGCGGTTGGGCGTGGTGGGGCTCATCAACATCCAGTTCGCTATCAAGGACCAGATGATCTACATCATCGAGGCGAACCCGCGGGCCTCCCGCACGGTACCCTTCGCCTCCAAGGCCACGGGCGTGCCCCTGGCGAAGGTGGCGGCCCGGGTGATGGCGGGAGAGAAGCTAGCGGCCATGGAGCTGCCCTCAGACGAGCGGCGGCTTGATCATTTCAGCGTGAAGGAGGCTGTGATGCCCTTCGGGCGCTTCCCGGGGGCTGATACGGTGTTGGGTCCGGAGATGAAATCCACGGGAGAGGTGATGGGCATAGCCCGGAACTTCCCCTGCGCCTTCGCCAAGACCCAGCTCGCCATCGATTACGAGCTTCCTGAGACGGGCAAGGTCTTCGTGAGCGTCTGCGACCGCGACAAGCGCTCGTTCACCTCCATCGCGCGGGACTTCTCGCGCTTAGGGTTCGACTTGGTAGCCACAGAGGGCACTGCCTCTGCGCTACGGGCCGTGGGGATCCAGTGCGAGGTGGTGCGCAAGATCCATGAAGGCTCACCCAATGTGCGCGATCTCATGACCTCGGGGGAGGTGGTCCTCTTGGTGAACACCCCCTTCGGCAATGCTACCCGGGATGATGGCTATGAGATCCGCACGGAAGCCGTGCGTCGCGGCATCACCCAGATCACGAATCTGGCCGGCGCCCAGGCCATGGCGGCAGGGATGGAAGCAGCCCGCGGGGGCGGATTGGATGTGGTCGCACTCCAAGACCTGCCTCAATGGGAACAGGTGTGAGGAACGTTGACGAGGAGAGAGGAGCCTCATGGGGCTTGAAGATAGCGCTGCGTTGGTGACATCCAACCGGCATCTCTATGGTCAGCTCTACCTGATGGAGCTGAGATGTCCCGAGGTGGCAGCGAACGTGCTGCCAGGGCAGTTCGTCCACATGACCATCCCGGATGAGCAGGCGCACATCCTCCGCCGCCCGTTCTCCATCTTCGATAGGGATGAGGAAGCGGGCAGCGTTGAGATCCTCTATCAGGTCCTGGGTGCGGGCACCCGGGCTATGGCTCAGTGGTCTGCGGGCATGAGCTGCTCCATGATCGGATGCATCGGCCGCTCCTGGGAGGTACCCTTCGATACCAGCCGCGCACTGCTCGTGGGTGGTGGTGTGGGGGCCGCCCCCTTGTACCTGCTCTGTCAGCAACTCGATCAAGACGGCATCAGCATGGACGTCATCTTGGGAGCGGCCACCGAAGGGGCGCTCGTTTGCCGTAGGCGCTATGAGGAGACCTGCAGGACACCTCCTCTCTGCTCTACCGATGACGGGACCTTCGGCCGCGCGGGCTTTGCCACGCTGTTGGTGGAAGAGGCGCTCCAACGGGCTCAAGCGGAAGGGAGACCGTACGACTACGCTGCCGTTTGCGGCCCTGAACCGCTCATGCGAGCGGCCAGCGCAATGCTTCTGGAGGCCGGTGTGCGCACCCAGGTGTCCATGGAGCGGCGCATGGCTTGCGGGATAGGGGCGTGCCTGTCCTGCGTGGTGGAGACGAAGGACGGCCGCAAGCGCGCTTGCGTGGACGGCCCCATCTTCGATGCGGAGGACATCCTATGGTGAGCATGAGCGTGGATCTGGGCGGCCTGGCCATGAAGAACCCGGTGACGGTGGCTTCGGGCACCTTCGCCGCTGGTCGGGAATATGCCGACTTCGTAGACGTGGCGAAGCTGGGAGCGGTGACCACCAAGGGGGTATCGCTCAATGGCTGGGCGGGCAATGATGCCCCGCGCATCGCTGAGACGCCCAGTGGCATGTTGAACTCCATCGGCCTTCAGAACCCCGGCGTGGCTCATCTGAAGGAGCAGGAGCTTCCCTGGTTGGCGGGTCAAGGGGCTACTACCATCGTGAACGTCTCCGGCCATAGCTTCCAGGAATACGTGGATGTGATAGAAGCTCTTGAGGATGCGCCCGTGGATGCTTACGAGGTGAACATCTCCTGTCCCAATGTGGATGCCGGGGGCATGACCATGGGCTGTGACTGTGGATCGGTGACCCAGGTGGTGAGCCTCTGCCGCCAGGCCACAGCGCGGCCGCTCATCATCAAGCTCACCCCTAACGTGACCGATGTGACGGAGATAGCCCGAGCTGCTGAAGCAGCCGGGGCGGATGCCCTTTCCCTCATCAACACCCTTTTAGGGATGGCTATCGATGCCAAGAGCCGCCGCCCCTTGCTCTCCCGCGTGGTAGGCGGTCTCTCTGGCCCTGCTGTGAAACCAGTGGCGCTCAGGATGGTCTGGCAGTGCTCTCAGGCCGTGAGCATCCCGCTTCTGGGCATGGGCGGCATCACCTGTGGAGAGGATGCCATAGAATTCATGCTGGCTGGAGCCACAGCTGTGGCGGTGGGCACAGCCAATTTCATGGACCCTCAGGCCACCATGAAGGTGCTCCAGGGCATGGAAGCCTACTGTGAGGATGAGGGTGTGGAAGATATCAACGAGCTGATAGGAGGCCTTCAGTGCTGACATCCTTCGATGCCATACCGCGAACAGACCGGGTGATCATAGCCCTTGACTGCGAAGCCGATAAGGCTATCTCCATCGCCTATCAGCTGGCAGGACGGGCGAAGTGGGTGAAGATCGGCATGACGCTCTTCTACGCCTACGGCACTGATCTGGTGAAGATGCTGAAAGCCCGGGGCTACAACGTCTTCTTGGATCTCAAATTCCATGACATCCCCCACCAGGTGCTGGGGGCGGCTCGCTCTGCGGCTGAGACGGGCGCCGACATGCTCACCATGCAGACAGTGGGCGGCGTTCCCATGATGGAAGCAGCCCAGGCAGGGGCTGTGGAAGGGGCCCGGCTGATCGGGAGCGATGTGCCTGTGACCTTGGGGATCACCGTCCTCACCTCCATGGATCAAGCCACCCTGGCTCAGACGGGAGTGGTGCGGCCCATGGAGGAGCAGGTGCTCTCCCTGGCGCATCTGGCCCAAGAGGCGGGGATATCCGGTGTGGTGGCCTCACCCCAAGAGGCATCGCAGCTGCGCGCCATCCTGGGGCAGGAAGCTTACATCGTCACCCCTGGCGTGCGTCCTGTCTGGGCGGAGACGGGGGACCAGAGCCGTATCGCCACTCCGGCCCAAGCCTTCGACAACGGTGCGTCCCATATCGTGGTGGGTCGCCCCATCACCGATGCCCCCGATCCCATCCAGGCCTTCGAGCGGATAGCTGAGGAATTGGCATGAGCGAGCGTGGACGGCTCTTCGTCATCTCCGGTCCTTCGGGAGTAGGGAAGGGAACCCTCGTCTCGCGCTTGGCTGAGGAGCCGGGCATCTGGGTCTCCGTGAGCGCCACCACGCGTGACCCTCGACCAGGAGAGGTGGATGGTTCGGATTACTTCTTCATGGACCGGGATGCGTTCTTGGACAAGGCGGCAGCCGAGGGATTCATCGAATGGGCGGAATACAGCGGCAACTGCTACGGTACGCCGAAGGATACCGTGGAGGAGCACTTGAAGGCAGGAGAGGACGTCATCTTGGAGATAGAGGTCCAGGGAGCCCTCCAGATCAAGGAGAAGCTGCCCGAGGCACGGCTCGTCTTCGTGCTGCCTCCGTCCTTGGAGGTGCTGGAAGAGCGTCTGCGGGGACGCGGCACCGAGACCGAGGAGGTCATCCAACGGCGTTTAGCAACGGCAAGGCTGGAGTTGGACGAGAAAATGAAGTATGATTATCAGCTTGTGAACGATGACCTTGATGAAGCGTTCCATGGATTGAAGACCTACATCGGCCAGACCGAAAGATAGTGAGAGAGGTTCCTACCTATGAGCATCATCAGCCCTGATATCGATGTGCTGCTGGACGACGCTGAGAATGACCGCTTCCTGCTCTGCACCATGGCGGCCAAGCGGGCCCATGACATCAACGATATGATGTGCGGCCAGCGTGACCGTGCCATCCAGCTCCAGTCTGCTATCGAGATAGCTCGGGCCGCCGATGCCAAGCCGCTCACCATGGCCTTCAATGAGATCGCCCGTGGTGATGTCTCATTCGATCCGGAGTCCATCGACCTGACGAACGAATGACTGAACCTTCCCTGTTCCAGCGGGTCATCCTGGTCCACTACCATGAGATCGGCCTGAAGGGGCACAACCGGTCCAAGTTCGAGACCCGGCTGCTCAAGAACATCCTCGGCCTTCTGGATGGCTTTCCGGTGGTCACGGTCCATCGGGTGTCCGGAAGGCTCATCATCTTCCTGAAGGAAGGCTGCTTGGCGGAGGAAGCTGAGCGCTGCGCCTCCTTTGTCGCACGCATCCCCGGTGTTGCCCGCACTTCTTGCGGATTCAAGTGCCCCCGCACCCTGGGATCCATCAATGAGGCTGCCATCTTGGCGCTCTCCCAGGCTCAGCCCTTCCAGACCTTCAAGGTGCAGGCGCGTCGCGCCCACACTGACTTCCCCATAGATTCCATGACCATGAACCGCCAGGTGGGGGCTGTCCTCTGCGATGCCTTCCCTGACAAGCAGGTGAAGATGAAGGGGATGGATGTCGAGGTCCATGTGGAAGTGGTGCAGAACGCTGCCTTCGTCTATGCCTTCAGCATCCCCGGAGTAGGGGGGCTTCCTGTGGGCAGCTCGGGTAAGCTCATGGCCCTGCTCTCCAGTGGCATAGATTCCCCCGTTGCCCTCTGGCAGATGGCGAAGCGGGGAGCGGTCTGCTGTGCGGTGCACTTCTCAGGCGCGCCGGAGACGAGCGATGCCTCGGAGTTCCTGGTGGATGACATCGCCCATGTGTTGGAGCGAACGGGCTGCATCGATCGGGTGTTCACGGTGGCCTTGGGCAGCCATCAGCGCCAGATATCCTTGGAATGCCCGCCCCCATTGCGCGTCATCCTGTATCGGCGCCTCATGTTCAAGGTGGCGGAGGCTTTGGCCCATCAGGTCAAAGCGAAGGGCCTCATCACGGGTGAGAGCCTAGGGCAAGTGGCATCCCAGACCCTAGAGAACATCTGCTGCACCGACGCTGCGGTCTCCATGCCCGTGCTCCGTCCGCTCATCGGCACGGATAAGCAAGATATCATCTCCACCGCTCAGCGCATCGGCACCTTCGAGATATCCACCGAAGACGCTCCGGATTGTTGCACGCTCTTCATGCCTCGCTCCCCCGAGACCCACGGTAAGCTCTCCGTGGTAGAGGTAGCGGAGAGCGTCTTGCCCGTGAGCCAGTGGGTCTCAGAGCTAGTGGCTTCGGCCCGGTGCGTGGAATACCGGCGCCCGCGCTGACCTCTTCCTGAGCGCTTTCGGCCTCCAGCTCGCATCCTTTGATGAGATGATGCCGATCGTATGACCATCCCGTGCAGATCCCTTATGATCCGGCGATGATCCCCTGAAGCTGCAGGATGGGATCATGGTCAAAGGTTGATACCCAGAGGGCAGATCCCTGTCAGATCCCCGAACTACCCTTTCCATCAAAGGGAATCGCGAAGGGGAGGCAAGCCATGTCATTCCAAGGGTACTCTGAGAGTCTCACGGCTCGGCTTCATCTGGGCCAGCGGAGCAAACCGGTCATCTTGGGCGCTGTCTTCGTCGTCATCCTAGGGCTGGTCCTAGTTGGGATGAGCCTCACAGCCTCTTCGGAGGGTATGGAGATCCAGTCGGCCGATGGGCTTCAGGAGGAAACCCCTTCAGCCGTCGAGGCGGCTGAGGAGCCAGCCTCTATCTATGTCCATGTGGCCGGATGCGTGCAAGCGCCGGGGATGTATCAGCTCTCTGCTGGGGCGCGCGTGGCAGAGGCCATCCAAGCAGCAGGAGGTTTCACCCCCGAGGCACAGATGGAGAGCGTGAACCTTGCTCGGTCCGTCCAGGACGGTGAGCAGGTGATCGTGGCGAGCGCTGCCCAAGCTGCTCCGGCGGCAATGGCGGGAGAGGTGGATGCGCCTGCCGCTGGTGGGCCGGGGCTCGTGAACATCAATACGGCTGATGAGGAAGAGCTGCAGAAGGTGTCGGGCATCGGTCCCTCCAAGGCTGCCAAGATCGTTGCCTATCGGAAGGAGCATGGCAGCTTCGCCTCCGTAGAAGACCTCACCCAGGTGAGCGGCATAGGGGAGAAGACCTTGGCTTCCATCAAGGATGAGATCTGCGTGAGCTGAGACCTCCTCTGGATCCAAGATCATGGCTGTAGAGGTCATCGGGTTAGAGCGAACGCCCCGCAAGCCGGGGATCACTCTCCTCTTGATCCCCGCACTGACCCTCTGGGCAGCAGCAGCGGTGACCTTCGGGCTGAGCGAGGTTCTGCCTCCGGAGGCGATCCCGGTCTGTGCGGCGATCTGCCTGGTGCTTGGGTTGACCAGCGCTTCGCTGCTGATCCTCTCTCCCAAGAAGGACCTCATATTGGCTTTGGCCCTGGGCTTTCTCGGGGCCGCCCTCGGATTCACAGCATCGGTGCAGATGCAAGCAGGGTATCGGATGGCGGAAGCAGGTGCCTCCCTTCAGGAGCTTCGCGTACAGCAGGATTCAACGGAGTCCAGCTTCGGGTGCACCACCCTCTGCGTTGCCCGCACTGAGGATGGGAGAAGCTGTCGGGTACGGCTCTATACGGATGCGGACGAGCGCTTCCTCGCCGGTGCCGTGCTCGAAGCAACGGGACATCTCTCTCCCTTGAAGGCCCAAGCCCAGGAGCGCCTGAGGGATCAGGGGGTCTGTGCACAGGTATCCGGGGCAACAGTGGAAGAGATAGGTCTGTCTGGCTTCTGGGGATGCTTAAGGGAGGTTCGAGCTCAAGCCATCCAGTCCATCTTGGCCTACGGCGGTGACCAGGGCGGCCTCATGGCTGCTGTGGTCTGCGGCTATCGGGCGGTCATAGCAGACGACCCCCTCTATGGCGGATTCAAGGCCTGTGGCCTTGCGCATATGATAGCGGTCTCAGGGGCGCATACCTCCATCCTGCTCATGATGCTCCTGTTGGTGCTCAAGGCCCTCCGGGTGCCCAGGGTCTCCTCCGCGCTCCTATCCATCGCCTTCGTGGGAGCGTACCTCGTCTTCGTTGGTTTCCCCCTTTCCGCCATCCGCAGCGCTGTCATGGCTGTGCTCTCCTTGACTTCGCTCTTCGCCCGGAGGAGGTCTGCCTCTCTGAATTCCCTCGCCCTGTGCATCATCGGCTTCATCCTCATGGACCCGATCAGCTGCCGGTTTGTATCGCTCTTCCTCTCGGCTGGGTCCACCCTTGGGATCGTCCTGTTCTCAAGCCTCTTCGCCTCCTGGTTCCCGCACGCAGGGCAGCGCCTTCGCAATCTTCTCATAGAGCCTGCCGGGCTCACCTTCTCAGCCAATCTCCTCACGCTCCCCACCTCAGCTGCTCTCTTCTCCCAGGCCTCTCTGATAGCACCCGTGGCGAATGTTCTTGCAGCTCCGCTCTTCGCCTTGAGCTGCACTGCCGGGTTCGTCGGATGTCTTACTGCACAGGCCGTTCCAGCGCTGGCACCTCAAGCCTTGCATCTCGCTGGTCTTGCCGGTTGGCCGTTGATCGCCTTGGTAGAGCTGCTCTCGAACATCCCCTTCGCCTCCGTGGCCTGCGCCTTGGATCCGTTGGCAATGCTCATCCTGTCTGTGGGGGCAGCCTGTCTTCTCTGGATCTGGTGGCCTCGGCTCACGAAACGGCTCCTGGTCGGCTCAGGTGCTGTTCTCATCGGTTGCCTTGCTGTCTTCATCCTGATCGTGAACCTGCCAAGAGGCAACACCTTTACTGCTTTGGATGTCGGTCAAGGAGACGCGCTCCTCATCCGATCAGGGAGCTCAGCTATGCTCGTGGATACGGGCAACTCTGATGGGATGCTGCGCCACGAGCTGGGAGAGGCGGGAGTGCATCAGCTGGATGCCGTCATCATCACCCATCCGGATGATGACCATTGCGCCTCTTTGGGCTCGCTCGGGGACTATGTTGAGGTGAAGCGGATCCTCATGGCTCAGGACGTCTTCACCTGCGGCTGCGCCAAGTGCACCCGGCTTCTCCAGCTGGCGGACCGCTGCTCGCCTTCGGCTTCGAAGCAGGGGCTACATCAAGGAGACCGCATCCAAGCAGGCTCCATCTCCTTGGAGGTGCTCTGGCCCGAGCGGTTCGCTGATGAAGGAGGCAACGGGGATAGCCTCTGCCTCATGGCGGACGTTGATGTTGATGGGGATGGCACGGCGGATTGGAAGGCGCTCCTCACGGGAGATGCGGAGGCGGAGCAGCTTGAGGCGCTCGCGAAAGCCGGACGGCTTGAGGATGTAGATGTGCTCAAGGTGGGACATCATGGGTCCAAAGTGAGCCTTTCAGAGAAGACGGTGCAGTTGTTGAAGCCGGAGGTAGCGATCATCAGCGTGGGGGAAGGGAATCGTTATGGTCACCCATCGGAGGAGGTGCTCCAGCAGTTGGATCAAGCGGGCAGCCATGTCTTCCGTACGGATGAGGACGGAGCGGTGACCGTCACGTTCACCGAAGAGCGCCTGACCGTGAACGCCCAGGAGCGAAGCGCTCCTTGAGAGACGGGTTGGATTATCATATCCCTATGGCTGATACCACGAACAAAGCGCTGCTGCCTGCTTATCTGGTAGTGGGGGATGACGCTCTCAAACGAGAGGCGGTCCTGCGCCGCATGCGCACGCGCCTGGAGAAGCTGGGTGACCTCTCGTTCAACTCAGATACCTTCGATGGTGAGCATGCCGAAGGCTCTGCCATAGCCACGGCCTGCCAGACGCTTCCCTTCGCCAGCGAGAAGCGGTTGGTGGTGGTGAGCAATACCGAGAAGCTCAAGAAGGCCGATGCCGAGGAGCTGGTGGCCTACTTGGCTGCACCGGCTGAGACCACCGTGCTCTTGCTGTTGGCGGAGAAGCTGGCGAAGAACACGCGGCTCTACAAGGCGGTGGCATCTCTGGGGACATCGGCGGTTATCGATTGTGCTCGGCCGAAGAAGTGGGATATGGCCCAGCATGTCCGTAATATGGCCCCTAGCCATGGGGTCACCATCACAGATGGTGCTGCTTCATTGCTGGTGGAGCTGCTGGGCGAGGACACCGTTCGGCTTGATAACGAGCTCAAGAAGATCGCCCTTGCCCAACCCCCGAACGATGCCATCACCGAAGGGGATGTGAAGCGCTTGGTCATGCGCGAGGCGGAGGCGAAGCCCTGGGATCTGGCTGACGCTCTGGCTTCACGCGATCTCAAGCAGGTCATGGCGGTCATCGGGAAGATGCCCAGTGCAAGCCCCTTTTCTCTATTGGGGATATGCATCTCCCGCATCCGTGAGCTGATCTGCGTGAGGGCGGTGCTAGCCCGGGGAGGGAACAAGGCTCAGGCAGCCGGAGAGCTCAAGGTGCCAGACTGGAAGATCAAGAACCATGACCGCTGGGTGCGGAACTACTCGGCTGAGGAGCTGCGGCAGGCGCTCACCTCGGCCGTTCGATGCGAGCGCGATATGAAGAGCGGCGCCGATGCCAGCGCCGCTCTGAGAGATTGGTTGATCGGGGTAGTGGCCCCGTAGGGACAAGAGCTCATCTCCTGTCCGCGTGGATGCAGCCGTAAGCCGCATCCACGGAATGAGGGTTTACTCCTCGGGCTGAGCCGCTTCGTCGTCAGCCTGGGCCTCTTCAGCCGTCTCGGCATCCAATGCCTCGGCCTCGGCCGCAGCTGCTTCGGCTTCAGCCTTGGCTGCCTCTTCGGCCTCCTTGGCCTTGCGGGCGTTGGCCTTCTCCTCGAGCTTCATCTGGGCCTCACGGCGCTTTGCCTTCTCAGCTTCCTTCTCCTTCATGGCAGCCACGCGGGCTTCCTTGGCAGCCTTCTTCTTGTTGTTGCCCTTGGCCACTTCCTTGGCCTTCGGCTTCTCGTAGGCGCTGCGATCGGCATCGGTGATGACGGTGTTCGCCAGCTTCGTGAGGCCGCTCTTGCGGTTGGCAGCCTGGTTCTTCTTGATGACTCCCTTGGAGACTGCCTTGTCCATGAGGCGGCAGGCAGCACAGACGGCAGCGTAGGCCTCGGCACCGTTCCCGGCCTCAACGGCCTCGCGCACGCGACGGCTAGCAGTCTTCAGCTCGCTCTTGACCGCACGGTTGCGCATGCGGGCCTTCTCGTTGGTGATGATGCGCTTCTTCTGGGACTTGATGTTCGCCATGGTCTTCTTCGTTCCTCTCTGATATACGAACCTTGGTCTTACGCCTCAAGACAGCTATCCGTAGAAGAGGTGGCGAAGGGGAGGAAGATGCTGGTGGCATGGCAGGACAGCGAAAGGACAGACCGTCACGGTCTGCCGTTTGCCCATCCCCTGGTTTTTCGGTACGGGCGCCTTGTCCTGCAAGGCCGCCAGCAACAGCCATCCTTCATGCAGCCATGTCTGCGGATCGTGCGGTATGCACAGGCCATCGCTCAGCGCTGATGCGATAGAATAGCGCACTGCAGCTTCGCTGTCACGAAGAAAATGTGCAAAGACCATCCAACTTGTGAAGGATCCATGGCTACAGACCCTCAGAACATACGGAACTTCTCCATCATCGCCCATATCGACCATGGCAAGTCAACGCTGTCTGATCGCATCCTAGAGCAGACCGGGACGGTGGCTGAGCGCGACATGCAAGAGCAGCTGCTGGATACCATGGATATCGAGCGAGAGCGCGGCATCACCATCAAGAGCCAGGCGGTGCGGGTGGAATACGTGGCCGATGACGGCCAGACCTATCAATTGAACCTCATCGATACCCCCGGTCACGTTGATTTCACCTATGAGGTGAGCCGTTCCTTGGCCGCGTGCGAAGGGGCAGTGCTCGTGGTAGATGCCACCCAGGGCGTAGAAGCCCAAACGGTGGCCAATGCCATGCTGGCCATGAATGCCAACCTTGAGATCATCCCGCTCATCAACAAGATCGACCTGCCTGCGGCTGAGCCGGAGCGTGTGAAGGAAGAGATAGAGGATGGGCTGGCCATCCCTGCAGATGATGCGGTATTGGCTTCGGGTAAGACCGGGGATGGGGTCCATGACCTGCTGGAATCCATCGTCTATAACGTGCCTGCGCCGGTAGGGGACGCCACCTCCCCCCTGCGCGCGCTCATCTTCGATAGCTACTTCGACGCCTATCGCGGTGTCGTGGCCCTGATCCGCATCATCGACGGTGCCATCCGCAAAGGGGATCGCATCCATATGCTGGCCACGGGAGCGGATGCCCTTGTGGAGGAAGTGGGTGTGCGCACCCCCGTCGAGGTATCCCTGCCAGAGCTCTCGATGGGAGAGGTAGGCTACCTGGTCACCGGCCTCAAGGATGTGAGCCAGGTCAAGGTGGGCGATACGGTCACTCTGGCAGAGGGGGGCGTAACGGATCCCCTGCCCGGCTATCGCGAAGCGAAGCCCATGGTGTTCACCGGCCTGTATCCCATCGAAGGGGATCAATACGAACCCCTGAAGGAGGCCCTGGAGAAGCTCGCATTGAACGACCCGGCCCTCGTCTGGGAGCCGGAGACTTCCGTTGCCCTTGGGTTCGGGTTCCGCGTGGGATTCCTCGGCCTGCTCCACATGGAAGTGGTGAAGGAGCGGCTTGAGCGGGAGTTCGGATTAGACCTCCTTGCTACGGCTCCCTCCGTGGAATACAGGGTGTACCTGCGGGATGGAGAGATGGAGTCAGTCCATTCACCCCAGGACATGCCTGCGGCAGGTACCTATGAGCGCATCGAGGAGCCCTACCTCAAGGCGAAGATCCTCGTGCCCCCTGACTACATCGGTGCGGTGATGGATCTCACCGTGGCTCGGCGCGGCACCTTCATCACCATGAACTACATCTCTGAGACCACCGTTGAGATGCTCTGGGAGATACCCCTCTCTGAGCTCATCATGGATTTCTTCGACCGGCTGAAATCCAATACGAAGGGCTACGCTAGCCTCGACTACGAATTCATGGGCTATAAGCCCTCAGACCTCGTAAAGCTTGACATCCTGCTGGCAGGCAAGCCCATCGATGCCCTCTCCTTCATCGTGCATAAGGATAAGGCCTATGAGCGCGGACGCGTCCTCACGGATAAGCTGAAGGAGATCATCCCTCGCCAGATGTTCGAGGTGCCCATCCAGGCCGCCATCGGTGGCAGGGTGCTGGCGCGACAGACCGTGAAGGCCAAGCGCAAGGACGTGCTGGCGAAATGCTACGGGGGTGACATCACCCGCAAGCGGAAGCTTCTGGAGAAGCAGAAGGCTGGCAAGAAGCGCATGAAGGCCATCGGCAATGTAGAGGTGCCCCAAGAGGCCTTCATGGCCATCCTCAAAGTAGACGAATAGGTAGTACCTTACATTCTGGATTCGTAAGGGCCGACCGTGCTCGCCCCTGGGTAGCATGACAGGTTGTGCGCAAAGGCCGACCGCGGTCGGCCCTGGGCTGCATGCATGGTTGTGCGTAGGGGCGGATCGTGATCCGCCCTTTTTTGTGCCCGGGATCGATACCCTTCCCCGCAAGGGGCGTTCGGCCTTAGGCCTCGGCTCTCGAAAAGACGTGATGCTTCGCTTATATCACGCTTTTCTCGGCCTGCGGAATCGGCCTCAACCCCTCACGGGGAAGGGATCGGGATAAGGAAAAAGCATATCGTGCGATAGAAGATGAGTTGATTGAACATATTGAGAAGACGAAGATCTATACAACTACCGAGTGGACGCGAATTACTGTGAACGGTGAAGAGTTTGATGCTACTTGGAGAACGACCAATGGAGAGGTTTTATTAGTCGATGCTTCTCGAAGGGATGTGTTGTGATGAGTTTTATTGACACGAGAAGTATCAGTAGTCTATATCGGCCTGTGGTTGAGATGCTGTTAGTGGATGAGTGTGAGTTTTTCTCAGCCTTACGCTGCCAGTTTTCCTCTGCGAGAGTTTTGAGTATCCGAGAAGATGGGTATGGAATATTCGTTGATTTTGAAGTGGATCCTCTTACAAGAATAATATCCCCAGAAATTGAGTATGCAAGAGTAGATGGGCTGGTTGGTATTGATAAAAGCAACCGTCTTGTATGCGGATTTGCGCTTTTTATCGAAGATGGAGCAATCGTACAACTGGATGGGTATCCTTTTATCAGTGACACATGGCCGCAGGAGACAGTCGAATTGAAATTCATTTCATCTGATGAAAGCGGACGAGAAACATATACAGATCATCGGAGTAGTGCATCTTTATCTAGGTATATATTGGATACGCCTATTCAGATGCTATGCAAGTGAACCTATTATGAACAACCCCATTGTATTCATCGTAAAGGGAGTGCTAGTCATACGCTAACAAACGATGAGAAGGAATGGCTTGCTGAAATTGGCTGGGCAACTGAGATGAGGGTGGAATGATACGTGCAACTGGAAAGATACGCTCAGTAGGGTCATATTACCTTACCCAGGATATCTATCTCAATTTCACTGAGGGGAGGTTCATTGATTTCAAGAACTTCATTGACAGCACATATCAACGAGATGCGGATTATCTCAAGTTGTCCAACAGCGAAGAAACGTTATATGATCATTTTCGGGATTATCTTCATGATTGGCATGAGTGGGAAAGCGATTTAGAATTCGCTGTCATGCCAGAAGAAGCGCTCAAAATCTTGGATTGGAATCTTTCAGATCCGGACTCCCTTGATGCGTTTCAGATTTCATCTGATATGCCATTTACAGGTTTTGGATTTACCTTGGGTTTGTTAACCGAGCGTGAAATAGCAGAGTCGTTGCGTGATCCGTTACTTAAAAGCACAGCCATATTCGACTGGCTTAAGAAAAGGCAGAGTGCAGCATTTGTTTTTAACCCTGCAATGAAATCCATTTTCTTTTACGTGATCGATAAATACATCTATGGGCGGAGATTCAATGATCTTTCTATAGAATGCTGTGATGGGAAGTCGGGTATCCCATTCGTTGATCGAGATCTCGACATCATTAACGTTCGCATAGATGCTGATCCTTGGGAAATGCTAGAGGACAATGCAGATGATGTGTTGGGGACCGCATTCGAGATCATCAAACGTGCATATGGTGTTATCGAAGATGAATCCAGCATCTTCCTAGAAACCGCTCGCGATGATCTGGGAGCTGCTGAAAGATGCGATCAAGTCAGAAGTGCTTATGAAAGATTTCGGCAAGAACTCGAAGCGGATCGAGAATGCGAAGAGATGATGTTCGGTGCAGGAACCGTCATCGGCGACAACGCCATTAAAGATACGGAATACTTCTGCATTTATCTGACTCTGAAGGATTTGAAAGAGCTTGGCGATGCCATAACCGAAATTGCTGACGATCTTGGGCTGGATAATCCGTCTCCGACAAATTCAAAAACGCAGGAGAAGGATGGGTCGAGGTTCGTTTCCTTTGTAAAACGTGGACTTCGCTTTAACATCAGAATAGGAATATGAAACGGATGCTTTCTGGTGCGTTCTTGATCATACGTACTCTGCGCTCAAACGTGCGCGGCGCAAGAGGTTGATTCTCCTGACAGCTCCTCCCGCCGCCTAACTAATAGCTGCTGCTGTCGCAGCGGGATACGGGTCGTGACCCGTGCATACCTGCGGGGTGTTCGGGGATGTGGCGTTCGGGGTCTAACATGTTCGACCCCTACGCAGGACATGTCAGGTTTCCATTGAATAAACCATGCATGTCAGGTTGCTGTAGGGGCGGATCTAGATTCGTCCGATGGTGCACTCGGATGAACCCTGTACGTTAGGTTACCCGGCTGGTACCGCAATGAACATGTTGCGCGTGGTCTTCGCGCAACGCATCTACACTATGCAAAAACTCACTGAGCAGATTCGATCGATTCCTTAGGAACGCTTAAGAAAGCGAAGAGGGCGTTGTGGTAGTGAGGATAAAGTGAGTATGAATGGCAAGATGAATAGCCTGTAAATAACAGTAGTCCTCGTTGTGTCGATCTTTATCATGAGAGCGACACATGGATCATCTCGGATATTCATATCCCAGTTTAGATATCAGATGTGGTTCAGCTGTCATATCCTCCTGCATTATATTGTGATCATCGTCCGCTATACGTTCCATCTATTTGAAAGGGATATCCATGCCGCGTGGCCCTCACAGAGCTGAGTTCGCGCTCCGCTTATCCATGCTCGCAGTCATCTTGGTTTCATGGGGATCGTGCATTGTGGGGTGCAGCTTTTTGAGCAAGGATCAGGAAACCATGGAGGCTGAAAATGAGATCATGGAATCCATTTTCCAAGCAAGAAACGATGCCCCATTATCTTTTTATGAGTACGAGGCGCCTTTGGATTACTTCAGACCTGTATGCGACGAGAAAGGCGTATTGCAGTACAAAGTAAAACGAGTAGATGCAAAGACGATCCATATCGAAAATGATGCCGGAGAAATGAGGGTCCAAGTAGTCTTCGAGTCTTACCTGCCTTCAGATCAAGGTGAAACGAGTCTATTCAATGTAGATCTTAAGATAGAAAAAGGCGATGATGGTTGGTATATCACCTGCGTGAGTCCAGAGCAATGATGCTGCTGGGATACTCCTGAGAGTACGTGCTTTGCGCCTCAGGATGCACAGAGCAAGAGGTTGACGCTCTTAAGGACTATCAGGCGGTTCCCTCTATCTGGCGGAAGCGCAGGGAGAGGGCATCGTCCAGGGTCTTGATCCGGTGCGCAGGCACGAGGGGCGTCAGCGGGCAATCAGCAGCGGCTCGGCCCACTTGCCGGTGAGCGGTGGGCTGCCCTATGGCGCGAGCGATATCCGTGCAGGTGCATACCTGACCGTAGGGAACGGCCTGCACCGCTTGCCAGACCGCCTGTTCGAATCCTGTGCCATCAAGGGCAAGCGGCACATCGAACACCCGTCGCTTTCCTGCCAGGTATTCAAGGAGCTGGTTCGCGCAAGCGTTGGTAAGGGTGCTCGGACGCTTATCGTCTTCCTCAGGGGTAGGGGAGAACGAGACGAGGCAGATGCGCCCCTCGTCTTCGCGGATGAGCATGGGTCCCCAGGGGGTGGCGTAGGCATTGGAGGCTCCCATAGATAGACCCGCTCCTCTCTTGCTCGGTGCAAGGCTGCAAGAAACTGTATCATAGTCCCAACGTGGATGACCGCAGAGCACCGTGACCGCCCGTATCTGACCCTAGGAGAGACCGTGTCAAACCCCTTGCTCATCGCTCCTTCCATCCTCTCGGCTGATTTCGAAGACATTGCCGGAGCCATAGGCCTTCTAGAGGAGGCTCATGCGGATTGGGTACATATCGATGTGATGGACGGCCATTTCGTGCCTAACATCACCATGGGGGTCCCCTTGGTCCAAGCGCTCCATCGCATCACCTCAAAGACCTTAGATGCCCATCTCATGGTGTCGAATCCCCTACGGCAGATCCCTTGGTTCCTTGAGGCTGGATCTGACATCGTGACCTTCCACCGGGAAGCCGTGAGCGCAGAAGAGGCCCACGAGGCCATTCGCCTCATCCATGAAGGGGGCGCCCGTGCGGGCATATCTGTGAAGCCCGCTACGGATCTGGCAGATATCCAGCCCTTCATCAGGGAAGCGGATATGGTCCTCATCATGAGCGTGGAGCCGGGGTTCTCGGGCCAGTCCTTCATCGAAGGGTCTGATGACAGGGTGGCTCAGGTACGCCAGATGGCCCAGGATCAGAACACGAGCCTTCTCATCCAAGTGGATGGGGGTATCGGGGCGTCAACGGTGAAGGCCGTGGCTGACGCGGGAGCGGATTGCGTGGTCTGCGGCAATGCCTTCTTCAAAGCCCCTGACCCTCGAAGCGTTCCTGCTGCCCTGCGGAGCATCGCCCAGGGAATGAGCCAAGATGCTTGAGCGCGCGGAAGGTTATCTCTATTTCGATTACGCTGCTACGGCACCCATGGTGCCTGAAGCATTGGCGGCCATGGAGCCTTACCTTACAGCGGGCCCTGGGTCTATCCTGGGCAACGCCAACCCGAATTCCCTCTCACGGCCCGGCAGGGAGGCGTTCAAGGCCCTGGAGGGGGCACGGCGCAGCCTCGCTTCTTCCCTGGGGGCGGCTCGCCCCGATGAGATCATCTTCACCTCTGGCGCTACCGAGGCGGACAATGCTGCCATGGAAGGGATAGCCCGGGCTGCTTTCGAAGAGCGGGCGCGGAAGATGAGCGGGACGTTCATCCCCCATGTCATCACGTCTCAGATAGAGCATAAAGCAGTGTTGAAGCCAGCTCGCCGCCTAGCATCTCAGGGCTTCGAGGTGACCTATCTGCGGCCTGACCGCGATGGGTTCATCAGCGTTTCCGCCCTTGAGGAGGCGCTCAGGCCTGAGACGGTCTTGGTGAGCATCCAGCTGGCGAATTCGGAGGTGGGCTCTATCCAGGCTATCCGGCAGCTGGCGGCCACTGCCCACCGATCAGGGGCACTCTTCCATACCGATGCTGTGCAGGGGCTGGGGAAGATGCCCGTCCATCTTCGGGAGATGGATGTGGATGCTGCCTCTTTCTCTGCCCACAAGATCGGAGGCCCTTACGGTGTGGGCGCTCTCTATCTGAAGCGACGCTGTCCCTTCACCCCCTTCATCTTGGGGGGTGGTCAAGAGGGTGGTAGGCGCTGCGGCACTCAGAACGTCTGCGGGGCGATGGGCTTCGCGGCAGCTGCCTCAGTAGCTACAGCCGATGTGGAGGCTGAGAGCGCTCGGCTCCGACAGATACGCGATAGGCTCTATGAGCGCCTCTCTGCTTTGGACCGCATCCAGTCGGCAGTGGAATGCCCCGTGGGGAGCCAGGACTTCCTTCCCAATGTGGTCTGCGTACTGCTCGAAGGCATCGAGAGCCAGACGGCGGTACTGCGCTTCGACGCTCTCGGTTTCGCTGTATCAGGAGGGAGCGCTTGCTCTTCGTCCAGCTTGAAGCCGAGCCATGTTCTGAGCGCTTGCGGCCTTGGTGCCGATGAGGCTCAAACAGAGCTTCGCATCTCCTTCGGACGATTCACGGATATGGAACAGGCCGAGGCGCTCTTAGAGGCAGTGCCGAAGGTCTTGGATTGGAAGGGTTGAGCATTGACCGAATTGGTGAACACCCATTGTCATACCGGATTCTGCGGCCATGGGGAAGGGGAGGTGGAAGCCTACGTTGCCGAAGCCGAACGTTGCGGCCTGACCACGCTGGCCTTCACGGATCACTTCCCGCTCTCTGCCGCCTTCGACCCCGTTGGCTATCTCTCGGTGCCTTCAGAGCAGCTGCCCCTCTATGAGCAGGCTGTTCTGGATGCAAGGAGCGCTCATCCGAGCTTGGATATCCTCTTGGGCATAGAGCTTGACTATCTGGGGCAAGATGAGGATCGGGACTTGAAGGCCATGGGCTTGGATCGGTTCGACCTGATCCTCGGGTCCGTCCATTTCGTGGATCGTTGGCCTTTCGATGACCCGGCTCAACGGGACCGCTGGGAAGAGCCGGGAGCAACGGATGTCATCTGGCGCCGCTACATTGAGCTCTGGTGCCAGGCGGCAGCGGATGATTCCCTTCCTTTCCATATCATGTCCCATCCTGACCTCGCGAAGAAATTCGACCGCTACCCCTCGTTCGCCTTGGAGCCTCTCTACGAGCAGATGGCTGAAGCGGCTCGAGCGGGAGGGCGGATGATAGAGCTCAACACCTCTGGGTCCTATTATGCCTGCGAAGAGCCCTTTCCCGCTCCTGCCCTTCTGGCTGCTTTCGCTCGAGCGGAGGTGCCTTGTACGGTGGGGACGGATGCCCATCTGCCTGCGAATGTGGCTCGAGATATCCGCCGAGGCTATCGGCTGATGCAAGAAGCAGGTTACAACTGCGTGACCGTACCCACTTCCACGGGAGATAGGCGTAGCATCTCCTTAGACCGATAAAGCACACTTCATGCGCGAGCAAGGAGCTTCCCATGGCCAAGGATAAGAAAGACAAGAGGTCCGCCAAGTCCGCTTCCAAAGGGGAGAATCGGCCGAAGAAGGCAGCGCGGGCTCTCACAGCTGCTACGGATGCTCTGGTGAAGCAGGGCTCTCGCATCCTAGCCAAGTCCGATAAGGTGCGCACCATAGGTGCGCTTGAACAGCAGCTGTTGAAGCTCTTTCCCGCTGACACCGCTGAGAGCTGGGACAGGTGCGGCCTGTTGGTGGGGGAGCGTGCCCTGCCCATCACCAAGGTAGCCATCACGCTGGACCCCACGGTGGACGCCATCGAAGAGGCAGCGAAGGCAGGGGCTAACGTGCTCCTCACCCATCATCCTGCCTATCTGGACCCGCCGGCCTCCTTCGCTCCTGAACGATCCGTTGCCCTCTCGCCCGGCGCCGGTGTCTTCGCGGCCATCCGCTCGGGTGTGGCCCTCATGGCCTTCCATACTTCCCTTGATGTCAGCAAGCAGGCCCAGGTCATCCTCCCGAAGCTTCTGGGGCTCAGCTATACGGGGAAGGTGCTCGCGCCTTTGGAGAAGCGCCCTGCCCTTGGTTACGGCCAGGTCTGCAAGGTGAGCACTGAAGGCGGCAAGCCGGAGGCGCTTGCCCATATCGCTGCGCGCTGCACTTCCGTGTTCGGACGGGCGCCCCGGGTGTGGGGTAGCTTCAGCTCCACCGTGGCCCGGGTCGTTTGCGCTACGGGAAGCGCAGGCTCTTTGGGCAAGCAGGCCTTGGCAGCAGGCGTTGACTGCTTGATCTGCGGAGAGGTCAAGTACCATGAGGCCCTCGAGTTCTCTGAGGCCGGGCTCTGCATCATCGAGCTGGGTCACGATCTGAGCGAATTCCCCCTCACGGCGGTGTTGGCTGATGCTACGGCCAGCTTCGGGCTCTCCTCGGAGGATATCGTCATCCTAGATCAAACGGAGCGCTGGTCTTATCCAGAGAGCATTCGCCTATAGCGTTGCCCATCCGCACGACTCGCGCGATCGTTTGCGCTAGAATTGGGTGCAGTGATGCTTCCGTTCGCGAAAGGTGGAATCGTGCAGGCAACCCCCACAGAGATCCAATCCTTGCTCGCGGCACAGCAAGCTGACTTCAATATCATGCACATGACCCGGGATCTGGAAGAGCTTCCCCAGCGGCAGGTCATCTTGGAGTGTCGCACCAAGCGTGCTGCCCTTGAGGACAAGGCTGCCAAGATCGGCTCCCTCAAGAAAGAGTCAGCCAAGAAGCGCACCCGCGTTCAGGACGAGGACGCCTCTCTGGAGAAGAAGGAGAAGGGAGTCCAGGCGGCCATCGAAGCAGCGGGTGGTGATTATCGTAACGTCGAGGCGCGTACCAAAGAGCTGGATGGCATCTTCCGTCGCCGTCAAGTGCTGGCAGAGGAGATGGCCCAGATAGATGCCGAGCACGCCAAGATCCTGGCACTGGAAGAGCAGGTCATCGGTGCTTTGGATGCCCTGGATACCACCGAAGCCCAAGCAACCGATGAGTTCAAGCGCGAGGGGGGGCGTCTCAAGACGGACATCTCCCAGGCATCCGCTGAGCGCGATCAGCTCCTTGATGCCATCAGCGCGGAATTGGCCGACGCCTACCGAGACACCTCTGAGCGCATGGGGTGCGTGGTGGTAGGCAAGCTGGAGGGCAGCCGCTGCGGGGTGTGCCGGGCAGGTATCGATCCGGGGCGTCTGATAGAGCTGCGCTCCCAGGCCCCGGTGGCCTTCTGCCCCATCTGCAAGCGTCTGCTCATCCTAGAGGGTTAGAGCGCCTTCGCTCCTGCTGAGAGCGTTGACATGAGAAAGGCCCCCATCCGGGGGCCTTTTCGATGCTTCTTCGAGATGCTAGGGCGGTGGGCGATCCTAGGCGCGCTCCACCTTCCCGGCCTTCATGCAGCTGGTGCAAACGCGAGCCTTGCGCACATGGCCGTTCTTGTCCTTGATGGTGACCTTCTGCACATTGGGCCTGAAGATCCTGTTCGTGACCCTATGGGAGTGGCTCACGTTGTGCCCGAATGAAGGCTTCTTACCGCAGACTTCGCATACCTGTGACATAGCTTGCTCCTATTTGCTCTCAGGGGTGAACCTGTTCGGTTTACAACAGCAGCAGCAAACTATAGCACATATCTTGGGTGGGATGCCAATGTCTTCATGGCTTCGGTTCGATGGGCCGGAGGATGCGCCTGTCTTCCTTGCGCTATACTAGCTTGAACAAAGGCATCAGATGATGGCTTATCGTCCGTTGCCCATCAATAGACACCCTACGACCTCGCTTGGTTGCGGGTTCAAGTTGGAGAAAGGAGCATCATGGCAGAGAGGGTCCTCGGAGAACTGCATGTTGCCAATGATGTCCTCGCGGATATAGTGGGCTACGCTGCCCTGGAATGCTATGGAGTAGTGGGCATGACGGCCCCCAATGCAGCAGATGGATTCGCCAAGCTGCTCCCTGCCTCGCGCTTGCGCCGCGGCATCGTGGTCACTCCCCAGGAGGAGGGGATCAAGGTAGAGCTCTACGTGGTGATCGAATACGGCACTAATATCTCCACGGTGTCCCAGAACCTCTCCGATCAAGTGAAGTTCGCCCTCAACGAGTATGCACAGGTTCCCATCAGCGAGGTCATCGTGCATGTTCAAGATATCAAGGTCAGATAGCCTGTCCTAGATCGTCTGATGCAGATGCATCTCGTCACGGCTCACGCCCCCCATTAGGAGAATCCCCTCATGCTCAAGACCTATGAACCTGCCCAGATCCTCAACGCCATCGCCAGTGCCTCGGCTGCCCTCACCCAGCGCAAGGAAGAGATCAACCGTTTGAATGTCTTCCCGGTCCCCGATGGGGATACGGGTACCAACATGTCGCTCACCATAGAGAGCGTGGTCAACAACCTGCGCTCCCTCGGCTCAGATGCCGACGGTCAGGCGGTGCGCAAGGCCATCATCCAGGGTGCGCTCATGGGAGCCCGGGGCAATTCCGGTGTCATCACCTCCCAGATCCTCCGCGGCCTCTGCGAGGGGAGCGAAGGGCTGGATCAGTTCGACACCGAGACCATAGCCGCTTCCTTCCAGAAGGCTGAAGAGGTGGCCTTCCAGGCAGTGCGCAAGCCCGTGGAGGGTACCATCCTCACGGTGCTGAGAGATACGGCCAAGGCGGCGAAGGATGCTGCCGCTTTGGGGCTTGATACGGATGCGGCCATGGAGGCCATCGTGTCTGAGGCCTATGCCTCCGTGCAGCGCACGCCAGACTTCCTCGCAGTGCTCAAGGAGAACGGCGTGGTGGATGCAGGTGGCTTCGGCTTGGCCATCCTCTTGGATTCCTTCGCCGCTGCGCTTTTGGGGAAGGCTCCCTTGGACATCGAGGACATCACCCTTGGGGGCGCCTTCGGTCCCAAGGTGGAGATAGAGCAGATCAATGATTGGGAGGGGTCGGAATACCGCTATTGCAATGAGTTCCTGGTGGATTCTGACACCCTCGACCCTGAAGCGGCTCTTGATTTCCTACAGACCATGGGGGATTGCGAACTGTGCGTAGGGGCCTCCCCGAAGTTCAAGGTGCATGTCCATTCCAACACCCCCGACCAGGTGCTCAAGTACTTCTTGAGCCAGGGGCAGATCTCTGAGGTGCATATCCACAACATGGACCTGCAATCCCAGGATAGGGTGAGCAAGATAGCCTCTGAGCAGCGAGAAGAGCGCAAGCCCTTAGGATTCGTAGCTGTGGCGGCCGGAGAAGGGACGCGCAAGATCCTGGAGAGCCAAGGGGTGGATATCGTCGTCTCGGGCGGCCAGACCATGAATCCTTCCACCAAGGACCTGCTGGAAGCCGTAGGGAAGGTGAACGCGGATGCGGTCATCATCCTTCCGAACAACTCCAACATCATCATGGCTGCTGAGAGTGCCTGCACCCTCTCTGAGAAGGATTGCGGCGTGGTTCCCACCAAGAGCGTCCCGCAGGCTTTCGCGGCTCTCTTCGCCGTGGATGAGGATGCCAGCCTTGAGGAGAACGTGGCTGCCATGGCAGAAGCGGCTCAAGAGGTGAAGACCGGTGAGGTGACCATCGCCATCAAGGATTCGAAGGATTCTTTGGGTAACCCCATCCATAGCGGAGATGTCATCGGCATCGCAGGCGGTTCCATCGATGCAGTGGCCCAAGACGTGAACAGCGCGGTGATGCAGCTCCTGGGCAAGATGGATGCGGCGGATGCGGACATCATGACGATCCTGGCGGGTCAGGATCTGAGCGATGCTCAGTTGGAGCAGCTGGAAGCCGCTATCCAGGATGCCTATCCTGACTTGGAGATGGATATCCAAGACGGTGGGCAGCCGCTTTATCCCGTTGTCTTCTCCCTTGAATAGCTCTCGGAGGCTTTCAGGGGATCCAGGAAGCCCCGATAGGCTCGAGGCTACGCTCGCCTTGAGCTCATCGGTCACCTCTATCAAAGGTGTCTCATCGGCGCGCGCTCAGGCTCTGGCGAAGCTGGGCATCCGCACCGTACGGGATCTGCTGACCCATTTCCCCCGACGCTATCTTGACCTCTCCCGCGTATGCACCATATCCCAGGCACCCATCGCCAGCGTCTGCACCATCGCGTGCGTGATAGACCGCGTCACTCCCAAGCGCACGCGCACCCGTCTTTCCATCGTGGAGCTGGACGTGCGGGACGCTACCGGGGTCATGACCGTCACCTTCTTCCATATGCCTTGGCTGGCAAAGCGCTTCAAGCCTGGCATGAGGCTGGCGATATCCGGCAAAGTGGCTGATGGCTATGATTTCAAGCAGATGACCAATCCTTATTTCGAGGAACTGGAGGACGAGGGCATCTCCGGTAAGGTGCTGGCGATCCATCCGGCATCGGGAAAGCTCACCGTTGGGGTGATCCGCAAGATCGTAGAGGCGGCTTTGGATGAGACCCGCGGCATGCTCGATCCCCTCCCTGCCTCGATCAGGGATGAGCGCAACCTCATCTCCCGCGGTGCGGCCCTTGAGCGCATCCATCGTCCGCGCACCATGGATGATATCCCTCAGGCCAAGGAGCGCTTGATCTACGAGGAAGTGCTCTGCCTTCAGCTATACCTCATGCAGCAAGGAAGCCGTGAGCCGAAGGGTGGTGCGGTCTGGCAGCATGCCACGGACGGTCCCCGTGTCCGCAGCTTGCACCAGTGCCTGCCCTTCGAGCTGACCCAGGACCAATCCCGAACCATCCAGGAGCTCTTCGCAGCCATGGCTGCGAAGCGGGCGGCTGATCACATGGTCTTAGGGGATGTGGGCACAGGCAAGACCATCGTGGCCGCTTTCGGCATGGCAGCTGCAGCGGATAGCGGCGGTCAATCCCTGCTCATGGCGCCTACGGAGATCCTGGCCCAGCAGCATGCCAAGACCTTAGGTCCGCTCTTCGACCAAGCGGGCATCTCCTGGGGGCTCCTCACGGGCTCCACGCCAGCTCCTGAGCGCAAGCGTCTCTTGACCTCCTTCGCTGACGGAGAACTCGATACACTCATCGGCACCCATGCGCTCATCGAGGATGATGTGGTGGCCCGAAGCCTCTCCTTCGTGGTGATCGATGAGCAGCAGCGCTTCGGGGTGGGCCAGCGAGCGAAGCTCTTGGACAAGGGGGATGCGCCAGATGCCCTCTATATGACGGCTACTCCCATCCCGCGCAGCCTGGCGCTCACCCTGTTCGGCAACCTCACTTGCTCCTATCTGCGCCAGAAGCCCCGAAGAGGATCCCGCCGCGAGACCTTCGCCTTGGAGCGCCGCCAGCGGGGCGTGGCCTATGATGCTGCCCAAGAGGCCCTGGAGCGGGGAGAACGCGTCTATGTGGTCTGTCCGCTGGTGGGCAAGGGGGAGGAGAAGCGCCCCAAGCGCCAGGCGGGAGATGAGGACGAAGCCTACCATCCGGATATCCTGATAGAGGATGAAGGGGACTTCGACGCTCACGACGGCACCTCTGCCATCGCGGAGGCGCGTCGCTTGGCCTCTACGGTGTTCGCTGCCTATGAGGTGGGCCTGCTCCACGGTGGCATGACATCGGAAGAGAAGCGCCAGGCCATGGATGCCTTCGTCTCCGGGGAAGTGCAGGTTTTGGTCACCACCACGGTGATCGAGGTGGGTGTGGATGTGCCTGAGGCCACGGTGATGATCGTGGAGGATGCGGATCGCTTCGGTCTCTCCCAGCTCCATCAATTGCGGGGGCGGGTAGGGCGCGCTGATCTGGATGCCCAGGTGTATCTGGTGTCCTCGAGCGCGCAACCTGCCGCGCTCACGCGTCTAGCGGCCCTCGTCCAGAGCGATGACGGTTTCCAGATCGCAGGCTATGACCTGTCCCTGCGCCGCGAGGGGGATATCCTGGGGAACAAGCAATCGGGAACCAGCGCGCTCAAGCTGGTGAACGTGATCAAGGATGCAGCGCTCATCGAAGCGGCCCATGAGGATGCCCGGGCCATCCTCGAAGCTGATCCTGATCTGGCAGGGGAGGACGTGGCGGCCCTTGCCCATGAGGTACGGATGATGTTCGCTGAGGAAGGGATGGTGAGCGGCGGATGACGGGTGCTCTGAGGATCGTGGCGGGAAGCTTCGGGGGTCGGCTCATCGGCTGTCCGGCAGACGTGGCGCGTCCCACTACCGATCGCGTGCGAGAGGCTCTGGCCAGTTCGGTGATCAGCTTGCTCGGTGGTCTGGAAGGGGTTTCGGTCTGTGACGCTTTCGCGGGGTCGGGGGCGTTGGGGTTGGAGATGCTCTCCCGAGGAGCGCGTCACGTGCAGTTCTTCGACCAGGGGAAGGGACCGCTGGATTGCGTTCGTTCCAATCTGGCATTGGTCGATGCGGAGGACAGGGGGGATGTCCTGCGTCGGGACGTGCTCGCTCAGGGCGTAGGAGGTCCGTTCGCTCCCTATGGGCTGCTCTTGCTGGACCCGCCCTATGCCACCGCTCCCGATGATGTGGCCGAGCTGATCCTGCGAGCCGGGCGCGAGGGTGCGCTCGTGGATGATGCGCTCATCGTCTATGAGCGGGCTGCCTCATCTGCTGGTCTTCCTGAGGTAGCGGGCCTTTGCGGCATCCGCCAGAAGCGCTACGGCAAGACAGCCCTTGACTACCTGTCATGGAGCCGTTGCGCCTAAGGGCGCCCCTGTGCTTTGAGACTTCGGGGTGTCCATGTTAGAATCTCTTGTCCGTCTGCTACTATGCATGGGCAGACGCAAGACCACGCTTGAGGCAACGGGCTTTCGCGAATGAGCCTTCGCAAAGGCGTTCAAGGAAGGACTGATATGGACGAGACAGGAGTATTGGGGCTTCTTGAGGAGCTGTCCATACTGCTGGAAGACTCTAAGACGGTTTTCGGCAAGAGCAACATGAGACAGGTGGATATCTCCGCCGCCTTTGAGATCATGGATGAGATCCGTGATATCTTCCCTGGGGAATTCGCCCAGGCTCGCCAGATCGTGCGGGAGCGCCAGGCTCTTCTGGAAGATGCCGAGGACGAGGCGAACCGCCTCATCGAAGATGCGCGGAGCCAGGCTATGACCATCGCCTCGGAGCAGGAGATCGTCCGTATCTCCCAACAGCAGGCGGAGACCATCATGGCTGATGCCCGTGAGCTCGAGCGCGAGACGCGGGCGGGTGCCGAAGACTATGCTGATGAGGTCTTCGGTCATGTGGAGCAGAGCCTGGACAACGTGTTATCCCAGGTTCGTCGGGTTCGGGACCGCCTGAACTCGAACTCCATGAGCCCTCGCTAGCCTGATCTGACAGAGGTATCGGTGAGCCGTCTGCGTCCTGCGCGGGCGGCTTGCCTGTCCTTTGAGAGGAGATGCATCCCATGGAACCAGTGAAGATCCACATTCCCTCAGAGCTCTTCGAGCCAGCTGAGACCCAGACCTTCAAGGGCGCTGCAGAGCTGGGTGCGGTCACGGTGGGGGCTGATGGGTACCATTTCGCAGAACCCTGCACGTGGGTCGTGGAAGTGACGAATACCGGTGGGGCGTTGCTCTTGCGGGGCAACGTGCAAGCGGAGGGCATCTGCGCTTGCTCCCGCTGCCTGGAAGAGGCCTCCATCTCCTTCGATGGCATCATCGAGGGTTACTTCGTGATATCCACCGAAGGCTGCGATGATGACCTGGAGGCGGATGAGTTCGACCTCTTGCCCGAGGATCACGACATAGACCTCGCTCCCCTCATCCTGCAAGGGTTGCTCCTGGATGCACCAGCCCAACCGCTCTGCCAGGAGGGGTGCAAGGGGATCTGCCCGATGTGCGGCCATGATCTGAATAAGGGGGAGTGCGCCTGTGTTAAGGAAGACGGTTTCGCTGATGCGGCGAATCCCTTCGCCGTCCTGAAGGACCTGGATCTCTCCTAGGATACGTTGCAGGTATTCAGGCCGGATAGCTTGGGACGTGCTCCCATTGCGCTAAATCTCCTTGAACAGGCACTGATGCTTTGCTAAAATCAAACGTCGCGTGTGAATAAGCGAACATGCAGGGGCGCGTAGCTCATGAAAGCGTCTCGGCTGAAGGAAAAAAGGAGCAAGGAACATGGCAGTACCTAAGCAAAAGATGGGTCGTATCCGCACCCACAGGCGTCGCAGCCTGCATGACAAGATCGCTACTCCCTCTCGGTCCACGTGCCCGCAGTGCGGCGAGGTCAAGCTTCCGCATCGGGTCTGTCCTAACTGCGGCTTCTACAAGGACCGCGAAGTAGTCGAGACCGATTAGCCTCTCCCATCCCAGGGCTGCAATAGCTTCTTCGGAGATGGCTCTTTTGGCTTCACCGGTAACAGTATCTGTAGACGCTATGGGGGGCGACAACGCCCCCAACGTCGTTATAGAAGGCACACGGCTCGCTCTTGAGGCTGACCCTGACCTGCGCGTGCTCCTTTGCGGAGCAGAGGAGGCCATAGCCCCTCTCTGCCAGGATACGGACCGCTGCATCGCGGTGCCCACCACCCAGGTCATATCCATGGCAGAGCATCCTGCTGAGGCTGTGCGCAAGAAGAAGGACTCCTCCATCGTGCGCGGGTGCACGCTGGTGCGCGAAGGGGAGGCTCAGGGTTTCTTCTCGGCGGGCTCTACTGGTGCCTGCCTCACGGCGGCCACTCTCATCATGGGGCGCGCTAAGGGCGTGAAGCGTCCGGCGCTCGGGGTCATCATCCCCGCCTATGATCGCCCCGTCTTCTTCGTGGATGTAGGAGCCAACGCTGACTGCAAGGCAGACTACCTGGCTCAATTCGCTCAGATGGGCTCCATATACATGCAGTCCGTCTTGGGAGTGGATGCACCGCGGGTGGGGCTTCTGAACATCGGCGAAGAGGATACCAAGGGTTCGTCTTTCGCCCTTGAGGCCTATGCGGCCCTGAAAGCCCATGTCCCGGGATTCGCAGGCAACTGCGAAGGGGGAGACTTGGTAGCCGGTGCGTTCGACGTGGTGGTCACCGACGGCTTCACCGGCAATGTATGCCTGAAGACCATCGAGGGCACCTCTAAGCTCATCTTCAAGCATCTCAAGGGTGCGCTCACTTCAAGCCTGTCGGCGAAGATGGGAGCGCTCTTGGTCAAGGGCAGCCTCTCGGAGCTGAAAGCCGAGCTCGACCCAGATCGCTATGGCGGCTCTCCGCTCCTTGGAGTGAAGGGCACGTGCATCGTGGGCCATGGCTCTTCTAACCCCCAGGCCATCAAGAATGGCATCCTGGCCGGGTGCGCTCAGGTGCGCGAAGGGGTCTCCCAGAAGGTGGCAGAGGCCTTCGCTCCCCTCAAGCCTGCGGCGGAAGGGGAGTGAGCTGTGGCCTTGACCCCTGAACAAGAAGAGAAGCTCTCTTTGGCCCAGGATGCTGTTGAGCATCAGTTCGAGGACAGCTCCCTCATCCTGGCTGCTATCACTCACCCCTCTGCAATAGAGGGCAAGTCCGTCAAGTTCTCCTATGAGCGTCTGGAATTCCTGGGGGATTCCATTCTGGGGGCCATCGTCGCCTCCATCGCCTTCCATCGCTACCCCAATCTGGATGAAGGCGGTCTGACGCGCATCAAGGTGTCTTTGGTGTCCGGTTCCAGCCTCTCTGAGGTGGCGGCTGATCTGGGCTTCGCGGACATCATTGTCTTCGGATCCTCAGAGACGGGCACAGGCCGCCGTGGCCTCCATTCGGCTCTGGAGAACGTCTATGAGGCAGTGGTGGCTGCTCTGTTCCTCGATGGCGGCATCGAATGCGCCAAGGCGTTCGTGGAGCGCACCTTGGTGCCGCGCATGTCCATCGATCTTGCCCGTGAGCCGGAGAACCCGAAGAGCGCTCTGCAGGAGAAGCTCCAGGTAGACGGCATCACTCCTACCTATAAGCTGGTGGAGACCCAAGGGCCTCCCCATGACAGGACGTTCATCTCTCAGGTCTATGCAGGCGATCATGCCCTCGCTCAGGGTAGTGGCCGCACGAAGAAGGAAGCTGAGAGCCAAGCCGCTAAGTCCACCCTTGCCCGGTTGGGAGAGTTCTTCGGGTTGGGTCTGGATGAGGATGCCCGCCGTGCCAAGGCTGATTCCGCCAAGCGTGCCAAGGCTGATAAGGCTGCCGCCAAGGCAGAGCGTGACGAGGCCTACCGGCGCGCCAAGGAAGCGCGGGTCCAGGAGCGCAAAGAGCAGAGGATGGCGAAAGAGGCCGCCAAGAAGAAGCAGGGTTAGCCCATGTTCTTGAAGACGCTCTCCCTTCGCGGGTTCAAATCCTTTGCTGATAAGGTGACGCTCCGGTTGGAGCCGGGCATCACGGCGGTAGTGGGGCCCAATGGCTCCGGCAAGTCCAACATCTCAGATGCGGTGCTCTGGGTACTGGGCGAGCGCAACGCCAAGAACCTTCGCGGCCAAGCCATGGAAGATGTCATCTTCTCGGGCTCTTCGGCCCGCAAGCCCACCTCGGTGGCCGAGGTGGAGCTCGTATTGGATAACTCTGACCGCACGCTTCCCGTTGATTTCGACGAGGTCTCCATCGCCCGGCGGATGTATCGCTCCGGCGAGAGCGAATACCTCATCAATGGGGTGGTGTCTCGGCGCATGGATGTGCTGGAGATCCTCCATGATTCGGGACTGGGCTCCGGTACTCATTCCATCATCTCCCAGGGTGCACTGGATTCCGTGCTCCAATCAAAGCCCGAGGACCGCCGTGCTCTCATCGAAGAGGCGGCTGGGGTCCTCAAGCATAAGCAGCGCATGGCCAAGAGCGCGCGCAAGCTGGAGCGCATGAGCGCCCATGTCGACCGCGTGGGAGATATAGCTGGTGAGGTGGCTCGACAGCTGGGTCCGCTGGAGCGCAAGGCCAAGCGTGCCCTCAAGCACGCTGAGCTCTCTGAGGAATTAGCCCAGATCAAGCTGGTGCTGGCGGTGGATGACCTGCGTTCCCTGAAGGCTGAGCACGGCCGCATCACGGAGCGGGAATCCATGGCAGAAGAGCAATGTCAGGCTCGCCATGGGCGCATCCAGGAGCTTGACGGGGAGCTCTCGAAGCTCCAAGAGCGCATTCGGGAAGACAGCCTAGATGCTAGTCAGCTGTCTAAGAGCTATCAGCAGATCACCGCCGCTGCCGAGCGACTCGATTCCACCTCTCTGCTCATGCGCGATCGCCGCCGTGCGGCTCTGGGCCGTGCTTCAGAGCTGGAGGTGCGCATCCAACAGTCCGCAGGGGCGCTGGAGCGTGCTCAAGCCAAGCTCCTCAGCACTCAGGGACAAGCTCAAGAGGACAAGGCTGCTGCCGAAGAGGCCCAAGGGCGCGTGGATAGCCTGACCAAGCAGGTCTCGGCGCTCTCTGATTCCATCACCCAGGCCCAGAAGCGCTCGAAGGAGTCAACGGATGTCATCGCCGCCCTTGAGAGCGAGGATCGCACCCTGCGAGACAAGCTAGCGCGGGCTAAAGAGCAGCTCGCCAACAGCAACGCCCAGATCAAGGTCATCGAAGGCCATAAGGCTGAGCTGACCGTACAGATAGATCAGCTCTCCGCCGATGCGCGCATCGCCCAAGCAGAGGCCCAGGCTGAGGAGGAAGCCCTTGCCGCCCTGGATGAGCAGGAGAAGGGTGCTCGCACGCTGGTGGGCAGTTGCATGCAGGCTCGCGAGGAAGCCCGTCGCGCTGCTGATGAAGCGGCAGCTCAGGAGCGCTCCCTTTTGACCCAGATTGAAGCGCTCGAGCAGATAGAGGCTGCGGAAGGGGCGGCTGCATCGGGAGCGCCTAAGCTGGCAGCTCAGGCGCTGGAGGAGAAGGGGAGCCCTACGCGCTTGCTCTCGCACCTGGTGAAGGCTCCGAAAGAGCTGGAACTACTGGTGGAAGCGCTCCTCTCTGCCGATCTGTCCGCCTTGGTGGTTCCAGGTGCGGCTGAGGTAGAGGTGGCTTCGTCCGCTGTGAGAGAGGACGAGGCGGGTTCTGTGACCTTGCTCATGGCTCAGGATGCCTCCCAGGCGCGCTCTGCCGTATCTGATGCGGGCAGCGCTGCTCTGACGGGTCAGCGGCTCTTGGATCTGCTGACCGTCGCCCCTGAAGAGCGCATGGTCGTTGCATCCCTGCTGGGGGATGTCATCCTCTGCTCCAGCTTGGAAGAGGCGCTCAGCGCCCATGCAGAGGACAAAGCGGCTATGCGTTTCGCCACGCCCGAAGGGGATATCGTCTTCCCAAGCGGAAAGGTGATGCTGAACGCTCGGGCCAAGGGCGCAGAATCCGGCGTGCTCTCTCGACTTCGTCGCATCGAGGAGCTCAAGGCCTCCCTGGAGCAGGCGAAGGCCTCCACCGTTCGCGCCTCCGTTGAAGCCGAACGGGCCGAAGAAGCGCTCATGCGGGCTCAAACCGAGAGCCTTGACCTCAAAGAGAAGCTTGCCTCTCTCAAGGGAAGCGCTCAGGGGGCTCGTCAGGCCGCTGATGCTGCCGCCCAGAAGCTCTCCTCCATCACCCGAGAGCTCGAAGCCCTTGAGAAGACGCTCGAGGAAGAGAGCGGCACAGCCCAAGCTGCCCTTCCGGACATCCAGGCCATGGAATCGCGTTTGGCGGAGATATCCTCTCAGGTGGCTGAGAGCCGCTCTGTGGTCGAGCAGTTAGAGGCTCAGATGGCACCCGAGCGGGAAGAGCTGGAAGAGGCATCAGCGAAGCTGGCGGAAGCTCGCTTGGAATCAGCGAAGCTAGCTGAGCGGAGCACCTATTCAGAGCGGGTCATCCAAGGTGCATTGGCTGAATTGGAGAGCCTGCAGGCCAGTCGCGAAGAGGATGGCAAGGTCTTGGCTGTGAAGCAGGTGAGCGCTCGCAGGCTCGAACCGGTCCTCTCTCTCTTGGATGTCATCGCTCAGGCGGCCCGGCGCACCATGAGCGCCCTTGAGGATGCATCCACTTCCGCGAAGAGCTCCACGGACTCCCTCCATGCTCAGATGCAGCAACTGCGAGAAGCAGCGCGTCAGGCTCAGGATGCTTACGACAGCGCCTCAGAAGCCTTGGCTGCCATCCGCGTGGACAAGGCGCGAGCGGAGATGCAGGTTCAGGCTGCTGTGACCGTCATCACAGAGGATTGCCAGATCCCCCTTGAGCGTGCGTTGCTCACTCCGGCTCCGGAAGATCGCTCCCTCATGGAGGAAGAATCCTTCCGTTTGACGCGGCGCATCTCCAATCTGGGAACCATCAATCCTGATGCGGCCCAGGAATACGAAGAGCTCAAGGTCCGTCATGACTACCTCCAATCCCAGCTGGCGGATCTGCGCAGCGCAGCCCGCTCCTTGAGTCGCATCAACCGCGTCATCGAAGAGCGGATGAAGGATGATTTCGCACGCACCTTCGAAGAGGTGAACGAGAACTTCAAGGCCATCTTCTCGGCCCTCTTCCCCGGTGGCAGCGCTTACCTTTCCTTGGATAAGCCTGAGGATATCGAAGAAGCGGGCATCGAGGTGAACGCTCAACCTGCGGGCAAGCGCATCACCAAGATGTCGCTCATGTCCGGCGGCGAGAAATCGTTGACGGCACTGGCGCTCCTGTTCGCTCTGTACAAGACCCGCGCTACGCCCTTCTACATCTTAGATGAGGTGGAGGCAGCTCTGGATGATTCCAACCTGCGGCGCTTGACCAGCTACATAGATCAGATGCGTGCCACCACTCAGCTCATCATGATCACCCATCAGCGTCGCACCATGGAGATGGCCGATGTGCTCTTCGGTGTATCCATGCAGGCAGATGGGGTGACGAAGGTGCTGTCCCAGAAGCTGGAGGATGCGCTGCGCACCAAAGCGTCTTGAGCATAGGCTGCAGGCTTTCTCAATGGTTCGATCCAAGGAGGAGAGAATGGGTGTCTTCGAACGCATGACCGAGGGCCTTGCGAAGTCCCGGGATAAGTTCAAAGAGAGCATGAACGTCCTTCTCGGCCGAGGGCCTGAGCTGGACGAGGGCTTTTGGGAAGATCTGGAGGAGACGCTGATCCTGAGCGATATAGGTGGTGCGGCTTCTTTCCAGATCATCGAGAACCTTCGGGATAGGGCTACGCGATCAGCGCTTCCTGATGCCTATGCGGTCCTCGATCTTCTGAGCGAGGAGATCCAAGGGGCCTTCGCTAAGGGTGGTCAGGAGATACTGGGAGGCCAACCCGCCGTGGTCCTCTTCGTGGGCATCAATGGTACGGGCAAGACCACCACCGTAGGGAAGCTGGCGAATGAAGCGGCTCAGGCGGGCCGCACGGTCATCCTGGGATCTGCGGATACGTTCCGAGCTGCGGCCATAGAGCAGCTGGAGATCTGGGCTGAGCGGGCAGCTGTGCCCATCGTCACCCGGGAGCGGGGGTCTGACCCTGCCAGCGTCTGCTTCGATACCCTGGAGCAGGCCGAAGAGCGGGGGGCGGATCTGGTGCTGATAGATACCGCCGGTCGTCTCCATACCTCCGATGACCTCATGCGAGAGCTGGAGAAGGTAGTGGCGGTGACACGAAAGCGCTCGAAGCTGCCGGTCTATACCGTTCTCGTCATCGATGCCACTACCGGCCAGAATGGACTCCAGCAGGCGCGGGAGTTCGATAAGGCGCTCGATCTGGATGCGCTCATCCTGACGAAGCTGGATGGTAGCGCTAAAGGTGGCATCGCTTTGGCTATCTCCCATGAGCTCGGGTTGCCCATCATCAAGGCCGGAGTGGGAGAATCCATCGACGACCTCCGGGATTTCCGTCCCTCTGATTTCGTAGCTGCTCTCATCGGCGATTACGAGCAGGACGACCTTGCCCATGAGGAGGATCTTGGGGAGGATGCTAGCCTGCCTTCAGAGGAGGGTGCATCTGAGAGGGCGGGCTTCACTTCGCCCTCGGATGAGGAGGAGACTTCTCGTGCAGAGGAAGCTGAGCCGCTCGACGATTCACCTGCTCCTGAGGAACCAGCTACGATGTCCTGGGCGGAGTTCGTGGAGATGGACGATGCGCGCAAGGCAGCAGAGCCTGTGAAGAAGCACTTCTGGGAGAAGTGGTAGTAAGGAGCCATCATGCTTGAGAACCTCTCACAACGCTTGCAAGGAATCTTCTCAGGGCTCAAGAGCAAAGGGCGCCTGACAGAGGAAGACATCAACGCGGCCATGCGTGAGATACGTCTGGCGCTTCTGGAGGCCGATGTCAACTTCAAGGTAGTGAAGGCCTTCGTCTCCCGTACCAAGGAGCGCTGCCTGACCGCCGAGGTGATGGATTCGCTCACGCCGGCTCAGAACGTGGTGAAGATCGTGCTGGATGAGCTGACAGAGCTTCTCGGCCAAGAGCAGGCGAAGCTCAAGCTCTCAGGGCGCATCCCCAGTGTCATCATGTTGGTAGGGCTTCAAGGTTCCGGCAAGACCACAGCCTGCGCCAAGCTTGCCTATCGCCTGAAGCAAGAGGGCCATTCGCCTTTGCTGGTGGCCTGTGATATCTACCGTCCTGCCGCTGCCGATCAGCTCGAGACCTTGGGTGGTGAGATAGGCGTTCGGGTATTCCGCGAGGATGGGGAAGACCCCATTAAGATCGCCAGGGATGGCATCCAAGACGCCATCGATAACCTGCGGGATGTGGTCATCGTCGATACCGCGGGACGGCTCCATGTAGACGAGGCCATGATGGATGAGGCGGCGGCCATCAAGGAAGCAACCTCCCCTGATGAGATCCTCATGGTGGTGGATGCCATGACCGGTCAAGATGTGGTAGGCGTGGTCCAAGCCTTCGCCGACAAGGTGGATTTCGACGGCGTCATCATGTCGAAGATGGATGGCGATGCTCGCGGTGGTGGTGCGCTGTCAGTGCGGGAGGTGACAGGCAAGCCCATCAAGTTCATCTCTTCTGGTGAGAAGCCTGATTCTCTTGAGGAGTTCCACCCTGACCGCATGGCGAAGCGCATCCTCGGCATGGGGGATGTGGTATCCCTCATCGAGAATGCAGTTCGCGTTCAGCAGGCTGAGGAAGAGCAGATGGAGGCCGAGGAGCTGGCTCGCGGCAACCTCACCCTGAATGACTTCATCACCATGAACCGCCAGGTCAAGAAGATGGGCGGCATCTCCAAGCTCGTGAGCGCACTGCCCGGCGGAGATAAGATGCTCGGTTCGGGTCAGGTGGATGAGAATGCTCTGGATGGGATGGAGATCATCATCAACTCCATGACCAAGCAGGAGCGAGAGCACCCCGATGTGCTGAATGCAGGGCGCCGCAAGCGCATTGCAGCAGGTGCGGGCGTCACCGTAACGGATGTCAACAATCTCATGAAGAAGTACAACGAGACTAAGAAGATGGTCAAGAAGATGACAGCAGGTCTGGCTCAGCAGGCTGGGCGTGGCAAGAAGGGGAAGAAGGGCAAGAAGCGCAAGGGGGGCATGCCCGGCCTTGGCGGCATGGGCATGGGGGATATCCGCCGTTTGCAATCCATGATGAAGGATCTCTGATCCCCGCCTGAACAGTCGCCTCACGGAGTGGGTCGAAGACCCACTCCCTACGAAATAAGATTATCTCCCGCATCCGTAGGGAAAGGGTCTCCGACCCTTTCCGCTCCAGGAACGCCATCAACCCATGGGCGCTGGGGCATCGGCGCGGTTTCCCTCTGGTAACGCTTCATGGGGCGTACACGGCCAGGTAGCATGAGAGTCGTACCTTTTTCCTATAGGCTCCAAGGCGAAAGGAAGACCGATCATGCTGACCATCGGATGTCATCTGTCAAAGCGCGAGGGCTATCTCTTCATGGCGAAGGAAGCCACGTCGATAAAAGCCAATACCTTCCAATTCTTCACGCGCAATCCTCGTGGTGGCGCTGTTGCCCAGGTTGACCCTAAGGATGAAGAGGCTTTCCGTGCCTATGTGCAGGATCAGGACATCACCCAGATCTGCGGCTATGCCCCCTATGATGTGGAACCGGCCAACCCTGAGATGTCCAAGAAGGACTTCACGCTCATGGTGATGGCAGAGGATCTGGCGGCTTTAGAGCATCTGCCCATAGACTATTACCTGGTGCGTCCGGGAAGCGCTCCGGGCGTGAGCGCAGATGAGGCCATCCAGAACGTCTCGGATGCCTTCAATAAGACCATCACCTCTGCTCAGTCCACCAAGGTGCTGATAGACACCATGGCGGGCGAGGGTCATCAAGTGGGCTCCACGTTCGATGAGCTGGCGAAGATGATCCAAGGCGTTGCCTTGCCGGATAAGGTGGGTGTCTGCATGGATACATCCGCTGTGTGGGCTGCGGGCTATGACATCAAGTCCAACCTGGATGGCGTGCTGGACGAATTCGACCAGAAGATCGGATTGGATAAGCTCTGTGCATTCCATCTGAATGACTCCAAGGAGGCTTTGGGCAGCCACGTTGACCGCCATGCCTCCATCGGAGAAGGGCAGATAGGCTTCGAAGCGCTCTCGGCTCTCACGAATCATCCTCGCTTGGCAGGTAAGGCCTTCTATCTGGAGGAGCCTCATTCCACCTTGGTCACCTACGAGCGGGACGTCGCCCGCTTCCAAGAGGCCTATAAGGGCTAGGCCATCAACAGAGGAGGCCATCGCTGGCACGGTTGATCTCGATCAACAGCGAAGGGGGCTGGGCTGACGCGCAGCCCCCTTCATCATGCTCACGCAAGGGGCTCAGCAAAGGGGAGCGTCTGGGCAGCGGCGCTCTCCTCGACGAAGGAACCGGAGGCATAGCCATAGGTGTAGTATCCATGGATGCCTTCCAGCTCTTCCGGAGTGGCTCGGTAATAGGAATGCATCTGCAAGAGCTCTCCGGTGGCATAGTCCCACTTGCTCCAGGCAATGGCGCTGTGATACCCCGTGCCGCTCTCACCCGTATCCGGGTCGGTCCAGGTATCGGAGATCATGGGAACCACTGAATCCGTTAGAAGCTCGGGGTTGGCTCCTTGAGGGAACCACCCATAGGGCTTGAGCGCGAAGAGTACCGTCTGATCCTCTACGGCCCAGTGTGCAAGCTCATAGCCGCCGAAGTCAGTGAGAGGGATCTTCACATCAGGCTGAGTGACGTCTATTTCGATCCGCTCATCTTGGTATGGGTCTCGGAGGTCCATGGGGATGAATGTGACGCTTTGAGCATCAGGGCTCAAACCAGCCAATTCGATGATAAGGGTATCTTCCGAGCTGGTTCCCTGGCCGTCGCCCGCATTCACCTCATAGAGGATGTTTCCCGTATCGTCGGTCATCTTCAGGAAGGCCGGGTTCAGGAAGGAGTCGGGGATGCCCGATGCGTCAACCCCATCCTCAGTCTGCCAGGAGGTCTCTTCATTGCGAACCACCATCACGCAAGCCAGCTCTGACGCGGTGAAGCGCTCGATCCCAAGCTGCTTATCACCCTGCTGGGTGGGGAAGTTCAGCGTATGGGATCCGAGCTCCTTTGGTGCAGGCACTTCAGTCAGATCGAGCCCGAATGCGAAGACAGGCTGTGTCGCACTTTCATTCCACGACCATCCGTCAATGGATAGTTCGACCTCATCTCCCATGACAGATCCGGGAGTAAGGCGCATGAGGCATTTGATGTCTTCGCCTTCTTGATAGGCATCTAGGCGTTGCGTCTGTCCCGTGCAAAGAGCCCCATCAGCACTTCTGAGCGAATAGGACAGGTTAGGAAGAAGAGACTGGAGACGGGACCATTCGCTTTCCTGGGACCCGTCATAGATCGAAGCTGACCCCAGATCGAAACCGCCTTCTCTGTGCAGAGTGAGGTAGAGATTCGCAACATTCTTATCGCAGGAGATGCTATCCAAGGTCACCTGGGTGCCGTCGATGGTTGCTGTCTGTCCTACTGAGGCGCTCAAGGCCTTGGAGCCTGCTTCCATGCTGCTGAACACAGGGAGATTCTTCTGCTCGCTGAAGAAGGCGCCATCACCTTCGCCCATCTTGATGAGGTTAGATGCAGCGAAGGCGACACCGCATACCATGGTGGATGCCAGGACCGCAGCCAAGATGACGGTCCCTCGCTTTGCTCTGCGGGGCTTCAAAGGTTGCTCTTGAGGGATCTTCCCTAAGGCTGCATAGGTCCTATCCAGACGTGCTTGCACCTGCTCTGGCATAGGGCCCAGATCCAAGGCATCTGCTATGGTTCGAGTCCAAGGGTCTTTCTGCTGTTCAACGTTCACGGTCTTATCTCTCATGAGATCGCCTCCTTGATCGGGGAGTTTTGGATTCCTGTGGGTTCTCCCTGGGCGTGGTCGGCTTTGAGGTAGGCATCCTTGAAGCGTGCCCGGGCGCGGGAGAGTCGGGTTCGCGCCGCTCCTTCCGCTATCCCGAGCGCTGCCGCCACTTCCCTCAAAGGCAGGTCTTCGCCATAGAACAGGGCCAGGATCGCGCGATCGCTCTCGCTCAGGGCAGAGAGCGCAGCATCCGTATCCAACCGGCTGACCGTTCTGTCGATGCCAGGAAACGGTTGGATATTGAGCGGTTGGGCATTGTTGGCATGCTCTGGGGACTCTGGGCAGGTGATGTCAGCAAAGGGGATGATATTGCTTTGATTGCGTTGGGCATCGAAGCAGGTGTTCAAGAGGATGCGGGTGAGCCAGGTGCTGAGGCTGCTGCTTCCCTGAAAAGAGGGGATGGAGCGCCAGGCTTTGATAGCCGTCTCTTGGAGCGCATCGGCAGCGCTCTGCTCTTCGCGCAGCACCGCCATGGCTGTTCTCCAGAGGCCGTCAACATGGCTTTGGAAGAGATCGGCGAAGGCATCAGGGTCTCCGGCGCGGGCACGTTGCAGAAGGGTCTTCACGGTGTATAGCTCCTTTGCTTCTGCTCGGGCGAGGATCTTGCCGGTGAGGACCCTCGCATCTTCATATACGCTCATTAGACGACATAGGAGCTAAGAACGTTACACCATGATCCTCGGCAGGTGCGTCGCCCTGCTTTTTGGCATCTATCCATTCCCGTTAGCGTATAATCGCAGGCCGTATGCATTTCCATTATCAAGAGCCGGGTGAGAGAGTTGGCTTGATGACCCCGGCACCAACCTGGCATGCATGCTGCCAAGGTGGTCCTGCCATCATCGATGAAGGAGGATTATATGAGCCAGGATTCCCGTACGTACCTCTTCACCAGCGAGTCTGTCACCGAAGGTCACCCTGACAAGATCTGCGATCAGATATCCGATGCCATTTTGGATGCCATCTTGGCGAAGGAGATAGAGCTTCAATCCCAAGGCTATATAGCCCCTAACGGCGCCCCGGCGAACGTGGACGATGTCCGGTGCGCCTGTGAGACGCTCACCACCACCGGCACCGTCTTCGTCACCGGCGAGATACGCACTCAGGCCTATGTGGACGTACAGCAGATCGTACGCGATGTGGTCACGGGTATCGGCTATGATCGCGCCAAGTACGGCTTCGACGGCAATACCTGTGCGGTCATGAGCTCCATCCATGAGCAGTCCCCCGACATCGCCCAAGGAGTGGATGAGTCCCTGGAGGCCCATGCAGCGGGAACGCAAGCCGATCCCTATGAGCTGGTAGGGGCGGGGGATCAGGGCATGATGTTCGGTTATGCCTGCAACGAGACCTCCACGCTGATGCCCATGCCCATCTATCTGGCGCACCGTCTCTCAGAGCGCTTGACCGAGGTGCGCAAGAACGGCACGTTGCCCTTCCTGCGTCCTGATGGCAAGACTCAAGTATCTGTGCGCTATGTGGATGATGTGCCCGTGGCTGTTGAGAAGGTGGTCGTCTCGACCCAACATGGCGAAGAGGCTGATCAAGCAACCCTGCGTGAGGCCATCATCCGCAACGTCATCGAACCCGTCTTCGAAGCTGAGGATATCAAGCTCACCGATGACGTTGAGATCTTCGTGAACCCCACTGGTCGCTTCGTCATAGGTGGTCCCATGGGAGATGCGGGGCTCACGGGTCGCAAGATCATCGTTGATACCTATGGCGGCATGGGTCGCCATGGAGGAGGAGCCTTCTCGGGCAAGGATTGCACGAAGGTAGACCGTTCGGCTGCCTATGCGGCCCGGTGGGTGGCTAAGAATGTGGTGGCTGCCGGATTGGCGGACCGCTGCGAGGTGCAGTTGGCCTATGCCATTGGCGTAGCGGAGCCGGTGAGCATCATGGTGGATACCTTCGGTACGAATCATGTGTCAGAGGACCAGATAGAGAGCGCTGTCTCTCAAGTATTCGATCTGCGTCCCGGCGCCATCATCGATGCACTGGATCTTCGTCGCCCTGTTTATCAGAAGACTGCCGCCTACGGTCATTTCGGCCGCGAACTTCCTGAGTTCACCTGGGAGCGGACAGACAGGGTGGATCAGCTCAAGGAAGCCTGTGCTCTCTGACGAACGCCCGAAGGGGGAAGGCTCCCTCGTGCTCAAGGCCGATGTCGTCATCGATATCCAGACCAGGGCCATCGGCTCTCTCTTCACCTATACGGTGCCTGCCTCCATGGAGGTGGAGGTGGGATGCGCCGTACGTGTGGCCTTCGGCCATCAGCAGACAGTGGGCTTCGTCTGCGGACTGTCCCCGGTTCCTGAGGAGGAAGTGCGCACAGGCAAGCTCAAGCCCATCGAAGAGGTGTTGAGCGCCCCCTTGTTCTCTGAGGCTGCTGTGGCTTGTGCGCGCTTCTTGGCGAGTCGCTACATCGCGCCGCTCTCCGCCTGCCTGCGCCTGTTCTTTCCTGTGGGAGCTGCCCCCAGCCTGAAGCGGATCGATGGTGTCTGGGAGACCATCCTTCCCAAGACGGGCAGTGCTGAGGAGACTTGGATCGTGGCGGGACCCCAGGTTGATTCTTTCATGCCGCGCAAGGGAGCCCGTAGGCAAGAGGTGGTCTTGGCTGCCGTACGCCAGGGGGATATCCGCCGCTCAGAGCTGCGCTTCCTCTACGGGGATGTAACTGCAGCGATCAAGGCCTTAACGAAGGTGGAGGCGGTGAAGGTGGAGAAGCGCCGCCGTTTGCGCACGGGGGATGAGCCCAGCGCCGCTTTCGCTCCTAATGCAACGCCGAAGATGCTGACAGACTCCCAGAAGAAGGCTCTCTCCCAGGTGGAGCAGGCTATGGATGATGATGGCATCACCACTGTGCTCATCGATGGCGTCACCGGATCCGGTAAGACGGAGGTGTATCTCCAAGCCATCGAGGGAGCTTTGAAGCGCGGACAGGGAGCCATCGTGTTGGTGCCTGAGATATCCCTGACGCCTCAAACGGTCACCCGCTTCCGCAGCCGCTTCGGAGATCAGGTGGCGGTCATGCATTCGAAGATGAGCCCGGGGGAGCGCTATGACCAGTGGGATCTCCTTCGCTGTGGAGCCGCACGCATCGTCGTAGGGGCTCGTAGCGCCCTGTTCATGCCCGTGCAGAATCTGGGACTCATCATCATCGATGAAGAGCACGAGACCACCTACAAGCAGGAGAGCGCACCGCGCTATGTCACCAGGGATGTGGCCTGCTGGATGGCCCGCCAGCGCTCTTGTACCGTGGTGCTCGGGTCCGCCACCCCTTCCATCGAGTCACTCTATCATGCCAAGCATGACCCTGCGTGGACCTATGCGCGCCTCCCTGAACGGGCTAACGGCCGCCCGCTGCCGAAGGTCGAGGTCGTGGACATGGCGGTGGAATTCCATGACAGCAAGGGGCGCATCTTCTCCAAGAAGCTGGCGAATGCCATCCGGGAAGAGCTCTCCACCAGCCATAAGGTGGTGCTCCTCCTGAACCAGCGGGGCTTCGCGCGCTTCCTCCTCTGTCGCGATTGCGGCTTCGTTCCCGAATGCCGTCATTGCTCCACTACGCTCACCTTCCACGAGGAAGGGAACAAGCTGGTGTGCCATCATTGCGGCTATACCCTGGGGGCTCCGCCTGTCTGCCCATCCTGCCAAAGCCCCTATCTCAAGCGTTACGGTGTGGGGACCCAGCGGGTGGAGGCGGAGCTGAAGAGCCTCTTGAGTGCCCAGGAAGGCCTGATCCCTGGCATTGCTGCTCCTGCCTCCGAGCACCTGACGCCTCAGGTGATCCGCATGGATGCTGACACCACGGCAGCGAAGGGGGCGCATCAGCGGCTGTTAGAGCAGTTCGCCACAGCCCCTGCGGCTGTGCTCTTGGGAACCCAGATGATCGCGAAAGGACTTGATTTCGATGATGTCACCTTGGTGGGCGTCATCAATGCGGATACGATGCTGCACCTGCCGGACTTCCGGTCTTCCGAGCGCACCTTCGACCTCATCCAACAGGTAGCAGGCCGGGCGGGTAGGGCAGATCTTCCGGGGCGGGTCTTCGTCCAGACCTATGAGGCGGATTCAGTGGCCATCGCCTCGGCAGCAGCCTATGACCGGCCGCGCTTCTTGGCCAACGAGTTGCCGAAGCGCGAAGCGCTCCGATACCCGCCCTATGCGCGGATGGCGAATATCCTCTTATGGGGAAAGGATGGGACGGCGGTGCGTCGTGCGGCCGAGGCCTATCGGTCCGATCTTTGCCGGCATCTGGCTTCGGCAGGTGGAGAGGATATCGAAGTCCTCCCCGCTGCTCCTTGCGCTTTCGAGCGCATCCGGAATCTCATCCGATGGCATGTGGTGGTGAAATGCTCGCCTGAGGTGGATATCTCGGATGCCTTGGAAGGGTTCCATCGCAAGCGGGGGCGCATGCAGGGGGTCAGTACGGCGGTGGATATCGATCCGATGGATCTTCTTTGAAAAAAACCTTGCAATAGGCTTGTCTCCGGTGTATTCTGTCGGTTCGCATGTTTGCTTACACTAGGGCGAACGTATATCCATCGTCTTCTGTTGAAAGGACCTTGCGCGTGGCATCAACCTCTAAGACAGCAAAAGAAGACACCACGAAGACGGAAGAAGCAAAGGCCAAGGCAAGCAAATCCACCAAAACCAAAGCAGACAAGCCTCAAGCCAAGAAGACCGCAACCAAGACATCGGCTGCATCAGCCAAGAAAGCGTCTTCAGCAGCGAAGGGATCCACTTCCAAGTCATCCGCGAAAGCCCCTGCCAAGAAGGCGGCGGCTAAGCCCAAGAAGGCCGCATCAACGGCGAAGAAGGGTGCTGGAAAGGAAGAGGATGCTCTCATCAGCCAGACCATCTCAGATGATCAAGGTACCGTTGAGATCGTCGAGGAGATCAAGGCGAAGTTGGACCGCAAGCCCTTGGATGCTGATGTAGACGAGATGGATGACACTGATCCTGATGATATCGAAGCACCTGCTGATACCGCCATCCAAGAGAGCACAGCTGATGCGGATGATGCCGGTGCTTCGGATGATGATGCTGAGAGCCTGCTGGAGAACATCCCCGAGGAAGAGCTGAAGGCTACTGTAGATGTTCAGCTGCCCAAGATCACGTCAAGCCGGTCCAAGGCGAAGACCCGTCGTCGCAACGCCGAGGCGAATGTCACCATGCTCACCGGAGATCCGGTGCGCATGTACCTGAAGGAGATCGGCAAGGTCCCGCTTCTGACCGCTGCCGAAGAGATAGACCTGGCCATGAAGATCGAGGCCGGCGTTGCTGCCACCGAAGAGCTGGAGCATGCCGAAGAAGAGGGCATCGAGCTCTCTCGTCGGGATAAACGGCGCATGACCCGGGTGGAGCAAGTGGGTCTTGATGCCAAGCAGGCGCTCATCGAAGCGAACCTGCGCCTGGTGGTCTCCATCGCCAAGCGCTACGTAGGCCGTGGCATGCTCTTCTTGGATCTCATCCAAGAGGGGAACCTGGGCCTCATCCGTGCGGTGGAGAAGTTCGACTACACGAAGGGCTTCAAGTTCTCCACCTATGCAACCTGGTGGATCCGTCAGGCCATCACCCGCGCCATCGCCGATCAGGCTCGCACCATCCGCATCCCCGTGCATATGGTAGAGACCATCAACAAGCTGATCCGCATCCAGCGGCAGCTCTTGCAGAAGCTCGGGCGCGAACCAACGCCCGAGGAGATCGGCGCTGAGATGGAGTTGACGGCTGAGCGCGTCCGTGAGATCCAGAAGATCTCCCAGGAACCCGTTTCCCTTGAGACGCCCATCGGTGAAGAGGAAGACTCCCAGTTGGGGGATTTCATCGAAGACGAGGCTGCGGTGGTGCCGCCGGATGCAGCCAGCTTCTCCATGCTCCAAGAGCAGTTGAGCAAGGTGCTGGATGGTCTTGCAGAGCGTGAGCGCAAGGTCATCAGCCTGCGCTTCGGCCTGGAAGACGGTCATCCGCGTACACTGGAGGAAGTCGGCCGCGAATTCGGGGTCACGCGAGAGCGCATCCGCCAGATAGAGAGCAAGACCCTGGCGAAGCTCCGTCATCCTTCGCGTTCATCCAAGCTCAAAGATTATCTGGAGTATTAGTCTTGCGCGCCGGTTCGAAACCGCTATAATACTGCGTCGGCGCTTGCGCCAGATGTGCATTCCTCGGTAGCTCAACGGCAGAGCATCCGGCTGTTAACCGGAGGGTTGTAGGTTCGAATCCTACCCGAGGAGCCAGAGCATTCACCGAAGGCCAGCAGAAGCTGGCCTTCGCTATAGATAGCCCCATCCCCTTGGCCCCGGGCCACGCTCGAAGATCGGAAGCAGATGTACGGACTGAAGACGGAGAGCAGCTTCGATGCCTCTCATTTCCTGACTGATTATCACGGCAAGTGCGAGAACCTCCACGGGCACCGCTGGCGTGTCGTTGCCTATCTTGAGGTGCAGGAGCTCCAGCAGGCGGGCACCTGCAAGGATATGGTGGTGGATTTCGCAGACTTCAAAGGCGCGCTTCGCGAGCTGACCGAACAGCTCGATCACCATTTCATCATCGAAGAGGGGTCGCTGGCTCCTGATACCATGGCTTGCTTGGAGCGTGAGGGATTCGCACTGTTCATCATGCCGTTCCGCACTACGGCTGAGAATCTAGCGAAGTGGTTCTTCGACTGCTTGGCAGAACAGGGGCTTCCTGTGGCTCAGGTAGAGGTCTATGAGACACCTACCAACTGTGCCTTCTTCCGCAAGGATGCTTGACATCGTGGATGTGCGCTTCCCTGTAGTGGAGCGGTTCGTCTCCATCAACGGCGAGGGACTCTCTTCCGGTAAGCTAGCCGCGTTCGTTCGCTTCGCCGGGTGCAATCTGGATTGCTCCTATTGCGATACGCGCTGGGCCAATGCTCCTGACGTTGCCGTGGAGATGCTCTCGGTAGAGGAAGTGGTGGAGTGGGTGTGCTCCACGAGTGTCTCAGCGGTCACGCTCACGGGAGGAGAGCCGCTCTTGCAGCCGGGTCTCGATCCTTTGGTGGGCAGGCTCTTGCGGGTGCGCGATCCCCATCCTCTGCAGGTAGAGGTCGAGACCAACGGCTCCCTTCCCTTGGGGCAACTGGCGGGGATGAGAGGGCTTCTGGCTGATGAGGGCTTGTCGGATCGGCTGCATCTGACGGTGGATTGGAAGACGCCTGCTACGGGGATGAGCGCTTCTGACGAAGAGCTGATAGATGCCAGCATGAAGGAGAACGCTCTCCTCCTGAATGACAACGATGCGGTCAAGTTCGTCGTAGGCTCCCGCGAAGATGTTAGCTTCGCCCGACGCAAGGCTGATGAGGCTGGTCTTTGGGACCGATGCACGGTGCTCTTGAGCCCTCTGTGGGGTCAGATGGATCCGGCTCGGATCGTTGATGCCATGAGGGCGGAAGGTCTCACCGAAGCCCGTTTGCAGCTCCAGCTCCATAAGATCCTCTGGCCTCAGGTAGAGAAAGGGGTATGACGTACATGGGAGCCGTTGAGAAAGCGCTCGTCCTGTGCTCAGGCGGCCTGGATTCCACCACGCTCCTTGCTCAGGTGGTGGAGCGTCTAGGGTCTCAGAATGTCATCGCGCTCTCCATCTCCTACGGGCAGAAGCATCTCCGGGAATTGGATGCTGCCCGTGCTGTATCGGACCACTACGGAGTAGAACTGCGGTCCTTGGACCTGGGAGCCATCTTCGCAGGAAGCCAGTGCTCGCTGCTGAGCCAGTCTGGGGCGGATATCCCTTCGGGCACCTATGCGGATCAGCAGGCGGAACAGGAAGGAACGCTCGTCAGCACCTACGTGCCCTTCCGCAACGGCCTCTTCCTAGCTGCGGCGGCCTCCATGGCGCTCTCTGCTGGTTGCTCAGCGGTCTACTACGGTGCCCATCATGATGACTGGGCAGGCTCAGCCTATCCGGATTGCACTCCCTCCTTCGTGGATTCCATGGCTATCTCCATCGAAGAGGGAACGGAGGGTGAGCTGCGTCTGGAAGCGCCTTTCGTGGACTGGAGCAAGGCGGATATCGTGCGCCTCGGGATAGAGCTCAAGGTGCCCTTCCAGCTGACCTGGTCCTGCTATGAAGGGGGAGAGGCTCCTTGCGGTGTTTGCGCCACCTGCCTCGATCGCGCGGCCGCCTTCGCCGCCAACGGATCGGAAGACCCTGTATCAAGCAGAAGGGAAGGTATATAGGATGTCTGAGCTGACCTTGTTGGGGAACCAGAAGACGGAATACCCTGCTGATTACGATCCGGGGGTATTGGAGACCTTCGAGAACAAGCATCAGGACAATGACTACTTCGTCAAGTTCAACTGCCCTGAATTCACCAGCCTCTGCCCCATAACCGGCCAACCTGATTTCGCCACCATCTACATCTCCTATGTGCCCGATGTGCGCATGGTGGAGTCGAAGAGCCTGAAGCTCTACCTGTTCAGCTTCCGCAACCATGGGGACTTCCATGAGGACTGCATCAACACCATCATGAAGGACCTCATCGCGTTGATGGACCCGAAGTATATCGAGGTATGGGGAAAGTTCACGCCACGCGGGGGCATCTCCATCGATCCCTACTGCAATCACGGCCGACCCGGCACCCCCTGGGAGGCCGTGGCCTGGGAGCGGCTTTCTCAGCACGACCTCTATCCCGAGAAGGTGGATAACCGTTGATGGTGCGCAGCTTGAGGGAGAGAGCGGTATGACCCGCAAGCGCATCGGGGTCCTCAGCGATACCCACGGTCCCTTGCCTCAAGAGGCCTTCGACCTGTTCAGTGGCCAAGGAGAGGAGAGCAGGCTTCGTGAGCGCTGTGTGCGGTGCTGGGAGGTGGTCCATGATCAAGAGGGAGGTGTCTTGCTTTCGGAGGCTGACGGCACAGCCCTCACGGCACGACCCTGCGACTTGATCCTGCATGCGGGGGACATAGGAGCGCAAAGCGCCCTGGATGAGCTCGGTGCCCTTGCTCCTACGGTGGCAGTGTTGGGCAATAACGACCTTGCGTCCTACTGGTGCTCTGACGGTTCCGTGCGCGACCTTCGCAGCTTGACCTATGAAGGCGTGAGCATCGTCATGACCCACACTCCCGCTGACTTGCACCTTGCCCTGCATGGCCGACCGCCTTTGGTCCAGGCTGTGGTCTCAGATATGCCCCAGCTGGCTGTGCATGGTCATACCCATGTTCCGAAGGTGGAGCTTGATGGCAGCACGGTGGTGCTCTGCCCGGGTTCGCCTACCCGAGGGCGCAATGGCAGCGGCCATAACATGGCGCTCGTTGATATCGAAGACGGTCAGCTGCGCACTATCGCCATCATAGCCCGGGAGAAGATCGGCTCCTAGGTTCAGGCCCACTGGAACGGGTGGGTTCCCGCACCTATCTCGAAGTGGCAGAGCGCTATCCCCAGATCCATCTGCGTGAAGGCTCCCCGCTTGGTCTTCGCCTGTACGATAGGGGTTCCGTCATCGTCTTCTCCCTGGAGGTTGAAGGAGAACTTCTGCTGGTTGAGCGCTGTCGGCGCTAGCAGCGCAGCATCCACTCCCTGCTGGAACCACAGGGGCATCTCAGCGTAACCAGGGCAGATGGCCTCCACGGGCTTCGATCTATGGGGCTTGCCTGCCGTCTTCCCATAGCCCAAGGCCACCACCGCTGAGAGCTTCTGGCCTATATCCACGCGCGGCCCGCGGTTCGGCATCTTGTAGGTGCCGCCGACCCAACAGCTATTGAGCCCCAGGGCTTGGGCCAGCAGTACCAGCTTCTCTCCGTGGTAGCCCAGAAGCGAGTCGAGGTTCTTGTATTCAGGTCCCACCAAGGCCAAGTAGTTGCGCACCCCCAAGAACCCCACCATCCGTGATTTGAGGCTGGTGAATGCCTTGGGTTCATCCCGTACCAGCTGGATATCCAGCCCGCCTTCCTCGTTCACGGCCTCTATGGCGGCCTGCAGGGTGCGTGCTACCGTTTCCTCTAACGGCTTCTCGTCGTACTGGCGAACAGAATGGCGCTGTTCGATGGCCTCCAAGGGAGTGAGAGGGGTCTTCGGGATATCCGATCCGCCACGAGGAGTGCAGATGACCCTATCGAAGCCAACGGTGGTCTGATCAGAGGAAGCCATGGAACGTCCTTTCCTGGGAAGCATCTTTGATAAGCCTAGCATGAAGAGCGTCTCTGGAGGTCTTTAGTATCATGGGATATGAGCAGGAGAGCGAAGAAGGGAGAGCTGGTGGGAGATTTCGCAGAGAGGGTCTTCTCGGTCGTGGTGAAGATACCACGCGGCAAGGTTGCGAGCTATGGGCAGATCGGGCGCATCATCGGTGCTCCGCGCTCAGCCCGCTACGTGGGCTACGCCCTTCGCGCGAATCCCTCTCCGGGGCTGGAACCCGGAGACATCCCCTGTCATCGGGTGGTATTCAAAGATGGTTCCCTTGCCAAGGGCTTCGCCTTCGGTGGCCCTGGAGAGCAGCGCAGGATGCTGGAGGCAGAGGGCATCACCTTCAGCGAAGAGGGCAGGGTGCGCATGGAGGAGCATCTTTGGGACGGCAACCCCGCTGATGACCAAGGACTGCCCTCAGGCCCTCCGGCTGACTTCGACTGGGAAGCTGAGCTGGCAGAGCATCCTCTGCATCAGTGCGAGGAATGCACGCGCCCGCGGGCTGACTGCAGGCGTCAGTCGAGCTCATCCAAGGAATAGGCATCCTTGCCCAAGCGGTATTCCTGGCCCTTTTCGCGCATCTTCATGTACTCAGCCGTAGCGGTGAATAGAACGTCTGAAGAGGAATTGAGCGCCGTTTCGCAGGAATCCTGGATCACGCCGATGATGAATCCGATGGCCACCACTTCCATGGCAACGGTGGTATCCATGCCGAAGAGCGAGCAAGCCAGCGGGATCAGGAGCAACGAGCCACCCGCAACGCCCGAAGCGCCGCAAGCGCTCACCGCTGCCAGCACGCAGAGGATGACCGCGGTCAGAGGGTCGATGGTGAGCCCAACGGTATGCACGGCAGCCATGGTCATGACCGTGATGGTGATGGCGGCACCTGCCATGTTGATGGTCGCGCCCAGGGGGATGCTCACGGAATAGTTGTCCTTGTCCAGCCCCAGCTTACGGCAGAGCTCCATGTTGATGGGGATATTCGCGGCAGAGCTGCGGGTGAAGAAGGCCGTGATGCCAGAATCCTTCAAGCAGCGCAGGACCAGCGGGTAGGGATTCTCCCGAGTGCAGGCGAACACCATGAGGGGGTTCGTGATCAGCGCGATGACCAGCATGACGCCTACTAGGAGCAGGATCAGCTGCCCGTACTCCACGAAGATGTCCAGGCCGCTTTGGGAAACGGAGGTGTAGACCAGGCCCATGATGCCGAAGGGAGCCAGGTTGATCACCCAGCGCACCACCGTGGAGACCGCATCCGCTATCCAGGTGAACACATCCTTCACGTTGTCAGAGGACCTGCGAAGGGCGATGCCCAGCACGATGGCCCAGGTGAGGATGCCGATGAAGTTAGCGTTCATGAGCGCATCCACCGGATTCGCCACGATGTTCATCACGATGGCCGAGAGCACCTCACCGATCCCGGAAGGGGATTCCTGGGTCACATCGTCGGCTACGGCCAGCGTCAGATCTATGGGGAAGAGGAAGCTGGCGATAACGGCTACCAGAGCGGCGATCAAGGTGCTCAGGATGTATAGCACGATGACCGTCTTCATGCTGCCTGCGGCCTTCGCATTCATGAGAGCGCTGATGACCAGGAAGAATACCAGGATGGGAGCCACGGCGCGCAGAGCGGAGACGAAGAGCGTACCCAGCAATGATATGACCTCGCCGATGCCCAGTGCCCACTCAGGGCCATCCTGGGGGATGACCAGGGCCAGGATCACGCCGATCACCAAGCCCACGATGATCTTCTTGATGAGGCTCACCTTGTTGTAAGCACTGATGATGGGGTGCTTCGGTTTCGCAGTCTGCTCTTGCTTCTCGTCCATGACCTTATCCTCGTTCACGACGTCGATCGGATATGGTGCGGGCGAAAGGACTTGAACCTTCACGGGTTGTGCCCACCAGAACCTAAATCTGGCGCGTCTGCCAATTCCGCCACGCCCGCACACCAACTGTTCGCCCCGTAAGCGCACAAGGGGCAACGAGCGCATATGTTACCATACGGAACCATTGCACAGAGAACCATTGGAACCTAACGGATCGAAGGGAAGACCCACGTGGAAGCAAAGATCGAAAAGCTCGAAGACAGCAAGGTCAAAGCGGTCGTCACCGCAGAGGCCAAGGAAGTAGATAGTTACGTCGGCAAGACGTACAAGGACCTTGCGCGTCAGTACTCCTTCCCGGGGTTCCGCAAGGGCAAGGCCCCTCGTCCTGTCATTGATAACGCCGTCGGGCGTGAATCCGTCCTGGCCGCCGCTACGGAGGACCTGGTCAATGGCTTGTATCCCCAGGTCGTCGAAGAGCAGGGCCTCTTCCCGGTGGCATCTCCGGATTTCGGTGACATCGATCCTGTCAAGCCCGGTGAGCCCTTCACCTTCGAGGTGACCATCACCGTGAAGCCGGAGCTGGAGCTCTCCTCCTATGATCCGGTAGAGGTGGAGATCCCCTTCGAGAAGGCCACGGAGAAGGAGATAGATTCTCAGGTCGATGCACTGCGGAACCATTACAAGTCCTACGAGAACGCTCCTGCGGCCACGAAGCTCACGGCAGACCGCGCTGCTGACCTGACCATCAAGGCCACCAAAGAGGATGGCGAAGAGGTAGGCTCGCTTACCAGCGAATCCCTGCTCTACAACCTGGGCACCGGCCTGTATGCTGAGGCCCTGGACAAGGAGCTCGAAGGGATCAAGAAGGGCGAGAACCGCACCTTCACCGTGGATGTCCCCGAGGATGAATCCGCTATGCTCATGGCAGACCTAGCAGGTCAGAAGATCTCCTTCGACGTCACCTGCAATGTGGTGAAGACCGAGCAGGTGCCCGAGCTGACCGACGAGTGGGCGAAGGAGACCCTCGGCTTCGACACGGTGGCTTCCATGCGCGAAGAGATCGCCTCTTCCCTGGAGCAGCAGAAGGCTACGATCATCCCCCAGATCAAGGAGAATGGTTGTGCGCTCCAGCTGATCGAGCGGGTGCAGGGTGAGGTTCCCGCTGCCATGGTAGAGCAGACCGAATCAGAGCTACTGCAGGACTTCTTCGGTCAGCTGCAGCGGGCGGGCATGAGCTTCGATAACTACCTCATGCAGCAGGGCATTGATAATACAGAGTTCAAGGAAGATGTGAAGCGCCAGGCCCAGGACGAGGCCAAGCGCGAGTTGGCTCTGGACGCCTGGGCGCGTCATGGGGGCATCCAGGCAACGGATGAGGACATCACGCTAGAGTTCGAGCGTGCGGGCGTGGAAGACCCGAAGAAGCTGGAGCGCGAGTGGCGCGCAAGCGGTCGGCTCTATCTGATCCGCGAGGGCATCATCCGTTCCAAGGCCATGGAGGACGTGCTCAGCACGGCGAAGGTGACCGAGGTGGACTTCGCTGAGCGCGAGGAAGCGAACGAGTAGGCGGATAGACAGCCCTTCCGGTTCTGCTCTCCCATCCAGCCCATAGCTGACCTCTTGCATTGACCCAGTGTGCCTTTGATATGGATACGCTGGGTCAATGTTGCAATAACGGAACATCTGTATCATAGTGTCAATCAAAAGGAAAAGGGCGCTTCGGGCGTCCCTGTCGAAAGCGAGGAATCATGGGCATCGAAGTTGCGAGGAACGCATTGATCCCCTACGTCATCGAGCAGTCACCGCGCGGAGAGCGCAGCTATGACATCTACTCACGGCTCCTGAACGATCGCATCATCTTCCTGGGTGAGCAGATAGATGATCATGTGGCGAATTCCGTGGTGGCGCAGCTGCTGCATCTTGAGAGCTCTGACCCAGAGAAGGACATCTCTCTCTACATCAACTCACCGGGTGGTTCCGTCACCGCAGGTCTGGGCATCCTCGACACCATGAACTTCATCAAGTGCGATGTCTCCACCATCTGCATCGGGGAATGCGCCTCCATGGCTGCAGTGCTGCTGTCTTCAGGCGCCAAGGGTAAGCGCTATTGCCTGCCGAATTCCATGGTGCTGATCCATCAACCTCTGGGTGGTGCCCAGGGCCAGCAGACCGAGATAGCCATCGTTGCTGATTTCATGCTGAAGACCCGCAAGCAGCTGAACAAGATCCTGGCTGACAACACCGGTCAGAGCATCGAGACCATCCAAGCAGACACCGAGCGTGACAATTACATGACCGCTGAGCAGGCCAAGGACTATGGCCTGGTGGATGAGATCATCACCCATCATTAAACCATCCGTCCCTGACCGCGCCCGCTTACCTTAGAGAGAGCTATGACAGAAGAGAATAGGAACACTCCCGCAGATGTGCATTGCGCCTTCTGCGGGAAACCGGCCAGCTTGGCCAACTCCATGATCCAAGGCCCCAACGAGATATTCATCTGCGATCAGTGCATCACCGTGTGCGCTGACGCCCTCATGCATGAGATGATGATGGCGAATCGGACGGAAGGCTTCGACCGGTCTGGGTCGGAGATGTCGCCGTCTCCCTGGCCCTATGAGGTGACGCCGGGGGATTTCTCGGACATCGAAGATGGCGAAGGGTCGGACGGCCTTCTGTCTGGGCTGGAAGAGCTGCCCACGCCCCACCAGATCCATGCGGCTCTCTCCGAGCACGTCGTAGGCCAAGAGGCTGCCAAGCGTGCCCTGTCCGTGGCGGTCTACAATCACTACAAGCGCATCGCCATGGGGGATTCGGCTGAGGCTGAAGAGGAAGCGCCTGCGGATGAGGTGGAGATAGACAAGAGCAACATCATGCTCTTGGGTCCCACTGGCTCCGGTAAGACCCTCTTGGCTCAAACGCTGGCGCGCACCCTCAAGGTCCCCTTCGCCATAGCTGATGCCACCACGCTGACCGAGGCTGGCTATGTGGGCGAAGATGTAGAGAACATCCTGCTGAAGCTCATCACCGCCGCAGATTTCGATATCGCAAAGGCAGAGATCGGCATCATCTACATAGACGAGATAGACAAGATAGCCCGCAAGGCGGAGAACCTCTCCATCACGCGGGATGTCTCAGGTGAGGGGGTCCAGCAAGCGCTCCTGAAGATCGTGGAGGGCTGTGAGGCCAGCGTGCCGCCCCAGGGGGGACGCAAGCACCCTGAGCAAGAGCTGCTCCATATAGACACGAAGAACATCCTCTTCATCCTGGGCGGCGCCTTCGTGGGGCTCCCTGAGATCATCGGCCAGCGGGTAGGGAAGAGCGGACTGGGCTTCGCCTCCCAGATCCCGGAGACGAAGAAGCAGGCTGATGCCGAGCTTCTAGCCCAGGTGCTGCCAGAAGACCTCAACAAGTACGGCATGATCCCCGAATTCGTTGGGCGCATCCCGGTCATCACCTCTTTGGATGAGCTCACTGAGGAAGACCTCGTACGCATCTTGGTGGAGCCCAAGAATGCGCTCATCAAGCAATACACCAAGATGTTCGCCTATGAGGACGCTCAGCTCGTGGTAGAGGACGAGGCACTGACGGCCATCGCCCACGAGGCGGCCGAACATGGTACCGGCGCTCGTGGCCTGCGCTCCATCTGCGAGCGCATCCTGATGGACGTCATGTATGACTTGCCGGAGACCAAAGGCCCTGCGCAGGTGACGATCCGTGCCACTGATATCACCGGCGAGACCACCCCTGAGGTGAAGAAGCTGCAGAAGAAGACGCGCCAAAGCGCATGAGGACCGGCTGGGGCAGCCTAGCTCGAAGAGAGGGGAAGAGCGGTAGATGACGGACGGCAAGAAGGTCACCGAGGATTTCAGCGCTTGGGAGCAGCCCATCTTCGAAGCTTGGATGGCGGGCGGGTATTTCCTGCGCTCCCAAGGCTTCGGCCCCCATGCAGATGAGGGCTATACCATCGTCATCCCTCCTCCGAATGTGACCGGTGTGCTCCATATGGGTCATGCCCTGAATGACAGCATCCAAGACACCTGCATCCGTCGTGCTCGCATGCAGGGCTATCAGACCCGGTGGGTCCTGGGAACCGATCACGCAGGCATCGCTACACAGACCAAGGTCGACAAGCATCTGGCTGAACAGGGCATCAATCGCCGAGAGATAGGCCGTGAGGCATTCATAGGAGAATGCCAGAAGTGGCGCGATGAATACGGCGGCATCATCGTCAGCCAGATCAAGGCCATGGGCTGCAGCTGCGATTACGACCACGAGCAGTTCACCATGAGCCCGGAGTTCTCCCTGGCGGTGCGCAAGCTCTTCGTGGACTGGTATCACCGGGACGTCATCTACCGGGGCAAGCGCATCGTGAATTGGTGCCCCCACTGCACCACGGCGATCGCTGATGATGAAGCGGAATATGCCGATGAAGCGGGGCATCTGTGGTACCTCCGCTATCCGCTGGTCGAACCGGTGGAAGGGGTGGATCACATCGTAGTGGCCACCACGCGTCCCGAGACCATGCTCGGGGATACCGGCGTTGCCGTGAGCCCTTCCGACGAGCGCTATGCTGGCCTCATCGGCAAGATGGTGAAACTGCCGCTGGTGGACCGTGAGATCCCCATCTTCGCTGATTTCCATGTGGACGCAGCCTATGGCACCGGCGCCGTCAAGGTCACGCCTGCCCATGACCCCAATGACTTCGCCATGGGGGATCGTGCGGGGCTTGAGCGCGTGAATATCTTCGATGAGACAGCCCATGTGGTCGAAGGATTCGGCCCGTACTCTGGCATGAGCCGAGATGAGGCGCGCGAAGCCGTGGTCCAGGCCTTCGAGGAGCTCGGCCTGTTGGACCATATAGAGGATATCAGCCATTCCGTCATGCACTGCTATCGCTGTCATAACACGCTGGAGCCCTGGCTGTCGGAGCAGTGGTTCGTGGATGTCTCCCAGCTGAAGGAGCCAGCCCGCAAGGCCGTTGCTGAGGGTCAGGTGGCATTCCATCCTGAGCGCTGGGGACAGGTCTATCTCGATTGGCTGGATAACCTGAAGGATTGGTGCATCTCGCGGCAGCTGTGGTGGGGACATCGGATCCCCGTCTTCTATTGCGATGCCTGCGGCTGGCAGGATGCCCTTCTGGAGGATATAGAGACCTGCCCGGAATGCGGAGCAGCCGTGCGTCAAGACGAAGATGTGCTGGATACGTGGTTCTCTTCCCAGCTCTGGCCCTTCGCCACCCAGGGTTGGGGAGAGGAGGGCAAGGACGCACCGGATCTGGTCAAGTTCTATCCCACCCAGGTGCTCTCAACGGCCCGAGACATCATGGGGCTTTGGGTGGCGCGCATGGTCATGGCCTCTGAGTGGTGCATGGATGAGATCCCCTTCCAGGACGTCATCATCCATCCCACGGTCATGGGATCCGACGGCAAGCCCATGAGCAAGTCTAGGGGCAATGGCATAAACCCCATGGATCTCATGGCTGAATACGGCGCTGACGGCATGCGCTTCGGACTGGTATCCCAGGTGACCGGCTCGCAGACCTTGCGCTTCGATTACCAGCGCATCGAATCGGCCCGCAACTTCGCGAACAAGATCAAGAATGCCGCCCGCTTCGTCGAGATGAACATAGATGGCTTCACACCGGGTCCTACTGAGCTCCGGACCAGCGCCGATCGCTGGATCTTCTCTTCCCTCGCGAAGACCGTGGCGGCTATCGATGCGGCCTATGATAGCTTCGACTTCAGTGAGATGACCCGTCTGCTCTACACGTTCATCTGGAACGAGTTCTGCGATTGGTACATCGAGTTCTCGAAGAGCCGCCTCAACTCCGCTGATGAGGAAGACCGCTTGGCTTGTCAGCGTAACCTGCAATTCGTTCTCTACGCTCTTCTGCGCCTGCTGCATCCAGTGATGCCCTTCATCACAGAGCGTATCTACGCCTCCATGCCGCGGCCAGAGGAAGGCCCAGAGATGCTCATAGCGGCTCCGTGGCCCAGCGCTGCAGAGCTGGCAGGCTTCGTGGATGATGCTTCTGAGAATAGCGTGCGCGTGGTGATCGAAGTGGTGGGTGCCGTGCGCTCTGCTCGTTCGCGTTACGGTGTTTCTCCCAAGGAAGAGCTGACGGTCTCGGTCAAGGCTCCTGCCTCCAAGGCGGAGCAGATCCTGCAGCAATCAACGCTCATCTCGTCGTTAGCCCGCATCTCTGCGCTCACGGCTTCTCCTGACGAGACCAAGCCCTCTCAGGCGGTGGTGGGCATCGTCTCTGACCTGGAGGTCTATACGAACCTCGCGGGGTTCGTCGACTTCGCCGAAGAGAAGGCGAAGCTCGAGAAGGAGCAGAAGAAGCTGGCTGCTGACCTGGCAAAGCTTGATAAGAAGCTCTCCAATCCCGGCTTCTTGGCCAAGGCGGCTCCTGAGATCATCCAGAAGGATACGGCGAAGCGCGATGAGATCGAGGGCCAGCTGGAGAAGGTCACATCCCAGCTCGAGCAGATGTGATGGCTCTCCACATTCAGCCAGCCATATCTGCGCCTTTGCTATAATCGCAAGCCGCAGTAGGAACGCAGTATAAGGAGTGAAGAAGTGAGTGAGCTTTTCGCACAGCTGTGGACACCGCAGATGCAAGCCGCGTTCACCGTGGTGGTCGTCCTCCTGGTGATCCTCTATGTCCTCTCCATCGTCTGGGTGGTGCGGGACGCCTATCTCCGCGGGGCAGCCTGGTATGTTTGGGCTGTGGTTGCGCTGGTCCCCATCGTGGGCGTCATCGCCTACTGTCTCTTGCGTCCGCCTATGCTGCGCATAGACAAGGATGAGCAGGAATTGGAAGTGGCCCTCAAACAGCGCCAGCTGATGAAGTATGGCGAATGCGCTACCTGCGGATATCCCGTTGAGATGGATTACGTTCTGTGCCCCAATTGCCACACTCAGCTCAAGAACCTCTGCTCTCATTGTGAGAAGGCCCTTGAGCCTGCTTGGACGGTGTGCCCCTATTGCGCCACGCCCGTAGGCGGCGGCTCCAAGAGCCGTTCTGGTTCTTCCAGCTCTCGAACGCGTCGCCGTTCGCATTCCTCAAGCTCTACCGCAAGCCACGAATCCTAAAGGAATCACCATGAAGATACTGCTCCCTGATGGCAGCGCGAAGGAAGTACCCGAGGGCGCATCCATCCAAGACGTTGCCGCTTCCATTGGCTCAGGTCTAGCGAAGGCCGCCCTTGCCGGGAAGATCGATGGTCAGCTCGCTGACCTCGCTGCCACCGTCTCCGATGGCGCCACTGTTGAGATCATCACAGACCGTTCCCCGGAGGCTCTGGATATCATGCGCCATTCCATGGCCCATGTGATGGCTGAAGCTGTCCAGGAGCTGTTCCCCGGTGCCCAGATCGGCTTCGGTCCCGCCACGGAAGATGGCTTCTTCTATGATTTCGCCCTGGAACAGCCCATCTCTACGGATGATTTCGCCGCCATCGAAGCGAAGATGGCTGAGATCATCGCCAAGGATGAGCCGTTCGTGCGCGAAGTCCTCACCTATGAGGGTGCCAAAGAGGCATTCAAGGATCAGCGCTTGAAATCAGAGCATATCGATGACCTGTCTGCTGATGAGGACATCACCCTCTATCGTCACGGCAGCTTCGTCGATCTCTGCAGCGGCCCTCATGTTCCCTCAACAGGCAAGTTGGGAGCCTTCAAGCTGATGAAGACCGCAGGCGCTTACTGGAAGGGCGATGCCGACAATGAGATGCTCACACGCGTCTACGGCACCGCTTTCTTCAAGAAGAAGGATCTGGAAGAGTACTTGACCCGTTTGGAGGAGGCCGAGAAGCGCGATCATCGCAAGCTCGGCCGAGAACTGGGCATCTATATGATGGATCCTATGGCAGGCGTGGGGCTTCCTATGTATCTGCCGAAGGGTGCGCGGGTGATCCGTACGCTGCAAGAGTGGCTTCGCCGCGATCTGTACGAGCGCGGCTACGAAGAGGTCATCACGCCCCACATCTACAATGCCGAGGTATGGAAGACCTCCGGCCATTATGGGTTCTACAAGGACAACATGTACTTCTTCGAGATCAACGAGGGCACCGAAGAGGATCCCCGTCCCAGCGAATACGGCGTGAAGCCCATGAACTGCCCGGGGCATGTGATGCTCTACAAGAACGAGCTGCATTCCTACCGGGATCTGCCTCTGCGCTATTTCGAGTTCGGCACGGTGTATCGTCATGAGATGTCGGGCGTGGTGCACGGGCTCTTGCGTGCGCGCGGCTTCACCCAGGATGACGCCCACGTGTTCTGCACCAGGGAACAGGTGGTAGATGAGGTAGTGGCCATCCTCGATCTGGTCGACCACATCATGAGCACCTTCGGCTTCCAGTATGAGGCTGAGATCTCCACGCGACCGGATAAGTCCATCGGCACAGATGACATGTGGGAGTACGCTACCGACGCCCTGAAGCAGGCGTGTGAGCGGCACGATCTGGCCTATGACATCAATGAAGGCGACGGCGCCTTCTATGGTCCGAAGATAGATATCAAGGTGAAGGATGCCATCGGGCGCACCTGGCAGTGCTCCACGGTCCAGATAGATTTCAACATGCCCGAGCGGTTCGACCTGACCTATCGCGCTCAGGATAATACCGAGCAGCGGCCCTGGATGCTCCACCGAGCCATCTTCGGCTCCATCGAACGCTTCTTGGGCATCCTCATCGAACACTACGCTGGCGCTCTGCCCTTGTGGTTGGCGCCCATACAGGTGGCTGTCATCCCCATTGCCGACCGTCATCGGGAGGTTGCTGAGGGATTCGCCGGTGAGCTGCGTGGCGTAGGCGGCCGGGTCGAGGTCTATGACCAGAATGAGCCCATGAAGGTGAAGATAGCCAAAGCCCAGCAGCAGAAGATCCCCTACATGGTCATCCTGGGGGATGCTGAAGTGGCCGAGCAGACCATCTCCGTGCGTGACCGGATCGAAGGTGACCTGGGTACCTGCGATCGGCGGGAGTTCGTGGACAAGATCAGGGACGCTGCGCTCTAGACCATCTTCCACGCCGAGCCTCTCTGCTTCGAGGGAATGCCGTTGGCTTGCCAGATGCCAACGGCATTCTTGCGTTCTGGTTACACCTAGATCATTTCGGGTCTCAGCTGCTATGCTATGGAGAAGAATGCAACCGATGGAGAACGGCAGCTCAAAGAGCTGCGAAGCTGTTCCGACGAAAGGGGATAGGTCGTCATGAGCGAAGTCATCTCTTCTCAAGATTTCCAGTCGAAGGTACTCGAAGCGGATAAGCCGGTCCTAGTGGACTTCTTCGCTACTTGGTGTGGCCCATGCAAGAGGCTCGCTCCTATTTTGGATGAAGTGGCCCAGGAGAAAGCGGGTCAGGCCTATGTGTATAAGGTCGATATAGATCAGAGCCCTGATCTGGCTGCCAGCTATCGGGTGAATTCGGTTCCCACCCTCATCCTGTTCGACAAGGGTGCCATCAAGAACAAGACGTTAGGTGCTGTGCCGAAGCAGCAGCTGATGGGGATGTTCGCGTAAGTGCTTCTCATGGACCACCCGAGAGCCTGCATCAAAGGATGCGGGCTCTCTTTATTTCGCTCGAACGCTCATCCCCGATGAGCGTTCGCAAAAGGAGGACCTCATGGCGAACGAGCATCCTGACCTCTATGATGTCGCCATCATCGGAGCCGGACCGGCTGGCCTCACGGCGGCCATGTACTGCGCTCGGGCGGGGTTGGATACGGCTCTCATAGAGAGCATCTCCCCGGGTGGTCAATTGGCCCAGACAGAGCACTTGGAGAACTATCCCGGATTCAATCAATCCACCAGCGGATATGAGCTCTCCGTCATCATGCATGAGCAGGCTGAGAGCTTCGGAGCGAAGACCATCTATGACGAGGTGACAGCCGTTAGCTTCGATGAACCCGTGAAGGTGCTCACCATGGCCTATGGCGTGGTGAAGGCCCGGGCGGTCATCGTAGCCACCGGGGCGCGTCCGGCGAAGCTCGGGTTGAAGGGCGAGGACGAGCTGAAGGGAGCCGGGGTCTCCTACTGCGCCACCTGCGATGGCAACTTCTTCAAGGATAAGGATGTCTGCATCGTGGGCGGAGGAGATACCGCCGCCGCTGATGCCATCTACCTCTCACGCATCTGCCGTAGCATCCGTATCTTCGTGCGCCGAGATGTCCTGAGAGCCACAGCCATCTATCATGAGAAGCTCAATGCGCTTCCGAACGTCCAGATCGTCTGGAATACCGTTGTGGAAGAGCTCATCTCTGAGGATGGCCAGCTCTCAGCGGTGAGGGTGCGCAACAAGCTGACCGATGAGGTGCAGACGATAGCCGTATCCGCCCTGTTCGTTGCCATCGGCACCACACCCAACACCGAATTCCTCGACGGGAAGCTGGAATTGGATCAGACGGGACATGTCGTTGCTGATGAGATGGGCAAGACCTCCTGTGCCGGGGTATTCGCAGCGGGAGACGTGCGCACTAAGGTCCTTCGCCAGGTATCCACGGGCGTGGGGGATGGCGCGAATGCAGCGGATGCGGTGGCTGAGTACCTCTTGGACCAGTAAGCGTTCGTGGGTGGGCTTTGTCTGCTAGAATCTCTCAAGCTCACTGGAATTGCTTGTAAGGATCCAACATACATGGCTGACATGAATATGAAAGAGAAGCTGGAGAAGTTCCTTGATGCCTATCAAGACCTCCAGACGAAGATGGGTGACCCGGATATCCTCTCGGATCAGAAGGAATACAATCGGCTGGCGAAGGAATACGCCGATCAAGGCCCTCTGGCCAAGAAAGCCGCTGAGTATATCTCTGCTTTGGATGACCTGGAAGCCGCCCGAGAGATGCTCTCGGATGCGGACATGAAGGAATTCGCTCAGGAAGAGATAGCAGGCATAGAGGACAGGCTCCCTGCCCTTGAAGAGGATATCAAGTTCATGCTGATCCCGGCTGACCCGGCCGATGAGAAGGACATCATCGTTGAGATCAGGGCGGCTGCCGGTGGTGATGAGGCTGCCATCTTCGCTGGTGACCTCTACCGGATGTATGAGCATTTCGTTGCGGCCCAGGGGTGGAAGACCGAAACGCTGGATGTATCTCCCTCTGAGTCCGGTGGCTACAAGGAGATCCAGTTCAAGGTCAAGGGAGACCACGTCTATTCGCTCATGAAGTTCGAGAGCGGCGTCCATCGCGTCCAGCGCGTTCCCAAGACGGAGAGCCAAGGGCGCATCCACACCTCAACGGCCACCGTGGCCGTGCTGCCTGAGGCGGATGAGGTGGAAGTGGAGATAAACGAGAACGATCTGCGCATCGATGTATTCCGGGCCGGCGGTCCTGGTGGCCAATGCGTGAATACCACTGATTCCGCCGTGCGCATCACTCACTTGCCCACAGGATTGGTGGTCCAGTCTCAGGACCAGAAGTCTCAGCTGCAGAACAAGATAGCCGCTATGAGCGTCCTGCGCGCCCGCCTCTATGAGAAGATGCTGGCTGAGCAGCAAGCCGCAGAAGGAGCCGAGCGGTTAGCCCAGATAGGCACGGGAGATAGGGCCGAGAAGATCCGCACCTACAATGGCCCTCAGGACCGGGTGACCGATCATCGCATTGGCTTCAATTCCAGCTACAACGACGTGCTCAACGGCGACAAGCTCATAGATGTTATCACTGCTCTGCAGGCCGCCGACCGTGCTCAGAAGCTCGAGGCAGCGGTGTGACCCAGCCTGATCGGGTCTGGACCGTTCAGGCGGCTCTGGACTGGACGCGCAGCTATCTTGAGCGGAAGGAGGATGCAAGCCCGCTCCTTTCGGCCCGCCATCTCCTCTCCTACGCTACAGGCCTCACTCGGCTCGAGCTCTATACCCACTTCGACCAACCGCTCTCCCGGGAGGAGCGTGCTGTGCTCCGCGAGGGGGTACGCAGGCGCGCTGAAGGGGAGCCGCTCCAGTACATCGGCGGAAGAGCACCGTTTCGCCACTTAGAGGTGAAGGTACGTCCCGGGGTGCTCATCCCGCGCCCTGAGACAGAGATCCTGGTGGGGGAGGTGCTCTCGTTCATGGAGGGTATCTCTCAGCCTTCCGTCTTGGAGATCGGTTGCGGTAGCGGGTGCATCGCCTGCTCCATTGCCGTCGAATCACCTGATGCCTCTGTGGTGGCCACGGATGTGTCTCCTGAAGCCTGGGCCGTTGCCCGAGAGAACGTCGATCTCTTAGGGGTGGGAGAGCGGGTGGAGATCCTCTCCTGTGACCTCGACGCAGCCGTTCCCGAAGACCTTGAAGGGCGCTTCGATGCATTCGTGTCCAACCCACCCTATATCCCCAACCCCATCATGGAAGCGCTTTCCGCTGAGGTCAAGGGTTTCGAGCCAAGGCTGGCATTGGCGGGAGGGGAGGATGGCTTGGATATGTTCCGACGACTCCTCCCTGCCGCGCGGCGTTGGCTGCGCTCCGGTGGCCTCTTCGCCGTGGAACTCCATGAGGAGTGCTTGGATGAAGCCGCCTCCTTGGCTGAAGCTGCAGGCTTTGCAGAAGTGCGCATCGTTGAGGATCTTGCAGGGAGGCCACGGGTCTTATGCGCTGTGCTGGGCTGATGCGCCCGCACCCTCCGAGAAAGGAACAGCATGGAAGAGATGAAGCTCAGCCAGTGGCTCCCTGAGTCAGCGGCGATGCTGCGCCAAAGGATCGAAGGGCGCAGGCCGAAGATCGGCATCATCTTAGGATCTGGCTGGGGTCCTGTGGCCGAGCGCATCCAAGATGCCGCTGCCCTCTCCTTTGCGGATGTTCCCCATATGCAGCCTTCCACAGCCACAAGCCATGCAGGACGCTTCGTCTGCGGGGATTTAGGAGGCAAAGAGGTCCTTTGCATGCAAGGGCGCCTCCACGGCTATGAGGGGAACAGCTCTCAGCAGGTAGCCTACCCGGTCTGGCTCATGGATGCTCTGGGCATCGAAACGCTCATCGTGACCAATGCCGTGGGGGCCATCAATGAAGGCTATGGGGTGGGAGATGTCTGCCTCATCCGCGATCACATCAACCTCACCGGCCGCAATCCCATCCAGGGCCTTGAGCCGAATGCCCTCTCTGACAGGTTCTTCAGCATGTATGAACCCTATGATCCTGGCTTGCGCCAGATAGCCCGTGATGCGGCTATCAGCCTCGATCTGCCTATCCAGGAGAGCATCTATCTCGGCCTTGCCGGTCCCAGCTTCGAAACAGCCGCAGAGATCCGGGCGTTTCGCCTATGGGGTGCGGATACGGTGGCCATGAGCGTTTGCGAAGAGGTCATCGCTGCTCGTCACGTGGGGCTCTCTGTGCTGGGGCTCTCCTTGGTGGTGAACATGGCCTGCGGAGTGGGAGGCGTGAACCCTCTGGAAGACGATCTCTTCCAGGTGGCCCAGGACCGCGAAGCTGACCTTTGCAGCCTCATCCAGCAGATCCTGGAGCGCATATAGGAGCCAAGCCCTATACTCTCCCTTACAGGACGATAGCGTCAGATAGGATCAAGGAGGGGCTGGGATGGCCGCAAGCGCAATGGATGCGCCCCCGAGGCGCACGGCGGCAAGCATAGGAGCGCCTCAAGGGCTCGGAGCGCGAACCCCCAAACAGGGCAAGCGCATGCTGGGAGCCGAAGCGGTGATCGCATCTCTTGAGGCTGAAGGGGTCCATACGGTCTTCGGCTACCCTGGAGGCCAAGCCATCAAGCTCTACGATGCGCTCTATGACTCAGAGCAGCTGCATCATGTGCTGGCTCGCCATGAGCAAGGGGCCGTTCATATGGCAGATGGCTATGCACGCTCAACGGGGCATCCGGGCGTCGCCATCGTGACCAGTGGTCCGGGAGCCACCAACACCGTGACCGGCATCGCCACCGCTTACATGGATTCCATCCCCTTGATCATCATCACCGGCCAGGTGCCCCGGGCGGTCATCGGCACCGATTCATTCCAAGAGTCAGACATCGTCGGCATCACCATGCCCGTGGTGAAGCACTCGTTTCTGCTCCAATCCACCGATGAGCTGACCACAACGTTCCGGGAGGCATTCCATATAGCTCGAACGGGGCGGCCAGGTCCTGTGCTCATCGATATCCCCTCTGATCTAGCCGGGGAGGAGATGGTCTTCGAATATCCCGATACCGTGAGCATCCCTTCCTATAAGCCCACCTACCGCGGCAATGCCAAGCAGATCCGTGCGGCCTGCCGCTTGATAGAGGGATCCCAGCGCCCGGTGCTCTATGTAGGCGGCGGATGCGTGAGCTCTGATGCACGGGATGAGGTTAGGGAACTGGCTCACCTGATGCAGATCCCTGTGGCGGTCACGCTCATGGGCAAAGGGGTCTTCCCGGCATCTGATCCGCTCGATCTGGGTCCCATCGGGATGCATGGGGCGAAGTATTCGAATCTCGCCTTGACGGAGTCGGATCTCATCATAGCGGCAGGCGCACGCTTCTCAGACCGGGTGACCGGAAGGCTCGACCGGTTCGCACCGAACGCGAAGGTGATCCATATAGATATCGACCCGGCAGAGATCGGCAAGATCCGTGAGACCCAGGTGCCCATCGTGGGTGACCTCAAGGGCGTCTTGCAGGATCTCATAGCCTTGCTGAGGAGCCATGATGCTCATCCGCAGACCCAGGAGTGGCTGGAGGAGATAGCAGCCTGGCGTGAGCGCTATCCCATCTATCATGCGAATGTGGGGGATGAGGGGTCTCAGATCGTGCCCGAGCTGGTCATGGGGGCGCTCTCCGATCAGCTGGACCCCAACAGCTCCATCGTGGTGACAGAGGTGGGACAGCACCAGATGTGGGCCCATCAGTTCATCCAGCGAGAGAAGCCGCGCACGTTCTTATCCAGTGGAGGCTTGGGCACCATGGGCTTCGGGTTCCCGGCCGCCATCGGCGCCGCCCTTGCTCATCCGGATGAGCAAGTGGTGTGCATCGCAGGAGACGGCTCCTTCCAAATGAACTCCCAGGAGATGGCCACGGCTGCCATCAACGGCGTACCCGTGAAGGTGCTCATCATGGACAACCGCTGCTTGGGGATGGTGCATCAATGGCAGAGGTTCTTCTGCGCCGAGCGCTATTCGGAGACGCTCTTGGAGCCCTGCCCTGATTTCGTGAAGCTCGCCGAGGCCTACGGCTGGGAGGGGAAGCGCATCACAGAACCTGCTGAGGTGAGCCCGGCTATCACTGAGATGCTCGCTGCGAAGGGGCCGTATCTCTTGGATGTGGCCATATCGCCAGACCAGAACGTCTATCCCATGGTGACTCCCGGCTCTGGCCTTGATGATGCCATAGGCGCCATCGATGTTGCGGTAGGGGCTGTTCGCACGAACGGGGAAGGGAGCGCGCTATGAAGCACGTGCTTTCCATTCTGGTAGAGAATCAGCCTGGTGTGCTGTCTCGCGTAACGGGACTCGTGTCTCGGCGCGGGTTCAACATCGAATCGCTTTCCGTAGGACCCGTGGAGGATCCCACCATGTCCCATGTGACGATGGTCGTGGATGCTGATGATGTAGCCCTGGAGCAGATATCCAAGCAGCTGCACAAGCTCATCAGCGTCCATAAGATAACCGACTTGACCGATGGTGGTGCCATCGAACGGGAGCTGGTGCTCTTCAAGGTGAGCGCAGCACCTGAGCGCCGCAATGAGATCATCGAGATAGCGAACATCTTCCGAGCCAAGATCGTGGATGTGGGGCGCAGCTCGCTCACCATAGAGGCTACGGGGGATGAGAAGAAGCTCGAAGGCCTTGAGAACCTCTTCCGGGCTTACGGCATCAAGGAGATCGTCCGCACGGGCAAGATAGCCATGTCGCGCAATAGCACCGAATGAGGGGATTTCAGCGACACCTGAGGGTTATCGGGTATCTGAGGCTCGGCATCCGTCACGGCAGCCGAGCGCCTTTCAGGCTCCATTGAGGAGCGCTCTTTACCATGGACCGCATCGAATGAGGATGAAGGAGGTTCTCAAGGTCCATGAAGGAGACATTCCAACGCAAAGAGCTCAAGTATCTGCTGGACGCCCCGTCGCTCTGTCGCTTACGGGAAGCGGTCAGCCGACATCTGCTCCCAAGCGAGTTCGGCATCTCTCAGGTGAACAGCTTGTATCTGGATACGCGAGAGCGCAGCGTCATCGCCCGATCGGTAGAGAAGCCTCTCTATAAGGAGAAGCTGCGCATCCGGTGGTATGGGAGCGGTTCGCTCGCAACGGCTTCAGAAGCATTCGTGGAGCTGAAGAAGAAGCACAAGGGCATCGTCTACAAGCGACGGTTGGCCGTGAGTCCCCAGAATGCCGTCGGCTTCTCTCGCGGGTCAGGCCTTGGAGGCTCCCAGATCGCTCGGGAGATAGAGGCTGCCCGTCAGCGCATGGGGGACCTTTTGCCCTCTGCTCTGGTGATCTGCCGGAGGACCTCGTTCGGCTCTGATGGTGAAGGAGAGCTGCGCATCACCTTTGACGAAGGGCTTCGAGTGCTGGACCTCTTCGATGGCGGTCAGACGGTCTATCCCTTAGAGCCAGGGCAGGTCGTCTTAGAGGTCAAAGGAGCGAACGCCCACCCCTTCTGGCTGGTGGATGCCCTCTCAGCCGAGAGGGCCTATCCCGTGGCGTTCTCGAAGTATGGCGCGTTCTATGAGCGGGTCGCTGCTCGGCATGCCTCGGCTGGAAAGGAGGCGCATCGTGCTTGAGGGGACCTTCACTTCCGTCTATGGCACTGCAGATTCGCTGGTAGCCGGTGTGACCAGCGCTGAGTTCCTCCTCTGCTGCGTGTCCTCTCTCGTCTTGGGGCTCGTCGCAGCGGGGGTCTACATGATCCGCCATGACCACTCCAAGAGCTTCGTGGTCACCTTGGCGCTCCTGCCCCTCATCGTGCAAGCGGTCATCACGCTCGTGAATGGGAACCTCGGAGCGGGCATTGCTGTCATGGGCGTCTTCAATCTCGTGCGCTTCCGCTCCATTCCGGGGAGCGCTAAGGATATCGGCAGCGTCTTCTTCGCCATGGCCATCGGTCTTGCGACCGGGATGGGATTCCTCACCTTAGCAGTGCTGTTCACCGCTATCGTGTGCCTGGCGAACATAGCCTATGCATTCTCGCCGTTCGGAAAGCAGGCGGAACCCACGAAGACGCTCACGGTATCCATCCCTGAGGACCTCGCCTTCGACGGGCTCTTCGATGAAGTGCTCAGCCGGTATGCCGCTACCTATGAGCTGATGGAGATCCGCACCACCAACATGGGCAGCCTCTATCAGCTGCAATACCGCCTGCGTTTGAGGCGGAAGGGCGAAGAGAAGCCGATGATGGACGAACTGCGCTGTTTGAATGGGAACCTGAAGGTGGCCCTTTCGATGACCCCCGCTTCCCTGGGGACCCTGTGAGCGTTCCTGGGGCCCTTACCAGAAGACGCAACCGAGAGAGAAGAGGAGACCCTATGAGAAGGCCTTTGCTGACCTGCCTTTCTGCTGGTTTGGCAGCCAGCGCATTCGCCCTGAGCCTCGGAGGCTGTGCAGGTGCGCCGTTGAGCGTATCGGGGCGGGAGAGCCCAGAGCGGGAGGTGCCTCAGCAGTCCATAGACCAGGATACGGGGATATTCGATACCTCTACCCTGGATCTGGAGTTCAGCGATCGGGATAAGGATGCTGCCTATGATGAAGCGACGGCTACGAAGGTGATGCTCTCTGATGAGGGCATCCAGATAGAGGGAGCGGGCGCTGTAGCTAAAGGGGGCGTGGTCACGCTCGGCCAGAGCGGGACGTACGTTGTTTCGGGGTCTCTCTCTCAGGGGCAGATGGTGGTGGATGCAGCCGATGAGGACAAGCTTCAAGTGGTGATGGCCGGTGCGTCCATCCACAACGAGAACGGTCCCGCCCTGTACATCAACAATGCCGACAAATGCTTCATCACGCTGGTTCCGGGGACGGACAACACCTTGTCCGATGGGGCGGCTTATATCCTGGAAGGAGAGGATGACAACCGCGATGCCGTCCTCTTCAGCCGGGATGATCTGACCATCAATGGCGAAGGGAGCTTGGTGGTGAGCGGAAGCTACCAGCATGGCATCTGCTCCAAGGATGACCTCATCGTCACCGGCGGTCAGCTCGTGGTCACAGCCAAGGAGGATGCCTTCCAGGGCAAGGACTGCATCAAGGTGGCAGGGGGTGCCTTCACGGTGAATGCCGGGGATGACGGCTTCCATAGCGACGGTCATATGTACATGCAGGCAGGCTCCGTGACGGTAGAGGCGTGCACCGAGGGCTACGAAGGGGAGCAGGTCATCATCGATGGAGGCGAACACATCATCACAGCTTCGGATGATGCCGTGAACGCAGCTCTATCCGAAGATGGCTCCCCATCGGATCAGGAGGACGCTGGAGAGGCGGGAGGGGATGTAGGTCCCTTCGGCAAAGACCAGATGGCTGCTTCTAGCAGCGATTGCTTGATCCAGATCAACGACGGCAGGCTCGTTCTGGCAGGAGCCAATGATGGATTGGACAGCAATGGCAATGTACAGATCAATGGAGGAGTTGTGCTCGTCAGCGGGCCCGATGCCGGCATGGACGGTGCTCTCGACTATGACTTTGGAGCCCAGATCAACGACGGCACGGTCTTGATGACGGGTTCGGTGGGAAGCGTTCGCGGGTTGGATGCCTCAGGGCAACCCGTTACCGTAGGGGAAGCCGCGGGATCAGCGGGGGAGGAGGTCATCCTATCGGATGCCGAAGGGGTGGAGCTCGTCCGCATGACGGCTGCCTACGGATTCTCCACCATCCTGGCCTCAAGCCCACAGATACCGGAGGGCAGCTCCTTCTCGGTCCAGGTGGGCCATGAGACAATGGAGCTCGTCATGGGTTCCATCACCGCCAGCACCTCTGGCGGTCAAGGTGGCGGTCCGGAAAGCATGGGTGCATTGGGCATGCCCGGAGACCCCGGCAGTATGGGTGAGCATGAAGCACCGAAGGACGGCGAGGCCCCGGGCTTGCCACCGGAAAGAGAGGAGCAAGACCGTGCGGATCCTCGTAGTGGAAGACGATCGGAAGCTGTCTGATATCCTCGTCCATATCCTTGAGCGGGAGGGCTACGAGGTGGAGGCTGTCTTCGATGGGGTGACGGGGCTCCACTACGGGAAGAGCTCCCTCTACGATGCCATGGTCCTGGACGTCATGCTCCCCGGTCTCAGTGGTTTCGAGGTGGTGCGGTCTCTCCGGTCTTCTGAGGTGCTCACACCCGTGCTCATGCTGACAGCCTTAGGGGCGCTGCCGGATAAGATAGAGGGCCTGGACGGGGGAGCTGACCAGTACCTTACGAAGCCGTTCTCCCCTCAGGAGCTGCTGGCGCGCTTGAGGGCCCTCACGCGTCGGATAGGCGAAGCGCCCGTAGAGCGGATCGATCGCGGGGGCACGCTCCTGGATGGAGCAACCTATAGCCTCAGCTGTGAAGGTGAGACCATTCAGCTCTCTGACCAGGAATACCTGATGGCGCGCCTGCTCTTCCAGAACCCCGGCCGCGTGCTCACCCGGAAGCAGATCGCTGAAGGGGCCTGGGAACCAGGGGTGGCGGTGGAGGATCACAGCATCGATGCCTATGTGTCCCTCCTGCGCAAGAAGCTGCGCTTCTTGCATTCCGAGGTACGGATCGAAACAGAGCGTGGGGTAGGATATCGGCTCGTTCCTTGAGGGAAGGCGGAAGGATGCTGCAACGGCTCCGAACGAAATTCATTGCCATGATCATGGCGGTAGTGGCCATCATCCTTTTGGCCGTCTTCGCCTGCATCCTGGTCTGGATCAGCCATGAAGGATCCGACCATCTGCACCGCTCGTTGGAATCCGCCATCGATAGGACCGTGGAAGCGGAGAGCGCTCCGGAGTCCGCAGGAAGGGACAAGGGGGTCCCTGAAGACAGCCTGGGGTGGTTCGAACCTCCGGAGCTGGGAAAGCCACCTGCCGAGCCGATGGATCAGCCTGTTGCGGTCTATCGCTTGGAAGATGATTCGCTCACCTTGGCCTCGCGCTCCAGCGCTTTGCTGGATGCGGAGGGGCTTGAGGAGGCAAGAATGGCGTGCGAGGCAGCTCCTAAGGGCTTCAGCTCTATTCCAGCCCTCGGGCTCAGCTTCCTGAAGCGAACGGTAGACAGCTGCACCTATGTCGCCTTCGCCTTCGATACGGTGGCGGAGTCACAGCGTAGCCTCATCATCATCTTCGCAGGGGTGGGCGCCGCTGCGCTCCTCGTCTTCCTGGTAGCTAGCATCCTCTTCTCCCGCTGGGCCTTACGCCCCGTCCGTGCCGCCTGGGATCAACAGCGCAGCTTTATCGCCAACGCATCCCATGAGCTCAAGACACCGCTCTCCATCATCAAGGCCAATACCGAAGTCCTCTTGGAGGAGCCGGAGGCCCCCTGGGAAGAGCGGGTCCACTGGCTCAAGAGCACTCAGGGCGCCGCAGATGGCATGGCCGATCTTGCGGAGGATCTCCTTTCCTTGGCAAGCTTGGATGAGCGGGCCCGAAGCGATGGGAGGCGTGATGGCATCTTGCAGACAGCGGAAGTGGTGGATGCGTCGCGCATCCTCGAAGGTGTCGTCCTCAGCTTCGAGTCCCGTGCATTGGAGCGGGGCTTCTCCCTGGAGACGGATATCCAAGAAGGAGTGCTATCGCGGCTGGATGGAGCGGGCTTGACCCGCATCGCAAGCGTGCTCGTGGATAATGCCTGCAAGTATGTGGAGCCGGGAAGTCGGGTGAGCGTTCGTCTCAGCGCTCAGCGGAGCGAAGAGGCGGTCCTGGAGGTGACGAATGCAGGACAGGTCTTGGATCCAGAGGTGCAGGCTCATATCTTCGACCGGTTCTATCGTAGCCCCGAAGCACGGGCTATGGCTGATGGTCATGGGTTGGGGCTCTCCATCGCACAGGCGCTGGCGGATCAGATGGGTGCACGGATCTCTGTGAACAGCGCCGATGGCCTCACCACATTCTCTCTCACCTTCCCTGTCCGGGCTTAAGAGCCTCTCATGCGAAGGGATAAAGCAGCTCCTCCGTAGGGGTCGAACGCGTTCGACCCTCCCATGCGATCACCTGTCAGGAGCGACGATGATCACCCGGGATCCTCTATTGGGTGCCGTCGCCGAAATGGAGGGTGCGCTCGTAGCCAGTGAGGCGCTTGCGGGCCTGTTCACGCAGGTTGTTCATGCCGGAAAGGAACTGACGGTACATCACCAGTACCAGATAGCGGCCTCGCTCGGTCAGGAGGACCTCACGGTCATCATTCACCGAGAACGCGCCATTCGCCGCAAGGAACGTCATCTCCACGGGAAGCCCTCGCTCCACGCTCATGCCGAACTCTCGCTTGAAGCGCTCTTTGTCGAGCCGCAAGCGATAGAGATCCAAGAGGAACCGATAGCGCATGAGATCCCGTCGTGACATGACGGTCTTCTCCTTGACCGACATCCGTCCGCTCTGGATCATGGAGTTGTACTTCGGGATGCTGAATTCGTTCACGTAGAGCGCACCATCCAGGTGCGTGATGGAGCCCGACCCGATAGCGGGGTATTCGTTGTAGGAGGTCTGGTACTCGTTGATGCGCACGGCGTCATCCACCTGACCGGTCTCATCCAATCGGTTGAAGGTCCAGACCGTCTCCCGGCCAAAGAGCGGCTCGTCGCCCCCGGCCAGCACGCCGTCAAGGATACGATAGAAGTCCCACTCACGTCCGTAATCCATCTGTCCCAAGGTGGACGTCATCTTCTTCATGGTGGCATTGGATACGTAGAGCGGGGAGAACGTGGTCTGACGAGCTCCGCACTGAGCAATGCGCTCCAGATCGGCGAAGAGGATATCCTCGGTCTGAGAGGGGAAGTTGAAGATCATATCCACATTGAGCGAATCGAAATAGCCATTCGCCTCGCCGATGCGCTCGAAGATCTCCTGGCCGCTGCCGTATTTCTCGTAGCGATCCATCTGCTTGAGCAGACCATCGTCGAAGCTCTGCACTCCTACGGAGAGCCGTTGGATGCGCCCGCTCATCTTCTCTAGATAGGAGGGGATGAGGTGATTAGGGTTCGTCTCCACCCCCACTTCCTCTACCGAGAAGGTCTCTCGGGCCAGGTCTATGGTCTCGCAGAGCTCATCGATCATGACGGTGGGGGTGCCCCCGCCGAAGTAGAGGCTCTCGAAATCGTAGCCCAACGACTTCAGCATCAGCATCTCACGCCGGAGGTTCTCGAAATAGGGGCGGGCGATATCCTCGCGGAAGGGATAGCGATTGAAGCTGCAATAGGGGCAGAGGCGCTCACAGAAGGGCACATGCAGATAGAGCATATAGCGCTCCCCGGGGTGGGGGGCCGGAAGGTGGGTCTCATCCGTCGGGCTGGATAAGAGTGAACGGTGGATCATGGGCTTCAGCAGGCGAGTGAGGAACCTTTCAGCAAGCATACGGGCTATTGCACTCCTTCAAGGACGTCATAGGACCGGATGAAACGATACAATAGCAAATGTCTTGAAACCCCGGGTCAAAGGAGCGGTAAGCAGATGGCACGTGTCTATAACTTTTCGGCGGGTCCCGCCGTATTGCCGGAAGAGGTCCTTCGCGAAGCCCAGGCGGGCATGTTGGATTACAACGGATGCGGCATGTCCGTGATGGAGATGAGCCATCGTTCTGCCGCCTTCGCCCAGATCATCGAAGATGCTGAGGCGGACCTCCGCGACCTCATGGCCATTCCGGATGACTATCACGTCCTCTTCCTCCAGGGCGGCGCTACCCAGCAGTTCGCTGCCATTCCCATGAATCTCATGCAGCACGGAGTGGCTGATTACATCGTCTCCGGCTCTTGGTCCAAGAAAGCGGCGAAGGAAGCCAAGCTCTACGGCACAGCCAATGTGGTGGCCTCCTCTGAGGATGAGAACTACTCCTACGTACCGGATGTGGATACCCTCACCTTCAGCCCCGATGCCGATTACGTCTACATCTGCCAGAACGAGACCATCTACGGCACGCGCTACGCCAAGTTGCCGGATACTGGGAGCATCCCCCTCGTATCCGATGTCTCCTCCATGTTCCTCTCCGAGCCCATGGATGTTTCCCAGTACGGCCTCATCTACGGCGGCGTGCAGAAGAACGTGGGACCGGCAGGCGTGGTCATCGTAATCGTGCGAGAAGACCTCGTCCGGGAGGATGTGAACCCCCAGACTCCCACCATCATGCGCTATCTCACGCAGGTGGATGCGAAGAGCCTCTCCAATACCCCGCCTTGCTGGGGCATCTATGTCTGCGGATTGGTGTTCAAGTGGCTCAAGGGCCTGGGAGGCCTTGAGGTCATGAAGCAGATGAATGAGGAGAAGGCAGCACTGCTCTATGACTTCCTCGATGGCTCCAAGCTCTTCAAGGGCACCGCACGCAAGGACTGCCGCTCTCTCATGAACGTCCCGTTCATCACGGGAGACGCTGATCTGGATGCCAAGTTCATCGCGGAATGCAAGAATCACAACATCGAATCCATCAAGGGCCACCGCAGCGTAGGCGGCATGCGCGCGAGCATCTATAACGCCATGCCCAAGGCAGGCGTGGAGGCCCTCGTGAGCTTCATGGCTCAGTTCGAGAAGGAGAACTCCTAAGATGGCATCTAAGGTCCTCGTCACGGAGAAGATCGCCGATGAGGGCTTGAGCATCCTCCGCTCTCGCGGCTATGAGGTGGTGGAGCTGCTGGATGCGAGCGAGGCTGAGCTCAAGGAGGCCTTGGCGGACGCCGATGGCCTCATCGTGCGCTCAGCTACGCATGTCACACCGGAGCTGCTGGACCAGGCGAAGCGCCTCAAAGTCATCGGTCGTGCAGGTGTCACCGTTGATAACATTGACATAGAGGCCGCCAATGAGCGTGGGGTCGTCGTATGCAACGCTCCCACCTCGAACATCATCTCTGCGGCAGAGCACACCATGGCCCTCTTGCTGGCCTGCGCGCGCAATGTCTGCCAGGCGAATGCTTCGGTGCATTCTGGTTCCTGGGCCCGCCATCGCTTCATGGGCCAGGAGCTCTTCGGCAAGACCTTGGCCATCTTCGGTCTGGGTCGCATCGGCAGCCTCGTAGCCGAACGGGCTCGCGCATTCGGCATGGAGCTGGTGGCCTATGACCCGTACTGCTCACCGGATCGGGCGGCTCAGCTGGATGTCACGCTGATGGATTCCATCGACGACATCCTCCCGGTAGCGGATTTCATCACCGTGCACCTGCCGCTCACCCCGGATACCTATGGCATGTTCGGCCCTGAGCAGTTCGCGGCCATGAAGAACGGCGTCATCTTGGTGAATCCCGCTCGTGGCGGCATCTTCGACATCGCATCCCTGGCGGATTTCGTGGCGGCAGGAAAGATAGCTTCAGTGGGCATCGACGTCTTCGAAGAGGAGCCTTGCACGGAAAGCCCCTTGCATGAGTTCAGCAGCGCCATCCTCACGCCGCATATCAGCGCTGTCACCCACGAGGCCCAGGTGCGGGCGGGTACGGAGATAGCCGAATACATCTGGGCGGCGCTGGAGGGCTCCATCGTGCCCACGGCCATCAATCCCACCAGCATCCCACCGGAGGTCATCGGGGGCGTGCGCCCGTATATCCCTGCAGCGAGGATAGCAGGACGCATGATCCAGAGCCTCATCGGCATCCCGAAGCAGGTGAGCGTCTGGCTGGAGGGCAATATCTCTGATTCTGATCCAGCGCCCATCGTGGCAGGCGTGGTCGATGGTATCCTCGACTACAAGTCCATCGGCACCGTATCCTTGGAGAATGCCATGACCATGGCCGGCAGGCATGGCATGGACGTGGTCACCGAGGCCTCCAAGGATGCTCAGGGCTACGAGTCAGCCATTCGCATCAAAGCAGATGACATGGACATCTCGTTCACCCTCTACGGCTTGGACAACCTTCCTCGGGTCATCTCCTTCAACGGGTATCGCATAGATATCACCCCGGCCTCGCTCTCGCTCATCTTCGAATACGTTGATTCTCCCGGCCGCATCGGGCTCATCGGCTCCATCCTCGGTGCAGCGGGTGTGAATATCACCACCATGCAGATCGGGACCAAGCCGGAGGAGAAGTGCGCTCTGGTCTATATCAACGTCGAGGGAGACATCACACCTGAGGTGATGGAGGAGCTCGAAGGGGCCATGGATTACAAGAATCTCTGGAAGCTGGCCATCTAGGGCTGTCTTTGCAAGCGTGCTCCTCAGGGAGTAAAACGAAGGACGCCACCACCTGAAGCTAGGCGAAAGGATCTAGGATGACACGGAAGATAGACATCTTCGACACCACGTTGCGCGACGGAGAGCAATCTCCGGGCGCTTCCATGAATACGGAAGAGAAGCTGGTCATCACTCGTGAGCTCCTGCGCATGAACGTGGATGTCATCGAGGCTGGTTTTCCTATCTCCAGCCCGGGAGACTTCGAGAGCGTGCGCAAGATATCCCAGTTGGTGGGCTACGATGCAGCGGTCTGCGCGCTCACCCGCGCCATCGAGAAGGACATCCTGTGTGCTGCCGATGCGCTCAAATTCGCGAAGCGTCCGCGCATCCATACGGGCATCGGCGTATCAGAGAGCCACTTGCGGGACAAGCTGCGCATCACCCCCGATGAATGCGTCAAGCGGGCTGTGGAGTGCGTTCAGTGCGCCAAGCGCTATGTGGATGATGTGCAGTTCTATGCCGAGGATGCCGGCCGGTCCGACTACGACTTCTTAGTGCGCGTCATCCAGGCTGTTGTGGACGCCGGAGCTACGGTGGTGAACATCCCCGACACCACGGGTTATTCTCTGCCGGAGGAGTTCGGTCGTCGTATCAGATACCTGGTAGACAACGTGCGTGGCATCGAAGCTGTGACCATCGCCGTTCACTGCCACAATGATCTGGGAATGGCTACCGCCTTGGCCCTTGCGGGCGTTGCCAACGGCGCTCGTCAGATCGAATGCACCATCAACGGTCTGGGTGAACGGGCTGGCAATACAGCCATGGAAGAAGTGGTCATGGCCATCAAGATGCATGGGGAAGAGCTAGATGCCCATACGGAGGTGAACACTCGAGAATTCGTGAAGGCATCCCGTTTGGTATCCTCTATCACGGGTATGAACGTCCAGGCGAACAAATCCATCGTGGGAGCGAACGCCTTCGCCCATTCCTCCGGCATCCATCAAGACGGTGTGCTCAAGAAGCGCGACACCTATGAGATCATAGATCCTGCTGATGTGGGGGCCGGTTCCAGTCAGATCGTGCTCACGGCACGATCGGGTCATGCTGCCCTCAAGCACCGGCTGGAGGAGCTGGGTTACGAGTTCGAATCTCAGAAGCTGGATGAGATCTACGAGGCATTCCTCAACCTGGCTGACAAGAAGAAGGAAGTTTACGATGAGGATCTGGAGAGCCTCGTCAATGAACGGAGCCGTGAGGCGGATGCGCTCTATAGCCTGGAGAGCATCCAGATCAGCTGCGGCTTCCCCCTGAAGCCCACGGCAACCCTTACGGTGCGCGGCCCCGAAGGAGACCCCATCACCGTCTGCGATTGGGGTACGGGTCCTGTGGATGCGGTCTACAAGGCGGTAGATCAGGTCATCGGCTGCCAGAACGATCTGCTGGAGTATTCCGTGCAATCGGTCACGCGAGGCATAGACGCCTTAGGCGAGGTGACCGTGCGCGTGAAGGCCGCCAATGGCGATATCTACACGGGTCGCGGAGCCGATGGGGACATCATCGTGTCCTCCACGAAAGCCTATCTGAATGCGCTGAACCGTCTGTTGTCAGACAAGCGCTAGGGTGCGCTGGAGAACCTAGAGGTGAGCGTAGCGCTCGAGGTTCTGGGAGAGCTTCTCCACGAAGCGCGCCTCCATGGCATCCAGCTGAGCATCAGCGCGGGTGATGTAGCCTAGCTGTAGCTTCACATCGGTCTTGAGCGGCACCGTCTTCAAGAGCGATCCATCCGAGATGCCCACGAGGATGCCACTGGTCACTGTATAGCCATTCAATGCCACGATCAGCTCAGAGAGGCTAGCCCGGTCAGTGCAAGCGATGGTCTTGGAGCGCGGTGCGGCTGCCAGAGCCTCCTCGTGAAGATGCACCGGTGCATCTTCACCCTGATAGAAGTAGATATAGGGGTAATCCGCCATGGCTTCCAAGGTGAGCTCATCGGCATTCACCATGGGGTGGCTGGCAGGCAGGGCGATACGGGGCGCGCTTTCGCTCAAGAAGTGGAACTCCAGTCCTTGAGCTTCCAGCTCTGCTTCCAGTTCTGCTGCGTTCTCGGTGGTCTTCACCAGCACTCCTAGGTCACAACGGCCGGTGACCACGTCCTCCATCACCCCTTGAGTGGTGCGGTCGAAGAGCTGGTAGTGGAACCCGTCTCCGCCTGTCGCTAAGACCACCTGGGCGAAGGTCTGCACGTCGAAGAGGTAGTGCTGTCCTGATACAGAGAATGCCTTCGCCATCACTTATCCGTCCTCTCATCTATGAATCGAGATGCCTTGTGTTCGCTGGAAGTGCCCAGCTTACCGGCGTCATGGACGATCACCTTCGCCGGGCGCACGCCGGTGTGGGTCTTGAGCGCCCCTTCCACCCGCCGTGCCACCTCATCATAGGGTTCCTCGGAGCCTTGGGCGCGTTCTACGGATACCTCGTAGCGGGTGGTGAAATCCTCGGTATAGACGCGGATGGAGTATTCGCCCGTGAGGCCCTTCTCCGCCCGCACCACGTATTCGATATCAGTGGGGAACACGTTCACGGCTCCCACGATGAACATCTCGTCCTTTCGGCCGGTGATATGGATGCGCGCCAAGGTGCGCCCGCACTGGCAAGGCTCGTTGGATACGTAGCCTATGTCTCCGGTGCGGAAGCGGATCATGGGACGCGCCTTCTTCATGAGGGTGGTGTAGACCAGCTCTCCCAGCTCTCCTGGTTCCAAGACCTCGCCGGTATGGGGGTCTACCGTCTCCACCAGGATCTGATCCTCCACGATATGCAGCCCATCTCGGGCTTCGCAGGCCGCGGCGCAGGCGCCGTAGATGTCTGACAGACCGAAGAAGTCCACCACCTTCGCACCCCAGAGCTCCTCGATGGCAGCCCGGGTAGAGGGGATGGAGCCGCCTGGCTCACCGGCAACGATGATGGTGTGGATGGAGAAGTCCGTCTTCGGGTCGAAGCCCTTCTCCTTCGCTTTCTCACCCAGCTGCCAAGCGTAGGAGGGGCTGGTCCAGATGACGGTAGGCTGGTATTGCTTCAGTACGAACAGCAAGCGGTCAGAGGGTACCGCGCCCACCCAAATGGCCAGAGCTCCCAGGCGCTGGGCACCGATGACATCCGGGCCGCCCACGTAGAGGGCGAAGTTGAGCCCATGGACGTAGCGGTCGGAGGGGCGCATGCCCGCTTGCCAGAACAGCCGGGCCTCGGTGTCTTGCCATAGATCGAAATCCTCTTGGGTGAAGGGGCTCACCGTTGGCACGCCCGTGGATCCCGAAGAGGTGGCCATGAACACCACGTCCTCTTCAGGCACAGAGCACATCTCTCCGAAGAAGCTCCCCACATGCTGGGTATCCCGCTCGGTCTTCTTATCGATGAACGGCAGCTTCTGGATGTCAGAGAGCGTCTGCACATCCTCAGGCCTCACACCCGCCTCATCGAAGGAGCGCTTGTAGTAGACCGTGTTCTCGTAGGCATAGGAGAGCATGGCCTTGAGGCGATCCAGCTGCATCTGCTCCAGCTCTGATCGGGGCATGCACTCTATCTCAGGGTCGTAGTACTTCTGATCATAGGGGATGGTCTTGCGCATAGGCCGTGCTCATTCCTTCGCTTGCTCGGATTCTCTTTGGCTCTCGCCCTCGGGCGAGAAGATAGCACATTACACCAGATCGTCTGCGATGGGCTCGTCGTCGGCGTCGAGGAACCGCTTGCGGGTGACGAAGTTCCAAACCATCACGATCACCGTGGCCACGATCTTGGTGATGAGATAGCTGATGCCCCAAAGGCCGGTGCCCACCCACATGATGAGGTCGTTGATGAGGAGTCCCAGCACTGAGAGGGTGACGAAGATGATGAACTCACGTCGCTTCGACATGCCCTCCCGATGACGGAAGACGTAGCGCATGGATGCGATGTAGTTGAAGATCACGGAAACGGTGAAGGAGACCGTTGCGCTCACCAAGTAGTCGATGCCGAAGACCTCGGTCAAGAGCACCATGAGCCCGTAGTCGATGATGAAGGCGATGACCCCTACCACGCCGAACTTCATGAGCTGTGCGATGAGCTTCTTCAAGCGGATCCCTTCCTTCGCTTTGCGCTACGTTCCCAGGTATGGTAATATCCCACGCGCTACGTATTCAACTGAACTTTTCGCAATGTTTGAGAAAAGTGGGCCACCGGACCCGCTTTTTTTATGCAATAGGGAATGGTTCGGGAGCGAAGACGAGGAGACCATGCTCACGCAGAAGGAACAGAACCTGCTGGATGCCATCGAGGCCCTAGCGGTCGATCATGGCATAGAGGTGGTGACGCTGGAGGTGACCGGTGCCAAGAAGTCACCTACGGTCCGTGTCTACATAGACACGGACGAGGGCGTGACCTTCAATGAGCTCACCGAGGCGCAGGCCTGGATCGGAGCGCTCATGGATGAGCTGGATCCGTTCCCCGGTGCCTATGTGCTGGAAGTCTCCTCTCCTGGCATAGACCGCCCGCTGCGTACCCGGGAGCACTTCCAGGCTGCGGTGGGCCAGAAGGTGAAGTTGAAGACCGTACGCGCCCTGGACGGTCGCAAGAGCTTCACGGGCATCCTCAAGTCCGTAGAAGGCGAACAGGTGACCATCGGCATGGATGACGGAGATGTCAACGTGCCCTTAGGGGATATGAGCAAAGCGAACATCATCGGAACCGTTGAGTTCTAGCGAAGGGAGCTTGGAAAGATGGCAGACGAAGAATACTCTTTGATCGAAGCGCTACAGATGCTTGCGCACGAGCGCAAGATCGACGAGTTCTATATCATCGAACGCCTGGAGGATTCTCTGGCGCGCAGTTATGAGCGCATCTTGGACCTGGATCATGATGCCCGGGTGACCATCGATCGCCAGACGGGCAAGATCTACGTCTACGAGTTGGTCCCGGTAGGGGAGCCCGAGGTCCGGATCGACCCTGAGACGGGGCTCGAGGAGCATATCTACTCTGAGTTCGAAGAGCGGGATGTGACCCCGGGTGACATCAGCCGCATCGCTGCCCAGAACGCCAAGAGCGTCATCTCCTCCATCGTACGCGATGCTGCCCGCAAGTCCATCTATGAGGAGTTCTCCGATCGAGTGGGGGACCTCATCACCGGCACGGTGCTCCAGGGGACCCAGGATTTCACCATCATCAAGATCCGTGATGGCGTCGAGGCGGAGCTGCCTCACTACGACACCAAGCGCAACCCCGCTGAGCGCAACGAACGGCCCTCCAATGAGCACTATCGCCACAACCAGCGTCTGAAGGTGCTCATCATAGACGTGCGGGACCCATCGGGTGAGCAAACGCGGGCGCGGGGAGAGCAATCCCGTCCCACTATCATCGTCTCACGTACGCACCCTGATCTGATTCGCCGCCTCTTCGAGATAGAGGTGCCTGAGATCTACGACGGCATCGTGGAGATCAAATCCATTGCTCGAGAGCCCGGAGCCCGCTCCAAGGTGGCTGTGGCCTCCCGAGAGCCTAATCTTGACCCCGTAGGCGCCTGCGTTGGTCCGAAGGGATCGCGCGTGCGCATGGTGGTAGAGGAGCTGCGCAACGAGCGCGTGGATGTCATCCAGTGGAGCGATGACCCAGCCACCTACGTGGCCAACGCCCTCTCTCCGGCCCGGGTGTCCCATGTCTCCATCGATCCGGACAACAACTATGCTACGGTCATCGTGCCGGACGATCAGCTCTCTTTGGCCATCGGCAAAGAGGGACAGAACGCCCGTTTGGCCGCTCGGCTCACCGGCTGGCACATAGACATCAAATCCGCCAGCTTCCAGGGGGAGCCCCTGGAGGGTAACGATAGCCTGATCGATGACGATGAGACCTTCGATGACGATTTCTGCAGCTACGTCAGCGAAGACGGCACGCGGTGCCGCAACCATGCTCGCGAGGGTTCCCGCTATTGCGGTGTCCATGCAGCGTGCGATGAGGGCTAGCAGGTTTCGGATGACCGAACGGAAGGTACGCGTTTGAGGCGTGAGAGAACATGCATAGGTTGCAGGAGGATCGCCCCTAAGGGGTCACTGCATCGGATCTACCGGGACAGTCTCGGCAAGGCAGCCCTTGACCAGACGGGCAGAGGGCCGGGTCGAGGCGCCTATGTATGCTCAGTGGACTGCCTTGATACCGCTTCAGCCGCTCGTCGGCTGTCAGCGGCGCTGCGCTGCAAGATAGACCAGAGAACGCAAGAAGAGATACTGAGGGATCTGAGAGAAGCGGTTCACGCTGAGGTTCACGGATGCGAGGGATGCTAGATGGCTGGAATGCGAGTACATGAACTAGCAAAGGAATATGAGCTCACGAGCAAGGAGATGCTCACGCGTCTTCGCGATAACGGGATCGCTGCGAAATCCCATGCCTCCATCCTGTCTGATGAGGATATCGCGAAGATCCGTGAGACCTTCGAGCCGGAGGTCCTCCAACGCTCGGGGGATCTGAAAGACGAAGAGCGGGCGGCCATCGAAGAGGAGCAGAAGAAGGTCGAAGCCGAGAAGGCGAAAGAGGAAGCAGAGCGCAAGGCAGCTGTGGAAAAGGAGCTGGCTGAGCGCAAGGCGGCCAAGGAAGCCCGCGGCGAATCCTCAGAGAGCGCTCCCGCGGCGAAGGATAAGGTTGTCAAGAAGATCGAGACGAAAGCCTCTGGATTCGAGAGCCTAGCTTCGCAGATAGAGAACGAGAAGAAGCGGGTAGAGCGCGAGAAGGCCGAAGCCAAGGCCCGCGCCGCCGCCGAGAAGCGCGCGGCTGAAGTGGCCAAGAAGCAGGCCATCGAAGAGAAGCTGCGCCACCGCAATCAGAAGAGTGCCAAGGCCCAACCGGAGGAGAAGCCTGCGAAAGCTGCGGCCGCCGCCACAGCCCAACCAGCTCAGGCGAAATTCAGCTCACTCTTGTCGCAGATCGAATCCGAGCAAGCCCGCATCCAAGCCCAGAAGGAAGCCAACCACGCAGCAACGGCTCCCAAGGGCAAGAAGGGGAAGAAGAGCAAGCATCAGAGCGTTCCCGAGCTGGAATCCCAAGGGGCTCAAGGCGAAGACCGCTACGCCCAGATGGCCGTTCAGGCCGAACAGCTCCAGCGTGACAAGGTGCTGGCTGAGGCCCGAGCTGCCGTAGCAGCCGCAGCGGGCAACAGCGAGGGGGAGGGAAGGCGCAAGAAGCGCAAGCAGAAGCGCGAAGCCGAGGCCCGGGAGCGGGCAGAAGCCCAAGCGATCGAGCGCGGCATAGATCCTACTTTGGTGCTGGATGATTCCGTAGTAGAGGTGCCCCAAGGCGCAACCGTCGGCAAGCTGGCCGAGCTTCTGGGCGTTCAGCCCAATGACATCATCAAACGGCTCTTCATGTTGGGGCAGGCTCTCACCGTCACCCAATCCATGAGCGATGATCTGATAGAGATCGTGGCCGATGATATGGGCCGCAAGGTGCGCGTGGTCTCTCCTGAAGAGGAGTACGTCGTCGTCTACAACGACACCGAGGATGATCTGAAGCCCCGTCCGCCGGTGGTCACTGTCATGGGTCACGTCGACCACGGCAAGACCTCTTTGCTGGATGCCATCCGTGACACCGGTGTAGTGGCCAGCGAAGCTGGTGGCATCACCCAGCACATCGGCGCATCGGTGGTGGATATCAATGGTCGCCAGATCACCTTCATCGATACGCCAGGCCATGAGGCATTCACCGCCATGCGTGCCCGCGGTGCTCAGGTGACCGATGTCATCGTGCTGGTGGTAGCTGCTGATGACGGTGTGATGCCCCAGACCATCGAGGCCATCAACCATGCGAAGGCGGCCAATGTGCCCATCGTGGTGGCCGTGAACAAGATCGATAAGGATGGAGCCAACCCTGACCGCGTGCGTCAGGAGCTGACCGAATACGAGGTCATCCCTGAGGAGTGGGGCGGCTCCAATATGTTCGTCAACGTATCTGCCAAGAAGGGGCTCCATATAGATGACCTGCTGGAGACCATCATCCTCCAGGCAGATGTGCTTGAGCTGAAGGCCAACCCGGATGCATTGGCATCAGGCTTCGTCATCGAGGCGAATCTGGACAAGGGCCGCGGTCCTGTAGCCACCGTGCTCGTCCAGCGAGGCACCCTCCATCCCGGAGATGCCGTGGTGGCAGGTACCTCCTATGGCCATGTGCGCGCCCTGGTGGACCCGCGCGGCAACCACGTGGATGAGGCGCTGCCCTCTGATCCGGTGGAGATCCTGGGCCTGAACTCCGTGCCGGTGGCGGGCGATGAGTTCCGTGTCTTCGAAGACGAGCGCGATGCCCGCAAGCTAGCGGAGGAGCGTGCTCTGCGTGAGCGCTTGGCCGAACAGCAGCACACTTCCCATATGAGCCTAGATGACCTGTTCAGCCGCATCGAGGAGGGTAAGCAGACCGACTTGAACCTCATCATCAAGGCGGATGTCCAAGGCTCCATCGAAGCCCTCCGGGATGCGTTCGAGAAGATGGATCAATCCGAGGTGCGCATCAATATCGTCCATTCGGCTGTGGGTGGCATCACCGAGACGGATGTGACCTTGGCCGCAGCATCAGATGCCATCATCATCGGCTTCAATGTCCGTCCCACGGGCAAATCCCGTCAGCAGGCCGAGAAGGAGAAGGTGGACGTTCGCCTCTACCGGGTCATCTATCAGGCCATAGAGGACATCAACGCTGCACGGGTGGGCCTGCTCTCTCCGGATATCGTGGAGGCGGATACTGGTATCGCCGAGGTGCGTGAGACCTTCAAGGTTCCGAAGGTGGGCCTCATCGCCGGTTGCTACGTGCTCGAAGGCGAGATATCCCGTGACGACAAGGTGCGCGTGGTGCGTGACGGTACCGTGGTCTATGAGGGCGACATCGCCTCTCTGCGCCGCTTCAAGGATGATGTGAAGACGGTGTCCCATGGCTACGAATGTGGCATCGGGATAACAGGTTTCCAAGACATAAAGGTAGGCGACACCATCGAGGGGTACACTGTCAAGGAAGTCGAGCGCACGGAATAGCGCTCGAGCATCCTTGGATAGAGGAGGTCGCATCATGAAAGAGGGAAACCGCAAAGCAGATGAGCAAGCCCGCGAGGTCATCTCCAGCATCCTCTTGTTCGATGTATCCGATCCGCGCCTGGAGATGGTCACCATCACCAGCTGCAAGGTGAGCTATGATCGCGCCTATGCGGACGTCTACTTCACCTGTGAGGCTGATCGCTACCCTGAGGTGCAGGCTGCTCTTGATTCCGCCAAAGGCCATATCCGCTCTCTCATGGCGAAGAAGTTGGATTGGAAGCAGGCGCCAGAACTGCGCTTCCACGTAGATGATACGGTAGATGCCGCAGAGAAGCTCGGGCGCTACCTTGATGCAGAGAAGCAGCGTCAAGCTGCTTACGAGAAGACCGCAGGCATTGGCGAAGAATACTGAGAGGACCATGGTCGGTTCTATGGAGCAAGCCTCTTTCGCTGCCATCGCCCAGGCACTGCGTACCCACGATGACTTCATCGTCTGTGGGCACGTGAGCCCTGATGGTGATTGCATTGGCTCTGTCTTAGGGATGACCGCCATCCTCAAGGCCCTCGGGAAGGAAGTCCAGCCGGTCGTGGCTCTGAAGGAGCCTTTGGATGCTGCACTCCTGAGCATCCCCGGTGCATCTTCTCTGGTGAACGTCTCGGAAGCCCATCCGGCTGCTACCTTCATCTCTGTGGATGCTTCCGGTGATGACCGGCTGGGGCAAGCTGCCTGCGCATTGCGGCAAGGTGCCCAGTTCACCATCACCCTCGATCATCATGAGGTGTCAGAATGCCCAGCGGATATCTTCCATATAGACCCATCGGCCCCCTCTGCCACCTGCCTTGTCTGGGAAGTGGCGAAGGCGGCGGGGGTGCCGCTTGGTCCAGAGCTGGCCGGTCCTTGCTATACGGGCCTCATGACCGATACGGGCCGCTTCCAGTATCAGAATGCTGATCAGCGGGCTTTCGCTTTGGCCTCTGAGATGGTCGCCACGGGAATCAGCGTTTCTGGCATATCCACCGCCTTCTACCAGAGCAAGACCTTGGCCGCCGTACAGATGGAGTCCCTTGTCGTCCAGCATATGGAGCTCTTGGGTGACGGCTCCGTTGCTCTCAGCTTCCTCTCCCAAGAGGATATGGATCGCTACGGTGCCAGCTATGCTGATTGCGAAGGGGCCATAGATGTCCTGCGCTCCTTGGGTCAGGTGAGCGTGGTCTGCATCCTGAAGGTGCGAGGAGATGAGGTGCGCGGCAGCCTGCGCGCGAAGGATGGGACCGATGTGGCCGCCATCGCTGGCCTCTTCGGTGGAGGAGGCCATAAGGCCGCTGCGGGCTTCACCCTGCCTGGCCCCTTGGACAAGGCCATCGTGCAGGTCAAAGCCGCACTCCAGGGATCCCTCGGCTGCTAGGCACCCATGAAGAGGGGACAGACCGATCTGAGCCTGCTGTTGGCTGTAGATAAACCTGCGGGCATGACCTCCCATGATGTGGTGAACCGCGTTCGGAGGATCTTCGGTGAGAAGAGGGTGGGGCACGCTGGCACCCTCGATCCCATGGCCCAAGGCGTGCTGATCGTGCTCGTCGGTCCCGCTAGCCGCCTCAATTCTCTGTTGGGATCCCAACGAAAGGGCTACGAGGCGCGCATCTGCTTCGGAGCCGCCACTGATACCGATGACGCTGAGGGCAGTGTGATCCGCACCGCTCCCGTGCCTTCCCAGATGCTCGACCCGCTTTTCGCCCAAAGCGTGCTGGAAAGGTTCCTAGGGCCGCAGATGCAGATGCCCCCTGCCTATTCCGCCATCAAGAAGGACGGTGTCAAGTCCTATGCTGCAGCCCGAAAGGGCACTGTGCTTCACTTGGAGCCCCGTCCCATCAAGGTAGGCCGTGCCGAGTTGCTCAGGGTGGGGGAAGAGGAAGGCAGCCTCTTCTGGGATGTGGCCTTCCAGGTGTCCAAGGGTACCTATATCCGTTCGCTCGCCCGGGATATCGGCAAGGCGGCAGGCACTGAAGCGCATCTGAGCTCGCTCATCCGTACTCAGAGCGGCCGCATCACCCTAGAGGACTGTGCCTCTCTCGATGCCTTGGAAGCCCTAAGGGAGCGCGCATGCCTTGATCCGGTCAAGGTCCTGGGCTTGCGCTTCGCCTACCTTGAAGGCCGCGAGCGCGAAGGCGTCAGCCATGGCATGCAGCTTCCTTCTGCTACCGTGCGGCTCCATGAGCATACCCATGATCCCCTCCATAGCCCGTGCGCCTGTACGGCAGGGGTAGTGGAATCATGTATCCCACCTACGCCCGGGGAACAAGTGCTGATGCTGAGCACCGATCATGTCCTGGCTGTGTATCGCTTCGATGGGGGCAAGGATGCCTACGTCCCTGAGTGCGTCTTCTCGAAGGGGGTCTCCCGTGGGGTCATCTGAGATACGCACCCTGCCCTCGCACCCTCTCTTCCCGGGGACATCCTGCGCTTTCGGCGTCTTCGACGGCCTCCATCAAGGCCATCGGTTCATCCTGGAGAAGACCCTGGACGAAGCCCACGCCCAGGGCAGAACATCCATGATCATCACCTTCGACATAGATCCCGATGAGGTATTCGCTCCTGGGAAGCTGGGAAAGCTCATGAGCAATGAAGACCGCTTGACGCATCTGGCTGCCTCCGGTGTTGGCGAGGTGGTCACCATCGTCTTCGATGAGACCGTGCGCACCATGCAGCCGGAGAGGTTCTTGGATGCGCTGTTCTCCTCAGGGGCTCCCAAGATGCTGTTCGTAGGGGAGGATCTCAGATTCGGGTGCCAGGCTTCAGGGGATGTCAGCCTACTCAAAGCCTGGGGTGACGATCACGGCATGGAGGTGGTTGCTCTGCCGCTCTTCCAGCAGGAAGGACATCCTGTGACCTCCACGCGCATCCGGGCGCTCATCTCGGAGGGCAAGGTAGAAGAGGCGGGAAGGCTCTTAGGGCAGCCCTTCGCCTTGTCAGGTAAGGTAGTGGCCGGACGCCAGGTGGGCCGTGAGATGGGCATCGCTACAGCGAACCTGCAGGTTCCCGCCGAAGGCCTCATCCCAGCCGATGGGGTCTATGCAGGGTATGCTATCGTCGACGGACAACGCTTCAAGGCGGCCATATCCGTAGGGGTTCCTGTGACCTTCGAAGGGGTTCACAACCACACAGTGGAAGCCCATCTGCTGGGGTTCTCCGGGGACATCTATGCTGAAGAGCTCACACTCCAGTTCATCCGCTATCTGCGCCCCATGATCAAATTCGACGGTCCTGAGGCGCTGGCATCCCAGATCCGACAAGACATAGAGGCTACCTCCCAGCTCCCCTGAAGGTCATGCGCCCGTCAGGGCCGACCATCTGCTGATTGATGGCCGCTTGTCAGGTCGTTTTCCTGTACATTCTCCCTCATATGTGTCCTTGAGGGAAAGGTGTAAGACAGTGACAACGGCAATAGCGTGGATAGCTCCCATCTGCGCCGCAGTCGGTATCTTCTTCGCGGCGTATCTGGGAAGCTGGGTCCTCAGGCAGGATCCTGGATCTGAGAAGATGAACTCCATCTCCATCAAGATCCAACAGGGCGCCAAGGCGTTCCTCATGAGCGAGTACAAGCTGCTCGTGATCTTCATGGTGGTGGTCGCCATCGTGATGGCCATAGCGCTCTCCTGGGTGACGGCTCTCGCGTTCATCACAGGCGGCGTCCTCTCTGCAGCTGCCGGGTACGTGGGCATGCACGTGGCAACGCGTGCGAACACGCGCACGGCCTATGCTGCGGAGACCAGCGTAGCAAAAGCGCTCACCGTGAGCTTCCGCAGCGGTCTCACCATGGGCCTCTGCGTAGCCTCCTTCGCCCTCCTGGGTCTCTCCCTGTGGCTGGTGCTCCTGGTATTCAGCGGCATCTCCGGCATCGATGTGACGGGTGAGGTCATGCATCTGGCCCATGAGCACATCGGCATGGTAGAGGGCTTCGCTACCGGCGCATCGGCTGTGGCTCTCTTTGCTCGTGTGGGCGGCGGCATCTACACCAAAGCAGCCGACGTAGGCGCTGACCTGGTGGGCAAGGTAGAGGCAGGCATCCCCGAGGACGACCCGCGCAACCCGGCGACCATCGCTGACAACGTTGGTGACAACGTGGGTGACGTAGCCGGCATGGGTGCTGACCTCTTCGAGAGCTACACCGGTTCCATCCTGGCTCCCACCATCCTGGCAATCACCTTCGGTGCCTTGGGCGGCTACTTCGTTGGCGCTGATCTCATCTGGGCCATGGTCGTCCCGGTAGTCATCGCTGCCTGCGGCATCATCACCTCCATCATCGGTCTGTTCGCCGTTCGCACCAAGGAAGGGGCTGACCTGCATAAGGCTCTGAACAGGGGAACCTATGTGGCTGCCGGCCTTGAGATCCTCGTGATCTTGGGCATCTTCTTCGTTTGGAACGGCATGGCTGTAGAAGCCCAGCCGCTGTGGCTCTTCGGCAGCGTGCTCTGCGGCCTCATCGCCGGCCTGGCCATCGGCAAGATCACCGAGTACTTCTGCTCTGATCACTACAAGCCGGTCCATAAGATCGCAGAGGCGGCCGAGCCGGGCGCTGCCACCGTCATCATCGAGGGTCTGGGTACGGGCATGCTCTCTACCATCGCCCCCATCTGCCTCGTTGCCTTGGCCATCATCGGTGCCTTCCTCTTCGGCAACATGGCCTTCCCTGAGGCTTCCACTGACAACGCCATCGCTGTTGGCCTCTTCGGTGTCGGCCTGGCTGCCACGGGCATGCTCTCCAACACCGCCATCACCATCGGCGTTGATGCCTATGGTCCGGTAGCTGACAATGCGGGCGGCATCGCTGAGATGGCAGGGCTTCCCGAAGAGGTCCGTGACCGCACGGACGCCCTGGATGCGGTAGGCAACACCACGGCGGCCATCGCCAAGGGTTTCGCCATCTCCTCGGCGGGTCTGTCAGCCATCTCGCTGTTCGTGTCCTATCAGGCCACCATGCACAACTACATCCCCAGCTTCGAGCTGTCCCTCACCGATCCGCTGATCGTGGCGGGCATCTTCGTGGGTGCCATGATGCCCTTCATGTTCGCAGCGCTCACCATGGGTGCTGTCTCACGGGCAGCCCATGCCATGGTGGAAGAGGTTCGTCGCCAGTTCCGCGAGATCCCTGGCATCATGGAATACAAGGCTCAGCCTGAGTATGACAAGTGCGTGGGCATCTCCACCACCTCGGCTCTGCACGAGATGATGGCTCCGGGCATCATCTCCATCGTGGTTCCCATCGTCATCGGCTGCATCGATCCAGCGATGCTGGGCGGCTTCTTGGCGGGTGCGGTGGCCACGGGCATGCTGATGGCTATCTTCATGTCCAACGCTGGTGGCGCTTGGGATAATGCCAAGAAGTACATCGAGCAGGGTTACTTCGGTGGCAAGGGGTCTGAGGCCCACAAGGCAGCTGTCGTGGGCGACACCGTGGGCGATCCGTTCAAGGATACCTCCGGTCCTTCCATGAACATCCTCATCAATCTGATGACCATCGTATCTCTGACCTTCAGCCCGCTCTTCATCTTGATCCAGTCCATGCTCTAGTACGGAGCGGATGTTGACCTTGCACGAGGTCCAGATATATACCGACGGCGCGGCGCGCGGGAATCCCGGTAATGGGGGGTTCGGCGCGCTGCTGCGCTTCAGGGACGCGAACGGCCAGATCCATGAGCGCGAGCTCTCTGAGGGCTTCCAGCTGACCACCAACAACCGCATGGAGCTTCTAGGGGTCATACGCGCATTCCAAGCATTGAAGCATCCTTGTCGCGTGCATGTCCAAACGGATTCGAAGTACGTCGCTGATGCCTTCAATAAGGATTGGATATCCTCATGGAAGCGCAAAGGCTGGAAGAATGCGAAGCGGGAGCCTGTGGCGAATCGCGATCTGTGGGAGGAGCTCTTGGCCGCCATGGATGGGCATGAGGTCACCTTCGGGTGGATCAAAGGCCATGCAGGGCATCCTGAGAACGAGCGTTGCGATGCTCTTGCTACCGCGGCTGCAGACGGAGAGAACCTGTCCCGAGATATCGGCTATGAGGGTTGACCCGATCCCAAGAGAAAGAAGGAGCTATGAGCAAGCTGCATGAACTGGGGGATGAGCGCGTCATCTATGCCTTCGCCCAAGATGCCGAACCTGTTCTGAGGGTAGCGTCAGGGGATACCGTGCGCATCCGCACGATGGATTGCTTCGGCAACCAAGTGCGCACACCCGAAGACGAGCTGGATGAGATCGATTGGGATCGCATCAATCCCGCCACCGGCCCCATCTATGTAGAGGGAGCCATGCCAGGCGGTGCCCTCAAGGTGCAGATCCAGAAGATAGAGCTGGATGGCCGAACCGCTTCTTGCACCGGCGAGGATGAAGGCGTCTGCGGTGACCGCTTCAAAGGGTGGGCCACCTCCATCAATCGGATAGAAGGGGATCATCTGGTCTGGACTGAGAAGCTGAGCATCCCTTTGAAGCCGATGATCGGAGTGATTGGCGTGGCTCCCGAAGGAGACCCTGTCAATTGTGGCACCCCTGGTCCTCACGGTGGCAATATGGATTGCACGGAGATAGGGGAGGGTGCCGTGCTCTACTTCCCAGTGACTGCACCAGGCGCACTCTTCGGTTGCGGGGATATGCATGCGGTCATGGGTGATGGGGAGATCAGCGTCTCTGGGGCCGAGGTCGCAGGCTACGCCACGGTGCAGCTGACCGCACTCCCTCAGCTCTCCCTTCCGAATCCGCTCCTGGTGACCCCCACGCACATGGGCATCATCGCCTCAAGGCCAACGTTGGACGAAGCGGCGGACGAGGCGGTCCATCAGATGGTCGATCTCGTCCACGAGCGCACGGGGATAGACGAAGCAGAACTCGTCATGTTGTTCTCCCTCGTAGGGGATGTGCGCGTGTGCCAGATGGTCGACCCAGAGGAGACGGTCCGCTTCATGGTTCCCAAGTACGTGCTGGATGCCTACGGTTTCCAGATAGAAGGATGATGACCCAAGCGACGCAAAAAAGCGTCGAACAAGGAGGGGGAGCATGTCTAAAGAGATGATGGATTCCATCGAATCCTCAAGCGAAGCGCTGGAGGAGATGGGATACAAGCAAGAATTGAAACGAGCGTTGACGGTCCCGGATATGATCGTCTACGGCTTGATATTCATGGTGCCTATCGCTCCATTCGGCATCTATGGAGATGTTTTCAACGGTTCAGGCGGCATGCCGTCGCTCGTGTATCTGATCGGTATGGTGGCCATGATATTCACCGCCGTATCCTACGCTACGCTCTCCCGGGAATTCCCGGTGTCCGGTTCCGTTTATGGATACACATCCCGGGGCGTGGGCAAGGGCGTGGGCTTCGTGACCGGCTGGACCATGCTCTTGGATTATATGCTGGTCCCTACCTTGCTCTATGTAGTGGCCGCCCAGGCCATGTCCGGCCTTATTCCTGGCGTGCCGACGCTCGTCTGGGGTCTCATCTTTGTGGTCTTCAACACCTTCGTGAATGTTCGCGGCATCGAGCTCACTGCGCTCTTGAACCGGATCGCCCTCGTGGCGGAGATCATCGTGTTGGTGGTCTTCCTCGTCATGGGCATCTGGTGGCTGGCTACCGATCCGCTTTCCAACGGGTTCACGCTCCAGCCCTTCTATAACGCTGAGACCTTCAGCATGGATCTGGTCATGGGGGCTGTGTCTCTGGGCGTGCTCTCGTTCCTCGGCTTCGACGCGATCGCTACGCTCTCCGAAGAGGCGAAAGACGCCAAGCGCGGGCCTTCCCGGGCCATGGTCATATCGCTTCTGCTCGTAGGCGTTATGTTCATGGCACAGACCTATATCGCTGGGTGCCTGAGCCCTGATGGAGCGGTATTCGCTGATGACCCCGACAACGCCTTCTACCTGGTGGCTTCTATAGCAGGCGGCAAATTCCTCTACGCGCTCTGCGCTGTGGCAACGGCCATCGCCTGGGGCATCTTCGATGCGCTGGCTGCCCAGACCGCCATCGCGCGCATCCTGTACGCCATGAGCCGCGACCGCCTCATGCCGAAGGCCCTCGCCAAGATCCACGACAAGTACAAGACGCCCTATGTGGCCGCCATCTTCATCGGCGCGCTCTCCATCGTCTTGGTGGTGATCTTCAATAGCCTAGGTATCGCTGCCATCTCAAGCTGCGTCAACTTCGGAGCGCTCACTGCTTTCATGATCTTGAACCTGACGATCATCTACTATTTCATGTTCCGGAAGAAGTCGAAGAACATCCTGCGACATCTGATCGTGCCGGTAGTGGGCTTCTTCATCATCGGATATGTGTGGATCAGCCTGGATAGCCTTGCCATGACCTTAGGCATCAGCTGGGTCATCATCGGTACGATCTACTACCTGATACTGCACTTCGGCTTGAAGCGAGATGTGAAGCTGGACGAGTTCTAGCGAACTTCCGCGGCATCATCAAGAACGATAGGCTCACGGCGGCTCTCCTAGGGCCGCCGTTCTCTTTCCGGGGAGCTTTATCGGCTATGAAGGCTTCGGAGCGTACGATCGAGCTCTTCGATATGCTCAGGTTCGGTCGCCCAGGAGCAAACGAACCGCACGATCTGTTCGCCTTCGCAAGGCACGCCGAAGAACTCGCAGCCGAACCGCTCTGCAAGGAGGCGAGCGGTATCTGCATCCACTCGAACGAATACCTGATTCGTCTGTCCCTGGCTGACCAGATGAGTGAAGCCGTTGCGCTTCAAAGCGTCCTCAAGAGCAGCAGCCATAGCATTGGCATGCCTGCCCAAGGAGAAGTAGAGCGGCTCGTCCTCCTCTGATCCGGGGATGCCAGCCTCGCACCCGTACTGATCGAAGAGTGCCTCGAACTGGATGCCATAGAGGAAGCCCTTCGCCATGAGGGCGCCGCGTTGCTTCTGGGCCGCTTTGAAGCTGCCGAAGGCAGCAGGATCGAGGAGCACGACGGCTTCACCGAAGAGCGCTCCGTTCTTCGTACCGCCAAAGGTGAAAGCATCGGCCGTTTTGAGGATATCGGCCAACGTGGCATCCGTACCCGGGCTTGCCAACCCTGCCGCAAGCCGTGCCCCATCTATGTAGATGAGCAGGTCATGGGTATCCGCGTAGGCGCGTAGGGCGGCCAGCTGAGCGGCGGAATGGACCATCCCCATCTCCGTAGAGAAGGAGAGGTAGAGCATGCGTGGCATCACCATGTGGTGATCTTGACCGTAACCATGCTCTGCCATGACAGCATCCACCCCTTCGACGCTGAGCAGCCCATTCATATCGGAGGTGGTGAGGACCTTATGGCCCGTAGCTTCGATGGCGCCGGTCTCATGGACATTGATATGACCCTCGGGGGCCGCTATCACGCACTCGTAGGGGCGCAGCGCAGATGAGATCGTCAGGAGGTTCGCCATGGTACCACCGGAAACGAATTCGATCACGGAATCACGAACGCGTTCCCGATGGCCGTCTTGGGCTCCTGAGCGTTCAAGGGAGCGCAGCATCGTCTCACGCAATAGCATCCTTGCCCGCTCGCAATGGGCATCCTCCGTGTATCCCGGCTGCTGTTCTGAAGCGAACTTCGCAAGGGCTTCCAAGACCAGGGGGTGGCACTCCTCAGAGTAATCATTCCGAAAGCTATGCATGGCTGCCCTTTGCTCCTTCGTTAGCCTCTCTTCATCCCTTCGCATCTTACCCTATCCCGTTCGCTGGTAAGGAAGGCTCCGCTTGCCAAGGACGCTATAATCTCTTCCAGAGAAGTCCGGTGGCTCTCATCCGTCAACCCAGAGGAGGTCTTAATGGATCCCAACGTCCGTCCTGATTCCATGGCTCGTATCAACACCCCTGAGCTCGCGAACGCGTTCATCGAAGAGCAGGTTGACGCTATTCGCAAGCAGGTAGGGGAGGGGAAGGTCCTGTTGGCCCTTTCAGGCGGCGTTGACAGTTCTGTGGTGGCGGCGCTCATCGACCGTGCCATCGGCGAGAATCTGATCTGCGTCCATGTGAATCACGGGCTCATGCGCAAGGGCGAATCCGAGCAGGTCATAGATATGTTCGAGAACCAGATGGATGCGAACCTGATCTATGTGGATGCCACGGATCGCTTCTTGAAGCTCCTTGAAGATGTTGATGAACCAGAGACGAAGCGCAAGATCATCGGCGCTGAGTTCATCCGCGTGTTCGAGGAAGAGGCGCGCAAGGTGGGGGATGAGGTTGACTTCCTGGCTCAGGGTACTATCTATCCGGACATCCTGGAATCCAAGGACGGCGTGAAGGCCCACCATAACGTAGGCGGCCTGCCGGAGGATCTGGAATTCGACCTGGTGGAGCCTGTGAAGCTCCTCTATAAGGATGAGGTGCGCGAAGTGGGCCGGGCGCTGGGGCTGTCTGCAGGCATGGTAGACCGCCAGCCGTTCCCGGGACCGGGCTTGGGCGTGCGCTGCCTGGGGGCCATCACCCGGGACAGGCTGGAAGCGTTGCGCGAGGCTGACGCCATCGTGCGCGAAGAGATGGAAGCGGCGAATGTGGGAGCTTGGCAGTACTTCGCCGTGGTGCCTGATATGCGCGCGACCGGCGTGCGCGATGGCGTTCGCGCCTATGAGTGGCCTGCCATCATCCGTGCCATCAATACGGTGGACGTCATGACCGCCGAGGTGCCCGAGCTCGATTGGGCGCTTCTGAAGCGCATGACCGACCGCATCACCCATGAGGTACCGGGCATCTGCCGCGTCTGCTACGACCTGACACCCAAACCCGTAGGGACGGTTGAGTGGGAGTAGCGGTTCCGCTTCTTCTTATAATGCTTCTTCATGGAGAATACCCGCACCTTGAAAAGTGTGGGTATTCTCGTTGCTCGATTTATACAAATGCAGCAATCGGACAACGGAGATGCAGGCTATCGCCTGTTTTATTGCTTTCGCGCCTCTCGGATAAGGCAAGGCCAACCTTAGCAACGAGAACAACGGGCTACGTCCCCTTTGTTCTCGTCTTCGCTTAGCGCGTTACTATGATGAGAGAGAAGGGGATACATCGATGCCATTCTCGGAGATATGCATCTATCAGGTGAAGCCCGACAAGGTTGAGGAATTCGAATCCATCATGAATGAGGCGAGACCGTTCTTGGAAGAGCGAGCCGGACTGTTGCAGTTGCGTCTCATGAAGCGGGGATACAAGATCGATATGGAGCAGATCCGAGAGGGACAGCCTCCGGTTGAGCTCACCCGGATCGTGAAATGCGCAAAGTACGTTCTCTTCTGGGAATTCGAATCCAAAGAAGATTACGGTAGGGCTCAGAAGGACTTATATGGATCCTACTGGAAGCTGATCGATAAGTGCCTCATCCAACCACATGACAAGTATCTGGGCGAAGTGATCATCTAGCCCTGAGAAAGGAAGCAATAGTGCCGTGGCAATGGAATATATAACTGCGACTGAAGAACAGGTAGATGATATCCATCGCGTCTTGCAAACCACCATTCGATCCATCTACCCCAAGTATTACCCTGCTGAGGTGACAGGATTCTTCTGTGATCTGCATAGCCTGGACCATGTTCGAGAGGGTGTCGCTTCAGGCAACATGGGTGTTCTCGTAGAGGACGGCGAGATCATTGGAACGGGCTGCTTTGATGGCAATCACATCACGGGAGTGTATGTCCTGCCGGCCTGCCAAGGCAAAGGCTGCGGGTCCATGATCATCGACCATCTTGAGAACATCATCGGCAAGGATCATGAGATGGCGGTACTCGACGCATCTCTCCCTGCTGCCTTGCTCTATGAGCACAGAGGTTATCGTACGGTCGGACACGGAATCATCGATCTCGAAAACGACGCAAAGCTGGTCTTCGAAAAGATGGAGAAGCCTCTTCGACGAGTGACCATATGATTCGCATACTACAGAAAACGAACCGACGATCGAGGCGACCTTGCCACGATCTCTGCCCCTCCTGATTTAAGGCCGAACGCGTTCGGCCACTCCGGGAGGTCTACGGCATCACCCTCATAGGGGCGGATCTCAGATTCGCCCCTATGGTAACCTGACGAGCTTACCAGCTACAGCTCTACGCGACCGAACTTGGCGAGGATCTCCGTAGCGGCGGTGCAGGCATCGCAATCGCACCACTTGGCGCCTTCAGCCTTGCGCTGCTGTTGGGTGGTCAGGATCTGAGCAGCCGCCTCTTCACCGAACATCTCCTTGGCAGGCCCCTCAGCGAAGGCGATGACGCCATCGATGGTGGTGGGGCGCCCTTCTAGGATGTCAAGCAGCTGCTCGGTGGCAGCGTCGGCAGCATCAGCTCCACCTGCAGCCACAGCTTCCTTCCAGGCATTGGCCGCGTCCTTCGTCACCTGGGTGCTGGCATCTGATGCCGCCAGGATGTCAACGCGCTCAGCGATGTAGTCAACCGTTGTCGTATCCATGCTATGCCTCTTTCAACGAGCCCTTTCCTTCGTCTGGAATCATAGGGCAAGGTCATCCTAGCTGCAATGACCGTACAGGGAGCACTAAGGCTCAGCGATGGTAGCGTAATGCCCATAGAGCTCAGGGAAGGTCCGTTTGATGTTCACGGGCTTGAAGGTAGCCCGCTCCACGATGCAAACGGTCACATGGGCATCCACAAGAGGCTGAGTGGTTTCCGGATCATCCCCTTGGCGGAACACCTGCTGATGATAGACCGTGCGCAAGGGCTGATTCTTCGCCACCGACGTGCGCACGAACCCGCCTTCGCCATAGCGAAGAGGAGCATGGTATCGGATGTCCACGGCGTGGATAGGGCTCATATACCCCGCTTGCTCCAGGCTTTCGTTATAGGAGAAGCCCAGCGCATCCAAGAAGCCGATCCGCGCATCCTCGAAGTACAGCAGATAGTTCGCATGATAGACCACACCCATCATGTCCGTCTCGCCGTAACGCACGGTGATGGGCGTATCAACATAGAAGGGGCGGGGCTCAGCTTGGCCGAATACGGCTTCCTCAACGCTCATCATCTTCGGCAACTGCTTTCTGACTCGGTCTCATTCCAGGGGATCATAGCCAGGTCACTTCAGGTTCGCGAAGTAGCCTCGCTTCTCTATCTCGAAGGTCTCATCCGGGAAGAGCATCTCGTAGATGCTGGTGAAGTACCCATCGGTCATAGAGGCGATATAGTCCACGACGATGCGGTTCGGATCTTGGCTCAGATAGGCTTCTGGCGAGATGGTGTGGGAAGTATCCGCAAGGGGTTGCACATGATGGGCGAAGATGGGGGAGGACTCGTACCCTGAGGCCAGGTCTTGCAGCAAGCGCTCATAGAGCCGTTCGAACATGTGGTCCACCACGTTCGATGCGTCTTCGAGCATGCCCTCCCGCTCATAGATGAGCTCGTAGTTCTGCCGTTTGGCCCGCTTCAGGTCATCGAAGATATCCTGGCTCATGGCTATGGCATCCTTCCCATAGCTGTTATTCACGATATCCATGGTCATGTTATTGATGATGCGACCGTTGTCCTTACCTAGAACGAAGCTGTCGAACTCGTCGATGCTCTGCATCACACCCATCTTGAGAGCGTCATCCCTGTCCTTCCCGATGTAGGCGATCATGTCGCTCACGCGGACGACGCAGCCCTCTAGGGTGGAGGGACGCAGGCCCTTGATCTGAGAGGAGTCTTCCGTGCAGGCCGTGACGGCTGCTTCTAGATCAGAGAAGGTGCCCATAGTGCCGCGCTCGAGCCGCTGCTTTGCGAACTCTCCATTGTGAGCCAGTACCCCATCCAATGTCTGGAGCGAGATGTTGCGCGGATAGAGCTCATCCAGCACGCGAACGGAGTGGACGTTATGGTTGAAATGCTTCCCCGTTCGCTCGTGATAGCACTGGGACAAGAAGCGCTCGCCAGCATGGCCGAAGGGGGTATGCCCCACATCATGGCCTAAGGCTATGGCCTCGATCAGATCCGTATTCAACCGCAGCAGCCGTCCGATGCCCTTCGCCACCCGGTTGACCAGCTGGACATGGAGCCCACGACGGGTGATGTCGTCGTTATTGACGAAGCTGAAGACCTGGGTCTTGCCCGCATACCTGTTGTAAGCGGGCACGTTCACGATCTTCTCTACGTCGCGAACGAAGGCGGGGCGGGCGAGGGTGGCCCGGTCATTGGGCAGATCCTCCCGCCGGATGACGTTCTCATCCTTGAAAGCATAGGGGCTCATGGCCCCAGAGCTCATATCCTGCTGGATCTGCTCTTCGATCCGCGGATCCAAGGACAGATAGGGGATGTCGGCATTAGGCTTGTTGTGCATCTGATTCCTTCACGGCATTTCGCTTGAGCGGTTGGGCTATCATATCAAATGAACAGAGGACATCTGTTCTGTATCCTGAAAGGATGGCACCAGGCTTCCATGGCATTCATCTCCGATGCTGATATCCAGAAGGTTCGTGAAGCCTCTGATCTGGTAGAGCTCATAGGGGAGCGTACGCGCGTGCAACAGAAGGGCCGCGAGTTCTGGTGCTGTTGCCCTTTGCATCATGAGAAGACGCCTTCGTTCAAGATAGACCCCGCCACCCAACTGTGGCACTGCTTCGGGTGCGGGGAAGGTGGGGATATCTTCGGATTCATCATGAAGGTGGATGAGGTCACCTTTCCAGAAGCGGTCCGCAAGCTGGCAGAGCGGGCACGCATAGATATCCAAGAGGACGGACGGGGAGGGATCCCTCAATCCAAGAAGCAACGCCTGCGGGATGCGTGCAAGGCAGCTGAGGAGTTCTTCCACACCCAGCTCATGCGCTCTCCGGACCCAGGGGCCGCGAAGGCCCGGAGCTATCTGGGCGGACGAGGATTGGGCGGAGATGTGCCCAAGCGCTGGATGCTGGGGTATGCGCCGGGGCGCTCCCAGATGACCACGCATCTGCTCTCCTTGGGATTCAAGCCCGACGAGCTCGTCTTGGCGAACGTGGCGGTGAACAAGAACGGTCATCTCAATGACCGATTCTACGAACGAGCCATGTTCCCCATCCATGATGTGACGGGGGAGTGCATCGCCTTCGGCGGCCGTATCCTCGGTGAAGGGGAACCGAAGTACCTCAATAGCCAGGAGACCCCCATCTTCCATAAATCCCAGGTGCTCTTCGGGCTGGACAAAGCCAAGGCGAAGATGGCATCCACGGGATGCGCCATCGTCTGCGAGGGCTATACAGACGTCATCGCCATGCATGAGGCAGGGATCACCAATGCTGTTGCCACTCTGGGCACCGCTCTCACGAAGGCCCATATCCGCGTGCTCTCGCGCCATGCAGGCAAGCGCATCGTGTACATCTTCGACGGAGATGCAGCGGGTCAGCGGGCCACGGAGCGTGCGCTCCAGTTCATAGATGACACCTCCACTCCCGAGGCGGGAAGATCCCAAACGGAGATATTCGCGCTCTGTCTACCGGATGGCCAAGACCCGGCAGAGTATCTGGCCGCTCATGGCGCTGATGAGATGCAAGCGCTCATAGACGATGCTCGTCCGCTCGTGCAATTCGGCCTGGAGCGCAGACTGGCCAACCACGACCTCACCAGCGCAGAAGGACGCGCGCGAGCGCTCCCGGATGCGCTCTCCGTGCTCGCGCCCATCAAGGATTCCATCCTGGCGAAGGATTACGCGGTCCAGTTGGCTCAGCGTCTGCGCGTACGAGAGGAAGACGCCTTGGGACAGCTTGCGCGCTTGAAGAAGCCCCGTATCTTCGATGAGGACGAAGGCGCTTCTACTACTCCCGCTCAAGACTCCCGCCTCCAGTCCCAGCTCTCCGAAGAGGAGGAGAACCGTCGCGTGCTCGAGCGAGAGCTCCTCGGCACCTTCGCTCAGAACCCGTTGGAGGCCCTTCCCTTCGCCGATCAGGTGGTGAAGACCCGCTGGCATGCCGTGGAACATGAGCGCATAGCGGCAGCCGTCATCGGCGAGCTCATGCAGAACCTCAATGCCTCTCCCGCAGCCCTCGTAGAGGCAGCAGCCCAGGCTGAGCCCAAAGCTGCTTCCTTGCTCACGGCCGTGAGCCCTCATCCTGATGCTTCCACGGCAGACATCCTCGCCTATATCCTGCAGGAGCTGGAGATAGGGGACCTTGAAGATGAAGCTGCGCACCTGAAATCACAGATGCTGGCTGCACCGGATGGCAGTGCCGAGGAATCCGAGCTCTTCCGAAAGCTGGTCAGCCTCCAAGAGCAGCTGGTATCCCGACAGAAGGCCCGCAAGCCATTGGTGTGATGGCCCTGTGAACCCAGCGCATATCCTTTACAAACAAATGTTCGCTCGTGTATCATGAGCGAACCTATGACAGCGTTCGTTCGAGAGATGAGATCGGAATCAGATGCCTCAAACAGAGATCGTGATCAAGGGTGCCCGTGAGCACAACCTGAAAGATATAGACCTGACCATTCCCCGGGATAAGCTCGTGGTCATCACCGGCCTGTCTGGTTCCGGCAAATCCAGCCTCGCCTTCGACACCATGTATGCCGAAGGGCAGAGGCGCTACGTGGAGAGCCTCTCCAGTTACGCCCGCATGTTCCTAGGACAGATGAGCAAACCCGACCTGGATTCCATCGACGGGTTGTCCCCGGCGGTCTCCATAGACCAGAAGACCACTTCCAAGAACCCGCGCTCTACCGTAGGCACCACCACCGAGATCTACGACTATCTCCGTCTGCTCTACGCACGCGTAGGCGTACCCCATTGCCCTGAATGCGGACGGGTCATCAAGAAGCAGACCACCGATCAAGTGACCGATGAGATCCTCGGCTTAGCCGAGGAGGAGGGCGCCCGGGCCATCATCTTGGCGCCCATCGTGTCAGGAAAGAAAGGCGAGTTCACGAAGCTCTTCGAGGACCTGAAGAAAGAGGGCTTCACCCGTGTGCGCATCGATGGGGAGATAATCCGCCTTGAGAACGAGCCGCTTACCCTGAACAAGAAGATCAAGCATTTCATCGATGTCGTGGTGGATAGGGTAGTGCTGAAGCGCTCGGCCACTAGCCGCATCGCTGAAGCGGTGGAGTTGGCCACGAAGCTGGCAGACGGACGCGTGCTGGTCCAGCTCATGGG
>CAJURZ010000001.1:117778-163587 GCA_910588905.1 uncultured Eggerthellaceae bacterium
GCGAGCCGTACAAGGGGGCACATCCTCCGGGGCGAAGGGCGGCGTTGCCGAAGGGGAGCATGTCTTCTCCTTGGCCTTGGCTTGTCCTGAGCATGGCTTCTCCATGGATGAGCTCGAGCCACGGGATTTCTCCTTCAATGCCCCTTATGGCTCCTGTCCTGATTGCTACGGCATCGGCAGCACAGAGGAGGTCGATGATTCCCTCCTCATCGCTGATCCGGCCCTTTCCATCGAAGAAGGCGTCATCCTGCCCTTCAAGAGCGGCAACTACTATCCCCAGGTCTTGGAAGCCGTGGTTCGCCATATGGGAGAGGATCCATCCATCCCCTGGGAAGACCTCAAGCCCAAGACCCAGAAGGCCGTGCTCTACGGCACGGGCTCTGAGAAGGTCAGGATCGACTATCACACGCTGGATGGCCGCAATACCTATTGGTATCTGGAATGGGAAGGTGTCATCGAGGCGGTCCGCCGCAAGTACTCAGAGGCTGATACTGACTCCAAGCGCGAGAAGCTTCAATCCTACTTCTCCATCGTACCCTGCAAGACCTGCAAGGGACGCCGTTTGAAGCCGGAGATCCTAGCGGTCACCGTAGGGGGCAAGTCCATCCACGATGCCTGCGAGATGAGCGCGGCGGATTCCCTTCGCTTCTTCGAAGGGCTCTCCTTCGCCGGGGCCGATGACTATGTGGCTGGTCCCATCGTCAAGGAAGTGGTGGCACGTTTACGGTTCCTCGTGGATGTGGGTCTGGATTATCTGACACTAGAGCGGGCTACCGCCACCCTCTCTGGCGGAGAGGCCCAGCGCATCCGCCTGGCCACCCAGATCGGTGCCGGGCTCATGGGCGTGCTCTATATCCTGGATGAGCCCTCCATCGGACTGCACCAGCGGGATAACGAGCGGCTTATCGCCACCTTGGAGCACCTGCGAGACCTCGGCAATACCGTTATCGTGGTCGAGCATGATGAGGACACCATCCGAAGCGCTGACTTCATCGTGGATATGGGCCCAGGCGCAGGGGAGCATGGCGGCCATGTGACCGCTGCAGGCACTCCTGAGGAAGTCATGGCCACCAAGGGCTCCATGACGGCGGATTACCTCACGGGCCGCCGTCGCATCGAGGTACCACAAGCGCGCCGCAATCCCCGTCGAGGCAAGCTCAAGATGACCGGAGCCAAGGAGAACAACCTTCAGAACGTCACCTTGGAAGTGCCCATCGGCACGCTCACGGTCGTCACGGGGGTATCCGGTTCCGGGAAGAGCTCGCTCATCACCGACACCCTTGCACCGGCCCTGGCCAACCGACTCAATCATGCCCATAAGCGAACAGGGCCCTACCGGAAGATGTCCGGGCTGGACAAGCTGGACAAGGTCATCAACATAGACCAGAGCCCTATCGGACGCACGCCGCGCTCGAACCCTGCCACCTACATCGGGCTCTGGGATGATATCCGCAATCTCTTCTCTTCTACCGCGGAATCCAAGGCACGAGGCTATTCCCCTGGTCGCTTCTCCTTCAACGTCAAGGGCGGCCGCTGCGAAGCCTGCAAGGGGGACGGCCAGATCAAGATAGAGATGCACTTCCTCCCTGACATCTATGTGCCCTGCGAGGTCTGCCAGGGTTCCCGCTATAACCGGGAAACGCTCCAGGTGACCTATCGTGGCAAGAACATCGCCGAAGTGCTGGACATGACCGTCGAGGATGCCCTTCACTTCTTCGAGAACATCCCCTCGATCAAGCGCAAGCTCCAGACGCTCTTCGATGTAGGGCTCGGCTATATCCGCCTCGGTCAAAGCGCCACTACGCTCTCCGGCGGAGAGGCTCAGCGAGTGAAGCTCTCCTCAGAGCTCCAGAAGCGCAGCACGGGAAAGACGTTCTATATCCTTGACGAACCCACCACGGGATTGCATTTCGAGGATGTACGACAGCTGCTCATCGTGCTCCAACGACTGGTAGATGCAGGGAACACGGTGCTCGTGATCGAGCATAACCTGGATGTCATCAAGAGCGCAGACCACATCATCGATCTTGGTCCTGAAGGAGGTGCACACGGCGGTACCATCATCGCTACGGGCACACCTGAGGAGGTTGCCCAGGTCGAAGGGAGCTTCACAGGTCAGTTCATCAAGCGCGTATTGGCCGAAGCGCAGGCAGTGGAGGAGGGGCTCTTCTCTGATAACGGGTGATGAGGCCCCCAAGCGGTATATAATCTTCGCCATGAGCAAAGCAACCCGTGAAAGAGCAGCGCTCGTCATCTTCTTCGTGCTCATCTTGATGGGTGCTTTCATCCTCATGAGCTATTTCTCCACAGGCAGGGGATGGTCGGTGGCCGCTACAGCCGTGGATGACAGTGTCGGGCAGCTGGAGGATTACACGGTCATCGTCTACAGCGGTGTTGCAGAACCAGATCCCCTGGCTCAAGGAGATGCCCCCACCCAGGATGAGGAGATCACCGAGGCAGACCGTGAGATGGGCCTCGGATTCGAGCTCCTGAACCTGACCCAAGAGGTGGAGGGGTTAGATGCAGGGCGCGTCTTCGTCTCCGATGTCCGGGAGCTCTATGAGACCCGGGGTGCTGATGTGCTGAGCCTTGACCTCTCTCATGGGGGTAGTCGCTATGCCACTCCCCAGATCTTCGACGTAGACGGGAAGAAGATCGGGGTCTTCTCCTTGGATAGGCGCCTTCCCGCCGATGAGCTGGATATCATCACAGACGGCTTGCGGGAGAAGGGAGCCGCCAGCATCCTCTGCATAACGCCACGGCCTGCTCTCATCTCTTCCTATGACGGGATCGATGTGGTCATCTTCACCACGGGCACCCATGCCTATTCGGTCATCAATGACCCTGAGGATCAGACCATGGTGACGAACTCGCCGGAAAGAGGGGATGTGGGCGTGATACTCCTCTCTTCGAACAATGTGCCCTCCGCCAAATCCGTAGATTCCCTCTAGGGCATCCATGGATCACCATCCTCATCTCATCCGCGGGATCATCTGCGCCCTTCTTGGAGGGATAGCCTGGGGTTTCTCGGGTAATTGCGGAGAGGTGCTCATGCACTACCACGGCATCCCCGCAGAGTGGCTCACTCCCATGCGCATGCTCATCGGGTGCCTGTTCTTCCTTGGATTCGCAGCCATGACCGAGCGGAAGCGCCTCAAGGCAGCCATCCAAGATAAAGCCATGTTCGTTCGCATAGCCCTGTTCGGCATCCTGGGGATATTCCTCATGCAGTACTCCTACCTTCTCGCCATAGACTACGCAGGGGCCGGCACCGCGCTCACCCTCGAGCAGTTGAATGTCGTCTTCGTGATGGTCTGGGTTTGCCTGCGTGACCGCCGATGTCCCTCCCTTCGAGAATCAGCGGGTGTGGTCTTGGCCTTCGCCGGTGTGGTGGCCATAGCCACCCAAGGGGATATCACCACCCTCAACATGCCGTTGTTGGGCCTTGTATGGGGCATCACCTCGGCATTCGTCACTGCCCTGTACAACCTCCTACCCGAGAAGCCCTTGGAAGCCTATGGCACCTGCGTGGTCAACGGTTATGGGATGCTCTTCGGATGCATCGCCTCCTCTCTGGTGACGCGTCCCTGGCGATTCGATGTGAGCCTCGCAGGGGAGGAGTGGCTCGTCTTCGCAGGACTGGTGGGAGTGGGGACCATCGCTGCCTACTTCCTCTATATCCAGGGAGTGAAGGATGCTGGCCCTATGCGGGCAAGCCTCTTGGCCTGCTCAGAACCGGTGGCGGGAACCTTCATCGGAGCGCTATGGACCGGTGCGCGCATCTCCTCGTGGGATATCATCGGATTGGTGCTCATCTTGATCATGGTGTTCTTGGTCACCCAAAAGCCACCAGAGAAGGAACCTGCACGATGAGCCCATCACCGTTGGCCGCTGGAGGCTGCAGAGATTTTGTTTCCACGTCATTAAATTAAACATCCCCTTCCAGACCATGATCCTATAATCGCGTCATGTGGACTAGCAATGCGTTCAGTCATGAGCGCCCGAGGTAAGGAGCGGGGTTTGAAGTACACAGAGCGGATCATCGAAGAGGTGAAGGCGAAGAACCCGGAGCAACCTGAGTTCATCCAGGCAGTGACCGAGGTCATGCAATCCCTGGAGCCGGTCATCGACGCCCATCCGGAATACGAGAAGGCGAGCATCTTGGAGCGCCTGGTAGAGCCAGAGCGCGCGATCATCTTCCGAGTGCCTTGGGTGGATGACAAGGGCAATGTCCAGGTGAATCGCGCCTTCCGCGTGCAGTTCAACTCTGCCATCGGGCCCTATAAAGGTGGCCTGCGCCTGCATCCGTCCGTGAACCTGGGCATCATCAAGTTCCTGGGCTTCGAGCAGATATTCAAGAATTCGCTCACCACCCTGCCCATGGGCGGCGGCAAGGGCGGATGCGACTTCGACCCGAAGGGCAAATCCGACATGGAGGTCATGCGCTTCTGCCAGTCCTTCATGACCGAGCTCGCACGTCACATCGGTGCGGACACGGATGTCCCCGCAGGGGACATCGGCACTGGCGCCCGGGAGATCGGCTTCATGTTCGGCCAGTATAAGAAGATCAAGAACGTCTTCGAGGGCGTGCTGACCGGTAAAGGCCTCACCTTCGGCGGTTCTCTGGCCCGCACCGAGGCTACCGGCTATGGCCTGGTCTACATCGTCGAGGAATACCTCAAGAGCAAGGCTGATTCTCTGGAGGGCAAGACGGTGTGCATCTCCGGCTCGGGCAACGTGGCCATCTATGCTGCCCAGAAGGCCATCCAGCTGGGAGCTAAGCCGGTGACCATGTCCGACTCCACTGGCTGGATCCATGATCCCGCAGGCATCGATGTCGATCTGGTCAAGCAGATCAAAGAGGTGGAGCGCGGGCGTATCTCCGAGTACGCTCAGCGGAAGAGCGGCGTGGAATACCATGAGGGACGCGGCGTGTGGACCATTCCCTGCGATATCGCTCTGCCTTGCGCCACCCAGAACGAGGTCTTCTTGGATGACGTCCAGACCTTGGTCAAGAACGGCTGCAAGCTGGTGGCCGAAGGCGCTAACATGCCCACCACCATGGATGCTACGGAATACCTCCAGGATGCCGGGGTGGCGTTCATCCCGGGCAAGGCTGCCAATGCAGGCGGCGTCGCAACGTCCGGTTTGGAGATGTCCCAGAACTCCGAGCGCCTCTCCTGGACCTTCGAAGAGGTGGATGCCAAGCTCAAGGGCATCATGGTCAGCATCTTCCACGCCATCGACGATGCAGCGAAGCGCTACGGCCATGAAGGCGATTATGTCATGGGCGCGAACATCGCCGGCTTCGAGAAGGTCGCCGATGCGATGATGGCCGAGGGCGTGGTCTAACCCACCCTCTTATCAGAATGTGCTACCCACAAGAAGCGCTGTCTCAGCGCTTCTTGTGCTTTCTGGGGGAATGGGCAGGCTTACGGGAGGCATTCTCCTTGCGTCTCCTGTTCCCACCCCGGCCTGACCGTGACTCTGAGACATCCTCTGCCCTGTCCCCAGGCCGTAGGTCCTTGCGCTTCTTCTTACCTCGACGCAGATCGCCATAGCCCGTGTAGTCATAATCGGCTTGCTTCTGCTGCTTCTTCTTATCCCGGTACCGCTTGGCCCGCGCGGCAGACTTGATGCTCTTCTTGGAAAGGCCCTCGCGCGTCTTCGCCTTATCCCGACGAGAGGGCTTGCTCAACTGAGCCATGTCGATATCGAAGGAGGTTATCCGCATGATGGGGATGCTGCGCCCGATCAGTGCTTCGATGGCCTCAAGCCGATCCAACTGCTTCTGAGCCACGAAGGAGACGGCGAAGCCCGCATTGCCCGCACGCCCCGTGCGACCGATCCTATGGATGTAATCCTCAGCCATATCCGGCAGGTCATAGTTCACCACGTAGTCCACCTCAGGGACATCGATGCCCCGAGCCAGCACATCGGTAGCCACGATGATGCCTGCATCTCCTCGACGAAAGGCCGCCAAGGCCTTCTTGCGCTGACCCTGGGTCTTATCAGAATGGATGCATTCGCTCTGGAAGCCGGAGCGGTTGAGCTCTTGAGCCAGATCCTCGGCTCGATTGCGCGTGCGGGCGAAGATGATGACCCGGTCATGGCCCTTCTCATCCAGCAGGCACTTCAAAGCCTCGGCCTTGTTGCTATTGGAGACGGGCATGACGAATTGCTCGACGATCTTCGCCGTTTCCCCCTTCTGGGCGATCTGGATGATATCCGGGTCCACCAGAAGGCTAGAGAGGTTCTTCTGGATGGATTCATCGATGGTGGCGGAGAACAGGAGCGTTTGACGCTGCTCGGGCACCTTGCTGACGATGTCCTCGATCGCAGGCAGGAAGCCCATGTCCAACATGCGGTCCGCCTCATCGAGGATCAGCACCTCCACCGCTGAAAGATCCGCTACGCCGCGCTCTATCAGATCGATCAGCCTGCCAGGAGTGGCGATCAGCATGTCCGTACCTCGGCGCAGGTCCTTGATCTGAGGAGAATAGGATCGGCCGCCGAATACCGCAGTGGAGTACAACCCGCAGCACTTCGCGATCCGCGTACTGGTGTAGGCTATCTGCTCTGCCAGTTCACGGGTAGGGGTGATGACCAGCGCTCGCGGCTTCCTGCGTCCTGCATCCCGCTTCTGCATCTTGCCCAAGACAGGCAAGAGGAATGCTGCTGTCTTACCCGTCCCCGTGCTTGCCGCAGCGATGATGTCCTTGCCTGCCAATACCTTCGGTATGGCTTGCTCTTGCACGGGAGTGGGGGCGGTGAATCCCAGCTTCTCCACAGCAGCCAAAGCGCGCTTGGGAAGCCCTAGTTCAGTGAATCTCGTCATGATGGTTCCGTATCCTACGAAGTGATAGAACCTTTGATTATAGATGACGAAGACCGCTACTGCCTTAGCATCCCCACATCCGATGGTGCCTCAGCGATGGACCGAGTTCCCCTGGAATAGGGAGAATCCTGATGGGATGAACGTCTCCAGCCACATCACTGACCCGATGCGATAGAACGCCTCGCTCACATCGGAGAGGATGCTGGCGAGGCGCGAGTCAGGACGATGGCAGAAGAGGCTCAAGCGGTAAGCCGAATGCTCTTCATCCTAGGCCTTGAGCCTATCGAACATGGCTTCGGCATATTCCTGATAGAGCTGGATGGCGGACTGCTCTTGTTCAGTGAAGAGGCCTTGATAGGTTCCAAGGGCATTGGAGAAGGCGTTCACGGGATCTATGTCAGGAGCGAGCACTGGGGCTTCGGCATTCCCTAGCTTGAGATCCGCTTCCTCATTCCATTGCTGCACTCCTGCCAGCGCCTTCGCAAGATCATCGGGCAGCTTGCCCTCATCTTGGAGCTGTTCGATCCGGGGCATGAGCTTGGCTTGTTCCTTCATCATCTTCTCGTAGAGATGCTCATAGGTCATCGTAGGTACCTCCTTGACTGTTCTCTGTCCTGAGGAGGAGTGTATCCCTCCTCTCAGATCGGACTACAAGAGAGAACAGCGGTTGCGAAAGCTTATCCCTCATGTTTTCAAGATGTTTAATCCTGCTGTGATAAGACGGATGTGCTCCCTTCGCCTAGAATCCCAACCTATGGATGAACATGAAGAAGCCGTTGTCGCCGCTGGACAGGAAACGCAGCAGGAGAAGCTCGCCCGTATCAAGGGGGAACTGGCGAACGTACCCACTGAGCCTGGGGTGTATCTCTGGAAAGACAGAGAAGGCGAGGTCATCTATGTGGGCAAGGCCAAGCAACTGCGCGCCCGGATGCGCCAGTACGTGAACTTCCAGGACAGCCGGGCGAAGATACCCCTCTTGGTAGAGCGCATCCATTCCTTCGAGTACATCGTCGTAGAGAACGAGCATGAATCCCTGGTGCTCGAGAAGAACCTCATCAACCAGTACTCGCCGTTCTACAACGCTGACTTCAAAGATGACAAGAGCTACCCCTTCATCTGCATCACCAAGGGGGACGTCTTCCCCGCCATCAAATACACGCGAGAGAAGCATAGGAAGACATCCCGCTATTTCGGCCCCTATACGGATTCTCGAGCTGCGCGGCGCCTGGTGGACATAGCTCGCCGCGTCGTCCCCCTCTGCGCCGCCACCTGCGCTGAATGGCGATCGATGGAGCGCAAGCTGGAGAAGAAGGGTTATGGCGCATATCGGAAGGGCAAAGGCGGGGACGGGGGGCTTCCTGATCCCCAATGCGTGATGGCGGGATGTCCCGAATGCTTCGATTCCCATGTGGGCCTAGGTCCGGGTGCCTGCTGCGGGAAGATCAGCCAGGAGGAGTACGCCCGCAATGTGGAGCGCATCGAGCGCTTCTTGGCGGGCAACCGCAAGGAATTCCTCGAGGAGCTCACCGAAGAGATGGCATCAGCAGCTGCAGAGCTCGATTTCGAGCGAGCAGCGCGCGTCAAGGCCCGCATCGAGGTGATCGATTCCCAGAACGAGCGCCAGCATGCCGTCTCCTCCAAGAGCCTGGATGCTGATGTGGTGGGCATCTATCGCGAAGAGACCGTCGCTGGCGTCCATGTCTTCCAGATCCGCGAGGGGCGCATCCTGAACTCCAACGAGTTCATCTTGGACCGCGGAAAGGACGTGCCCGACGAAGACCTGCTCCGGAACTTCCTCTTGCGCTATTACGATGCCACCACATCCATTCCCCATGAGGTCATCTTGGCTCAGCTCCCCGACGATGCAGAGGCCATGGAGGAGTGGCTCACGGAGAAGCTCTCCTCGGTCCATGGGGCGAAGGTGCGTCTCATGGAGCCTCAGCGGGGGGAGCGCTCAGAGCTGGTGGCCCTAGCGGAACGCAACGCCCAGCATACGCTCATGCGCTATAAGGTGCGCACCAACTATGACGATAAGCGCATCAACGATGCCTTGGCCCAGCTGGAGAGCGCTCTGGCCTTGGATAGGCCGCCCATGCGGATCGAATGCTTCGACATCTCCACCTTGCACGGTGCCTACACGGTGGCGTCCATGGTGGTCTTCACGGGCGGAAAGCCGGACAAGAACCAGTACCGCCGCTTCAAGATCAAAGCGGAGCTCACCGAAGCCAACGACTTCCTCAGCATGCAGGAGGTGATGGAGCGACGCTATGCCCCCGAGCGCATGGCCGATGAGCGATTCGGATCCAAACCCGACCTCATCATCTTGGACGGCGGTAAACCTCAACTCACAGCGGCCTTGAAGATGTTCGAGCAGATGGGCATAGACGATATCCCCGTAGTGGGCTTGGCGAAGCGCGATGAGGAACTCTTCGTTCCCTGGCAGGATTCGGGGCCTATCGTGCTGCCAGGTGGCTCCGCCTCGCTCTATCTGGTGAAGCAGGTGCGTGACGAAGCCCACCGGTTCGCCATCACCTTCCATCGGGAGCTGCGCGGCAAGGGCATGACAGCCTCGCTGCTCGACGAGGTACCTGGCATCGGACCCGTGCGGAAGAAGGCCCTCTTGCGCCATTTCAGATCCATGAAGGCTCTGCGCAGCGCCTCGCTGGAGGACATCCAGGCTGCAAAGGTGCTGCCTGCAGAGGTGGCGGAAGACCTCTTCGCTGTGATCGCACAGTATAATGAGGAGCATCCTTTGAAGGAGGGAAACGGCTCATGACGGATATCGTTGAGACCCATAGCGAGGAGGCATCCAACCTCATGCCCGAACTGGTGATCGTCACGGGCATGAGCGGCGCCGGCCGCACCGAGGCCATGCATGTATTCGAGGATCTGGGCTATTTCTGCGTAGATAACCTACCCGCTTCGCTCATCTCCAATCTGGTCGAACTGAACCGCAATGCCAGCGCAGATGATCCCCATTCCAAGCTGGCATTGGTCTGTGACGCCCGTAACGGCAAGTACTTCGGCTCCCTCATAGATACCCTGGATCAGCTTGAAGCGGACAAGGTCAGGTTCCGGCTCATCTTCTTGGATGCCGATGACTCGAAGCTGGTCTCTCGCTACAAATCCAGCCGTCGACGCCACCCTCTCTGCACCGAAGGCACCACCAGTGCCCAAGGCATCCAGGCCGAGCGCTCACTGCTCTCTGGCCTGCGCAAGCGGGCTGATCTGGTGCTGGACACCACCGAGATGCTGCCTCAGAAGCTCCGCAGCACCCTGCGCTCCGCCTTCGCCGAAGGCACTGAGCGAAAGGGGCTCTCCGTCACCGTTTACTCCTTCGGTTTCAAGCACGGTGCGCCTCTCGATGCTGACCTGGTGATGGATGTTCGCTTCCTGCCAAACCCCTACTATGACCCCGACCTGCGCAACCTTACCGGCCTAGATAAGCCGGTGCGTGATTTCGTCATGCTGCGGGATGAGACCATCGAATTCCGCAAGCGCTGGCAATCCCTGTTGGATGTGGTGATGCCCGGCTATGTGGCGGAGGGCAAGCAGCAACTCGCCATCGGGGTAGGCTGCACGGGGGGCCAGCATCGGTCCGTGGCGCTGGCAGAAGCCACCGGGGACTACCTGAAATCCAAGGGCTATCGCGTATCAGTGGCCCATCGCGATCTAGGAAAGGCGGAGCGCAAGGCCGTGGATGCCGATCGTCTGGATGATGAATCACCCGATGTCCATTCCCCTGAGCCTGTCGCTCAGGCCTGAGAGCGCCATGGATCCGCGTCCATTCCATATGGATCCTTCGGCTACCGGCGCCTTCCGGGCCCTGGATGATTCCGTTCTAGCCGGGGACGTGCCCGCTGAGGCCGATGAGCCCATAGAAGCGGTGGTCATCGGCGGTGGCACGGGAGCACCCGTCTCCATCCGGACCCTCCTATCCCTCGGGATACCCACTTCGGCGGTGGTGGCCATGGCAGATGACGGGGGCTCCACCGGCATCTTGCGAGACAAAGCGGATGTGACCCCTCCGGGCGATATCCGCAAATGCATTGCCGCCTTCGCCGATGACCCCACCGACCCTTTGGTGAGGGCCTTCAAGTACCGGTTCGCCGTGGCCGATGACCATGCTTTAGGGAACCTCCTCTTGGCTGCCTTGGAGGACGCCTCCGGATCATTCCCGGAAGCCATTCGCATCTGCGAGCGGCTCGTGAACGCCCAAGGCCATGTCTATCCTTCCACGTTGGATCACGTGACGCTGACCGCGCACACGAAGGATGGCCGCACCCTAGATGGGCAGGCAGTGGCTTGCCACTCCCATACTGCTCTGGAATCCGTGAGCCTCCAAAGCGATGGGGGAGCCATCCGCCCCTATCGCCCGGCCCTCAAAGCCATCGAGAGCGCCGACCTCATCGTGCTGGGGCCTGGGTCCCTCTTCACCTCCATCATCCCGAACCTCTTGGTCCCAGGCATCCTGGAAGCCATCCAGCGCTCCCGCGGATCGGTGCTCTTCGTATGCTCGCTTGCTGACGTCCAGGGAGAGACCTGGGGACTCTCCGCCCGTGAGCATCTGCGAGCGCTCTTCGACCATGGGATGTGCGGCTTGGTGGATTACATGCTGGTGCATACCCCCGTGCAACTGCGAGCCGAGAGTCCCGCCACCGGAAGCTTCATCGCTGTAGCAGGAGACGAACCCGAACACGGCTCTATCTCCGATCTGGATGACCTACGCCTCTCCGGGGGAGTGCGGCCTGTCTCCATCACCTATCAAGACGTCCAGGCTATCCAGGCAGAAGGTCCCGTGGTCCTTGCCCGCAACCTAGCTGATACCCATCAACCCACCTGGCATGACCCTGCTGCCCTACGGGATGCCATCCTCCAGGTGATCCGGCTCATGCTCTCTCGTCGGGAATTCTAAGGGTGCCCCCATGTCCTTCACCACGGATGTCAAAGACGAATTGGCTCATGTAGCTCCTTCATGCAGCCATTGCGACCGCGCCACTCTGGCTGCCCTCGTCCGGGTGGAGGGAACGCTCTTCCTGAGCGGACCGGGCAGCTACCGCGTTGAGATAGCCACGGACTCAGCCTCAGTGGGACGGTTGGTCATCAAGCTGCTCCACGCCCTCTATGGGCTCAAGACCGAATTGACCATCCGTCGCTCCGTGCTCCATAAGACCCCGAACTATCTCATCGAGATCCCCGCCCAGCAGGATCTGGGAGACGCCCTGCGCGATATGGGCATCGTGGCCGAAGACGGCGGTCTGTCCCTAGGGATAGACCCCCGGTTGGTCTCGAAGAAATGCTGCCAGGCGGCCTACTTGCGCGGCATCTTCCTGGGCAGCGGATTCATCTCTGATCCCAAGAGCGATTTCCACTTCGAGATGATCGTGGAGAACGGTCAGTTCGCCCAAGACGCCGTGGAGATCCTGAGCAGCCAGGGCATAGCCGCGAAGGTGATGGCCCGGCGCTCCTCCCAGATGATCTATCTCAAGAGCGGCAACGCCATCCTGGAATTCCTGGCTTTCACCGGTGCTCACCGCTCAGCTCTGATGCTAGAGGAAGTGCGCGTGGTCAAATCCGTGCGCAATGACGTCAACCGCCAGATCAACGCAGAGATAGCCAATCAGCACAAAGCAGCTGACGCTGCCTTTCGCCAGCTATTCATGATCCGAGACGTGCTGCGCATCCACGATGTGGCATCGCTGCCCTCCGCTCTCCAGGAATTCATCCGTTTGCGCGTAACCTATCCCGAGGCCTCTCTGAAGGAGCTGGGGGAGCGCCACGATCCACCGCTTTCGAAGTCAGCTATGAATCACCGCCTGCGCCGCCTCGAGCAGCTCTTGGAGGAATGAGCCCCGCAAGGGGCGAACAAGACCACCTCTTATAGGAGCCCTGCGCTCCGCCTCTGAGGATGTCCGACGCTCACCCCTGAAGCTGCTATCAGATAGGCAACGATTTCCATGGAAGCAGAGCGGGGATGGTATCCTGTGATGCGTGCGTGCAAAAGGGTCCGCACGATAGGACGAATCGAAGGAGTCTCTATGACAACCAGGATCGCAATCAATGGATTCGGCAGGATCGGACGTCTGGTCTATCGCGCCATGGCGAATGATCCCGATCTTGAAGTGGTGGCAGTGAATGACCTGGGTGACATCCCCACCATGGCTCATCTCCTCAAGTATGACTCCGTCCATCGTCGCGCCTTCGATGTCATAGAGGTCGTAGAAGACGGCATGGTGGTAGACGGCCACAAGGTGGTCGTCCTCTCCGAAAGGGATCCGAAGGACCTTCCCTGGAAGGACCTGGGTATCGACATCGTCGTCGAATCCACGGGCTTCTTCACCGATGGCGAAAAGGCCAAGGCCCACTTGGAGGCTGGTGCCAAGAAGGTCATCATCTCCGCTCCGGGCAAGAATGTCGACAACACCATCGTCATGGGCGTCAATGATGATACCTACAACAAGGAGACGGATAACATCGTCTCCAACGCCTCCTGCACCACCAATTGCCTGGCTCCCTTCGCCAAGGTGCTCCTGGACAACTTCGGCATCAAGCGCGGCTTCATGAACACCATCCACGCTTACACCAATGACCAGAAGATCCTGGACCTTCCCCACAAGGACCTGCGTCGCGCCCGCGCTGCAGCCATGTCCATGATCCCCACCACCACCGGTGCCGCCCGTGCCGTGGCCCTGGTGCTCCCCGAGCTCAAGGGCAAGCTGGATGGCTTCGCCACCCGCGTTCCCACGCCCGACGGCTCCATGGTGGACCTCACGGTAGAGCTCGAGAAGGAAGCCACGGTGGAGGAGATCAACGCAGCTATGAAGGCAGCAGCCGAAGGTCCCATGAAGGGCATCTTGGAATACACCTCTGACCCGTTGGTGTCCATCGATATCGTGGGCGATGCCCACTCCTCTGTCTTCGATTCCGGCCTCACCATGGTGCTGGGCGGCGAAGGCAACTTCGTGAAGTGCATCTCCTGGTACGACAACGAATGGGGCTACTCGAACAGGGTCAAGGACCTGGCCAAGATCATGCTCTAGAGAAAGAGCGTTCCTGTAAGGACGACCATAGGGGCCGGACGCTGCGTTCGGCCCTTTTTGCAAGAAGAGAGGAGTCTGGATTGGCAGCTATCAAGTCCATCGATCAACTGGACGCGAAGGGCAAGAAGGTCCTCGTCCGCGTAGATCTCAACACACCCGTGAAAGACGGCGTCGTGGCCGACGATACCCGCATCCGAGCAGCACTGCCCACCATCCAGAAGCTGGTGGATGAGGGCGCGCGCGTGATACTGGTGAGCCATCGGGGCCGTCCTTCGGGAGAGGGTCTCGAAGAGGAGTTCAGCCTGGGACCCGTGGCCCGGCGGTTGCAGGAGCTGCTGGATCAGGACATCGTGCTCAGCTCCAGCCTCACCGGCCCTGAGGCCCGAGAGGCAGTGGATGCCTTGGAGGATGGGGACGTGCTGCTCTTGGAGAACATCCGGTTCGACAAGCGGGAGAAGAAGAACGACCCCGCCTTCGCCCAGGAGCTGGCCCAGCTGGCGGATGCCTATGTGAATGACGCCTTCGGCACAGCCCATCGCGCCCATGCCTCTACCGCTGGGGTAGCCGAGCATCTGCCCTCCTATGCAGGCTATCTCATGCAGAAAGAGGTGAGCACCCTCACAGGGATGCTGGATGATCCGAAGCGTCCCTTCGTGGCCATCCTCGGCGGCAGCAAGGTCTCTGACAAGATCAAGGTCATCGATGCGCTGCTTGACAAGGCCGACACCCTCATCATCGGTGGCGCCATGTGCTTCACATTCCTCATGGCCCAGGGCATGAGCGTAGGCAAATCCCTGGTGGAAGAGGATTGGGTCGACCGCGCCCAGGCCATGATGAAGAAGGCGAAGGACAATGGCGTGAGGCTCCTCTTGCCCGTGGATGTGGTGGTAGCCGCCTCCATATCCGAGGATGCCGCCACCGAAGCGGTATCGGTAGAGGATATCCCCGCCGACATGATGGGCTTGGACATCGGCCCTGAAACGGCGGACATCTACGCGGATGCCATCAAGAAGGCTGCCAGCGTGTTCTGGAACGGTCCCATGGGCGTCTTCGAGATGGAGCCCTTCCAGCACGGCACCCGCAAGGTCGCCGAGGCGGTGGCCGAGAATGAGCAGGCAGACACCATCATCGGTGGGGGCGATTCCGTTGCCGCGGTCAACCTGTTCGGCTTGGCTGACCAGATGACGTTCATCTCCACGGGCGGTGGCGCATCCATGGAATTGGTCCAGGGCGAAGCGCTTCCCGGCGTTGAAGCCCTCAAGGCATGATCTGATAGCGAAGGAGGCTCTCATGACACGACGTCCGCTCATCGCAGGCAATTGGAAGATGAACAACACCATCGGAGAAGCGGTGGTGTTGGCCCAAGAGATATCGAATGAACTGGAGCCGGATTGGCTGGACAGCGTGGATGTGGCGGTCTGTCCGCCCTTCACGGACCTGAAGCCCGTTTGGACGGTCTTCGATTTCGACAAGGTGAAGGTGGGGGTAGGGGCCCAGAACGTCTTCTGGGAGCCCTCCGGCGCCTACACCGGTGAGATATCCGTCCCCATGATCCGCGAGATCGGCTGCACCTATTGCATCCTGGGCCATTCAGAGCGCAGGCAGTACTTCGGGGAGACCAATGAAGATGTGAACAAGAAGGTCCAGGCTGTCATCGCTGACAAGACCCGTCCCATAAGCCCCATCGTCTGCGTAGGGGAATCCCTGGCGGTGCGGGATGAGGGCACCTACCTGGAATTCGTCGATGCCCAAGTGAGGGCAGCCTTCGCAGGCGTGGATGGCGACCTGGCCCAAGGTGCCGTGGTGGCCTATGAGCCCATCTGGGCCATCGGCACGGGTCGCACAGCCACCCCCGAGCAGGCCCAAGAGGTCTGCAGAGCCATCCGCGAAACCCTGACCGCGCTCTTCGGTGCCGATGCAGCCGAGCAGATCCGCATCCTCTATGGCGGCTCCATGAACGAAGGCAATGCAAATCTCCTCCTTGCCCAGCCTGACATCGACGGCGGTCTGATCGGAGGCGCATCCCTGAAGGCCGCATCGTTCATCCAGATCATCAAGGCAGCCCTGTAGATGGCCGCCGCTTCTCACAGACAGGAAGCACTGACGCTTCCTGTCTGCCTCATCATCATAGACGGCTACGGCCTGGCGGAGGATTCGCCGAGCAATGCCATCTCCCAGGCAGCTACACCGGTGCTGGATCGGCTCTTCCGAGACCATGACTGGGTGCGCTTGGAGGCGTCCGGCGAAGCGGTCGGCCTGCCCCAAGGCCAGATGGGCAACTCCGAAGTGGGGCATCTGAACATCGGTGCGGGACGGGTGGTCTTCCAAGAGCTCACCCGCATCGATCGTGCCGTAGCCGATGGCTCCCTGGCTGAGAACGCTGTGTTCCAAGGAGCCTTCGCCCAGGCCAAGGCTCATGGGGGCACCGTGCATCTCATGGGGCTCTTGAGCGATGGCGGCGTCCACTCCTCCCAGGAGCACCTCTTCGCTCTGCTCGAAGAAGCAGCCAAAGCAGGGGCCGACCAGGTGATGGTCCACTGCTTCTTGGATGGCCGGGACGTGCCGCCTTCCAGTGCCGGCAGCTACATCCGCCAGTTGGAGGAGCGGATATCAAAGCTCGGCCAAGCCTATCCGAACTGCCAGATGAGCATTGGAAGCCTTTCGGGCCGGTACTACGCCATGGATCGTGACAAGCGCTGGGATAGGGTGCAGAAGGCCTACGACACCATCGTCTGCGCTCAGGAGCACACGGATCTGACCCCCCTTGAGGCTCTGGAAGGCTCCTATGACAACGGGGTCACGGATGAGTTCGTCCTGCCCATCGCCTTCCAAGCTAGAGGGATCCAGGATGGGGATGCGGTCATCTTCTTCAACTTCCGTCCCGACCGTGCCCGAGAGCTCACCCGAGCCATCGTGGATGCTGATTTCGATGGCTTCCCCCGTCCTTGCCAGCCCGATGTGACGTTCGTCTGCCTCACAGAATACGATCCCACCATCCAGGCTCCCGTAGCCTTCCCCAAGGAGTTCCCTGAAGCAGTGCTGGCAGACGTGCTGGCTAAGGCCGGTCTTTCCCAGTTCCATATCGCTGAGACCGAGAAATATGCCCACGTCACGTTCTTCTTGAACGGGGGAGTGGAGGAGGAGAAAGCGGGGGAGGAGCGCGTCCTCATCGCTTCGCCCAAGGTCGCCACCTATGATCTGCAACCCCAGATGAGCGAACCGGAAGTGGCAAGCGCCCTGGCCCAAGCCATCCGCGAACGAGCGGCTGACGTCTACATCGTGAACTTCGCCAACTGCGACATGGTGGGCCACACCGGTAGCATCCCCGCTGCCGTTCAGGCCGTTGAAGCGGTGGATACGGGGGTAGGGAAGGTGCTCGAGGCCATCCGCGAGCAAGGGGGCGTAGCCTTCGTCACGGCCGACCACGGCAACGCCGACAAGATGCTCTCAGAGGATGGCACCCCGCACACAGCCCATACCACAGCGCTCGTGCCCTTCATCTTGGCCGACTTCAGCGAAAGGGGCTTCAGGCTCACCGGCGAAGACGGCGCGCTCTGCGATATCGCCCCCACCATCTTGGAGGCCATCGGCATCCCCGCCCCCGAGCAGATGACCGGTAAAGGCCTTATTGCCTCCCCTGTATGATTCGGATATACTCTCATATTCGGTCATCGTAAGCCTATGGTAGAAAGAAGCGTGAAGCGTGACACCTCTCGTGATCATATTCCTGGTGCTGTTGTTCCTTTCCGGCATCGGACTCATCATCTTCATCCTCATGCATTCCGGGAAGGGAACGGGCATCTCTGATGCTATCGCCAGTTCCATGTACTCCACCCAAACGGGTACCAGCATCATAGAGAAGAACCTCGATCGCATCACCATCGTATGCGCTATCGTCTTCCTGGTATCGCTTCTGGTGCTCATGGTCATCTATCCTCATGGGACCATCAGCACTCAATAACGATCATCTCGCTTGCACGTGAGATGCAATCTGCTAAAATCTCACGTCGCACGTTATCTACGGGTCGGAGTGGTGGAACGGCAGACACGCTAGCTTGAGGTGCTAGTGCCCACATATCGGGTGTGCGGGTTCAAATCCCGCCTCCGACACCAGAGAACTTCCAGATCCCCATCGCGAAAGCGGTGGGGATCTTCTTTTCTGGCTATTCCTCCTTGACGGGCTGTGTGGGTCTGCTATCATATCGACCCGCTGACGCTGAGAAGCCGAATGGGCGGTTAGCTCAGGGGGAGAGCACTACCTTGACACGGTAGGGGTCACAAGTTCAAATCTTGTACCGCCCACCATCTCTTCGTCAGTCGTGGGATGCTCACGTCGCTTGAGATCGCAAGAAAAAAGAGCCTTGCGTACCTCAAAGGATTCGAGTAAGATGTTCCACGCTATGCGGACATGGCTCAGCTGGTAGAGCACCACCTTGCCAAGGTGGGGGTCGCGGGTTCGAACCCCGTTGTCCGCTCCATCGCCTGCAAGAGCCGGCACATCGTGATTCGATGGGTCGGCTCTTTTTTCAAGGCGGGAAGCTCTTCGGGGCGACGTGGCCAAGTGGTAAGGCAGAGGCCTGCAAAGCCTTTATCTCCGGTTCGAATCCGGACGTCGCCTCCAACCTCTCTCCAACACCTCTTTGCCGTTCGCATTTTCCTAGACGCCGTTCATTCTGGCGGGCTGCGCGCCCGGAGTCCCTTCACCGAGCAATGGGTGGCCGCCTCATGCCACCGGACGGACATCTCGGTCTGCTTTGTTAGAGTCCTTGGGACACGCTTTCGGTCCTAAGAGGAGGAACGGCATGGAGATGCTCCTTTTCCTCATGGCATTCCCGGCGCTCATAGCACTGCTGCTGGTGGTCATCAGGAACAATTCCGCACGGAACGTGCTGGTGGTGATAGGGGCTGCGGTCACAGCAGTGGCCTCGGTCATCCTCGCCTGCACGAACCTGGGCACAGCCCTTGTGCTCTTCGAATGCTCATCAACGGTGGCAGACACAGCCTGTACGGCGGTGAGCTGCATCTGCGTGTTCGTGGTGCTGGCCTATGCAATCAAGTACAGGAACGTGCTCGCAGGTGTTCTGGGCATCGTGCAGCTAGTGTTGGTGCTCTATGTGGAATTCGCCCATGCCCATGAAATGGAAGTGACCCAAGGCCTCTATCTTGATTCGCTCACCCTGATGATGGTGCTCATCATCGGCGTCATCGGTTCGGGCATCTGCGTCTACGCCATCGGCTACATGCAGGACTTCCAGGACCATGAGCCGGAAGGAGCAGCGGACAGGAGACCTCAGTTCTTCGCCCTCATGTTCATCTTCCTCTCCGCCATGTTCGTCATCGTGCTATCCAACAACATGGCATGGATGTTCACGGGCTGGGAGGTGACCACCCTCTGCTCGTTCCTCCTCATCGGCTACACCAAGACCGAGGAGGCCATCCGCAATGCCTTCCGCCAGATCATCATGAACCTGGCGGGCGGGATCGCCTTCATCCTGGCACTGTTCCTCTGTGCCACTCAGGTGGGGACCTTCGCTCTGAACGAATTCATAGAGATCGGCATCATGGATCCGGCTCTCGTGCTGCTCCCGGTGGTGTGCCTGGCCTTCGCGGGCATCACCAAGGCAGCTCAGATGCCCTTCCAAACATGGCTTTTGGGGGCCATGGTGGCACCTACCCCCACAAGCGCCCTGCTCCATTCCTCCACCATGGTGAAAGCAGGTGTCTTCATGCTGGTGAAGCTGGCTCCTTGCTTCCTGGTGAGCCCGGTGCCTTCGGTCATGGTCATGCTGGTGGGATCGGTCACGTTCCTGCTCTGCTCGTTCATAGCTATCTCCCAAACCAACGCCAAGCGCGTGCTGGCCTATTCCACCATCGCGAACCTGGGCCTCATCACCGCCTGTGCTGGTGTCGGAAGCCCCGAGGCGGTCTGGGCGGCCATGTTCCTGATCCTGTTCCATGCCATCGCGAAATCGCTCTTGTTCCTCTGCGTGGGTACCGCCGAGCATCACATCGGCAGCCGCGACATCGAGGATATGGACCTGCTCTTCGAGCGCATGCCACGCCTGGCGCGCTTCATGATGCTGGGCATCATGGGCATGTTCATCGCACCCTTCGGCATGCTCATCGCGAAGTGGGCCACTCTCGTCTCCTTCGTTGCCATGGACCAAGTGGCGCTCATCGTGATCCTGGCTTTCGGATCTGCAGCCACTTTCATGTTCTGGGCGAAGTGGATGGGCAAGCTGGCAGGCATCACCGGAGAGCCTCAGAATGTGGAGGTCACCGTCCACGGCAGCGAATGGTTCTCCATCCTGCTCATGGCAGCGCTTCTGGTAGCAGGCTGCGTCCTCCTGCCGCTGTTGTCCTCTAGCCTGGTAGAGCCCTATATAGCTTCGGTCTACGGCTTCGGCATCCAAGACATCTCCGCGGGTAACCTCTGGCTCGCCAGCATCTGCGTTTGCGTGGTGGTGATCGCATTGTTCTGCGGTCTTGGACGCTCCAAGAAGAAGCGCGTGGGCGTGTACCTCTCCGGCGTGAGCCGTGAAGACGGGACCCGATCCTTCCAGAACTCCTTGTCTGGTGAGAGCCTGGCAACGGTTCGCAACTGGTACATGGAAGAGGAGTTCGGTGAGAAGCGCATGGCTCCCATCGGGGTCACATTCAACAGCATCCTGATAGCCGCAGCTGCCGTGATGGCGCTCGTCGGCATGACGCTCGTATAGGAGGCGGCAATGATCGCATTCGGATCCATAGCAGCTATCCTGGGGACCTTGGGCTTCGCTATCCTGGCCCCCATCATCGGTTGTCTTCTAGCGGGCCTTGACAGGATCATCTCAGCTCGCATGCAAGGACGGGTGGGGCCACCCCTCCTTCAGCCTTTCTACGATGTGCGCAAGCTCTTCGAGAAGGAGCGCGTGACGGTGAACGGCGTACAGGATGCCTATGTCATCTGCGCGCTCATCTTCGCCATCATCGCAGGCGGCATCTTCTTCTCGGGTGGCAATCTGCTGATGTGTGTGTTCGTCATCACGCTCTCCAGCCTCTTCTTCATCATAGCGGCCTATTCATCCCGTTCCCCCTATGCAGAGATCGGCGCTGCCCGCGAGACGCTCCAGGTCATGGCCTATGAGCCCATGGTGCTCCTGTTCGCCGTGGCCTTCTATATGGCCACAGGACTGATCCTGCAGCCCTACATCTCCTCTATGATGCCTGCGGGTTCCTTCGATGTGGCATCCGTGTTCCTACTGGACAAGCCCGTGATCGTCTACATCTGGCCGGCCTTCTTGGGGCTCATGTTCATCCTCACCATCAAGCTCCGGAAATCTCCCTTCGATCTGTCCCTGTCGCACCACGCTCATCAGGAGATCGTCCGCGGCATGACCACGGAGATGTCTGGATCAACCCTGGGGTTCGTGGAGATCCTCCACTGGTATGAGAACGTGCTCTTCTTAGGCTGGGTAGGGCTGTTCTTCGTCTGGGGCGGTCCCATCACGCTCATCCTCGGAGTAGTGGCAGCCTTGGCCGCCTACTTCCTCGAGATACTCATCGACAACAACTTCGCGCGTGTGAAATGGCAATTCATGTTGAAGTCGTCCTGGGCCGTAGCCCTCATCCTGGGCGGCATCAATATCGCAGTCCTCGCGTTCCTATAAGGAGGGGTGACATGGCATACTCTTCAAAGTCTCCGTGGGTCATCCATTACGACGGCTCCAGTTGCAACGGCTGTGATATCGAAGTGCTGGCAACGCTCTGCCCGGGCTTCGACGGTGAGCGTTTCGGGGTCATCAACACCGGCAACCCCAAGCATGCAGACATCTTCTTGGTGACCGGTTCGGTGAATGAGCAGAACATAGACGTCGTACGTCAGATCTACGACCAGATGGTAGAGCCGAAGGTGGTGGTGGCGTGCGGCATCTGCGCCTGCTCCGGCGGTATCTTCCATGATTGCTACAACGTCATCGGCGGCGTCGACCAAGCCATCCCCGTGGACGTCTACGCCCCTGGCTGTGCCGTGCGACCTGAGACCCTGATCGATGCCATCGTCCAGGGCATCGCAGTGCTCGATGAGAAAGCAGAGAAGATCAAGGCCAAGAGGAAGGGGCTGGCATAGATGGGATTCTCCACTGAGTTCCGCACGCTTGCGGTGCAGTCTCTGCATGAGGATGCCGCATCGCGCAAGGATGAAGGCTGGCGCTATGTGCAGATGCTGGCAGTGAACAACGATGACAGCATTGACCTGGTGTACTCCTACATGAAGGACGGCCTGCTGGATAATGCGGTGATAGAGGCGCTTCCCAAGGATGCTGAGGTGCCCTCCATCACGGATCTGTATCTGGAGGCGTTCGTCTGCGAGAATGAGATCCATGATCTCTTCGGCATCACCTTCAAGGGGCTAGCCATCGATTTCTTGGGCAACTTCTACCGTGTGTCCACCGATGTGCCCATGACCATCATCTCGCCCGAGAAGCTCGCAGAGCGAGAGAAGCAGCGGAAGCTAGCCGAGAAGAAAGCTAAGGCAGAGGCGGCGAAGCAGGCGAAGGAGGCAGCTGCTGAAGGATCATCGGATGCCTCTGACGCAGATCCCCAAGCAGCGTCTGCGGATGCAGAGCTCGAGGCCAAGCTGGCCGCCATGTCGCCTGAGAGAGCGGCGAAGGTGCGGGCCGCCATGGAGGCGAAGGCTGCGAAAGCGAAGAAGGATACAGAAGGGGAGGGCGCATAATGGGCAAGGCAACGGTCATTCCCTTCGGTCCCCAGCATCCGGTCCTACCGGAACCGCTCCATCTGGATCTGGTGGTCCAGGATGAGGCGGTGGTGGACTGCCTGCCGCAGATCGGCTTCGTCCATCGGGGTCTGGAGAAGCTGGTAGAGACCCGGGACTACAACCAATTCATCTATGTGGCAGAGCGCATCTGCGGCATCTGCGCCATGGGTCATTCTCTGGGCTATGCCGAAACGGTGGAATCCCTCATGGGCATCGAAGTGCCCTCGCGCGCGGAATACCTGCGCGTCATCTGGCACGAGCTCTCCCGTATCCATTCCCACCTGCTCTGGCTCGGGTTGGCAGCAGACGCCTTCGGCTTCGAATCCATGTTCATGCACTGCTGGCGCCTGCGCGAGCGCGTCCTCGACATCTTCGAGAAGACCACGGGCGGTCGTGTGATCCTCTCCGTCGTCCGAGTAGGCGGCGTGAACCGCGACATCGAGGACTCCGAGCTCAAGGTCATCTGCCAGACCCTGGATGGCATCAAGGGCGAATACCAGCAGATCATGGATACGCTCCTGACCGATATGTCCGTCAAGAACCGTACGGTAGGGGTGGGCACGCTCTCCCATGAGCAGGCCGTCGCCCTTTCCATGGTAGGGCCCTTCGCCCGCGCTTCTCAGGTCAGCTACGATGTGCGCACCTTCGGCAAAGGCGCCTATGGGGCCCTCGCGGAGTTCCAGCCCATACTGGATGCCCAGGGAGATTGCTATGCCCGCGTGAAGGTCCGCTGCCTCGAAGTGCTGCAATCCATCGACATCATCAAGGAATTGGCGGCGAAGATCCCGGCGGGGGATATCTCTGTCAAGGTGAAGGGCAATCCCGAAGAGGGGGCTCGGGCGGCGAATGTGCTCGAACAGCCCCGCGGCGAGTGCTACTACTATGCCCAGGGCAACGGCACGAAGTTCCTCGAGCGCATGCGCATGAGGACGCCCACCTCTCAGAACCTGGCAGGCATGGTGGAGGCGCTCAAGGGCGCTGACCTGGCCGACGTGAATATGATCATCCTGACCATCGACCCGTGCATCAGCTGCACTGAGAGGTAGGAGTTATGGGAAGCTTCCATCTGGGCGGGATGACGTTCGGTTCGCTCTTCAAGAAACCGGAGACGCTGCTGTATCCGACTGAGACGAAGCAGCCTTATCCGGGCCAGAAGGGGCATGTGGTGAACGACGTTGACGCATGCATCCTCTGTGGCATGTGCCAGCGGGTCTGCCCATGCCATTGCATCGCCGTGAGCAAGCCCGAGCGCACCTGGGAGATACAGCCCTTCATGTGCATCCAGTGCGGTAGCTGCGTGGCAGCTTGTCCCACCAAGTGCCTTGCCATGGATCCGGCTTACACCCCGGTGGCAACGAAGAAGCACACGGTCACCTGCTCTGTTCCCGAGAAGGGATAGGGCAGCCTGCGAAAGCGCCAACCGAGAGCACCGAGGAAGGATGTTTGGTGTTCGTTGCCCGTTCAGCACTAGGTTCTCAGGCGGTTGCTTGATAGAATGCATCTGATATGAGCAACCGCAACCCGAAGGCAGGATGTGGCAACGGCTAAGATGACCACCCAAGCGACTCCCGAAGAGGTGACAGATAGGATACTCACGGCGGCGAACGTCATCTCGTTCGCACGCCTGTGCCTCATCCCCGTTTATCTTTACCTGCTCTTCGCGGGCTACGATGTAGCGGCCATGGTGGTATTCGCTGTAGCAGCTCTCACGGATTTCCTGGACGGTCAGGTGGCTCGGCGCACCCATACCGTCTCCAAGCTGGGCAAGCTGATGGACCCAGCCATCGATACGCTCCTCATGATGACAGGTGTCATAGGCACGTGCCTCATCGGCCGCTGCCCCGTCTGGGTGGTGGTCCTCATCATCGCCCGCGAGGCATTCCTCTTGGGCGGAGGAGTGGTGCTGCTCAACCGCTTCCATATCCAAGTGCCCGTGGTCTATCCTGGCAAGGTGGCCACGACGCTGTTGTTCGTGGGTTTCGCTGCACTGCTCCTGAACTGGCCCCTGGTGGCCGGATTGGACCTGACGGATGCCCCCTGGCTCCCTGGCTTCACAGCCGCTCCGGCCTGCCTCGGCATCTGGTCGGTCTATGCAGGGCTCATCCTCCAGATAGCCGTCACCATCTATTACTGCGTCCAAGCCTACGAACGACTGAAGACGATGAGGTCTCACCATGGCCTATAGCAGCAGCTTCAATCTTGACCCTGAGGATCGGGAGCGCTTCGCCCCCGAGGCGCGCGACCGCAGCATGGATCGATCGGGGAGGCTCCCGTCTGATCAGCGGTCCTCCCGCTCATCCCGCTCCTTCGATGACATGAACGGGGACAGGCGATCCACCACGGCATCGTCCCGCTCCCAGGCACCGCGCACCACTAACAGGATCACCGTCAACAGCAGGCCTCTCACCTCAGCCGAGCGGCGATCGCGGCCGGTGGGCAACAGGACATCGGAGAGGACGAGCGGGAACAGCCAGCGGGTCAGGACAAGCAGGGCATCCGAGCGCATCCCTGAGAGGGATAGAGGTCGCCGGACCGGACAGCAGCGGTCCCAGGGCAAGCGCGGGCCGCAGAGCCACGCGGCCATCCAAGGTCAGCCCAAGCGCTCGAAGCAACCCAAGCAACCTCAGCAGCTGCCCCAGCAAACCTACGCACCCCACACCAGCGATTCCGTCCTGGAGATGATCTTCAACGTCTTCAAGGCCATCCTCATGGGCATCGTCAAGGTCATCCTGCTCATCGGCAAGGGCATCGGCCATGGCTTCGCTTGGGTCTGGAGCAAGAACAAGATCGTGGGCGGCGTCATCGTCATAGCCCTCGTCCTCGTCTGCGGATTCGCCGTGGATACCCTCGCTACGGGAGACCGGATCTACAAGGGTGTCTATGTAGGCGATGTGGACCTCGCAGGCAAGACCGAATCCGAGGCCGCTGAGGCCATCACGGCTCGCTACGGGGACAAGCTCGCCCAGACCAGCGTTTACATCTTCAAATCAGAAGAGGCAGCCAAGGATACCGGGGCCGAGGAGGCCCTCAAGCAGCAGGAGGCCTTGGCAGAGCAGACCTCGGTCCAAGAGACGCTCGAGAACAAGGTGCTCTGGATAGAGACGGCTGACTCCCTGGGAGCGAAGCTGCCTGTGGAGGACCTGGCGCGGGAGGCTGCCCAGTTCGGCAGGTCCACAGGGCTCTTCGACCGCTTCAGCACCCTTATGGGAACCCATGTCATCCCACCGCGGATAGACTACAACCAGATCATCTTAAGCAAGCTCATCTCTGACCTGGATACAGCCATCGGAGACCCCATCAAGGAATACGGCATCTCCATGGAAGACGGTGTTGCCAGCGTCGTAGAGGGCCATGATGGCTACATGATCGACGAGGACACCTTCGTGGCCACCCTCACGGACAAGCTCTTGAACAGCGAAGTGGATGATCCGCGCTATATCCCCGTAGCCGACTACACCCCCCTCAAGGTGGATGGGGAATCCGCTGCCCGAACGGCTGATGCCATCAATCAAGCCCTGACCGAGGGGGCTTCCTTCAGCTACGACTCGGAATCCGCTGAGATATCCAAGGAGACGCTCGCTTCCTGGATCATAGCCGAACCAGCCCAGCGAGGAGACACCTGGTTCCTGAAGCCCCAAGTGTCGGAATCCAAGGCCTTGGAGACCCTCACCAAGGATCTGACCTTGGCTCAGAACGGCCAGAACTACAAGGTCACCTTCGCCGTTGAGGATGAGGATGTCATCGTGAGACCGGATCAGGCGGTCACAGTGCCTACGGTATCCGGAGCATTGGATGACCTGGATCAGGTGCTCTTCGGCAGCTTCTGGGAAAGCGGGGAGCAGAAGGTGGTGGGGGATAGGTACAACATCCCCATCCAAACCGAGCAGACCGATCAACCGCTCTCCTTGGATGCCGCTCTCGCCTACGGGGTGGTCACGAAGTTCAGCACGTTCACCACGGAATTCAATCAGGCCAGCACCACGGCGAATAGGCTCTACAACATCCAGAAGGTGGCTGATCTTCTGGATGATTCCATCGTCCGACCGGGAGGCACCTGGTCATTCAATGAGATAGCGGGGGATTGCAACGCCGAAGCCGGCTTCAAGGATGCCAATGTCATCGCAGGAGATGAGATGGTCCAAGAAGCGGGTGGCGGCGTATGCCAGGTGGCCACCACCGTCTTCAATGCCGTCTATGACTCCGGCCTTCCCATCTCGGAGCGCCACAACCACTCCATGCGCTCCGGCTCGTATCCCGACGGCCTGGATGCGGCCATTGCCTTTCCCACCCTCGATCTGCGCTGGGAGAACGGCACGGACTCAGATATCCTGCTCACCACGAGCTACACCTCCTATAGCGTCACCGTTGACCTCATCGGCGAGGACCCCCATCTCACGGTGACCACTGATACAGGCGAATGGCAAGAGGGGGATCCCTACAAGGTGAAGGTGGAGGTTGATGACACCTACGCTGACACCGCAGTGGTGAAGATGACCAACGGCTCTGATGGCTCCAAGATCAACGTGGTGCGCACCGTCACCGATGAATCGGGCAACCAGGTGGAACAGAAGACCTTCTCCAGCGTCTATTCGCCTATAAACGTTGTGGTCAAAGTTGGTCCGAAGGTAGACATCGCAGAGATCCAGAGGAAGTATGCACGGCCCGATGAGGACGGTTCCGATCAAGATCAGTCGGGCAGCTCTTCCTCCTCCGCCTCGTCTTCACAAAGCTCAAGCCAACAGTGATCCACCTTTTGGGCGGATGCTCGCCGTCCGCTTGCAACAACGCGGGAAAGGAAGCAGATGTACTACCAACCTGAGATAGAGACGATGGATCGAGAGGAGCTAGCAGCCCTTCAACTAGAGCGCATGCGATGGAGCGTACGCCACGCCTACGACAACATCGACTTCTTCAAGAAGAGCTTCGATGAGGCAGGCGTGAACCCTGAGGACCTCACGAGCCTGGAGGACCTCTCCAAGTTCCCCTTCGTGGTCAAGCAGGATATGCGGGATGCTTACCCCTATGGCCTCTTCGCCGTTCCCATGAAGGACGTTGCGCGCATCCACGCATCCTCAGGTACCACCGGTCAGGCTACGGTGGTGGGTCACACCAAGTCCGACCTGAAGCACTGGGGGGATTGCTTCGCTCGCGGGATAGCCATGGTAGGAGGCACGGACGAATCCACCATCCAGGTATCCTATGGCTACGGGCTCTTCACCGGCGGCCTGGGCGGTCATGCAGGTGGCGAGGCCATGGGCTGCACGGTCATCCCCGCCTCTTCGGGCAACACCAAGCGCCAGGTGCAGTTCTTGGCTGATTGCGACACCGATATCCTGGCCTGCACGCCTTCCTATGCGTTGTTCATCGCCGATACGGCCATAGAGATGGGCTACGATCCGGCCAAGGACTTCAAGATATCAGGTGTCATCTGCGGTGCCGAACCTGCTTCTGAGAACATGCGCCAAGAGATCGCCGACAAGCTGGGTGTCCAATATTGCGACGTCTACGGCCTCTCTGAGATCATGGGGCCCGGCGTTGCCATGGAATGCATCGAACGCGGTGGCCTCCACATCGCCGAGGATCAGTTCTACTGCGAGATCATCGATCCTGACACAGGGGAACTGCTCCCTGATGGCGAATGGGGAGAGCTGGTCATCACCACGCTCACCCGGGAGTGCAGCCCGCTCATCCGCTACCGCACCCGGGACGTCACCCGCATCAATGCAGAGATGTGCGCTTGCGGTCGCACCCACCGCAAGATCGACCGGCTTCGTGGTCGCACGGATGACATGATGATCATCCGCGGCGTGAACGTCTTCCCCTCTCAGATAGAGCAGGTCATCACGAACTTCCCTGAGATCGCCACCCAATACCAGATCATCCTCACGAGCAAGGGGCCGCTGGATGCTATGGAGCTCCAGGTCGAGACGGAACCCGATTTCCCCATCGACGAGGTCAGGAAGCTTGAGGACCTCAAGCGTCGACTCCAGGCAGAGCTCAAGGGCAATCTCCAGATAGCCGTGGATGTCAAGATCGTGGAGCCGAAGACCATAGAGCGCTCCATGGGCAAGGCCAAGCGCGTCATCGACAAGAGGGAGGCTTCCGAATGATCTCACAGCTGACCGTTTTCTTACAGAACGAGAAGGGCAATCTCTCCCGGCTCGTTCGCCAGATAGCCGACAACGGCACCAATATGCATGCCATGTTCCTCTCGGACACCCAAGACTTCGGCATCGCCCGCATCTTCTGCGATGAGCCCGATGCCGTGGCCGCCATGCTGAACGAATCAGGCTTTCGTGCCTCGGTCACCCAGGTGAATGCCGTCTATGTGCCTAACAAGCCCGGTGGTCTGGCAAGTCTCCTTGAGTTCTGCGACAAGGCTGGCCTCAACATCGAATACGGCTACTGCTTCAAAGCCGGAGACGAAGAGGCTATCGATGTGTTCAAGATCAACGGCGAGAACATAGACTTCGCTTTGGAGGATGCTGGCTTCCGCATCGCCCGTCCCGAAGAGATCTATGCCCTCTAGTCCCCGCGCCACCTCTTACGCCTGCTCATCGAAGCGCAACGCTGTTGCGCTTCGATGCTTTACTGCCGTGCTCTTGGCCATCCTCCTGGCCTTCCCAGCGTCCCTTTGTCTCCCCGCAGAAGCTCAGGCGGACATACGTCGAACCGATGTCATCTACGGAGACACCATGGAGAGCCGTGGGCTCAAGCCCACCTCTTGCCCGAACATCGGCAGCGAATTCGTCTACGTCTGCTCGGAGGATGGCACTGAGTACTTCGCTCGGTCCGCCGACGATGCCACGCAGATCGCCTCCATCACCAAGGTGATGACAGCGGTCGTCGCCTTGGAGAACTCTGGCATGGACCGCGAGGTCACCGTCAGCAGGACGGCTGCCAGCGTAGGGGAGTCCAGCGCGAACCTCCAAGCAGGGGATGTGCTCACCATGGAGAATGCTCTGAAGGGCCTGATGATCCCTTCGGGCAATGATGCGGCCATCGCCATCGCCGAGACCATCGGCCCCGACTTCCAGGCCGAAGCCAAGGAGACGGAGAACACCCTCCATCGGGCTGATGGGTCCGCCATAGATTCCGACGATCCCGCTAGCGCTCTGGATGCCTTCGTGGCGAAGATGAACGAGAAGGCTGCTGAGCTTGGTTGCCAAAACACCGTGTTCGAGAACCCTCACGGTCTGGATGGGAGCCAGTTCGCCGGGGACCTGCACAGCACAGCTCGGGAAGTGGCGAAGATCTGCGCCTATGCCATGGGCATCGATGCCTTCCGTTCCCTCTGCGACATCCCCCGAGCCGAGATCCCCGTCAAGCGCAACGGAGAGGATATAACAGTCGAACTGAAGACCACAGACCTGCTCCTGGGTAACTACGAGGGAGCTTGTGGCATCAAGACCGGCAACACCGACCTTGCCGGTCCCTGCTTCGCCGGCGCTTGCAATCGCGAAGGTTCCGACCTCTACGCCATCATCCTCCACTCCGCCTCCGAAGAGCAGCGCTTCATAGATTGCAAGACGCTCTTCGACTGGGTCTACGACAACCAGATAGCCTACGACCTGGCCCATAGCTCCCAAGAGACGGACATGACCCTGGATGGCCAGACCCGTCAGGTACCGGTGGTGGCTGAGGTAGCCTTGGATGCTTGGGTGGATAAGACGGTACCAGCCACCTTCAAGGACCCGGATGCCCAGGTGGAGGTGTTCGCCCCCCAGGGCAATGTGAGTCAACGATTCGAGCTCGATGACGTGAGCGGTGGCGTCAGCGCAGGTCAGGTCATCGGCAAGGCTACGTTCTACCAGCAGAACCAAGAGATAGCTTCCGTTGAGATCGTTGCCTGCGAGGATGTGCCCGCCCCCTCCCTCTTCGAGAGCATCGGCATCTGGTGGGATAAGACCTGCCGTACGCTTTCGGGCCAGCCCACCAGCGCAGAATCGACTATCATCAATGAGACGCCGCTGATCCTGGAGAAGAGCTGACAGATCAGCAGTCCCTATCTCAGAAGAGGAGGTCTTCGTGACCGAAGGATCTTGCCCTATATGCCAAAGCCCACTGAAGCCAGGCCAGGCCGCCTGTGAATCCTGCGGATTCCGTCTGGCTGGCAATACCCAGAGCTTCTCGCCCTTGAGCGTTCCTGCTCCAGAGGTGCGCACGCCACCTGAACAACCGGCTACCTCGCCTGTGCTCAGGATGGTGCGCGGCCCTCAACGGGGTGCGGAATTCAAGGTGAACCCCCAGGTCACCTCCATCGGACGCAATCCTCAGTGCGATATCTTCTTGAACGACATGACGGTCTCCCGGCTCCATGCCAGCATCGCGGTACGGGACGGGGCCTACATCATCCGTGACGAGCAGTCGTTCAATGGCGTGTGGGTCAATAACGCCTCGATCAACAACAAAGTGCTCGCTCAGGACGATTTCGTCCAGATCGGCCGATTCGGCTTCATCTTCGACACCGGCGAATAGGGGAGGACCAGTGGAGCTTCTTTCAGGCAACGAAGCGGTGGCGCTTGGCGCCTATCATAGCGGAGCCCAGGTGGGAACCGGGTATCCGGGAACGCCATCAACGGAGACCTTGGAGGCCTTCGCCGTCCATGAGGACGTCTACGCGGAGTGGTGCACGAATGAGAAGGTGGCCTTGGAGGTTGCCTTGGGCGCTTCCGCGGCGGGCAAGCGCTGCCTGGTGACCATGAAGCATGTGGGGGTCAACGTGGCAGCCGACCCGCTCTTCACGGCCGCCTACACAGGAGTGGGAGGAGGACTCGTCCTCCTGGCCGCTGATGATCCGGGGATGTACTCCTCTCAGAACGAACAGGATTCCCACTACTACGCTCGAGCAGCCCATGTGCTCATGTTGGATCCTGCTGATTCCCAGGAAGCCTATGACCTCACTCGACGCGCTTTCGACCTCTCCGAGCAGTTCGATGTACCGGTGATGATCCGATCCACGGTGCGGATCTCCCACACGAAGACCCCCGTTGAACCCGCTTCCCCCCAGAGCGCCCCAGAGCAGGCACCCTATGAGACAGACCCGTCCAAGTGGGTCATGATGCCCGCCTTCGCGAAGGGGAGGCGCCTTGAGCAGATCGAGCGGGACGACGCGCTTCGGGCCTGGGCCGATGGCTCAGACCTCAACCTGCGCATCCTACGCTCTCCTGAGAAGGGCATCATCTGCGCGGGGGCGGCCTACCAACACGTGGCCGAAGCGCTTCCCGAGGCCAGCATCCTGAAGCTGGGCGTGACGAACCCCCTGCCCATCGAGGCCATCCGCAGCTTCGCCCGGGAGGTCGATGAGGTCTACGTGGTGGAAGAGGGCTCTCGGTTCCTGAGGGATGCGGTGGCCGCCTGTGACGTTACCGTAGCCCCCTTCCCTCATCCGCTCCCCGAAGCCGGAGAGCTCTCACCCAACCTCATCCGCCAGGCATTCGGCTTGGAGGTACCCGAGGGGCTTGAGGGAGTCGAAGGGCTTCCGCCCCGGCCTCCGGCGCTCTGCCCAGGCTGTCCCCATAGATTGGTGTTCAAGGAGCTCTCACGCAAGAAGGCCATCATCTGCGGAGACATAGGCTGCTACACCCTGGGAGCCCTGCCACCCCTGTCAGCCATGGATACCTGCGTGGACATGGGAGCCTCCGTCTCCATGGCCCATGGCTTCGAGCTCGCTTTGGGGGAAGGTTCCGAACGACCGGTGGTGGCTGTCATCGGTGACTCCACTTTCGCCCATTCTGGCCTGAGCTCGCTCATCACCACGGTCTACAACGGGGGGAGCGGCACGATCTGCATCCTAGACAACCGCACCACGGCCATGACCGGTCGCCAAGGAAACCCCTTCAACGGCGTCACGCTCCAAGGGCACCCGAGCTCAGAGCTCGACCTCGAGGCCGTTGTTCGTGCCCTTGGGGTAGATGCGGTCCAGGTGATAGACCCGAACGACAGAGACGCGGTGCGCAGCGCCATCAAAGAGGCCACAGCAGCCCGCGATAGGCTTGACATCCTCATCTTCAAGCGACCTTGCGTGCTCTTGGAGCGCACGCGCCAGCAGCCCTATTACATCGGTGCCTGCACCGGGTGCGGTGTATGCCTGAGCCTGGGATGCCCGGCCATCGGCAAGTATCCAGATACCGGCCTTTCCTATATCGACCCGCAGCTGTGCATCGGCTGCGGCCAATGCGCTCAGTACTGCAACTTCAATGCCATCGTCCGATAGGGGAACAATAGTGGATAAGATCCTTCTGTGCGGAGTAGGCGGCCAGGGCACCATCCTGGCAGCCCATATCCTGGCTGACGTAGCCCTGAGGTCGGGGACCCAGGTGAAAGTGTCTGAGATCCATGGCATGGCCCAGCGCGGTGGAGCGGTCTCCACGATGGTGGCTCTGGGCGCTGACGTGAAGTCCATGGTCATCGGCCAGGGCGAAGCCGACATCGTCGTGGCCTTCGAGGAGCTCGAGGCCTTGCGCAATCTGAGCGCGCTCAAGCAGGGCGGGAGCCTCATCGTGAACGAAGAGGTCATCAAGCCTGCCAGCGTGCTGACAGGCAAAGCCCACATCCCCGCCCACACCGCTGAGGTGCTCCAAGGAGCAGATGCCCTGCTCGTGCCTGCCGAGGCAACGGCTCGCGAAGCGGGCAGCTCGAAAGCAGCCAATGTGGTGCTCCTCGGCGCACTCTCAGCCTTCCTCGGCTTCTCAGAGGATACGTGGCTGGAGTCCATCCGCAGCCACGTGCCGCCCAAGACCATTGACATCAACTGCGCAGCATTCCAGGCGGGCAGGCAGTTCGCCTGCGAGCACGCGAGGAGGTAGCCTCTATGGCAGTGAAGCAGATCAGCACGTTCCTCCAGAGCAAGCCAGGGCATCTGGCTCGCATCCTCGAGATGTTCGAGCATGCCCAGGTGAGCGTCCGGGGCTATTCCGTCTCCGATACCGGAGAATACGGCATCGCCCGCTTCATCGTAGATGACCCAGCCGCGGCCATAGCGGTATTGGAAGGGGAGGGCGCTGCCCATGCGGAAACGGAAGTGCTCTGCCTCCTGCTCGAGGACCGCCCGGGTGAGCTGGCATGGGTGATGAGCCTTCTCGCGTCCTGCGGCATCAATGTCACCTACAGCTATTCGCTCATATCCACCTATATCGTGATCAACACCGATGACATAGAGGGAGCAGCCCGTGCCCTGGCAGATCAGCCGCTCACCATGATCAGCCAGGAGGACATCGCCCACGCCTCTGCGCTCAGACGGGAAGGGGAGTGATCCATGGGTTGCGCAACCTATGATGTCACCCGGAAGGGAGACGCGCTCAGAGCTGCGAAAGCGGGGGATTTCGGTGCCCTGCCCATCTTCGATGCAGATATGGAATGCGCTAGCCGCGCCTACATAGAAGCGCTCCAGCTGGAGAAGCTCAAGCGTCAGGTACGCTACACCTACGAGCGGGTTCCCTATTACCGTCAGAAGATGGATGAGATGGGCGTGAAGCCTACGGATATCCAGACGCTGGCCGATGTGCGCCTCCTGCCCTTCACGGACAAGACCGCCCTGCGCGAGACATTCCCCTATGGCCTCTTCGCCGTCTCTCTGGATGAGGTGCGCGAGATCCACGCTTCCTCTGGCACCACCGGCAAGCCCATCGTGGTGGGCTATACGGAAGCCGATATGGACGTCTGGAGCGATTGCATCGCTCGGCTCGTGCAGATGGCCGGGGTGGTACCTCAGGACAACGCGCAGATGGCCTTCGGCTACGGCATGTTCACCGGTGGATTCGGCCTGCACTATGGTCTACAGAAGCTGGGTTGCACCATGATCCCAGCAGGCAGCGGCAACACTGAGCGCCATATCCAGATGATCCAGGATTACGGTACCACCGTGCTCATCGCCACTCCCTCCTACGCCATGCATATCTGCGAAGTGGGCGAGGAACTGGGCTATGACTGGGCTGCTTCCCCGCTGCGCGTCGGGCTCTTCGGCGGCGAACCGTGTCCTCCTGGCCTGAAGGCCGAGATCGAGGGCCGCATGCACATCATCTGCACAGACAACTATGGGCTGACCGAGGTGATGGGGCCAGGGGTATCCGGAGAGTGCCTCGCCTCCCGCAACCAACAGCACATCGCCGAAGACCACTTCCTCTGGGAAGTGGTAGACCCCGCCACGGGAGAGGCCGTAGCCCCTGGAGAAGAGGGGGAATTGGTGCTCACCCCCCTGGACAAGCAGGCCATCCCCGTCCTGCGCTACCGCACCCACGATCTCACCCGGGTGACGAAGGAGCCCTGTGCCTGCGGGCGCACCCATGCCCGCATGGATAAGGTGCGCTCCCGCTCAGATGACATGCTCATCATCCGAGGCACCAATGTATTCCCCTCTCAGATAGAGGATGTGCTCTCGGGCATCGACGAGGTCACCCCGCACTACCGCATCATCGTAGAGACCGTGAACGGCATGGATGCGCTCACGGTGCAGACAGAGATCCGCCCGGAGGCCTTCTCGGATTCCTTCGAGCAGATGAATGCCATGCGCAAGCGCATCGAAGAGAAGCTCAAGGGCGTGCTCTTGGTGGGAGTCAAGGTATCCCTCGTAGAACCCGGCGGCATCGAACGGGCAGTGGGCAAAGCCAAGCACGTGGATGATAGGCGATGACCCCTGTCAGAGGGAGATTCGCCCCGTCGCCCACGGGAAGGATGCATGCGGGCAACATCTTCGCCTCTCTGATGGCCTGGCTTCAGGTGCGCTCTCAGGGCGGTCAGATGGTCCTGCGCATCGAAGACCTGGACGAAGCCCGCTCCAAGCCGCATTTCGCCGATCTCATCCAGCAGGACCTAGAGCTGCTCGGGCTCACCTGGGACCACGGCCCCTACTATCAGAGCGTACGGAAGGAAGCCTACGTGGAGGCCTTTCAGCGCATCTCAGAGAAAGCCCGCCTCTATCCTTGCTTCTGCACTCGGGCTAATCTGGCAGCCGTCTCTGCGCCGCATCTGGGCGAGAAGGCCGTCTATCCGGGCACCTGCCGTCATCTGAGCCCTGCAGAGGCCGAGCTGCGCATCCAGGCAGGAGAGGATGCCGCCTGGCGCGTGGAGGTGCCTTCCCGCTCCTTCGGCTTCGAGGACGCGCTCCAAGGAAGCTATGGGCAACAGCTCTCAGAGGGATGCGGTGACTTCATCCTCCGCCGGAAGGACGGGGCCTTCGCCTATCAATTGGCAGTGGTGGTAGACGATGCGAGCCAGAGTGTCACGTCTGTCACCCGGGGGATAGACCTGCTCTCCTCTACACCGCAGCAGATGTTCCTGCAGGACCTTCTAGGCTATCCTCATCCTGAATACCTTCACGTTCCCCTGCTCGTGAACGAGCAGGGGAGGCGGCTATCCAAGCGCGACGGAGATGCTTCATTGGAGGAGATGCTCACCCGATTCAGAACACCCCAAGGGATCATCGGTCACATAGCCTTCCTGGCAGGCTTGCAGCCCGAAGATGAACCCGCGACCCCTGATGAGCTGATAGCCGTCTATGACCGGGACTCCCTTAAAGAGCGCCTTCAAGGCCAGATATCCATCCCGTGGGAATAGAAAGGCGGATCTTCGTGCAAGACCTCTCGAAATGCGTGTCAGCCATCCTGAGCTCTTTGGGCCCTGAGGCTGAGTCCGCTGCTCAGATATCCTCGAACAATGCCATCTATGCGGCAGCCGTGCGCGATGTCTGGAAGAGCGATTCGGCCGTGCGCTTGATCCTAGATCACACCAACGCATTCTACGTGCGCAAAGACGATCGACCGCGCAAGGGGCCTGATAAGGACAAGCCCTACATAGTCTGCGAGATCTGCATGGACGAACCGCTCGTGCGCTCCGAGATGGATGCTCGACGAGAATTCATGGCGCTCAGATTGCGGGATAGGGGCCTCTCGTTCCATGAGCTGCGCATCATCCCAGCCCGACGCGGCATGCGCCAACGGCACCCGTTCAGAGATGTCTGAGCTGGTCCTTCATTAGTTTACATAACATATATTATCCGTTATTTATCCCAGAGCGAGCCTTCAGGGGCAGCATCGGGCTCTCCGGAGCCGCCTAGGCTATTCGGGTCGAAACCCATCATCTGACCGAGCTGTGAGAGGTCGCCGGATTGCATGGCCTGCATGAGGTAGCTGAACATGAACGCTGAGAAGATGCCATTGATGACCAACGTTGCGATGCTCACGATGAGCGCCACCTTCATCTGACGACCCAGAGCATCCAGGACCTCTTGGCTGGCTTCATCCGTAGCGCCCAGGACCTTCAGCTTGCTGCGTCCTACCAATGCGCACACGAGAGCCACGAGGCTCAACAGCACGCCCCCGAACACCAGCGAAACGGGTGACGCGATGATGGCGATGGAACCGAGGGTCTGAATGGTCTTGATATCCCGCATGATCCTATCATCCTTATCCATATCACACTCCACTGCTCCCAAAGCCCGCATCCCCCCGCAGGGTGTCATCCAGCTCTGGGGTCACGGTCAAGTCGATCTCCGGGACGGGGATGATGAGAAGCTGGGCGATGCGATCCCCCTTCGCTATACTGAAAGGCTCTTGGTCATCCGTATTCAGGAGGATCACCTTCACCTCACCCCGATACCCCGCATCTATGAGACCCGGTGCATTCACGACGGTGATGCCATGATCCGCCGCCAGCCCGCTGCGTGGCAGCACGAGACCCGCGAAGCCAGGCGGAAGGCCTAAGGCGATGCCACAGGGAATGCAAGCCCGTTTCCCTGGCAAGAGCTCTAGGCTGACGGCAGACCTCAGATCGAAACCCGCATCTCCCGGCTTCGCATGAACGGGTACATCCAAGGACTCATCCAGCCGCTTCATGGATATCTCGAAGGCGAAGGCATCCATGGCTTCAGTCGATCTCCTCCAGAGCCGAGGCGAACTCCTCAACGCTCTGGAAATCCTTATAGACGCTGGCGAAGCGGATATAGGCCACATCATCCACCGACGCCAGCCGCCCCAAGACCATCTCTCCCAACTCCTTCGAGGTGACCTCACCCGAAGCGCTGCGGATGGCGGATTCTATGTCAGTGATCAGCTCATCGATCTTCTCCGAGGTCACCGGGCGCTTCGCACAGGCGACGAGGATGGAGCGCATGAGCTTCTCCCGAGAGAAGGGCTCGGAGGACCCGTCTGACTTGACGACGATCACGGGCCGCTCACCGTAGCGCTCATAGGTGGTGAAGCGCTTCTCGCATTCGAGGCATTCCCGGCGCCTCCGGATGGCTGAACCATCCTCAGCGGGCCGGGAGTCTATCACCTTGGATTCTTCGAATCCACAATATGGGCAATGCATAGCAACTCCTTGCTTGATGTTGTGTGCATATCATACTACATATTGTGGTCGAACGATTGTTTGGAAAAGTCCCTATTCTCACCGATAGAACCTTTGTACGCTGTTATAATCATCGAACATCGGTACACCTCCTTGAGTAGATGGAGCCTAGGGCCATGACCATTAAGATCACGAAGCGCCAACAAGCTGTTCTTGATGACATCGAAAGGCACATCACTGAGAAGGGCTACGGCCCCACGGTCCGGGAGGTCTGTGAAGACCTTGGCCTCTCATCCCCATCCACGGTCCATGTCCATCTGAAGGCCTTGGAAGAGAAGGGCTTCATCAAACGGGATCCTCTGAAATCCCGGTCCATCTCCCTCACCTATGCCGTAGAGCAGGCCATAGACAGCTTCGTCTCAGAGGTGCGGGATATCGTGAGCGTACCCCTCGTCGGGTCCGTGGCGGCAGGCATGCCCATCCTGGCCGAAGAGAACATCACGGATCATCTGAAGCTCCCCACTGAGATCGTCGGAGACGCCCCCTCGTTCATGCTGTCCGTCCGAGGTGATTCCATGATAGAGATAGGCATCAACGATGGTGACTACGTGGTGGTCAAGGAACAGCCGGTGGCCAACAATGGTGATATCGTGGTGGCTCTCCTAGAAGACGAAGCCACCATCAAGCGCTTCTACAAGGAATCCGATCACATCCGCCTTCAGCCTGAGAACTCCCAGATGGAGCCTCTTATCGTGACGGATTGTTCCATTGTGGGCACGGTGGTCGCCGTCTTCAGAAGGATCTAGGGGGCTACCGCTCTTCCTCGAAGCTCCCATAGGCGCTCCTGAGCGCAGCTGGGCAGCGCAGGGTCATATGGACGCCATCCTCTTCGAAGCTCTCTGACAGCACAGCGCACCTCCTATGAGCAGCGCTGATGAGGTCCCCTTTGCTATAGGGCAGGACAACGCGCAAGGTCTCCTCAGCAGCCCCTGCAGCCAAGGTGATCCTCTGTATCAGCTCATCCAACCCTGAACCCGCTCGGGCAGAGACGAAGACGCCCTCGGGATAGCGGCCTTTGAGCACCGTCTGCTCATCAGGGGACAGCAGATCGATCTTATTGAACACCAGGATGCTGGGAATCCTTTCCGCATGGATCTGCCCCAACGTCTCGCATACGGACTCTATGTGCATCTGCTGCTCATCAGAGGACGCATCCACCACATGGAGGATGAGATCGGCTCCGGATATCTCATCCAAGGTCGAGCGGAATGCCTCCACCAAGGTAGTGGGAAGCTTCTGGATGAAACCCACCGTATCCGTCACGGTCACTTCCCTGCCCTGCGGCAGCGTGATGGAGCGGGTGGTGGAATCAAGGGTGGCGAAGAGGAGGTCATCGGCATAGACGCTGCTTCCGCTCAAGGCGTTCAACAGGCTGGATTTCCCTGCATTGGTATACCCCGCCAAAGCCAGGTTGATGACGCCGCTCTCATAGCGGCTCTCTCGTTGGATGCCTCGGACCTTCTTCAATCGAGCCAGTTCCCGCTTGATCGAGGTGATCCGGTTCCTCACCATCCGTCGATCCACCTCTAGCTGACTCTCCCCTTCTCCGAAGCGAGAACCCACCCCGCCACCCATGCGGTTAGAGGCGAGATGGGCCCACATGCCACGCAGGCGTGGATAGAGGTACTCATTCTGGGCCAACCTCACCTGGAGCTTGCCTTCTCGGCTCTTGGCATGGAGGGCGAAGATGTCAAGGATGAGAGCTGTTCGATCGATGACTTTGATATCCCGATCGACTGCCTTCTCCAGATTGGATTGCTGAGACGGAGTGAGCTCATCGTCGATGATGATGACGTCAACAGCCTCCGCTCGAGCCAACTGGGCCACTTCCTCCACCTTGCCGCTGCCCACGAAGGTGGCAGGGTTGGGGGACCTGAGCCGTTGGGTGACCGTGGCCACCACATCCGCCCCGGCAGTATGGGCAAGCCGTCCGAGCTCCTCCAAGGATGAATCCATGCTCACTGAAGAGCCAGGGCGATCGATGCCCACCACGAGCGCGCGCTCTCGAGGCTCTGCAGTGGGATGGAGCGGGAATCTTCCCTGAGAGACCCGCTTGCCCTCCTGCATAGCTGTTGGGTCCAAGGGTTATACCTCCACGGTTCCCGAGAAGGATTCGCTGGCTGGTCCCGTCATGAAGACCGAACCGCTCCCGTCCCAACGGATATCCAAGGTGCCTCCCAAGAGGCGCACCGGAGCCTGTTCTTCGACCCGGCCCGTCAGGATAGCGGTGACCAGCGTTGCACAGGCGCCGGTACCACAGGCGAAGGTCTCCCCGCAACCACGCTCATAGACGCGCATGGCTATCCCCTCCCCCTCACAGCAGGCGAACTCGATATTGGCCTTCTCGGGGAAAGCGCCATGGGACTCATACCAAGCGCCTATCTCATCTATCCGCAGGGTATCCAAGCCTTTCTGGGTGGCATCCGTGAAGAGGCCATCGGGGAGCTGATCCCAATCATCCACGAAGCAGACCCCGTGGGGATTGCCCATGGAAACGCAGGTGAAGGGAAAGGGTCCCCAGGGAGAATCCAGGAGCGCCTCCCTCACGCAAGGGCTCCCGTCTGGCGCGACCGCGTTAGAGGTCAGATAAACGGGCACCTGAACAGGATCGAGCTCAGGGGATCCCATATCCACCGTGGCGGATACCATCTTGCCTGCACTGTCCACCTCAAAGCGGATATCGCGCTCCCCCGCCATGGTCCCCGCCGTCAACATCCCCGAAGGGATGTCAGCGAATCCCCTGTCCACCAGGTACTTCGCGAAGCAGCGAACGCCATTGCCGCACATCTGGGCTAAGCTTCCATCAGCGTTGATATAGTGCATGTAGGCCAAGGATCCTTTGGTCTGGGGTGGCCGTACCAGGATGACACCGTCAGCACCTATGCCGAAATGCCTTTCGCAAAGCCCTCTCACCTGCTCCTCGGTGAGCTCTATCTCAGCTGAGAGATCATCCACGAAGATGAAATCGTTGCCCAGTCCATGCATCTTGATGAATTCCAGTTCCATCCTGTCCTCTCCTAGCTCACGCCCTTGTCCTTGAGCGCCTCCACGGCTTGTTCCACTATATCCTCCCGGGATGCATCCGTCACATCCAGCCACTGGATGCGCTTCTCCCGCCTGAACCAGGTCATCTGCCGCTTAGCATAGCGCCGAGTGGCCTGCTTGATCTGGCTGAAGGCCTCATCCATGCTGCACTGCCCACGCAGGGCGTCGATGATCTCCTTGTAGCCGATGGCTTGCCGAGAGGTGAGCGCATCCTCGAACCCGGCATCCATGAGACCCGACACCTCTTCGATGAGCCCCTCCTCCCGCATCCGGTCGACCCGAGCGTTCACCCGTTGATACAGGACCTCCCGATCCATGGCAAGTCCCACGAAGACCGCAGGGACGACAGGGGCGGCCAGGGCGAGGCCATGGGCCCGTTCAGCATAGCTCTCCCCCGCCTCCAGCATCTCCAAAGCCCTCACCACGCGTTTGAGGTTATGGGGATGGATCTGCTCAGCGCTGGCCTCATCCAAGCTGTTCAGGACATCCCAGACAGCATGGGATCCCTTCTCCTGGGCCAGGGCCATGTACTTCTCCCGCACCGGGTTATCCGCTTGGTCTCCTTCGGGAAAGCGGAGGTCATCCAGGGCCGCCTGGATATAGAGCCCCGTACCACCGGCCATGATCACCGGTGTGAGCGCTTGGTGCTGTTCGCTGATGACAGAGCGTGCGTAGCTCTGATAGAGGGCTGCAGAATAGGGCTCATCCACATCCACGAGATCAAGGCCGAAATGGGGCACCCGGCGCTCTGCTTCAGGCACTTTGGCCGTGCCGATATCCATGCCTCGATACACCTGCATGGAGTCAGCGCTCAGAACGCAACCCGAAGCCCTCTGGGCCAAGGTGCAGGCGAGCTCTGACTTCCCAGTAGCCGTGGGCCCGCAGACGACCACTACAGGCGACATGCCCTCCCTCAAGGGATGCGCACCTCGCCAGCAAGATACCAGGTCTTCGCCTGGATGATCTGCACAGGGATGATGGTACCCTGGAGGTCCTCTACAGTTACCCCTTGGGGCAGCGGGGCATGGACGGTCTGACCCTTCGGCGTCTTGCCAGAGAGCATCTGTGCATCCTTCTTGGATGCCCCCTCTACCAAGACCTCTACCAAAGACCCTTCGTCAAGGCGGTTAGCGGTGATGGCACCAGCCTCCACTACCTTGAGGAGCCTCTCGAATCGCTCCTGGGACACCTCTCGCGGCACTTCATCAGGATAGGTGGCAGCAGGTGTTCCTTCCCGCTTGGAGTAGATGAACGAGAACACCTGATGATAGCCTACCTCCTCTATCACCCGAAGCGTCTGCTGGAAGTCCTCTTCGGTCTCGCCGGGGAATCCGACGATGATATCAGTGGAGAGGGCGATATCAGGCCGCGCGCATCTCAGCTTGCGGATGAGGTCCAGGTAATGGGCCTGGGTGTAGCGGCGGTTCATGGCCTGGAGGACCCTGTCAGAGCCGGACTGCACGGGCAGATGCAACGCGGGCATCAGGTGCGGAAGGATGGCGAAACGCTCTATCACCTCATCGCTCAGATCCTTCGGATGGCTGGTGGCGAAACGGATGCGCTCCACCCCCGTGGCCTCCATGGCATCCAGCAAGCGAGCGAAGCGAGGTTCGCCGTAGAGGTCACGACCGTAGGAATTGACGTTCTGACCGAGAAGGGTGATCTCCTTCACGCCCTGAGCCACATACCCCTCAGCCTCGGCTATCACATCCTCCAGCTTCCGGGACTTCTCCCGGCCACGCACATAGGGCACGATGCAATAGGTGCAGAAGTTATCGCACCCCGTGGTGATGGGAAGCCACGCGCTCCAGGGGGTCTCTCGACGGGTGGGCAGATCCGTGGAGAATCCGTCGCTCATCTCCGCGAGAGCCACTCCCCTTTTGGAAGCGGTGGCATCTTCGATGAGGCGCGGGAGCTCAGAGAGGGTATGGGTACCGAAGACCACCTGCACATGGGGCATCTGTTCGATGAGCTTCTCGCCATCCCGCTGGCCGATGCAGCCGCCGAGGGCGATGATGCGCTCCGTGAGCGGAGAGCCTGGACGCAGGGGTTGGTCTTTGAGCGACATGACATGGCCGAAGAGCCGGGTATCCGCTGACTCGCGCACGCAACAGGTCATGAAGACGACGATGTCGGAATCCTCAGGTTGGCTGACCTGGACGCATCCTTCTGATTCCAGCATGCCCACGATGCGCTCAGAGTCATGCTTGTTCATCTGACAGCCGAAGGTTTGGACAGAGAAGGTCAATCCTTCAAGATGAGGGAGCATCTGCTGCAAAGGACCCTAGGAGACAGCTTCGCGGCCCAGAGAGGAAGCCACCTGGCTTCGAGGCTCTACAGCGAAGCGGATGGCAGTGCGGTATTCCCCATCTATCACGATGTCAGCGAATGAGGGGATGCAGATGATCTCGATGCCCACAGGCGAGAGAAAGCCCCGGGAGATGGCGATGGCCTTGACAGCCTGGTTCACAGCTCCAGCACCCACGGCTTGGATCTCAACAGTGGAGCCGTCCTTTATCATGCCAGCGATGGCACCGGCAACAGATGCCGGGGACGACTTAGAGGACACCTTCAAGCAACCGATCTCAGTCTTGACTTCTTCTGCCACGTGGATCACTTTCCTGTTTGTACCGTGTTTCAGCTATCTTCGTGCTGCGTTGCCGCCAACTCTAACAGAAGGACTAAGGTTTTTACCGTTTCTACACCAAAAGCCCTAAAACGAGCGGCTAACGTGCCGTTCAGCTGCCCGCTTTGCCCTCTTCGGGCCCTTCCTCCAGAGGAGCAAGGGGGATCTGGATCACCAGCTGGTCCTCTTTCACCTTCAAGAGGGGCTTCACGTCCGCAGAGAGGTAATAGGCTTCCGCCAGAGGGTCGAAGGCCTCCATCACCGCTCCGAGGAGCGTCGCTCGCTCCTCTGGGCTCAGGCGGACGGCTGAGGGCGTGGCCGCAGCTCTGCGCCGAGGAGATGCATCCTTGGCCTGCAACCCAGCAAAGGACCGCTCTCCTAGGAGGGTGAGCAGGTCATCCAGGCATTCGGATCCGCTGTCCATGATGCGCCGAGCCGAGCGTTCAGAGATATCCAACCCGAGCTCGGCTGCCTTGGCTGCAAGGTCCTCAGGGCCGCTTGCCAAGCTCAAGCTCTTCACCAAAGGAAGCTCAGTGGAACCGAAGGCCCGCTCGAAAGCAGGAATGGTAGCAAGGCCGAAACGATAGAGGGTGGCTGCTATCTGGGTGGGCGAGCCGAGATAGACGCTCACGGCCCCCCGGTGTTCCAAGGCGAATTCGCAGCAGATGCGGACGATGTTCTTCGGTCCGCGCATGGAGAGCACGCCATTCGCCTCTTCGAAGCGAGGGAAGGTGCTCTGGTCGGCTTTCTCGGACAAGGAAGCGCCTCCCTGGATGCGGATGGAGGTGCCCAGCCCTTCCTGGGATGCCACGACCCGGGCCTCTTGGGCATTCACCTTCGTGGAATAGAGGGCCATCCCCCTGCCATGCATGCCCCACTTGTCCATGTGGGCTGTTTCCAGCTTCGAGGTGACCCGCGGCTCGAAGATGGACTCCCACATCCTTCGAGGGATGCCAGACCCATCATCGATGATGGTCATGACCCTGCCATCGGCCTCTTTGCTGGTGGCGATGAAGATGCTCTTCGCTCCCGCATCTCGGCTATTGCGGAGCAGCTCGATGACGATATCCTCGAAGCCTTGGATATCCTGGGCCGCTTGGCGCCGCTCGGCTTCGGAGCTGCACAGCTTGACGAAACCGGAGCCGAGATCGGCTTCGACCTTGAAAGGATCGGTGTCGCAGGCCTCCACTATGAGATGCCTTAGAGCGGCATCTGAGGTGCTAGGCTCAGAGGAGCCTAGCTTACTTGGCGAAGTCAACCGCTCTGCTCTCGCGGATGACCACGACCTTCACCTGGCCTGGATACTGCATCTCCCGCTCGATCTGGGAGGCGATGTCATGGGCCAATACCACAGAAGCAGCTTCATCCACCACATCCGGAGCCACCATGACCCGCACCTCGCGCCCTGCCTGGATAGCATAGGTGCGCTCTACGCCCTGATGGCTATTGGCTATCTCCTCCAGCTTCTCAAGGCGCTTGATGTAGGCATCGAGGGTCTCCTTGCGGGCACCAGGACGGGCTGCGGAAACGGCATCTGCTGCCTGCACCAGCACATCCAGCACGGAATTAGGATCCACATCCTCATGGTGGGCTTCGATGGCATGGACGATCTCGGGCTTCTCGCCGAAGCGCTTCGCCAGATCAGCACCCAAGACCGCATGACTGCCGTCTACTTCGTGATCGACCGCCTTGCCAAGGTCATGGAGCAAGCCAGCGCGCTTGGCGGGGACCGGATCGAGCCCGAGCTCAGATGCCATGACCCCTGCCAGGTAGGCCACCTCCAAGGAGTGATTCAGCACATTCTGCCCATAAGAGGTGCGGTACATCAGGCGGCCGAGCGTATGGATGAGCTCAGGGTGCAGATCATGGATGCCGGTGTCGAAGGCGGCCTGCTCCCCCGCTTTCTGTACGCGCTCGCTGACCAGGTTCACGGCCTTGCCATAGGTCTCTTCGATGCGGGCCGGATGGATGCGCCCATCAGCGATGAGGTTCTCCATGGTGATGCGGCCGATCTCACGGCGGACGGGATCGAAGCAAGAGATGGCCACGCACTCAGGCGAGTCATCGATGATGAGATTCGTACCGGTGATCTGCTCGAATGAACGGATATTGCGACCCTCACGACCGATGATGCGGCCCTTGATGTCGTCATTGGGG
>CAJURZ010000001.1:163597-207831 GCA_910588905.1 uncultured Eggerthellaceae bacterium
GGGGATATGGATGGTGGAGACGGTGCTCTCAGAGGAGTGATCGGCGGCAACGCGCTGGATGGCCAGGCTCAGGATCTCCCGGGCCTTCTTGTCAGCCTCTGCCTTGGTGCGAGCCTCCACGTCACGGATGACCGCGGCAGATTCGTGGACCACCTCGTCATGGATGGTCTGGAGGAGCTCTTCTTTGGCTTCCTGAGGCGTCATGCCCGCTACCTTCTCAAGACGACGGCTCATCTCAGCCTCAGAGGTGGAGAGCTCAGAAGCGCGCTTATCCAGCTGCCCCTGAAGGGATGAGAGCTGATGCTCGCGCTTATCCAGGGTCTCTGTCCGGTGATCGAGGGACTGCTCCCGCTGATTGATCCGGTTCTCTGCGTTGCGCACCTCACGGAGACGATCCTTGTTCTCCTCGTCTACCTGCTGCTTATACTTGAGCGCCTCATCCTTGGCTTCGATCTCTGCCTGCCTGCGAAGCGTATCCATCTGGGATTCAGCGTCCTTGAGCATGCGATTGACCTCTTCCTCAGCGTTGCGCTTGAGAGAGGCTGCCTCTTGGGCTGCATTCTTGGCCTTTGTGCTGCCCACGACCCGTGCGATGCCGAAACCTGCTGCGATGCCCACGATCACAGCCACGATGCCTATCACGAATTCCATCTTGTACCTGCCTTCACGTCAGCTTCTGCGAAGCTTTGTCTCAAAAAAAGAAGTTGGCCTAGGCCAACTTGAGCTATCACGCCGGGGCGCCTGGGTATTCGCTTGTTATATGCTGCAGGCACCATGAAGGTACCGATAACTCAATGGGCCAGATTATAGCAAAGCCTCCCCTACCGTACATCCGTATCATGGATCCTGCACGCAACGGACACTGATTCAGTGACCAGCGGCAAGATGAGCCTCTTTGGCATAGGCTGAAGAGGCATCAGAAGCTATGTCAGGAGAATACCCCGCCGCGATGAGCTTCTTATAGGCGGCTCCGCGAACATTCTTGGACCGAGTGGGATGGCGACGCAGAAGATCTAGGGCTCTATCCAGCATCCCCGCTTCCTCATCTTCCTGGAATGCCTGGAAGGCTTCCAGATCCTCAGGAATCAGCCCAAGGCTCTCCACTTCCCTCAAGGCAAAGGAGAGCCCTTTGCCTTGGCTGAGGGTGGTACGGATGAGGCAGTTGCAATAGCGGACATCGTCTACGGCACCTATCCGCTGAGCACTGTCCAATGCCTCTGCTATAGCCTGAGAGGAGAAGCCCTTCCTGGACAACTTCGCTGTCATCTTGGCGCTTGATACCTCACGGGCACTGGCAAAACGGAGGATCAGATCATAGGCCCTTCGCACCTGCTCCTCATGGGGCAGCTGGAGAGGCTCAGGGGCTGAGAAGCCCTCCTCGTAGGTCATGCGACGCTCTCATTCGCAGGGATGACGGGATCAGCACCGGCTCCAGGGATGTTGTAGTGCTGACGCACCTTGGCTTCGATCTCATCCCGGATGTCAGGGTTCTCCTTCAACGTTGCCTTGGCAGCTTCCCTGCCCTGGCCGAGCTTCTCATCCTCATAGGTATACCAAGCACCGCTCTTCTTGGCCACACCGCAATCAACAGCCATGTCTATGATGCACCCTTCCTTGGAGATGCCCTCACCGAACATGAGATCGAATTCGGCCTGACGGAAGGGAGGGGCCACCTTGTTCTTGACGATCTTAGCGCGGACCCGATTGCCCACTACTTCCCCATTGACCTTGATGGATTCTATCCGGCGGATATCGATGCGAACGCTGGAGAAAAACTTGAGCGCCCGACCGCCTGTGGTGGTCTCAGGTGAGCCGAACATGACGCCGATCTTCTCACGGAGCTGATTGATGAATATGCACGTGGTGTTGGACTTGGAGAGGGACCCGGCCAGCTTGCGGAGCGCTTGGGACATGAGGCGCGCCTGGAGGCCCACGGTGGTATCCCCCATCTCCCCTTCGATCTCAGCCCGGGGGACCAAAGCGGCCACGGAGTCTACGACGACGCAGTCAACGGCCCCGGAGCGCACGAGCATATCGCAGATCTCAAGAGCCTGTTCCCCTGTGTCCGGTTGGGAGATGAGCACCTCGTCTATATCCACCCCCAACTTGGCTGCATAGACCGGATCCAAAGCATGCTCTGCGTCTATGAAGGCCACGATGCCGTCCTGGGCCTGGCACTCCGCCAGGATCTGGAGCGCAAGGGTGGTCTTACCGCTGGACTCAGGACCATAGATCTCAACGATGCGGCCCTTCGGCACGCCCCCGATGCCCAAGGAGACATCCAAGGGGAGCGCACCCGTGGGGATAGCGGCGATATTCAGATCAGCATCGCTCTCGCCCAACTTCATGATGGAGCCTTTGCCGAACTTCTTATGGATCTGATCAGTGGTGGATCTCAAAAGCTCATCCCGGGAGAGGTTCATCGGTGCTCCTTGTCTGTTTGTATTCCCTTTGACCGATATCCTTATTATACGAACAGATGTTTGCAAGTCAAGAAGGGTTCGAAAATCGGTACGGTCAACGTCTCTCAGACAATGCTAACCAGAGGATCTAACCTATCCGTGTCAGCCATCCATCGGATCCCCGTCAAGGATCGCACGCAGATCAGCAACCGATCCGCTCGGATCCCACCAGGGATCTGACGCTTTTGGCCCAAGATCACGCTACCGCCGTCATCGGTTCTCTATCAGATCCTTCAGGATCTCTAGAGCTTTGAGCGTCGTCTTGAGACGGATCTCCTCCCGCGTCCCCGTGAAGAGCTCTTGCTGGGACCCTTCTTCGCCCTGGCACCAGTATCCGATGAAGACGCACCCTACCGGCTTCCCCGGCTCAGCTCCCCCCGGTCCCGCGATACCCGTGACGGCAACGGCGATATCAGAGCCGGTACAGGCCGCAGCACCCCGGGCCATCTCCCGTGCCACTTGGCCGTCCACCGCCCCCTCCCGCGCCAAGAGGTCTCCGTCGACATCCAGGAGATGCTCCTTGACCGAGAGGGCATAGCTCACCACCCCACCCAGGACGGCTGCAGAGCTCCCTGGAACAGAGGTGAGGAAGGTGGATATCATGCCCCCCGTGAGGCTCTCGGCGGTGGATATCGTGCAACGGCGATCCACAGAGAGGTGCACCACCTCTTCCGCCAAAGCGGCAGCCTGCTCCTCCAGAGACGACATCCCTGCATCAGCAGGGCTCTCATCCTCTTTGGTGGCAGAGACGATCAAGGGCCAAGCCTTCGAGAGGTAATCCACCATAGAGAGCACCGTGAAGAAGAGAGCGGCGATCATCACAGCCCAAGAGCAGAGATACAAAGGATCATGGAGAGATGGGGCCGTATAGGGCGAATGGATGGTGTCCTTCAACAAGAACAGAACGATAGCCACGATCTGGAGCACCGTCTTCACCTTGCCGTACCAACTGGCTGCGATGACCACGCCCTTGGAAGCCGCCATCATCCGTACGCCAGACACGATGAACTCTCGGGCTAAGATGATGAGCACCGGCCAAGAAGGGAGCACTTGGAGCTCTATGAGCGCCAGAAGGGCAGCAGAGACGAGGATCTTATCCGCCAACGGGTCCATGAACTTGCCGAAGTCGGTCACCTCCTGGCGACTGCGGGCCAGATATCCGTCCACCCAATCCGTACAGGAGATGATGATGAACAGGATGACCGCCAAGAAGGACTTGATCTGATCGTCTATCAGATGGGCCAATCCGAACCAGTGAGGCCAGGGGCTCAGGAGCGCCACCACGAAAACGGGGACCAGGCAGATCCTGATCACCGTGACCACATTTGCGGGAGTCCAGAGGCCCGGAGCGGGCTGCTTCGCACTCACTTAGACTTCCCCTTCCATGTCATAGAGAAGGGTATCGCTGATGCAGACGCTCAGGACATCACCCACAGCTCCTCTATCAAGGAACGTGATGCCATCCACCTCTGGGGCTTGGCAGGCTGCCCGACCGAAGAGCTGGCCGTCCTCCTCAGCCCCCTCCACCAGAACCTCTTGCGTGCTCCCGACTCGCTGGGATATGAGGGAGGAACTCACGCTATCCGCCAGATCCCTCAGTTCCCGAGCGCGCATCTGCTTGACCTCTTCCGGCACCTGGTCTGGCAGCTCGGCCGCTCGAGTGCCCTCTTCAGGAGAATAGGCGAAGACACCTACGTAATGGAAGAGCCCCTCCTCTACGAAGGAGAGCAGCTCCTCGAAATCCTCTTCGGTCTCTCCAGGGAAACCGGTCATGAGGGTGGTCCTGAGGGTGACGTCCGGCAGTACCTCATGCACCCGCTCTATCAGCCTTCGGAAGCCCTCGGCTGAGCCTTTGCGGTGCATGGCGCTCAGGATGCGAGGGTTCACGTGCTGGAGCGGGATATCCAGATAGGGGCAGATATTGGGATGGGCAGCCATGACGGCCAACAGGCGATCGGTCACCCCTTCAGGTTCGGTGTACATGAGACGGAACCGGACCATGGGAAGCTTCTCAGCAAGTTGCTCGAGGAGCCAAGCGATGTCTTGGTCACCCTCGAGGTCTTGACCCCAGATACCCGTATCCTGACCGATGAGCACGATCTCCTTCGTCCCCCGCCGGGCTAGGTCTTGGGCTTCTCCCAAGATGCGCTCCTGCGGGAAGCTGTGGTACCGGCCGCGGATCAGGGGGATGGTGCAGAAGGAGCACCAACGATCGCAACCGTCGGATATCTTGAGGTAGGCCCAAACGGGTGCCGGGGCGGCCGTTGCGGCCTGACCGGTAGGGACCGGGATCCCGAGAGCCTCGCAGACCACTGCGACGATATCGTCCTCCTGGCTGCAGGGAACGAAGCGGTCAGCCTCTGGGAGCGCCTCTGCCAGATCGGCCCCATAGCGAGAGGCCATGCATCCACAGAGGATGAGGGGCCGCTTAGCAACCCCCTCATCCAGACTGGCGATATCCAATACCGCATCGATGCTCTCTTCCGTGGCTGCACGGATGAACGAGCACGTGTTCACAATGGCCACATCGCTCTCATCAAGCTCATCGGTCACGGTGAACCCTGCCTGGTGCAGGCGATCAGCCATATCCCGGCTGTCTACCTCGTTCTTGGCGCACCCGAGGGTTTCGAAGAAGACCTGGGGCATGGATCTCAAGCTAGCGGTAGTTGACGTACTGAAGAGGTTGCCCGAAATCCGCCGCTTTGAGATGAGCGATCACATCCTGGAGCGTATCGCGGGACTGGGAGGAAACGCGGATCTTATCCCCTTCTACCTGGGTCTTGATCTTCATCTTCAGGCCCTTGAGATCCTTGTTGATCTTGCCGAGCGTATCCTTGTCTATGCCGCTCACGATGGAGGCCTCGCGCTTGACCTTGCCGCCCGAGACGCTCTGGGGATCAGACCAGCGCACCGCGCCCAGATCTATCCCCCGCTTCACGAACTTGCTGCTCAAGATATCCATGACCTGGCTGCAGACGAAATCAGAGGGAGCAACGAGGGTGATCTCATGCTTCTGCTTATCGAGCATCATATCCACATCGGCATCTTTGAGGTCATAGCGCTGCTTCAGCTCCTTGGCTGCCTGCTGATAGGCATTGTCGACCTCTTGCATATCCACCTGGGAGACGATATCGAAGCTGCATTCTTTCGCCATGGGTGATCCTTTCTCTCGATGGTGCGCCCATACGCACCGAATGCATTACCGAAGATTTAACCAGAACGACGCTAGCTTGCGCGAGCAGAAGATGAACTGTTACCGGACGCGGCTGCGCTGGAAGCGTCAGAGGAGGAAGCAGCGCTGGAGGAGCTGGCATCATCATCCCCGCTGTCATGCTCCTGCTTCCATTGGGCGAGGATGGCCGGGAAATCCACGACGTAGGTGTAGTTAGTGCCTGTCTTCGCAGGCGAGGCCTTGACCTCTTCGCCATCAAGGGTGAGCGTGATGGGCGTGATGTTAGCCGTCTCGAAGGTGAGCGTTCCCGTCACTTCGAAATCTTGGGAGAAGGGTCCCTCGGCCACAGCCGCATAGACCGGCGTCTTGTTCCCATCCATATAGACCTGGACCCAGGATTCCTGGCCGTCAGCAACGCTGAAGGAGAAGATGGCGCTGGTGGGCGCCGTCTCAACGGGAGCAGGTACGCTGCCGTTGGCATCAGAGGTATCCGTGAGGCCGGAGATGGGGATATCGGGGACATCATCAACGGATTGCTTGCCCCCATTGAAGAGCACCACAGCCACGATGATGAGCACCACGGCTGCCACCACGACACCAAGGACGACGGGGAGATTCAGGCCCGCCAAGCTGAAGGACGACCCCCGTGAAGGGTGGCTCTGACCGCCCAATCCTGAGGCCATGTCAGCCTGGATGAAGGAGTGTCCCACGCGGGCATCGCGATGGGAGGAGCTGCCGAAGGAGGGAAAGCCGCCAGGAAAAGACGCCTTCGAGCGACGGGAGCCGCGCGGAGCATCCGGGAGGGCTTGAGACCGCTCCCGAGGAAGGCGCCGAGAGGCATCGAAGGACGTGGTATGCCCGCGCTCCGTCCGAGCCCGGCGATCCCGACCCGCATCGTCAAGGGAGATGGAGCGGCTGCGGGCAGGAGCAGGACGATCGCTGCGACTGGGCCGCCGACTCCTTTGAGCGCCCCCGCTCTCCCCCTGCTCCCGCTCAGCGAGGTACTGGCTGCTGATGGCCTCTTCGTCGAGCCCCACCTTGCGAGCATAGGCCCTGACCATGTTCTTGGAATAGCCGTGGGCGGGCATCTTGCGGAAGTCAGCGGATTCTATGGCACGGACGATATCAGGGCGGATATGCAGAGCCCGGGCCATGGAGACGAGGTCTATCCCCTGGCGCTCCCGGGCGTCTCGCAACCGATCCCCATATGACCTGCCCTCTGCCATGCTCCCCTTACCCTTGGGCTCGAACCCTAGCCTTGGTCGTTCTCCTCGAACGCCCGCAACGTTTCGAGCTCCAGCTCATCCATGAGCACCTCACGGGGCTTCGAGCCGTTCGCAGGTCCCACCACGCCCAGCTCCTCGAGCTGGTCCATGATGCGCCCCGCCCTTGCATAGCCCACCTTGAGCCTGCGCTGGATATTCGATGTTGACCCCATTCTACTAGAAACGACGATATCCGCCGCTTCCCAGACGAGCGGATCATCCACACTCCCCGTGCCGCCCTGAGGAGAGGAATCTCCCAAAGAGATGAGGTTCACCTGAAGGATGTCAGAGTGGTACTCAGGTTCGCCCTGGCTCTTGACGAACTCCACCACGTTCTCTATCTCTTCCTCGGATACGAAGCAAGCCTGGATGCGCTGGGGTTTCGGCAGCTCGGGCTTGGAGAGCAGCATATCTCCCAACCCGATCAGGTTCTCTGCCCCGGGCGTGTCGAGGATGACCCGGGAGTCTATCCCTGAGGCCACGTTGAAGGCGATGCGATTCGTGATGTTCGCTTTGATGAGACCGGTGACCACATTGGTGGAAGGCCGTTGGGTGGCGACGATGAGGTGGATGCCCGCAGCGCGAGCCAGCTGAGCGATACGGGAGATGGAGAACTCCACCTCCTTGCCCACGTTCATCATGAGGTCTGCGAGCTCGTCGATGATGATGACGATGTAGGGAAGGAACTCCAGCTCCCGGCCTTCCGCATCCAACACGCCTCCCGGACGCACCTTGTCATTGTACTGGGTGATATTGCGCACGCCCAGCTTCGAGAACACCTTGAGCCTGCGCTCCATCTCAGCCACGCCCCAGGAGAGCGCATTGGATGCCTCCTTGGGTTCGGTGACCACGGGCACATAGAGGTGAGGGATGCCGTTGTAGGGGGTGAACTCCACCCGCTTCGGGTCGATCATGATGAAGCGCACCTCATCGGGAGTGGCCCGCATGAGGATGGACATGATCATGGCGTTGATGGAGACCGACTTGCCTGAACCGGTGGTGCCGCCGATGAGCAGATGGGGCATGCGCGCCAGGTCGGAGATGATGGAGCGCCCCTCAACGTCTTTGCCGATGGCTATCTGGAGCGGTCCTTCCTGGGCATCCCCTAGCACATCTGAGAGGAGCACTGTTTGTCGGGCCTTGTTCGGGATCTCTATGCCCACGTGGTTGGTGCCCGGGATGGGAGCGAAGATGCGCACGCCCGGAGAAGCCAGGGCCAGGGCGATATCGTCATTCAGGTTGGTGATCCGGCTCACGCGCACGCCTGCAGGCAGATCCACCTTGAAGAGCGTGACCGTAGGGCCTTCTATCCAGCCCACCACCTGAGCGCTGATGCCGAAATCCTCCAGGGTCTGCTGGAGGATATGGGCGGTCTCTTGGAGCTCGGCCGACCCCCTCCCCTTCCCCTGGGGCTTGGTAGGAGCTGCCAGCAGGGACATATCCGGCAGCACGAAACCACCGCGCTCCACCGGAGCAGCCGCGGGCTTCGCCTTGGCCTTCTTCGGAGCTTCCTTGGGCTTAGAGGGTGGCTGCTCTTCCTCTTCGGGCTTCTTGGGCTCTTCCCACTCCTCTACCCGTAAGGGGGGCTCTATCCGAGGAAGCCCTTCCAGCTTGACAGCACCGGTGTCTATCTTGGGGATCCTCAGGGTGTCCGAGCCCTTCCAACCCTTCAACCGAGCAAAATCGGTCTCCTCGAAGGGACGCGCCTTTTCCTCTTCATCCACCTCATCATCCTCTTCGAAGCCATCGAAGTTCGGCAGGGGGTGGAACACCTCTTGGGTGAGCGCGCTCTCGAACTCTTCGGGTTCCTCCTCTTCCGGTGCAGGCTGGAAGCGAGGAGGCGCCTCTACCCCGGGCATCGGAGCCGATGTCGGATCCCCCAAGAGTTCCCGAGCGGCTTGGATGCGCCGTGCGGCAGGATCATCCTCTGAGGGCGGGGTGATCTCGGCGAAGACGAGGGGACGCGTGACATTGGCCCCTTCGTCGAAGGGAAGCTCATCTTGGGCGTAAGGCATCTCACCCCGCATCGGCACGTCATCGGCCTTGCGGACCCGGAGGCGCTTGCTGCTGAGCATGCCGGTCAGGTCCCCTGAGTGGCGCTCGGCCAGCTGGCGCTTCTTGATGCGGATGCGCTCCAGCGTCTTCGATATGGAGAACCCGACGATCACCGCTCCGATGATCATGAGCCCGACGAAGAACACCCCGCTGATGAGCTTGCCGAAGAGGCTTATCAGACAGAAGGCCAAACCGGCACCGATATACCCCCCATGGCTCGTCAGGTTGGACTCCAGGAAGAGGAGCTGGACATCTTCCACCCCCAGTGCAGCCGTAGGTGTGAAGGTGGCGATGAGGCCAAGGAGCGCGATGAATAGGATGGTGAGGCCCACGGCAGCTCGGGCAGGCACGCGTTGGCGTTGGGAACGGAAGAGGAAGGTAGCGCCGATGCCCGCCAGGATGAACGGGAGCATATAGGCACCCACGCCGAAGATGAGATGCATCCATTCCGAAGCGATGCTGCTCACCAGGGCACCGTCAGCGGGCAGGGCCACCAGCAGCATGAAGATGACAGCCAGCACGATGCAGGAGATGCCTGCGATATCGCGCTTGGTGGAATCATCCAACAGCGCTGGACTCTCTTCCTCTACCGCTTCAGGCCTATGGCGCTTGAGCGGAGCGCTCGTCTTCCCCGCCGTCTTCTTGGCCTGCTCACGGCCGGGCTTCTTCTCTTCTTTCTTCCTCGTACGGGCCACGCTCACCATTCCCCTTGGTCGTTCATTTGGATCCTGCGTTCAAAAGAGGGCGATATGGTGGATCAGACATCCAGCAGATTGACCACCATCATCGGCCGTTGCTTCGTCTTCTCCCAAAGGAGCGAAGACGCAGAATCGCGAACGGCCTTGCGGATCTGGCGGTATTGCACCTCTCCCTGGGAGAGGGAACGGCTGATGGCGTTCTTGACCACGGTAGTGGTCTGGTCCTTCAGGTAAGCATCGTCTCCACCGGTGATGCCGTGCATCTCCACGACCGGCTTGCCCACCAGCTGCTTCCGACCGAAATCTATGGCAGCGGCGATGCTGATGAACCCTTGACTGGCCAGAGAGCTGCGCTCATCCAGCACGTCTTGGGAGGTATCGCCCACAGACAGCCCGTCAACGAAGATGATACCGCTCTGGACGCTCTCCCCTTGGCGGATGCCCTCGCTGGTCATGAGCAGCGTATCCCCATTCTCGAGGATGAAGATGTTCTCTTCGGACACGCCCGTAGCTGAAGCCAGCTTCGCATGGGCACGCAGATGAGTGGCCTCGCCATGGACCGGCAGGAATGCATGGGGTTTCACGATGGAGAGCACGAGCTTCAGCTCTTCAGCCCCCGCATGACCCGACACATGGACCCGGGCTCGGGACTTATCGTAGACGTCAGCGCCGATCTTCGCCAGGGAATTGATGACTCGGGTGACGGCCTTCTCATTGCCGGGAACGGGTGTCGCGGAGATGATGACCGTATCCCCCTCTTCCGCGTCTATGGTCTTGTGCTCGCCATTGGCGATGCGGGCCAGCGCAGAGAGAGGCTCCCCTTGAGAGCCCGTGCACATGATGACCACGTTCTCAGGGGGGATGTCCTTCAGCTCATAGGCGTCTATGAGATCCTCATCAGAGATCTTCAGATACCCCAGCTTGCGGGCGATGTCCGTATTCTGGATCATGGAACGGCCGGTGACGACCACCTTGCGGCCATTGGCCACCGCTGCGTCGCAGATCTGCTGCATGCGATGGATATGGCTGGCGAAGGAGGCGATGATGACCCGCTGTTTCGCCTGGGAGATGATCTGATTCAGCGTCTTGCCCACTTCGGCCTCTGAGGGAGTGAAGCTGGGATTGGTGGCGTTGGTGGAGTCGGACATCATGAGGTCCACCCCCGCATCGCCGAAACGAGCCAAAGCGGCGAAATCAGTGGTGATGCCGTCTATGGGCGTTTGATCGAGCTTGAAATCCCCCATATGCAGCACGTTGCCTGCCGGGCTCTGGATGAACAGGCCCAGAGCGCCGGGGATGGAATGATTCACCGAGAAGAAGGTGATCTTCATGCAACCCAGCTGCACGGTGTCTCCGGACTTGACCTCGACGAGCTTCGCATTCTTGATGCGATGCTCCTTGAACTTCCCCTCGATCAGCCCCAAGGTCATCTTGGAAGCATAGATGGGGACGGTGCGATCCAGATCCTTCATGAGATAGGGCAATGCACCCGTATGATCTTCGTGGCCATGGGTGACCACGATGCCCCGCAGCTTGTCTGCGTTCTCGAGCACATAGGTGTAATCCGGCAGGATGAGATCGATGCCAGGGTGGTCATCATCGGGGAACATGAGCCCCGCGTCATCCAAGAGCATGTCTCCGTTGCAGGAGAATGCCGTCATGTTCTTACCAATGGCATCAAGGCCGCCCAAGGGCACGATCTCGAGCTGGGCACCCGTTTGCTTGGGTTTGCGCCGACGGCGATGGGAAGGATTCTTCTTCTGGTTCTGCTGGGAGGGCTGGTTATGCTCATCCCGTGTCAAATGCGGACGCTCTCGCTCCAGATTCACATGCTTATAGGAGCTGGTCCTCTTCTTGCGATTCCGCTTGTTCTGGTCTGTCTTGGGCTGGTCTTGACCGCCCTGTCTTCCGCTTGGGACGCTTCCGGTTCGACCAGAGGCGCTTCCGTGATCCATAGTAGGTCTATCTTCAGTCATAGCTTCCTTTTCTTCGTATCAAGGGAAGCGGTCTACAGCACACCCACCTGGGTCATGATCTGCTGCAGCCGTTCCGTTTGCTTTGGGGTGGCTTCTATCAAGGGAAGCCTCACGCCGCCCACCGGGAATCCCACCAATGCCAAGGCCTTCTTCACCAAGATGGGATTGGCCGTTTCGAACAGGCCCTCCATGAGCGGCATCAGAGCACGGTTGAGCTCATCTGCCCGTTCCCACTGGCCATGGGCGCAGGCATCCGTTATCTCCTTCATGCGTTCGGGTAGCACATTGCCGATGGTGGAGATGACGCCCTGAGCCCCCAGCTTCATCATATCCACCGTAGCTGAATCATCCCCCGAGAATACTGCGAAGCCCTCAGGAGCCCCTTCGATGATACGGGCTACCTGATCCAGGTCCCCGGAGGCTTCCTTGACGGCCACGACGTTCTCGCAATCCCAAGCCAAGCGCAAGGTGGTATCAGCGCTCATGTTGATGGCACACCGGCCGGGGATGTTGTACAAGACGATGGGCAGGTCAGTGGATGTGGCTATGGCCTTGAAGTGCTGGTAGAGCCCTTCTTGGGGTGGCTTGTTGTAATAGGGCACGACGCACATGAAGGCATCCACGCCCAGAGGAGCGACATCGGCGGCGAACTGCACCGTGTCCGCTGTGCAGTTGTCCCCCACGTTCGCGATGACAGGCACCCTTCCCGCAACGGCCTCTACCACCGTGCGGAAGAGCTCCAGCTTCTGGGGATAGAAGACCGTAGGAGATTCACCCGTAGTGCCATTGACCACCAAGGCATCGCTCCCGCCCTGGACGAGCCGATCAGCAAGCTCTGCTGCTCGGGGAAGGTCGAGCTCCAGATCAGGGGTGAACGGAGTGACCATGGCTGGAATCATGCGGCCGAGGCAAGGGTATGGGTCTGTCATCTCATCTTCCTTTGGGTCCGTGCTCTTCACGAAGCGAACAGAGGTTCTTCGTTCGCAGACCCATTCTAGCATCAAAGGCTCATCAGGCTCTCAAGCCCGATGACCAGCCCCGATAGATGGCTCGATTCCCGGATCCCCAGAAGGACGCCGGGCATATAGGACTGGGTATCCCAAGAGACATGCTTCACCGATAGCGTCTGACCCAGGGAGCCGAAGACGACCTCCTGGTTGGCCACGAAGCCATCAGAGCGCAGGGAATGGACGGGGATGCCCTCTACGAGCGCCCCGCGAGCACCTTCGGCAACGTCCAGTTCCGTCTCTTTGCCAGGAGCCTTGGAGGCCTCACCCTTGCGCGCCTCGGCTATGAGATGGGCGGTCATCATGGCCGTACCCGAAGGAGCATCCTTCTTGCGGCAATGATGGAACTCGATGATCTCGGCTTGGGGGAAATACGGGGCAGCCGCCTTGGCGAACTGCATCATGAGCACCGCGCCTGTGGTGAAGTTCGGGGCATAGAAGAGGCTCGTGCCCTCTTTCCCTGCCGCCGCCAGGGCGGCAAGGTCATCCTCCGAGAGGCCCGTGGTGCCCAGAACGCAATCCACGCCCTGGGCAAGGGCTGCTTCCATATTGGCAGCTGCGACATCAGGCCGGGTGAAATCCACCAGGACATCAGCCTTGACGGCTGCAAGCGCCTCGTTCACGCTGGGATAGACCGGAAACGGCGCATCAGCGGCTCCCGCAGGATCGATGCCGCAGACCACCTCCAGGTCAGGGGCGGCAGTGACCGCATCCACGACCGCCTGTCCCATCCTGCCGGAGCATCCGGCCACTGCCACTTCGATCATGCGTGATGGCTCCTGCGCGGACGGCGATTGCCCTGACCGGGGCGGGGCTTGTCTGCCTTGTTCTCATGACCGCCCTGGGGAGCGCTTCCCGCAGGAGCGTCCGGCTTATCGAGCCTGTCCAGGGAGATCTTGCCCGTCTTCGGATCCACTTCGGTCACCTGGACCTTGACCACATCTCCCAGGTCGAGCACATCCTCTACCCTCCCCACGCGGCCATTGGCCACCTTGGAGATATGCAACAGGCCATCCTTGCTGGGAGTCAGGCGAACGAAGGCGCCGAAATCCTTGATGCCCACCACTTCGCCATCATAGACCTCGCCCACTTCGGGCTCCTTCACGATGGCAAGGATCATGTCCTTGGCAGCCTTCCCTGCCGTGCCTTCCACCGCAGCGATATGGATGGTGCCATCCTCCTGGATGTCGATGCTGGCACCCGTTTCCTCCTGGATGCCGCGGACCACCTTGCCACCGCTGCCGATGACCTCGCGGATCTTGTCCTGGGGGATATGGATGGTCTCGATGCGGGGAGCCGTATCCTTGATGTCCTCTCGCGGAGCGCTGATGGTGCTCAGCATGGCGCCCAGGATATGGGCGCGGGCCTCCTTCGCCTGGGACAGAGCGCGCGCCAGGATATCAACGGACAGGCCCCGGGCCTTATTGTCCATCTGGAGGGCCGTGATGCCCGTCTCCGTACCGCAGACCTTGAAGTCCATGTCACCCAGGAAGTCTTCCAGACCTTGGATATCAGTGAGGATGACCACGTCATCCCCCTCCTTGATGAGCCCCATGGCCACGCCGGAGACCGGTGCCTTGATGGGCACGCCAGCGTCCATGAGAGCCAGGGTGGACCCGCAGGCCGAAGCCATGGACGAAGAGCCGTTGGACTCCAAGATCTCAGAGACCACGCGGATGGCGTAGGGGAAGTCATCCTCAGAGGGGAGCACTGGCAAGAGCGCCCGCTCTGCCAACGCACCATGGCCGATCTCGCGGCGCTTCGGTGCGCCCATGCGACCCGTCTCTCCCGTGCTGTAGGGCGGGAAGTTGTACTGGTGCATGTAGCGCTTGCCCTCTTCAGGCCAAATGGTGTCAAGGCGCTGCCACTCATTGAGCATCCCGAGGGTGCAAACGGAGAGCGCCTGGGTCTGACCGCGCTGGAAGAGGCCGGACCCATGGACCCGCGGCAGATACCCGGGAACGATATGGAGCGGACGCACTTCTGTGGGCGTGCGACCATCCACCCTCTCCCCCCGCTGGAGGATCATCTGGCGCATGGCGGACTTCTCCAGCTTCTTGAGGGCGGCGGCGATGTCAGAGCCCCATGCCTGCTGCTCTTCTTCGGTGAACTCATCGGCGGTGATGCGCGCCTTCAGAGCCTCGACCTGCTCCAGGCGGGTAGCCTTGTCAGCCGAGGTGATAGCAGCTTCCATCTCGGAGGCGAAGCGTCCCACCCGCTCAGCTACGGCCGGATCAGCCTCGTGGACGGTGTAGGCCAAGGGCGTGGGATCAGCCTGGGCGATGAACTCCGCCTGCTTGTCACAGAAAGCCGCGATGGCTTCCTGGGCGAAGGTCATGGCAGCCAGCATATCCTCTTCGGAGATCTGATCCGCTCCGGCCTCTACCATGGAGATGTAATCCTTGGTACCAGCGATGGTGAGCTCCAGATCAGAGGCCTCTTGCTCAGCGATGGTGGGATTGACGATGAACTCCCCTGTTTCGCGATCGCGGCCGATGCGGACGCAGGCGGCCGGACCATCGAAGGGAGCACCCCCTACCAGGAGCGCCGCAGAGGCACCGCCCACACAGATGGCATCGGGCGGGTTCTGGCCATCGTTCACGAGCGTGGTGGCCACCACGTGCACCTCGTTCTTGAAGCCGTCGGGGAACCCGGGGCGGATGGGCCTGTCTATCATGCGGGCAGTGAGGGTGCCATGATCGGATGGCTTCGCCTCGCGCTTCAGATACCCTCCCGGGATGCGGCCCACAGCGTACATCTTCTCCATGAAATCAACGGTCAGGGGGAAGAAGTCATAGTCACGCTGCTGCTTGGACACCACGGCGGTCACCAGGACGCTGGTCTCGCCGCAGGTCACGAGCACTGCTCCCGTGGCTTGCTTCGCTAGCTCTCCGGTCTCGAAGCGATAGGACTTGCCGTACAGCTCGAACTCGGAAACGATCTTCGTCATTCTCTTTCTTTCTCCTCTTGCCAGCCGCCCCATGCGACTGGATCTCCTTCTTGTCACTGAGGAAGGGCGCTTCCCCTCCTCAGTGCTTCAGGAGAGGCGCTGCCCACAGGCTGCGCTTCTCCTTGATTCAAGAAGACCCGCCTTGCTCAGCGGGTCTTGGCTCACAGGATCTGCTAGATGTTGTCGCGGATACCGAGCTTCTTGATCAGGTCACGATACTCATCTATGTTGCGGTTCTTGATGTACTTCAGAAGGCCGCGGCGCTTGCCGATGAGCTTCATGAGACCCCGGCGGGTGTGGTTGTCCTTCTTATGGACCTTCAGATGCTCGGTGAGGTTGCGGATGCGCTCGGTCAGGATGGCCACCTGGACCTCTGCGCTGCCGGAATCCTTCTCATCCTTGCCGTATTCCTTGATGAGCTTGGCGGTCTCTTCCTTGGTGATGCTGAACTTGTTCGCCATCTTCGACTCAACACCTTTCTTCTCTCTCAGACGCGGAGGCCTTAGGCGCCCCGGTCTTGTCCTGTGCCGTCTCCTCTGAGCAACCAAGGGGTGTTCCATGGAAGCCAAGAGAAGATGCGCGCTTTTTGCGCAGCCGTCGGATTATAGGCCAGATGCCGTCTGGATACAACCACAAAGGCTGTAGAAAGCAGGAAGGGAGCGCAAGCGCAGGGAGGTCTGATGAGCGAACCATCGATGGGCCAGCTGCAAGACCTCCCAGGGCTCAGGCCCCGCTGAAGCCGCCAGGATGTCGTCGAAGGTGGCCCCCAAGAGCCATCCAGCCCGCAAGAGCGCAGACCCTTCCACGGGAGCCGTGCTCAAGAGCTGGGCGCACTCTCCGCAGAGGACGCCTCCATCCTCGTAGGAGAAGCGCCGAGGGCCTGCCTGGGCTTTTTGGAGCGGCTCTCCGCAACCCGCACAGGCCAGAAGCGATGGGCGCATCCCCAGAAAGCCCGTCAGCTTCAGCAGGTAAGCCGCCACCAGAAGCGGAGCCTGCTCATCGGAGGCATCCTCCACCGCCGCGAAGGCCACCTGGGTCATGGGGAAGAGCCGAGGCACCTCCAGCTCTGGCTGGATGCAGCCATCTGCGGCCTCCGCCATCACCGAGGCCGCAGCGAAGCGGACCGGGTCAGCCAAGATCCGCTGGTGACTGCGCAGAAGCCTGGTCTCACGGACGATGTCCAGGTTCTTGCCCCGAGCGAAGGAGACCTGAACGCTATTGAACAGCTCCAAGCGGGCCGAATGAGCGGAGGTGGGCTTGCGCGCCCCCTTCGCGATGGCCTCAAGGGCGCTTCCAGAGGCGTCCATCAGATGCAGGATGAGGTCTGACTCCCCCAGCTTGATCTTGCGCAGGACCACCACCTGGGCATCCAGGGTCCTCTCAGCCATAGGCCCTAAGCTCGTCTGAGATCAGGGTTGATGGTGGCAAGGGTGCCGTCGGAGGAGAAGCTCATCTCTCCCTTGATGGTCTGTTCGTTGCCGTAGCGGGTCTCTGGCTGGGAACCGAACCAGGAATGGGTCTCGAAGGGACGCATCACCGCGCGGAAGCTGCAGCCGTCCCCGCCGGTGTAGCTGACATCCTCCAGGGAGGTGAGCTCATAGGAAACGCCATTCAGGGTGTAGGTCTTCGCGCTGTTGAACCAATCCCGCGCCCAGGAGATGACCTCGGCAGCACGGCTCTTGGCTATATTGATGGTGACCTCAGACCCTGAAGGCAGCTCTGTCCCCTCGGCAGGGTCCGTGCCCAGCACGCTTCCCTCGGCCACATCTTCGGTATAGACATAGGCCACCACGAAGCCATAGCCCTCCGCCTCAAGGGCGGCTTGGGCCTCTTCCAGAGAGAGGTTCGCGGTAGCGGGAACGGTGAAGGGGATGGCCGCGGTCAGGGTGATGGTGGCCTGGGCCTTGGAGCGCGTGCCCACCTCAGGGCTCACGGTGATGATGGTGCCCGCAGCGTCATTGGACTTCTGCTCGACCACCTCGACGTTCTGGAAGCCCTCGGACTGCAAGAGGGCCAGAGCCTCTTCAGTGCCCTTCCCTACTACCTCGGGGATGGTGCGGGCGCACGAGACATCTATCACCACTTCGCTGCCTGCCTCAGCCCTCACCCCTGCCCCAGGACGGGACCCCAGCACGATGCCTTCCACGTCATCGGACTTCACCAGCACCTGGGACACCGCAAAGCCCGCTTCCTCGAGCCTCTCCGTTGCGTCCTGGGCCTTGAGCCCCACCACATCCGGCACCTGCTTGCCGCCCCAGAGCTCCAGAGAGTAGGTGGACACGGCGACCGCTGCGCCCACCAAGAGGATGGCGCAGATGATGAGGATGGCGAAGAGCTTCTTGTTCCGGATGCGCCCTCCGGGCAGAGAGGGCTTCTTGCCCTCTTGGGAGCTCAGGGCGCTGTAGGACTTCTGCTGGGTGTCGGCCATCCCCGAGACCGGAGGGAACTCCTGGGTCTCTGACGGGGAGAGAGGATGGGTCAGGCTGGCGCTGGATGCGGTGAAGGCTTGAGCCTCTTCGACGAAACCCTCACCGAAGAAGCGGGTGTCATCCCCTACCAGTGGCCGCGTAGCCCCGTCGGGCACCCCCAGCTGCTGAGTGGCCTGATCATCATCCAGATCGATGGTGTCGGGGAGATCTTCCTCCTCAGAGAGTGCAGCCTTCACGGCTTCTGGTTGCAGAGCCTCTGTCTTTGCAAAGCCCAGCTCTAGCCCGCAACCATCGCAGAAGCGGGCCTGGTCCCTGTTCACCGTTGCGCAACGAGGGCAGATCATAGCCATCTGATAAGTCACTCCATGTATCCGAGGCGCCTGATCTCATGCTCATCCTTGCGCCAGTTCTTCTTGACCTTCACCTTTAGGCCCAAATAGACCCGCTTGTGGAACATCTGCTCCAGATCAGCCCGGGATCGGGTCCCTATCTGCTTGACCTGAGCGCCCTTCGCGCCGATGAGCATGGCCTTCTGGCTGTCCCGCTCGACGAAGATGGAGGCCTCGGCCCGCAGAAGGCTGCGGCCGTCTTCCAGCTCATCCACCTTGACCCCCACCGAATGGGGCACTTCCTCACGGAAATGGCGCAGGACCTTCTCGCGCACCACCTCAGCGATCATGGTCTCCAAGGCCACATCCGAGACCGCGTCTTCGGGGAACCATAGAGGGCCTTCAGGCAGGAGCTGCAAGACCTCATCCAAGAAGGCGCCCGTATTGTAGCCGGAGACCGCCGAGAGGGATACCACAGCGTCCCAAGGAGCCAGATCCCGAGCCCGCTCGAACTGCTGGGCCGTCTGATCGGAAGAGGCGATGTCGGATTTGGAGAGCACGAGCATCTTCGCTGCCGGGCTGGCCGCTACAGAAGCAGCCACCCATTCGTCTCCCGCTCCTACGGGCTTGGTGGAATCCACCACCATGGCCACGATATCCACATCATCCAAAGCCGAAGCGGCCTGGGCATTCAACTGCTCCCCCAGAAGGTCGTGGGGCTTATGGAGGCCCGGGGTGTCAACGAAGACCATCTGGGATGCCGGTAGCGTGAGGATGCCCCGGATGCGGTTGCGGGTGGTCTGGGGCGTGGCGGAGGTGATAGCCACCTTCTGGCCCACTAGGGCATTCATGAGCGTGGATTTGCCTGCATTCGGCCGCCCGCAGAGGGCGATGAAACCAGAACGGAACCCCGGCGGGGCGCTCAAGGTCCCTTCGCCGTCAGACAGGGGGTTCTCTGCGAAGAATGCATCCAGGTCCACGAGAAGGCTCACCCCACTCCCCAGAGAGCCAGCAGCTTCGGCACGAAGACGATGCAGGCGATGACCACTGAGCCGAGGGCTGCCACATAGACCGAAGCCGCCGCACAATCCTTGGCCCGCTTCGCCAATTCGCTCCATTCCGGAGAGATGAGGTCTATGGCGGATTCCACCGCAGTATTGGCCAGCTCCAGGGCGAAGACGCCTATGATGCACAGGACGATGGCGCACCATTCCGCAGTGCTGATCCCCAGGACTACGCTCAGGACGATGGCCAGGATGGCGAAGAGGGCATGGATCTTGAAGTTACGCTGGGTGATGAGCCCGTAGCGCAGGCCGTCTTGGGCACAGGAGAAGGCATGGCCCAGGGTGAACCGGCTCGCGTCCCCCACATGGCGAACGTAGCGCTTCTGCTGGTTGTCATCCTGGTGTACTGTCACCGGCCACCTTCGATCCCCTGCCTCCAGGAGGCGAGGATATCCTCTTGGAGCCCCTCCATCACCTGGGCTTCCTCTTCTTCAATGTGGTCATAGCCTATCAGATGGAGGAGGCCATGGACGAGGAGGGTGTCTATCTCCTGGGCCAGAGCGTGCCCGAGCTCTGATGCCTGCGCGGCTGCCACATCGGGAGCGATGATGATATCCCCCGCTTCGAAACCCTCTTCCTCCTGGGGGAAGCCATCATCGAGGTTGTCGCATTCGAAGGAGAGGACATCCGTTGGCCCCTGCTTGCCGCGGAATCCCTCATTCAGGCGCGCCATCTCCTCATCTGTCACGAAGGTGACGGATACCTCAGAGGGATCGGGGAGCTCAAGCTGGTCTGCAGCGAAGGCGATGAGCCGCTCTACCCGAGATGCGTCTATGAGGCCTTCGCCATGGTCTACGGTGATGAGCGCTTCCATGCTCACTCCTTCGAAGCGTGCGCCTCATAGGCGGCGATGATCTGGGATACCAGGGAATTGCGGACCACGTCCTTGCCGTCCAGACGGCAGAGCGCTATCTCCTCGATCCCCTGGAGCACATCAAGGGCTTGACGGAGCCCGGATGCCCCGCCGCTCAGATCGCTCTGGCTCATATCGCCGGTGATGACCATCTTGGAACCCGATCCCAAGCGCGTGAGGAACATCTTCATCTGCTCCCGCGTAGCATTCTGGGCCTCATCCAAGATGATGAAGCTGCTGCTCAACGTGCGACCGCGCATGAATGCCAGAGGGGCTATCTCTATGATACCCCGCTCGATGAGGCCGCCCGCGCGATCGGCATCCATCATGGCGAAGAGGGCATCGTAGAGGGGACGGATGTAGGGGTCCACCTTCTCCGTGAGGGTGCCTGGCAAGAAGCCCAGGTTCTCCCCCGCTTCCACGATGGGACGAGAGAAGATGAGGCGGTCCACCTCCTTGCGCTCCAAGGCCGCCACAGCCAACGCCATGGCCAGATAGGTCTTGCCGGTGCCCGCGCAGCCCACCGCGAAGGTGATGTCGTGATCCCTCACGGCATCCACATAGCGCTTCTGCCCCTCGGTCTTCGGCCGGATGACCCGGCCCTTATGGGCCAAGATCACATCCTGGCGCAACAAGCTGGGGCTCAGGTGGGCGCTGCGCGTGAGGCCCATGAGGTTGCGCACAGCCGCACTGTCCAGGGTCTGACCCGACTGGATGGCGGCGACCATCTCCGAGAAGAGCGTAACGAGGGCCTCCCGGTCCGCCTCGCTGCCGGTGATGGATATCTCAGAGCCCTGGAGGGATACCTTCGCCGAGAAGGAATCCTGGATCAGGCGCAAGAGCTCATCGGCGATACCCGTGATAGAGACCATGGGGACATCAGGCGGAATGGTCAGCTTGGTGATGAGCATCTCTGTCATAGGTGACATTCTAGCATCCCCGGGACCATCTCCACCTCCAGGAGCGCACCCACCGCAAGCTCAGGTGAGACCGGCACCTCATGGTAGCTCTCCGTGCGCCCCCCGCCTTCCCGCTCGACTACCACCCTCTCCCAGCTGCCGAGGCGACCGACGAGGTCAAGGTGGCGAAGCTCATCTGAGAGCGCCCGCAAGACGCGAGCGCGCTCCTGCTTGACAGCGAAGGGGATCTGGTCAGAGCGCTCAGCTGCTGGGGTTCCCGCTCGCAGGGAGTACGGGAACACATGGATCTTGGAGAAGGCAGCCTCCTCGCAGAGGCTCAAGGTGGCCTGGAAGTCCTCTTCCGTCTCCCCCGGGAACCCTACGATGACATCCGTGGTCAGGCTCAAGGAAGGCAAGAGCCCTCTCAGGAGCGCAACGGTGGCAACGAATCCCTCTCTGCTGTAGCGGCGCCCCATCTGATGGAGCACCCGGGAGCTGCCCGACTGCAACGGCAGATGGAGGTGGCGGCAGATGAGGCCGCGTGAGCGGGCTATCACCCCGGCCAGCTCTTCGGTGACATCCTGAGGTTCCAGGCTGGAGAGGCGCATCCGGGAAGAGGAGCCCCAGGGCACCTCTTCCAGCAAGCGCTCGAGGAGATCGGGAAGCCTCCTGCCTGCGTGCTCATAGGCCCCCAGATTGATGCCCGTGAGCACCACTTCGGGCACCCCCTCCTCCACCAGAGAGCGGCATCGGGCGATGACCTCATCGGCGGCAACGCTTCGGGCAGCCCCCCGCGCCACATGGACGATGCAGTAGGTGCAGGCATTATCGCAACCATCCTGCACCTTGACCCCCACCCGCACCCGGTCTGCGGAAGGGATGGCCGAAGGACCAGGCTGCTCCTCCGCCGCATGCTGGAGCTCTTCCAAGAGATCAGGCTTCGCGAGGACGCGCACGCGCTCGTCCATGGCCTGATAGGTGGCCGCATCCAACGCAGCAGCGCAGCCGGTCACATAGACGGTGGCGCGAGGGTTCTGGCGGAGAGCCCGGCGAACGGCCTTGCGGGTCTTCTTCTCGGCCTCGCCGGTGACCGTGCAGGTGTTCACCACGACCACCTGGGCCCCTTGCTCCGTGCGCTCTTGGAAGCCGCGAGCGCGCAAGGCCGCCTCGAAGCGATCGGATTCCACCCGATTCACCTTGCAACCCAGGTTGACCACCTTAAAGGTTCGAGGCATCTACAAGCACCCGAGCTCGTAGAGGGCAAGGGCCGCTGCCACCACTCCCGCCGTCTCCGTGCGCAGGATGGATGAGCCCAACGACACCACAGAGGCCCGAGGATTGCAGGTAAGGAGCTGATCCACCTCAGAAGAGGCAAGGCCGCCTTCTGGCCCCACGACCACCGCCAGGCGCACATCAGAGGGGTGGGCCGCTCCGCACGCTTCCCTCCCCTTTCGGATGGCATCTCCCATGCGCACATCCAGCGGCGCCTCCTCCCAGCAGATGGCTACCGCCGTAGCCTCTGCCAGCAATGCGCAGGCTTCCTCCACCGTGCGGAGGGGGGATATCTCCGGGATAGCCGGTTGGCCGGATTGCATGGCAGCGCTCTTGGCGATGGCTTGCCAGCGGCGGGCGCGCTTCTCCTCCTTGGCGCCATCCAGCTTGACCACGGACCGCTCGCAGGCAAGCGGCATGAAAGCGGCTACCCCCAATTCCGTGCCTTGGCGTATCACCGCATCCATCTTGTCGCCCTTGGCAAGGCCTTGGACGAGCAGGACCTGCGGACGCGCAGGCACATCCTCCCTACGACAGATGCGCACGGTCAGACCATCGGCAGTATCTTCGACCTGGCATTCGAAGTAATCCCCGGCGCCATCGACCACGGCGATATGCTCACCGGGAGCAAGGCGCAGCACGCGAACGTGCTTGGCATCCTCAGGGGTCAAGCGCAAGGGGAAGACGGCATCCGTCTCCTGGGCTAAGACCTGCTCTTCCAAGAACAGCTGATGAAGGGACATGATCGCTCTTGGGGCCTCTAGCCGAAGAAGTCCTTGAGCTTCTCCAAGGGCGAGCGCTCTCCCTGGGTCTCCTCCCCCATCTCCAGGGCCAGCTTCTCCAACAGCCCCCGCTCCTTCTTATTGAGCTTCTTCGGGATCTTGACGCTCACATGCACGTAGAGATTCCCACGAGCAGAGCTGCGAAGCCGCGGCATGCCACGGCCCTTCACCTTGAGGACATCGCCGGATTGGGTGCCTTCGGGCACCTTGACCTCCACCTCTTCACCTTCCATGATGCCATCCACCGTGATGCGGGCGCCCAGGGCTGCTTGGATCATGGAGACAGTGACCGCCACATGGAGATCATCCCCGTCTCGCTGGAAATAGTCATCGGGCTGGATGCGGATGGTGACGATGAGGTCCCCAGATGAAGCCCCCCGCATGCCCGCTTCGCCCAGATCGGGAACGCGCATCTGCTGACCGTCCCTGATCCCGGCGGGGATATCCACAGAGACCTTCTGCCTATCAGGCACCCGGCCTTGGCCCTGACACTCCTCGCAGGCCCCCTCTATGACCTTCCCCGTGCCTTCGCACTCTGAGCAGGTGGTGCTTGATTGCATGTCGCCGAACATGGTGCGCTGCACCACGGTCACGCGCCCAGACCCTCCGCACCTCTCACAGGCCTTCTCGGTACCACCGTCACCCATGCCTGAGCCTTCACAATCAGCACAGGTGGCCAGGCGGTCATAGATGATCTCCTTGGAGGTGCCCCGGGCCGCGTCTTCCAAGGTCACCGTGATGCCGAGCCCCATGTCCCGGCCCTCGCGGCGCACCTGCTGGGAGCGGGCGGCACCCCCGAAGAACGTAGAGAAGATATCCCCCATGCCTCCGAAGCCACCGAAGATGTCTTCGAAATCAACATAGCCCGGACCTGATCCCGCGGCACCGGGGATGGTGCCGAAGCGATCATACTGAGCTCGCTTATGGGCATCCGAGAGCACGTCATAGGCCTCGTTGAGCTCCTTGAACTCCTCTTCCGCATTGGCGGACTTGTTCACATCCGGATGAAGCTCCCGGGCCCGATGGCGGAACGCCTTCTTGATCTCAGCCTCTGAGGCATCCCTGCTGACGCCGAGTATCTCATAGAGGTCCTTCTGTGCGGTTGCTGGCATCTTCTATCCCCTCATTCGTCTTTCAGGACATCCTGAGCTGCCCGAACAGCACCGATGGTCCTTGAGTAATCCATGCGCGTTGGCCCGATGACGGCCACGATCCCCTGGGCATCCCCGCGGCCATAGACCCCAGCGATGACCGATACGCCGAAAAGGCGCTCCGAGGCGTTCTCGCGTCCGATCCGGATGCAGATATCCCCTTCGCAGATACCGTTCTCCCCCAACGCCTTGAAGAGCACCCTGTCATCCTCCAAGATCTCCATCACCGGCAGCAGCGCTTCGGATTCGTGGAACTCCGGCTTGCGCAGAAGGGTGCTCATGCCAGAGCGGGTGGCCCGGGTGCGGGTGAGGCGCGCGGCTGCCGCCCTGAGCGCCCGGGTGATGGTCTTGGCCGCCGGACCTTTGATAAGGGGCTCCAAAGCCCCTTCGACAGCCAGCTCTTCGGCCGAGAGACCCTGGATGCCCTCGTTCAAGAAGACGCCCATCTGAGAGAGATCCTCAGAGGAGATGGGGTCAGCGAAGAGGGCATGCTCATTGGCCACCTGACCGTCTTCTGTGACCAGCACGATGAGAGCCGCATGATCCGAGAGGGACACCAAGGACACCTGGCGGATGCGGGAAGCGTCCTGCTTGGGAGCCATGATGACCGAAAGGCACTGGGTGAAGCGCGCCAGCTCTGCGTTGGTGCGCTCGATCAGATCATCCAAGGCTTCAGCGCTGGCCCGGATGGCCTCGATCTGAGAGGGCTGCGGGAGCAAGGGATCGCCATCGGCTGCCGTGAGGATCTCATCGACGAACTCCCGATAGCCCGCATCCGTGGGAATGCGCCCGGCAGAGGTATGGGGCTGGGTGATGTAGCCCGCCTCCTCCAGAGCAGAGAGCTCATTGCGGATGGTAGCAGGGCTCACGCCCAGATCGTGGTGCTCAGCGATGGTACGCGACCCAACGGGGCACGCATTGGCAACGTACTCCTCTATCAACGCGCAGAGGATCTGCTGGCGCCTGTTCGAGAGCATCTTATCGGTGACCCTTCTTGTATGCCGAATCCATTTTCTAGCAGTCTAGCTGCTCGAGTGCCAGCAATCAAGGTGCAAGAGAGAGAAGCTCGCCGAAAAGCTCATTGCCCAAGAGCCATCCTCGCTCGGTGGGATGCCAACCCGCCTCATCCTGGAAGAGGAGACCAAGGGATCCCAGACGGAGAAGACGCTCCGGCAGCTCCGGGAGCAGCTCAGCCATCTGAGCAGCCCGCTCCTTCGAAAGGCCTGCCGTCATCCGCATGGCCAGCATGGCGTCCTCCGCGGCCATCTGGACAGCATCCAGATCGTCTTCCACCTCACCATCGCGCACGCGCATGCGCCGCTCATCATTCTGGGTCATGGTGACCGCTGAGCGTCCGAGCCCCAGATAGGGCACCCCCCTCCAATAGCTCTGATTGTGCTTGGCCTCGAAGCCGGGGCGAGCATGGCTCGCCACCTCGTAGCGACGAAGCCCCGCCTCCGCCAGCAGCCGATGAGCCTCCTCCATCATATCCGCCTGATCGTCTTCCGTGGGCAGGTCCAACTTGCGGCGACGCCGGTAGAGCTTGGTGCCCTTCTCAAGGGAGAGCGGATAGAGGCTCACATGGGGAACGCCCAGGCTCACCGCCTGGGCCACATCCGCGGCTGAACCCTCCGCGGTCTGTCCGGGAAGGCCGCACATGAGATCAAGGCTCACGTTATCGAAGCGCGTCTGCGCCGCCTCCAAGGCACGCAGCGCATCGGATGCGGAATGGATGCGCCCGATGGCCGTGAGCAGATCATCATCGAAGGATTGCACGCCCAGGGACAGCCGGTTCGCCCCCAGCGCCCACATATCCTTCACCAAAGGCTCCGTCAGGCTCTCCGGATTGGCTTCCACGGTGTATTCCTGCACGCGGGAGAGATCCACGAAGAGGCTCAGAGCGTACATGAGCGAACCGAGGTGCTTCGCCCCCAGATGGGTAGGGGTGCCACCACCCAGATAGATGGTCCGGATGGAGGAGAGCTCCCCTTCCTTGGAAAGCCGACGGATATCCCCTATCAACCCCTCGACGTATTCGCCAAGGTAGGGGTCATCGGGCTCATAGGGCAGGGAATCGAAATCGCAGTAGTGGCATTTGGAAGCGCAGAAGGGCACGTGGATGTAGAGCCCCTGGTAAGCATCATGCGGCATGGCTGCGCTCCGCTACTGCATCGAATACCGCACAGAACTCCTGGACAGTGGTGCATTGGTTCAAGCGCCCGCGGGCCACGGACGCGCCGGGGAGGCCGGAGACATACCAAGCACCATGCTTGCGCATGGGGGCAAGCCGCCCGGCTTTGAGCTCATGGAGCATCCGGACATGACGCTTCGCCATATCCATGCGCTCTTGGGCCGTTGGGGATGCGGGGACAGGAGCGCCCTCAAGGGCTGCCTTCATCTCGGCGAAGATCCACGGGTTGCCCTCAGCAGCGCGGGCCACCATGACGCCATCGCAGCCGGTCTCGTCCACCAGAGCCCGAGCATCTGAGCCGCCTCGCACATCACCATTGCCGATGACGGGGATGGAAACGGCCTCCTTCACCCGGGCCACTGCACCCCAACTGGCCTGACCTCGATACATCTGGGTGGAATAGCGCCCATGGACGCACAGAGCGTCCGCCCCTGCCTCCTCCAGAGCACACGCGAAGGCCGGAGCGCTCTCTCCCGCCTCCTCAGACCAGCCACGACGGAACTTGGCAGTGACAGGATGGTCCACGGCTGCTTTCACCGCTGACACGATGGAGGCAGCCAACGAGACATCCTTCATGAGAGCGCTTCCATCCCCCTTGGAGACGATCTTGCGGGCCGGGCAGCCCATGTTGATATCCACGAGCACCAGACGCTCCCCCAGCTCCTGCTCTACCCAAGCAGCCATGGAGGCAAGGGTATCCGGCTCATGGCCGAAGAGCTGCACGGCCACTGCTGTCTCCCCTTCGCCTAGGTCCACCAGATGGCGCGTCTTGTCATTGGCATAGGAGAGCCCTTTGGCGGAGACCATCTCCGTATAGGTGAGATCAGCCCCCTGCTCCCGGCACAGAGTGCGGAAAGCGGCATCGGTGACCCCTGCCATAGGGGCTAGCAACACCGGATGCCCTCGGAAGGGCCCGCTTGCCAACGCCACGGATCAGGCACCGAGGGTGAGAACGGAGCAAGAGACGAAAGCGAAGAGCACGAGGATGACGATGACCACGATAGCCGCGATGAGCACGCCCATCCGAGAGCAGCCAGACATCTTCGCCTGCTCTTGCTCCTCGGCGATCTTCTTCTCATCGAAAGGGTCGTTGAGCCAGTCGTATTCTTCATGCTTTGCCATAGGATGCATGATAGCCTCAAACGCGTGGGATGAAAAGGATGGAGATCCCATCTTCTCCGGCAGGCCCGAAGGGGACGAGAAGGCCCCCCAGGCTCAGCCTTCTGATGGAAGGGAGCGTCGTGCGCCCCTTCATCGGGGTAGCGTGATGATGAAGGCAGTGAGGCCTTCTTCGCTGGTTGCGGTGATGGTGCCCTTATGGGCCAAGACGATCTCCTTGGCGATAGCCAACCCGAGCCCCGCCCGGCCATAAGCAGAAGATCGGGAGGCATCCTCCCGATAGAACTTCTCGAAGATGCTCTCCAGGTGCGCAGGGGATATCTCCTTGCCTTGGTCCGCTATGGTCAGCCTCCATTGGTCTGCGTCCGGCTTGAGGCTGATATCGACTGCCGTGCCGCTGTCGGCGAAAGCAACGGCATTGCGCACCACGTTCCCCACCGCCCGGGCCAGCTTGCCTGGATCCACGAAGGCCTTCGCCTCCTTCGGGCCCGTCACGGCCAGCGTCAAAGAACGCGCCTCTGCCTCTGGGAAGGATTCATCGGCCACCTGCTGGCAGAGCATCGTGAGATCGACCTGCTCTCGCTCTATGGGGATGGACTGGAGGTTATAGCGGGTAATCTCGAAGAACTCATCGATCAGGCCCTCCAGGCGCTCTGCCTTATCAACCGCCGTCTTGATGTAGCGCCTGCGGGTGTCCGGAGCCATATCGGGAGCCTCATCCAAGAGCAGCAGATAGCCGAGCACGGAGGTGAGGGGTGTCTTGATGTCATGGGCTAGATAGGCCACCAGCTCATCCTTGCGCTGCTCTGCCGCCTTCGCCGCCCGCTCATCAGCCAAGGATGACAGGCGGATGTCGTTCAATTCACTCTGGGTGATAACCAAGTCCCGCGAGAGCTCCACGGGCTTTCCCTTGTCGGACAACAGACCGCCCACGGCCCGGGAGAGCTCATCGAAATAGCGAAGGGACCTTCCGAACCCCACCAGCACCACCAGGATGCAACCCAATAGATAGGACCCGAGGGCGACGGGTAGCTTGAACGCACGGATGCCCTTATAGACCGAGAGGTCCCGCCCTTCGACGGTGGACTCGGTGGAATAGAACTGCCAATCCTCCCAAGAAGAGCCATTGCTCAAGGCATCCTTGTAGATGAGCTGCTGACGCAGCTCATCCAGCGTCAACCACTGGGGCCGTGACCCATCCAAAGTCACGAGCAGATGGGTGGAAGGAGCCAGCTCTTCGGTGGCATCTTGACTGATGGAGCCTTCAGCCAAGATGTCTTCAGGGGGCGTCCCCTTGGCCGCCATGATCTCGAAGGCAAGCTCTATCTCATAGAGGATGCTTTGACGGCGCTCTTCGTCTTCAGCGGGATCCGCGCTTGGCTCTTGCATCGCCAAGAGATGCCCATCCAGCCCATCCAGACAGGTCTCTAGAGAATAGTCAGCAAGGTCCCAGTAACGCCATTCGGAGGTGGCATCGGCGATATCATCAGCGATGCGCGGCACCAGCATGGCATTGAGCACCAAGGCTGCGGAAGCGAAGAGCACGGTATAGATGAGCCAGTCCCGTAGCAGCTTCAAGGAGAGCCGCCGCCGAAGCAGACGCGCCTGGTCAGAGTACCGCTCGCCCCTCATGGTCGATCCCTCTCCGGGCCCTTCGCGATCCTATACCCCACACCCCAGGCCGTTTGGATGAATTCCACGGATGAATCTATGTGCGCCAGCTTCTGACGCAGATGACGGATGTGCACCATGATCGTGTTCGTGGATGAGGCGTTGGCTGGCTCCTGCCACACCTGCTCATAGAGCTCCTTGGCCGAAACGGGTTCCCCCTGGCGCGAAAGCAGCAGCTGCAGGATGCCGAACTCCTTCGGGGTAAGAGCAAGCGGGATATCGTGGAGAAAGGCTTGATGGGCCTTGACCTCCATGGTGATGCCCGCGTTGGATAGCTGGGCCAACTCGTGCGAGTTCTCTTTAGAGGATGAGCCTTCCCCGCGCCGGAGCCGCGCCCTCACCCGGGCCACCAACTCTCGCGGCTTGAAGGGCTTCGTCACGTAATCCTCCGCTCCCAAAGCAAAGCCCACCACGATATCGGCTTCTTCATCCTTGGCGGTGAGGAAGATGACAGGCATGGGAGTTGAAGCTGCTCTCAGCTTGGGAAGGAGCTCAAGGCCATCCATCCCCGGCATCATGATATCTATGAGGGCGAGGTCGAACGCCTCGGAGCGGACCGCCTCCAAGGCCTCTTCGGGCCCATAGCATGCCCGGACAGAGAATCCTTCCCCTTGGAAGATGCTGGCCACTAGATCAGCGATGGCCACTTCATCATCCACTACCAGGATGCGCTTGTTCGAAGGGTTATCCATGAGCCCATTGTAGAGGCCAAGAGGGGTTTCATCTGACCAGAATGCTCCTCCGAGACGCGAATTAAGGAAATCTTAGGATTTCGCTATGGGAAGGTTAAGGGGACGGTCGGATAGGGTTCTCTCAGGCCCTGATATGAGGCTTGCCTGAGAAAGGAGCACCCATGGGCACCTATCCGCCTCCCCCTACCCTCAACTACAACCCTCGGTACCGAACTCGGAGCGTTGCTCCCACCTGTTCCGAACGGAACGTTCCCTATCGCCCCACGCCTACCCAGCCAGCGCCGCTACCCGTGCTCAAAGCCATAGCCATGGTGGCGTCATTGGCCTTCGCTGTCATCCTATTGGGTATGGTGCTCACCACCGTGAAGGATAGCGGGCTGCTGGGATCAGCGAATGCAACGGGTAGCGCACTCTCTGGTCAGGAGAGCCGCTCGGGAAGGCTGAGCACGCCGGTATCCCAATGGAAGCGCGGGGAGATGCCCTACCTCTATCAGATCGACGAGGCCTGGGCCCAGGAGCCCTATGCCGGTGCCACGATCAGCACCCACGGCTGTGGTCCTACGGCCCTTTCCATGGCCTATATCTACCTCACAGGCAAGACCTCTTTGGGGCCGGTAGAGATGAGCCGCTTCAGCGAAGACCACGGGTTCGTAGATGCCGGTGCCACCAGCTGGAGCTTCATGGAGGAAGGTGCGCAGAAGCTGGGGATGCGCTCTCGGGAGCTACCTGCCAGCAGCGATGTCATCATGACCCAGCTGCGCATGGGCCACCCGGTCATAGGCTGCGTCGGGCCAGGGGATTTCACCACTGATGGGCATTTCATCCTGCTGGCTGGCGGCGACGATCCGGATGCCATAGAAGTGCGCGACCCCAATTCCCCCGAGCGCAGCAAGCAGAGATGGGATCTGGATACCATCATCTCCCAAGCCCGCAACTTCTGGGCACTATCCGTATGAGCGAACCCACGATGAGGATCATCTCCGGAACCCTCACGGAGCGGCCATGAAGATGACATCATCGAAGCGACGGATATCCTGGATATGATGGGTTATGACGATCACCGTCTTATCAGCCAGGGTCTCCTGAATGGTATCCATGACGGCCCGTTCGGTATCAGGGTCCAGTGCTCGGAACGGCTCGTCAAGGATGATGGTATCGAACCCTGCCAGCAGCGCTCGGGCTACAGTGATGCGACAGGCCTCACCCCCCGAGACATCCTCTCCCCCCGGGGCCAGCAGGCTGTCCAACCCCTTCGGCAGCCGCTCCAACAGCCCCGAGAGCCCCACCTGGCCCAGCACGCGCACCAACCGGTCATCCGTCGCCGTACCATCGGCTATCAGGAGGTTCTCCCGCAAGCTCTTGTGGAACACATAGGCATCCTGCTCTATCAACCCGACGCTGCCCTGGGTGCGCACGGTGCCAACGGTGGGCCTAAGGACGCAGGCGATGAGCTTCGCGAAGGTGCTCTTCCCTGCCCCGCTCGGACCGACCACGGCAGTGAGGCTCCCCTTTGGGATGCGAAGGTCCAGGCCGCAGAGCGCAGGACGAGAGCATCCCGGAAACGACAGGCCCACCCCTTCCATCTCAACAGCCCAAGATGCATCCTGGACAGGTGCGGCATGGGCATGAGCGGCGCGGGCAGGACCATCGGCGCCTCCCAGGATAACCCCTAGGCGCTGGGCACCCTGGCGGGTCGCATGCCCCTCCAAGAACGCCTCTGTGGCAGGCAGCAGGAATTCGATCAGCGGGAAGAGGCAGATGGAGAAGGCAGCTATCCAGTTGGGCGGCCAAGGAGCCTCCCCGGTGGGAGCCAGGTTCGCAAGCAGATCCACCAGCATCCCTTCCTGCCCTCCCTGCGCGAACGGCACGCCCTCAGGAGCAAGGGTGAAAGCCTGAGAGGACCAGATGAGGCAGAAGACGACCGCGAAGCCCATCAGCAGCTGGCAGGCGAAGGAGCGCAGGCGCTTGCGGGCTGCCAGAGAGCGCTCGAGGCCATCAGAGCGTTCATGGACCCGAGCTATGCGCTCGGCAAAAGCGCTCCCCTGGCCAGAGAGGATCACATCCCGGATCCCCAGGACATGATCGGTCAGGATGCCGTAAAGGGAGCGCGTGGTAGCCTGGGCCTCGTCAAGCCTCCTCCGGTCCAGCAAGAGCGCCCCCACACCGATCCCCACCGTAGCCAAGAGCATCAGGGCGAAGAGAGCCGCCCCGAGAAGCCCTGAGGCGAACGAAGCCGCCAAGGGCACGATCAGCACCAAGATGAGCGCGCAGGCCAAGGGGAAAGCGCAGCGCAGGAAGAGATCCTGGACAGCCGCGATATCCTCAGCCAGCGTTGCCAGCACATCCCCCAGCTTGAAGGTGCGCTGCACCCCTTCCCGGCGCTCCACTGCCTCGAAGAGCCGCCGCCTGAGCAGGCTGGTCGCGCGCAGGACCCAATCATGGCCCAGCAGCCGTTCGATGTAGTCTATGAGAGGCTTGCCCACACCGAAGATACGTACGAGGATGGAGGGCAGATGCAAAGCGAGGACAGTGAAGGGGATGGCCGCCGCCAAGGAGATCATATAGCCGGAGGTGAACATCAGCGCAGATGCGAAGAGCGCTGCCACCACCGAGAGCAGGATGGAAAGAAGCGCCAGACCGGCGTGATTGCGAAAGAGCATGCGCCCAAGGGACGGAACACCCTGGGGAGCAGCGACGGATGCATTCCCATCGAAGGACTCCTCTCTCTGGGGTGAGGTGGACGCAACGGACCCGTCGACCATCCCTTCGCTTCCCCTCTTGGGCATATGGGCCCTGAACCAATCCAGATCATCCTCCATCCCTTGGGTCTGGGTGCGAGGGCCCTCCATCCTGACCCGACCGCCTTCCACCACGAGGTTCACATCAGCCCGCTCCGTCCAGCGCAGGCGATGGGTGGCCATGATGACCAGCTTGGAAGCGAAGGCCTCTTGGAGCGTACGCTCCAGGTCATATTCAGTGAGGATATCCAGATGGGCCGTGGGCTCGTCCAGCACCACCACCCTGCGCCCCGGATCCGCCAAAGCCCGGGCCAGAGCCACCCGATGGGCCTCTCCCCCCGAAAGCGGGCGCCCCCCTTCGCCGAGCAGCGCATCCAGGCCCTCCCCTTCCTCCACCAGCCGCCCCAATCCCACCTGGTGCAGGGCATCAGCGATCCGCTCATCAGTGGCCTTCGGATCCAAGAGACGCACATTGTCCCTCAAAGAGCCATTGAAGATATGAGGTCGCTGAGGGATGTATGCCACATGGGAATGCCAATCCGCCCGTTTCAGCGTTTCCGCCTCCGCGCCGTTCACGCAGATGTGGCCACTGGTAGGGTCAGTGAAGCCAGCCAGGATATCCAAAAGCGTTGATTTTCCCGCGCCACTGGGCCCCGTGACCACCACGAGCCGGGCCTCTCCCAGATCGAAGGTGGCATCCTTGAGGATATGAGGGCCGCCACCATAGGAGAACCGCACGCCTTCGAACCTGATGCGAGGAAGGTCCGAGCGGCCCAGAGCGCAGATCAGGTCCGGTTCGTTCTCCATGCTCTCATAGCCCACCTGCCGGGAGGCGGCATCCGTTGCAAAGCCGATGGCCTGGCGCACCTGGGCCAGGGCCGACTTCCCCTCCAAGCTAGCGTGGAAGCCCTTCGCGAAACGACGGATGGGGATGAAGAACTCGGGTACCAAGAGCAGGACGCAAAGGGCAGGGAAGAAGCCCACCTCGCCCTCCACCAAGCGGAACCCCAACATGATGGCAACGGCCGCCAGCCCACAGGTGGCGAAGATATCCAGCACCGTGCTGGAGAGCGTTGCCGTGCGCAAGGTGCGCATCACCTGGCGGCGGTATTCCTCTGAAGCCGCGAACACAGCCTTCCCATAGCCCTGGGCACGACCGAAGACCCGCAAGGTGGACAGCCCGCGGAGAGCGTCCATGAAATGATCGGACATCTGGGCAAAGCCCTCGTGACGCCGGGCAGCATCATCGGAGGCGGTGTGTCCCACCAGGCGCATGAAGATGATGATGAACGGAAAGCAGACAGCCACGATGAATCCGCTCACCTCGTCGAAGGCGAAGATGGCAACGCAGAGCGCCAAGGGGACGGCCACCATGGCAACCTGTTTGGGCAGGATGCTCGCGATATAGTCCCGGACCTTCGTGATGTCAGCGGTAGCGGCAAGGACGCTCGAAGCAGGACCGAACCGCTGAACGAGAGCAGGCCCCGAGAAGGCAAGGGCATTCAGGTACTCCCGTTCCAGCTTGCCGGACGCATGGAAGGCGAAGCGGCAGGAGAGGAAGTCCTCCAGGGCAGAAAGCCCCAAACGACCTGCAAAACAACTGATGAACCCGAGCACTGCCCAGATCACCTCACCGAGCGGGACCCCCTGCCAGAGCGAGGTGATGGCGAAGCCCAAGGCAGCGCATTGAGCGCAGATGAGCACCGCTGATGCCAAGGAGAGGGCAAGGCAGATGCCACGTTGGGCGCGCACCCCCTGGATGCCCCTGAGGCCATCATCCCCCATGGCGGCTAAGCGCTCAGAGCGCACCGGGTGAAGGAGACGATGGCGGGCGCTGCCCCTTCCCCACAGCTCTCCGCAAGGAGAGCAGAGGCGAAGGCATCAGCGCGAAGCGAACCGGTATCCTTGGATCTGAGAGCGAACGTGAACCCTTCCGACGTGAGCCCGGGCTCACCCTCCAAGAAGTCAACGCACCGAAGCTCCTTCTCCTTCCCTTTGCGCACGAGGGTGACCGACTCGGGCACGCGCAGGCTCTCCAAAGGACAGGAGAGGCGCACCTCGTAGCTGCTCACTGGGAAGGCCACCGATGCCGCCGGAGCCTGGGGTTCCACATAGGCGCAAGCCCGAGGCATCAGATCAGAGGGCGCGCACGCCTTGAGGGCGCCAAGGGCCTTCTCGGGAGCGACATAGGCGGTGAGCGTCACATCGAACACCTCATCCGTTCCCCCTACCCCTACCGGCAAGGCTGGCCCGAACGCGATCTTCATATGAGGAGAGAACCCCTGGGAGAGCGCGAAAGGGAGACCACTGCGGCGCACGAGGCGCTCAAGGGCATGGGTGATCTCCAGGTGAGAGAGCATGGAGAGCCGCCCCGCTTTGCCATAGCGGACGCGAAGGCGGAAGGTACGAGCCTCAGCCATGGGACCCCCTCTCAGCTTGGAGCGCCAGACCGCTGCGGGGCTCTTCGCAGATGCCGCACACCGTACAGGGACCGAAGGTGCAATCCTCTGTGGCCCTGCCAGCATGGGCCCGCTCATGCTCTTTGGCCAGGAAGCGCTTGGATACCCCAGCATCTATATGGTCCCAAGGCAGGGGGTCATCCAGAGCGAAGGGGCTCAAGGCCACCGCTTCCATATCGACCCCCGTCTTCTCCGCTGCCTGCCTCCAGGCATCCTCTGAGAAGTGCTCGGTCCAGGCATCGAACCGCGCGCCGGCCTTCCAAGCCTCTTCCACCAAGAGCGCCACCTCACGGCCGCCCCGGCTCATGACCGCCTCCAAGAAGCTGGTCTTGGGCTCATGGTAATCCACGCGCACCGCCTTGAAGCGAACGGCTTCCTTGATCAGCTGCACCCGTCGACGCGCTTCTTCGGGGCTGACCTGCCCCTCCCACTGGAAGGGAGTGTGAGCCTTGGGCACGAAAACGGCCACTGCCACGGTCATCTTCAGTCGACCCCGATCGGAGGGAGGCGTAGCCTCGCGCATCCGAGCGAAGGCATCGCTCGCCAACCGGCCGATCTGCCGCACATCCTCATCCGTCTCCGTGGGCAATCCCACCATGAAATAGAGCTTCACTCGCTGCCACCCTGCTTCCAAGGCGGCATCCACGGCGCTCATCAGATCCTGTTCTGTGACGTTCTTATTGATGACGTCCCGCAAGCGCTGGGTACCTGCCTCCGGAGCGAAGGTGAGGCCACCCCGCTTCTGACCCGCCACGAGGCTTGCCATGCTCACCCCGAAGGAGTCCAAGCGCTGGGAGGGGATGGACAGGCGCACCCCGGTCCCCTCGAAGCGATCGTTCAAGCGGCTCAGGATGGAGGATATCTGAGAATGGTCAGTGGTAGAGAGCGAGGTCAAGCTGACCTCCTCGTAGCCCGTCTCTGCGATCCCCCGCTCGACGGCGCTGATGATGTTGTCAGCAGACCGCTCTCGGACCGGGCGGTAGATCATGCCCGCTTGGCAGAACCTGCACCCGCGGGAGCACCCCCTGAGCACTTCCACGTTCAACCGGTCATGGACGCATTCCACGAAGGGAACCACCATGGGCTCCCAGGCATCCGAATCCGCGAATCCGTCGAAGATGCGCTTGCGCACCTGCTGAGGGGCCGCTCCTTTGGGCACCAAGCACCCGGCCTCTCCATCCATCTCATAGAGAGACGGTACGTAGGTCCCTTCCACCCGGCTCAAAGCCTCGAGGATCTCCTGGCGAGATGCGCCTTCTTCCCTGAGGGAGCGCACGCACCGCAACGCCTCGGGCAAGGATCCCTCCCCCTCGCCTATGAGGAGGGCATCGAAGGCTCGGGAATAGGGCTCGGGATTGAAAGCACAGGGTCCTCCCCCCAAGATGATGGGGTCGGCCTCGCTTCGGTCCCCAGAGAAGAGGGGGATGCCAGAGAGGCTGAGCACCTCCAACACGTTGGTGGCGCAGAGCTCATGGGGCAGCGTGATGCCTATCACGTCGAATTCAGCCAAGGGAGTGGTGCTCTCCAACGAGAAGAGCGGAACGTCAGCCGCGCGCATGGCATCAGCCATGTCCGCCGCAGGCAGATAGGCCCGCTCTGCCGCCATACCCGGTTCATCATTCACTCGATTCTGGAGGATGCGAATGGCCTGATTGGCTTGACCAAGCTCATAGGTATCCGGGTAGACCATGCAAAAGGCGAACTCGTCCCGCGACACGGGAGCGGCGCCCCATTCGCTTCCCGCATAGCGACCAGGCCTTTCCACCTGACGGAGGAGCGGAGCCACCCGCTCCCAGATGCTGCTTCTTCCCATGAGCCTGTCAGGACCGCTGAGAGCGGGCAACGACACGAGCGACGCCGGGGACGGCCTGGGAGACACGGCCTAATACGCGCTGGCCCAGCTTGGTGCCAGCCGCATCGCTCACCGTGGAGACAGCGCCGTCTCGGGCCGTCTGCACCACCTGGGCGATGCCGACGATATCCCCACCAGCCTCGAAATACTCCACCGCCGCCCGGCCCATGGCCTCAGTGGCCGCAAAGCCCACAGCTCCGCTGATGGCCCAGCCCGCAAAGGGGATGAGCTTCGCCCCGGCTCGGGCTATATTGCGAGCCAGGAAAGCGCCGCCCAATACGAAGGCCAGCTCTTTGATGCGGTTCGCATCCAAGGGGCATCCGTAGGCAGTGGCTATCTGCAGGATCATCTTCATCTGATTGAGGGTCATGATGGGCATATCCGCCCCGGGGATGATGGGGACGAAACCCACCGCAGCGTTCTGGATAGCAGTGGCGGATATGGCATCATCAGCCAAAGGCCTGCGGATGAAGGGGAACGCCAGGGCCAAGGTGAGCTTCTTATCAGGACAGGTGGTGATGATCCACTCCCCCATCCGCCCGTAGAGCAGCTTGAAAGCATCATCCGTGAGCGGCACAGGGCCCTCACCGGTCACATCATCCACCCGGGCCCTCAGGGCAGGCACGAAAGAAGCCACTTTCTCTTCAATGCCACTCTTGAGCTTCACGGGAGCAGCTATGTCAGCAGGGGGAATGGGAGCGCCTGCCTCCTGGGCGATGCGAGCCGTGGATGCGGCGTCATCCGTCACCACCATCACGGGCACTGAATGCTCGCGCACCTGAGCGGCCAGCCTTCCCACTTCAGGAGACTCACCCGCTACGATAACGGCGAAGTCATCGCGCACCTCTCCTGCCCGATAGCCCCCATCAAGGTAGGTCACCGTCACCCGGGTATGGGCATTGGTGGAAGCGAAGGCCGCCCGAACCTTCGCCGCTAGATCGCCATCGGCACTGTCGTCTATGATGACGGAGACGGAAACGGGCACGCTGCCCACTGCCTGCATATCCTTCGCTATCTTGAAGATCTCTGGGATGTCAACGGGAAGACCCATAGCCTACTCCTGTCATCGGCGCCATCTCGTGCGAGTATACAGATGATATCAGTCCCAACATGGCGAAATTCACGATCATGAATGATGAACCGTAACTGACGAAGGGGAGCGGGATGCCGGTGATGGGCATGAGGCCACAGCACATCCCGATGTTCTCCAGGATCTGGAACAGCCACATCCCCACGATGGCGCACACGATCAGCATCCCGAAGAGGTTCCCGCAGTTGCGGGCTATGTGGATGCTGATGCCCACGAGGGCTGCATAGAGGCCCAAGAGCACCACTACACCGAAGAAGCCCAGCTCCTCGGCCAGTACGCAGAAGATGAAATCCGTGGGCGCTTCGGGCAGGAAGCCCAAGGCGGACTGGGTGGCATAGCCCAAGCCCTTGCCGAACAGCCCCCCTGAGCCTATGGCGATCATAGCCTGCTTCAGGTTGTAGCCTTCGTCTGTCGTGGAGAGAGCCTCCTGGTTCATGAAGACGAGCAAGCGGTTGCGCTGGTAGTTCTTGAGCAGCTTGTACTCCCACGTTCCGTCAGCGGTCTGGTACTTCAGCACCTCATCCAGGGCGAACACGCAAGCTATGGCCCCTATGAACAGCGCCAACGTGATGAGGAGCAGGCGCAGGCGCGCCCCGCCCATCACCAGCACCACCGCTGATATGAACAGGTACACGAGCCCCGTGCCCAAGTCGGGTTGGGTCATGATGCAGACGAAGGGCACCAGCAAGAGCCCGACGCACTTGCAGTACTCCTTCACGTCATCCAGCCGTCCCTTATACTTCGCCAACATACTGGCAGCGAAGAGCACGACGGTGACCTTCGCGAACTCTCCCGGCTGCACCTGCATGCCGATGTAGATCCAGGAAGTGGCTCCCATGACGGTGCGCCCGATGATGGGCAGGTGCGGCGAGAGGATGAGGATCACACTCACGATGAGCAGCGGGTAGGTGAGAGCCCCGAATTTGCGATAATCGAACATCCAGAGCGCCACCATGGCCAAGATCCCCAACGCCACGCCCATGAGCTGGCGCGAGAAGCTGTAGTCATCGTCGGTCTGCACCGCCGACCAGCAGATCAAGAGGCCGAAGGCCACCAAGACCACGCAGACGATGAGGAAGGGCCAGCAGACCACCGAGGACAGACGGCCCCTGCGCGCAGAGGCTGCATGGGTGGGAGTGGCGGCCGCATGAACGGAGCTGATCTGAGGCAAGGGCATGGGTCAGTCCGTCCTCACCGAGCCAGTCCCGCTCTCGCGGGCAACGGAGCGTCCTGAAGAGCCGGAGATGCGGGCAACCTCCAAGCTACCTGCATCCTGGGCTTCCCCTTCGAAGAGGGCCGCCAAGACCTGAGCCACCACAGGACCTGCCTCTTTGGCACCGCTATCACCCTCTTCCAAGATGCAAGCCACCACGTATTTCGGATCATCATAGGGAGCATAGGCTACGAACCAGGCATCGGCCAGCCTATCCGTATGCTCGGCAGTGCCGGACTTGCCCGCCGCATCCAGATTCCGCGCAGAGAAGGAGGGCCACGCATCGTGGCTCTCCGCGATCATGTCATGGAGGGACTCTCGCACGTATTCCAGATGTTCTTGATTGACATCCGGCTCACCCACCACCTCTGCCTGGGCGCTCACCACCACTTCCCCTTCGCTGTTGCGCACCTCTGCTAGCACGTGGGGCTTCAGGATCTTCCCCGTTGCGATGGCCCCGTAGGCCACTACCAGCTGCAGCGGGGTGATGAGCACGTCCCCTTGGCCGATGATCATATTGGTGTAATCACCGCCGCGCCAGTAGGCTTCGGAGGGGACGTTACGCCACTGCTCCGCTTTCCATTCAGGGGTGGGAATGCGCCCGGCGGATTCATCAGGGAGGTCGATACCCGTGGGAGAGCCGAAATCATAGAGCTGCAGGTATTCCTGAAGGGCCGTGTCCGATATCTCTCCCGTGCCCTCAGGACCGTGGTCATAGAAGGCCTTCGCTATCTCATAGAAGACCACGTCGCAGGAGTTCACGATGCCATCGTGGAGATCCATGAAGCCATGGCCACTGTGCAGCCAGCACTTCTGCACATCCCCGCTCCCGAAGCCGTCCCAAGCGCCTCCGCATTCCCATTCGGTCTCATAGTCAGCGAAGCCGTGATGCAGCCCTGCCATGGAGGTGAAGGCCTTGAAGGTGGAAGCAGGGGCGTATTGCCCGTTCACCACGCGGTTCACCATGGGAGCGTTGGATTCATCGGTGTTGTAGAGGTCCCAGATGTCCTGGGGGATGCCGTTGGTGAAATAGGAAGGGTCGAAGGTGGGATAGCTGGCCATGACGGGAATGGAGCCATCCTTCACATTCATGGCCACCACCGCGCCTCCCTTGCCCACGCCGGTGCCGATGTCCCCGAGCGGAGCGATGGTCTCAGCCAGCACCCGATCGGCAACGGATTGGGCATAGGCATCGATGGTCAGATGCAGGTCAGAGCCCTTGGAAGGCAACGTCTCGCCTATGACGGCCACTACGCTGCCCTTCGCATCCACCATCATGCGCCGCTCCCCTTGATCCCCGGAGAGGGTGCCGTCGTAGATGCGCTCGACCCCGCTCTTCCCCACGATGTCCGTGCTATGGATCTTGCGACCGGTGGCCGCCTGAGAAAGCTCATCGTCTGTGGGAGAACCCGTATAGCCCAGCACATGGGAAGCCAGCGCTCCGAAAGGATAATGGCGCACCGTCCGCGTCTCCATGGAGATCCCTTCGAAGGCATCCGGATGCTCGGCGATGAAGGCGATATCCCGCAGGCGCACGCCCTCGGCCACCACCCGCTGGTTCTGGGCTCCGCTGGAGGCATCCTGGATGCGTTGGCGCACGATGGGAGCAGGAAGGCCCAGCACTGCCGCCAGGCGCAGCACCGTATCAGGATCATCGGCCACCGATGGTTCCGCGAGGACCGTCTGGCTGGATTCGTTCGTGACCAGCTCGCGCCCGCGAACGTCGTAGATGCACCCCCGTGGAGCAGGAGTGGAAACGCTCGTGAGCAGGTTGTCCTCGGCTTCCTTCTCATAGCCTTGGCCGCTCTTCACCTGGAGATTCCAAATGCGGGCTGCCAACGTGGCGAAAACACCCGCTGCCAGCAGGCCCAGAGCCAAGAAGCGCCGCGAGAAAGCCGCAGGAGCCTTGGACGGATCATGGGCAGAGGACACCTTGACGTCCGTGGTGCCCTCCCCCTCAGCAGAGGCAGCCTCATCGAACCCCACTTTGATGTTGGTGAGCTCAGCTCCGAGGGCATCGTCTGAGGAGGAGCGCTCGGCATCGCGCCGCCGGATGATGACATAGATGAGGACGGCGCCCACGAGGATCACCGCCGTTATGATCCCTGCAACGAGTGCTAGCGTCATAGGCTCTCTGGTTGGCTCCTAGCCGATGGATGGCATCTCTGCGCTCCCGCTGGTGCGCCGGAGAAGGAGGCGCAAGAGCGGATACATGACAAGCGCTATCACCGTATCATAGAGGAAGTTCGGCAGCGACCGATAGAGCAGCGCCTCCCCTAAACCCACATGCCACCCACACGTTACGCAGATGCAAGCGTAGAGCACCTCAGCTCCCAGGATGCAGATGCAGATGCAGGCAAGCGGGATGAACAACGTGTCGTTGTCTATGCGGTCGTACAGCAGCGCTGCCACACCAGAAGCCACCAGACAAAGCAGGGCGAATCCGCCCACCGGGCCCGTGCCCAGAAGGTCGAAGGCGAGACCTGCCAAGAAGGGCATCACCACCACGTTGGTCCGCCGGGAGGCCACCGCGAAGGCCACGCAGAAGGCCAGTACGAAGTTCGGCAGCCCGTAGCCGATGCCGATAGCCGGCGCTATCACCACCTGCAGGATCAGGACCACCACCGTGCAGAGGATCTCAGGGATGAAGCGCGTCATCAGGACTGTCCTCCCTGGATCTGCTGGGGAGCCGAAGAAACACCGGAGGCACCCTCGGCAGAGGAAGCATCGGATGCGGCGGAAGAGCCCTCTGAGGCAGCGCCAGACTTGATGATGCCCGCAGATTCGCTGGCACTGAAGACCACGGTGACCTCCTCTAAGGCCGCTGCCACCTCATTGGGTGCTACGACGATCACCCGAGTGCCATCGTTGGCGCTGCCTTCCACGCGTACCACCGTCCCGATCAAGAGCCCCTTGGTGAAGCTCCCTCCCAGACCGCTGGTGAGCACCACATCCCCTTGGTTCACCACCGCCGCAGCATCTACGTTCTCAAGATGGAGCGCTCCGGATAAGGATCCGCGGACCACGCCTTCCACCCGGCTCGATTGCACCTGAGCTGCCACGCCGGAGTTCGGATCCGTCAACAGGCGCACCACCGAAGAGGAGGGTGCGGCCTCTACCACTTGGCCGATGACCCCTGCAGGCCCCATGACCGTGAGCCCCTTCTGGACCCCTTCGTCCGTACCCGCATCAATGGTGATGGTCTGATTCCACGCGTCCGTAGAGCGGCCGATGACCCGTGCGCCGATGCCCTCTATCTTGTAGATGTCCTTCAGCTCCAAGAGCCCGCGCAGCCGCTCGGATTCCAACCGGTATTCCTCAGCTTGGGTCAGAAGCTGCGTCAACTGGGCATTCTTCTCCTTGAGCGAAGAGAGGGTCTCCTCATCAGCGGAGCCATCCGCCACAGCCTCTTCCGCCCGGTCCATAGCGGCCTCAACGTGGGCTCCTGCCACCTGAGCGGGAGCCACCAGTGAATGGACGGCCTGCTGGGCCCGGTGCAGGGGACCGCCGTCTCCTTCGATGGCGTAGATGGCGATCATGACCACGCTCAAGCCCACCAAGATGGCCGCCAGGATGCGGGTCACGGGCGTTCCTTGGTCTTGGAGATCGAGTGCCACGGTCCTTGGGAGGTTACTTGGACCGCATCAAGGTCTGACGAAGGGCCGTGGGAGTCTCCAGCACCTTCAGGCAACCAGAGACCACGTTGGTAAGGGCCGTCTCAGACACCCAGACGGGGATCTCCAGCCTGTCTGTGAGATAGCGATCCAAGCCGGACAGCAGGCCGCCACCACCCGTGAGCAGGATGCCATTCTGGATGATGTCGGAGGCCAGGTCAGGATTGGTGGTCTTGAAGGTATCCTTGATGTGCAAGACCATCTCCTCGATGGGAGCCTGGAGCGCGGCGCGCACATCTTCGGACTGGATGGTGACCTCTTTGGGTTGTTCCGTGTAGACATCCTGACCGGAGATGATCATGTCCCGCTCTCGGCCATCTTCAAAGGGAAGGACGCTACCTATCTTGATCTTGATGACCTCAGCGGTGCGCTCTCCTATCTTGATGCCCAGAAGGTCCCGCAGATGCATGGCGATGGCCTCATCCAACCGATTGCCTGCCAGGCGCAGGCTGGAGGAGGATACGATGCCGCCTAAGGAGATGACGGCCACTTCCGTGGTGCCACCGCCGATATCCACCACCATGGAACCTGTGGGTTCGGTCACGGGCAGGTCGGCTCCCATGGCAGCAGCCATGGGCTCTTCGATGAGATAGGCCTGCTTGGCACCGGCTTGGATGGCCGCCTCGAACACGGCACGCTTCTCAACGGAGGTGGCACCGCAGGGGATGCAGATGACGATGCGAGGCTTGGCCTGCCAAGGATACTTGCGATCAGAGGCTTTGGAGATGAAGGCCGAGAGCATGGCCTCCGTCACATCGTAATCAGCTATGACGCCGTCCTTCAAGGGGTGCTCCGCGCTGAAGGCATCCGGCGTATGGTTGATCATGTTCTTCGCCTCGTGACCCACGGCCAAGACGCGATGGGTGCTCTTTTCTATGGCAACGACCGAAGGCTCATTGATGACGATGCCTTCGCCCGTGATGGCAACGAGCGTGTTCGCGGTTCCCAGGTCTATGGCCATGTCCGTGGCCATGTTCCCTCCGAAGTCTGCGAACCTGTCAAGCAATGACATGGATTACTGCCCTCTCGGTGATATGCGTACAGTCGTTTGAGGATTGTATCAGATGATGAGGCCGCAGCAGGCGCTCTTCGTCATCTGTGCCGAGCGGCGCGGGGATGGGAGGAGAGATATTCCTCCACCAGATGCTGACGATCCACATGGGTGTAGATC
>CAJURZ010000002.1 GCA_910588905.1 uncultured Eggerthellaceae bacterium
CTGTCCTCCCAGATGAGCTCGTTCCAGCCGTCGCCCTCGATCCACTCGCCGGGCTTGGCCTGGGCGGCCTTCTCAGCCACAGCGTCCAGGATGGCCTGGCGGCTCTTGACGCCCATGAAGTCCAGGTTCAACAGGTTCTCGCCGCTCCACTTCGCATGCATGTGGCACTCGACGAAGCCGGGCGTGAGGATCTGGCCCGTCGCATCGATGACCTTGGTGTGCTTGCCGATGAAGGGCTCAACGTCGGCAGCCGTGCCCACGGCGATGATCTTGCCGTCCTTGGCGGCCACGCCGCCGTCCTCGATGATAGGGAAGTCGGTCTTACCGGCCTTGACCTCGTCGCAGGTGATGGCGACAGTGTAGATCTTCGGATGCTGGATGACCAGATCGGCTTCGGGATACCATGTGCTCATAAGCGCTCTCCTTCTCTGTTCTCTGGATAGTCCCGCAGAGGAGAGCGAAGGGCTTCCGGCTGGCGCGGCAAATACCAAGGCTGCGCTCATCGGCGGCCCAAGACGGCATCTCGTATCATCCCGACACCTATGGTATCCACCTGAGGTCAGAACCGGAATCAGTCAAAAGGATGACATCGAACCGATAATCATCTCTTCGACCGATATCGGTTCTTGGAGAACATGGGTTACGATCCTATGGTCCAGAACCTTCCTCAGAAAATGCCCTTTAACTGCCACGGAGAGCATTCCCTGTGCGCATTCTCGTATCCCTTGAACGACAGAGGGATCGAACAAAGGCTGCTTTCACCAACAACGAAGAGAGAAGGTACTCTCATGAAGAACTCATTCCTTGATGAGGATATGGACGAGCAGGTATATGCACCCGAGGACCGATCATCCGACCGGGCCGTATCCCGTCTTGAGATCTTACCGGCATTCATCGGGACGGTCGTCTTCGCTATCGCGTTGTACCTGCTCATGACTGCTGTGCAACCGATGCTCATGAGCAACGATCTCATCTATGGCTTCAGCACCATGATGGCCGGGTGTATGGAGGGGGGCCCTCTGTACTATGTCGCCTGGTTCTTCGCTGACCTGACCGAAGGCTCGTTCATCGCCGCCTTACCTGCCTCCATCGGCATGATCATCATGGGCTTTGTAGCGGCAGCGTTAGAGCGACGCAAGTCACCCTGGGCTGGTACGGGCGTGGCGGGCAATGGGAAGATTTTCACCGTCATGTTCGTGACCACATGCCTCTCGCTCATCCTCGGACAGGTGCTCTACGATTGGATGTTCACTAGTGGCTGGATCCCCACCTTCGCCACAGTCCTTACCGTACAGGTATTCGTCATCTTCTATGGCCCAGAGCTGAAGAAGGTGGCTACATCGCTCATCGTAGGCACCGTTGTCACCTGCCCCGTGTGCTTTGCGTTGCTCTACGGCATCATCTCGCCATTGGGTTTGCCGCTCTTCATTGCCGTGTCCATCGGTGTCGCCATCATCGTGCCAGCATGTTCGCTGCTCTTCCGCCTGATGCCCTGGATGACCATCCCTGCTCCTACAGAAGGGCCGAACCCCACCGATCAGCCCAAGAGCCGCTTCTTCGTGAGCCAAGTGCTTGGCGATATCGGGCAATTGACCATCTGGGGCAGCACGTGGGCTACGGTGGGTATGTACGTAGGCGGCATCATCTCCTGGGTGATGAACCCGCTATCCCCTGCCTATGGATCGGGCAACTTTCCACTGCTCATCATGGTCCAGCTGATCACAGGCGCCCTTGCCATCCTCATTTGGTATCCCAAGTGGAAGAGGAGTGGCATGGCTTTCACTTTTGCTGGTATCGTATTCGCGTCAGCCATCGTGAGCACCTATCCTCCAAGCTGGACCATCGTCATCCCAACCATACTCATCGGTGCCGTAGTGTTCGCACCCCTGGTAGAATGGGTATTCAAGGTGTTTCGCTTCAAGGGAAGCTACCACCCCATATGCTTGATCCAACTATCCATCTTCACCGTGTGCATCGCATGGTCATTCGTCGTCATGTACGGCGTGATGCCACTCCTGGGATGATAGCGATATAGATACAACAGTGTTCATCGAACCCCAGGGCGCCACATCCGAGGCATCCTGGGGTTGTTGATCTACGCTGCCCCATGCATGAGGGCAGCAAGGGCAGTCCGATTCGAAACGCCAACCTTGGCATAGATGTTCTGAAGGTGCGTTTTGACCGTGGACCGGCTGATGTATAACCGGCGCGCCATCTGGTCATTAGTGAGCCCTTCGGCGGCAAGAGCTACCACATCACGCTCTCGGGCGGTAAGCACATTGAAGATAGAGGGTGGCTCACCCTCTAAGGGCTTTTCGGCGGGTACGCTGATCTCAGGCAGCGAGACAACGTGGATGCTGAAGGCACAGGCATTGGTGGGGTCATCCTCGACCTGCAGTTGGAAGCGCTGTCCTTGGGCATTGGCGAAGCGGAGACACCGGTCGGCTCCGTGGGTGATGGCTTGAGCGGTCATGGCGATGTTACCCTCCCCCTCGCGGTAGCTGCTTCCCCTCCAGAGAAGATCCAAAGGGGAAGCGGTGGGATGATTCGCAGCCGTCGCTCTTCTTGCGAGATTGCGATAGGTCTGACGCGTCTGACCCTCAGCTCCTTCCCTCTACATATGACCCTTCCTCAGATAACGGGCCGGATGCGCGTGCTGGCTGTATCATGAGCCCCTCGCTTCCGTCGCACAATCCTACGCATGAGTTTAATTATGAGACGACGGGCATCTAACCCCAAAGGGATTAGATCCTTCCATGGATGTTTCGCTACACTGAGACATGCCGCAAGAGGACCATGAAGCCGATGGGGGGTCGACTATATGAGTCCATCCGCTTCGCTTGCTCGGTCAGCAGCAAGGTGATCACGATGAGCATCAAGACCACTCATCGCACAGGGTTCAGACGCGTTATCTGCGACCTGCGTCGCCAACCGACACCCTTCTTGCTCTTCACCGCGTACAAGACGTTCGCTATCTTGCTCTTCCTTCAAGGCTTCTTCTTTTCGGACGCCTTTGAGATAGCAGGAGACGCGACCATCCCCGTTTCAGCTCTCTTCCTCTTGGTCTGCGCAGCTGTTTTTCTGTTCTTCGCCCTTCGCTTCAAGAGGATCACGATCGTTGATAAGGATGGCTATCTCTGGGCTCTCGCCGTGAGCATGACGCTTGGATCCTTCTTCCTCTTCGTGGAAGGACAGAGCGATATGGCGCATGAAGGGATCCGAACGATTGTCTTCGGGGCAGGCATTGCGCTCCTCGCCGTTGGAACGGTGGGCATCCATATCGAATTGGGACGATTCTTCGGGATGCTCGGGATGATGCCCACGATGACCTATGGGATAGCCTCAGGGCTCGCCGCGGGCATAGCCTCTTTGATCCTGACCCTCTTAGGTCCCATGGTGTGCTGGCTGCTCGCTTTCGTGATGCCCGCTCTCATTGTGGTACTTTTCCGCTGTGCCCGTCTGAGCGCCTTCCCCAATCAGTGTGCACTCTATCGCGAATCCACCATCGAATTGCTCATCCCCTACCGCTTCCTCGCCACGTCCGTCACCCAAGGCCTAGCTTTAGGGATACCCCTTGGATTCGCAAGCGCCTCTGGCGTCTTCTTCCAGGAGCTCGACGCGGCTAGCTATGTAGTAGCAGCGATCCTGGCATTCCTCACCGTCTTGACGTTCCAGATGGATTTCAATCAGTCCATCTATCAGATCGGATTTCCTCTCGCTGGTGCCGGCCTGCTCGCTGCAGGTCTCCTCGGTCCATCCTCGCCGACCGCTGTGTTCCTCCAGACAGCAGGGTTCCTCTACTTGGATCTGGTCCTCTGGGGGCTTGGTTCATATCTCATCAAGAACTGCGATCAACCTGCCACCTGGTTAGCCTCCTGCCCGAGCGCAGCTCTCATGACGGGACGCGCCTTCGGGATCATGATAGGTGCCATAGCGCTCCATGAGCTCTCGAATGAGGGGGAGGTCATGGCGTTCTTCTGCGGACTCGCATTCCTGATGCTCATAATGGCCCTGGTATTGAATAAGGGATCGAATCTGCGCACGGGTTGGGGGTTCGTACGTCCTGGGGATCCAGACGAAGCAGCGGATAGCTTGCGTACCTGCGAAGTGGTTGCTCAGGAGTTCGGATTGACCCCGCGCGAACAGCAGATCATGCATAGCATCATCAGTGGCCAGTCACGCAAAGAGATCGCTACGGATCTCTTCGTTGCTCCCAACACCATCAAGACGCATATGCATAACCTCTACGGTAAGCTCGATGTCCATTCCGAGGCCGAACTGAAAGCTTTCATTGCGAAGCGGGAGCGGATGTTCGCATCCGAGATATCCTCTGACCCCGTCTCCGAGTAGAGATAAAGAGGGCGCATCCTGTGCGGACGCGCCCTCTTCAAACAGGCTCAATATGCTAGGAGGGAACGCTGGGCTTTAAGCGTTGTTCTCCTTATAGGCGATCTGCGTCTCATACCATTCCAGACGCTTGCGGCTGACCCGCAGCTCAACGCTGGTCTGTTCGCCTTCCTCTTGCTCAAGATCAGCGATATGACCACGCATGGCTTCGGCCTTCTTACGAACCTCTTCGACGTCGATGGTATCAACATCGCAACCGAAGCGGCCGAGCACCGTCAGGATGTTGTTGAACACCTGACTGGCTCCTTCATAGAGCAGGAACTTGCGCTGCTCCTTGCCCGCTTCGTCCAGGTTCAGGGTGAGCACGCCGCCGTTCTTGTTGGTGGCCACGATCATCTCGTGGCCCGGTAGCACACCATAGGAACCCTCGGCCGAAGGAACCGATGCGTAGGCTATCTCGCCCGCGAACAGCTCGCGCGTGGGGATGCAGACGACGCAACGGAGGGCAGCCATTTATGCCTCATCCTTCTGCATGGCCTCATAGGCAGCATACACGTCCTCGATGGGGCCCTTATTGACGAAGCACTGCTCGGGGATGTGGTCGCACTTGCCGTCCAGGATCTCCTTGAAGGAGCGCACGGTGTCCTCGATGGGAACGTAGACGCCCGGAACACCCGTGAAGACCTCAGCCACATGGAACGGCTGCCCCAGGAACTTCTGAACCTTACGGGCACGGTTCACCGTGATCTTCTGATCCTCGGAGAGCTCGTCCATGCCCAAGATGGCGATGATGTCTTGCAGGTCCTTGTACTCCTGCAGGATCTGCTGCACACCCACGGCCACGTCGTAGTGCTCCTGGCCCACGATCTCAGGGTCAAGGGCGCGAGAGGTGGAGTCGAGCGGGTCCACAGCGGGGTAGATGCCCAGCTCGGCGATGCCGCGGGAAAGGACCGTCTTCGCATCCAAGTGGGTGAACGTGGTTGCCGGCGCCGGGTCGGTCAGGTCGTCTGCGGGAACGTAGACAGCCTGCACCGAGGTGATGGAACCGGTGGTGGTGGAGCAGATGCGCTCCTGCAGGTCACCCATCTCCGTAGCCAGAGTAGGCTGGTAACCCACAGCGGAGGGCATGCGGCCCAGCAGTGCGGATACCTCAGAACCCGCCTGGGTGAAGCGGAAGATGTTGTCGATGAAGAGCAGAACGTCCTGGCCCTGATCACGGAAGTACTCGGCTTCGGTGAGGCCGGCCAGGCCAACGCGCAGACGGGCCCCAGGAGGCTCGTTCATCTGACCGTAGACCAGACAGGTCTTCTCGATAACGCCGGACTCTTCCATCTCCAGGTAGAGGTCCGTGCCTTCGCGGGTGCGCTCACCCACGCCGGTGAAGACGGAGGTGCCACCATGCTCCTGAGCCAGGTTGTTGATGAGCTCCTGGATGGTAACGGTCTTGCCTACGCCAGCGCCACCGAACAGACCCGTCTTGCCGCCCTTGACGTAGGGCTCGATCAGGTCGACCACCTTGATGCCCGTCTCGAAGGTCTCCGTAGAGGTGATGAGGGTGTCGAAGGCCGGAGCCGGGTGGTGGATGGGCATCCATTCCACATCCGTGGGCATGGGCTTGCCGTCAACCGGCTCGCCCAGCACGTTCCAGATGCGGCCCAAGGTTGCCTGGCCCACAGGCATCATGATGGGGTTGCCCGTGTCGACGGCGTCAACGCCGCGCACGAGGCCGTCGGTGGAAGTCATGGCAACGGTGCGCACGATGTCGCCCGGAAGCTGTGTTTCCACTTCCAGTACCGTGCTGAAGTGCCCAGACGGCGTTTCCGCATCAACGGTGAGCGCGTTGTAGATGGCCGGCATCTGATCCGGCGGGAACTCAACGTCAACAACAGCGCCGACAACGCGGACGATGCGTCCGGTAGCACCCGTGCCCTGACTCCTTTCCTTGTAGATAGTATCAGCCATTTATTCCTCCAAAGCTGCGGCGCCGCCGACGATCTCGTTGATCTCGGTGGTGATGGCGCCTTGACGTACACGGTTGTATAGACGGGTCAGCGTGGACACCATCTCGTTAGCGTTGTCCGTTGCAGACTTCATCGCGTTGCGGCGCGCGCCCTGCTCACCTGCAGCAGAATCGATCAGCGCGTAATAGAAGCAATTGCGAAGATAGGCCTTCATGAGGTAATACATGACGGATTCAGCGTCGGGCTCGAAATCGATATCACCCGGCAGCTTCTCCAGGTCCTGCTCCAAGAACTGCTTGAAGACATTCTCACCGTCATTGAGGCCCAACAGGTCTGCGTAGGACTCCTCCTTGATGGGCAGCACCTGCTGCTCGACCAAGGTCTGCTCAGCGGCGTTCTTCGCATGGTTGTAGACGATGAACACCTCGTCCAGCTTGTCGTAGTGGTAACCGTCTCCCGAATAGAGCGAGAGCTCTGCTGCTTCCTCATAGGTAGGATCTGCAGAGTAGCCCGCGAATTCGAAGACAGGCTTGATGCCCCGATAGTTGAAGTAGCCGATGGCCTTCTTGCCGCAAGCAGCCACCTCTACCTCAACGCCTTCGCTCTCCAGCCGGTGGATCAGCTTGTCAGCGTGCTTGAGCACGTTGGAATTGAAGCCACCTGCAAGCCCGCGATCGGATGCCACAACCACTACCAGCGCACGCTTCATCTCATCATGGACCTGGAGCAGCGACTCAGAGGAGAGCGGCGCATACTTCGCCGTGGAGATGAGCATATCCGAGATAGCGCATGCCCACGGAAGGGCGTTCTCCACACGCTCTGATGCGCGGCGGATCTTCGCAGCCGCCACCATCTCCATGGTACGCGTAATCTGCTTCGTCGAAGAGACGGAGCTGATTCGCCTTTCTATGTCGTGAAGGTTGGGCATGTCTTACCTAGCCTTACTCTGTAGGTGCGAATGCCTGCTTGAAGGAGTCGATCGCAGCGTTCATCTTCGCTTTGATGTCATCGTCAAGGGCCTTCTTCGTATTGATGTCGTCGAAGATGTCAGCGTTCTTCGCGCGGATGCTATCCAAAAGCTCCGTGCGGAAGCGAACGACATCTCCCAGAGGCAGGTCATCCAGGTAGCCTTCGTTGCCGGCATAGATGGCGACCACTTGCTCAGCCACGGGCATGGGCATGTAGCGGCCCTGCTTCAGCAGCTCGGTCATGTGAGAGCCACGGGTGAGCTGGTCTTGGGTGGCTTTGTCGAGGTCAGAGCCGAACTGGGTGAACGCCTGCAGCTCACGGTAGGATGCCAGATCCAGACGGAGCGAACCGGCCACCTGCTTCATGGCCTTGATCTGCGCGGAGCCGCCAACGCGGGACACGGAGATGCCTACGTCAACAGCGGGGCGCTGGCCCTGGAAGAACAGGTCGGTCTGCAGGAAGATCTGGCCGTCGGTGATGGAGATGACGTTAGTGGGGATGTAGGCGGACACGTCACCGGCCTGCGTTTCGATGATGGGCAGAGCCGTCATGGAACCGCCACCATTCTCATCGGACATCTTCACCGCGCGTTCCAGCAGACGGGAGTGCAGATAGAACACGTCACCAGGATAGGCCTCGCGCCCGGGCGGGCGACGAAGGGTCAGTGACATCTGACGATAGGCCACTGCCTGCTTGGAAAGGTCATCGTAGATGATGAGCACAGCCTGGCCCGGATTGTCTGCATCCGCGGGCTTGCCGTCCTTGCCGTTGTAGACGAAGTACTCGCCCATGGCAGCACCGGCCATAGGGGCGATGTACTGCAGCGGCGCCGAATCAGAAGCACTAGCGGAGACGATGATGGTCTTCTCCATGACGCCATGGCGCTCAAGGGTCTCCACAACGCCTGCGACGGTGGAAGCCTTCTGGCCAACGGCGACATAGATGCAGATCATGTCCGTTTCTTTTTGGTTGATGATGGCGTCGATCGCGATAGCGGTCTTACCGGTCTGGCGGTCGCCGATGATGAGCTCACGCTGACCGCGGCCGATCGGGATCATGGAGTCCACGGCGATGAGACCGGTCTGCATGGGCTCATGGACCGGCTTACGGGCGGTAACGCCGGGAGCCTTGAACTCCACGGGACGCGTGCCCTCGGCCTGAATGGGGCCCTTGCCGTCAATGGGCATACCCAGCGGGTTCACCACGCGGCCGAGCATAGCCGGACCTGCCGGCACCTCCACGATACGACCGGTGGTCTTCACCTGGTCGTTCTCTTTGATTGCTGTGACGTCACCCAGAAGCACGGCACCGACTTCATCCTCTTCCAGGTTCTGAGCCAAGCCGTAGACGGTCTTACCGTCACCGCTGGTGAACTCCAGAAGCTCGCCGGCCATGGCGTCACGGAGCCCATCAACGCGGGCAATGCCGTCACCCACTTGGATGACCGTGCCCACCTCTCTGGACTGAACGTTCACGTTGAGCGCTGCGAGCTGCTTGCGCAGCGCCTCATCGATCGCCTGAGCGGTGATCTCTGTCACTGGCTATCACCTCCATCTGTTCCTTTGAGAACGTAGCGGGCGCGGTTGAGCTGGCTCAACACGCTAGCATCAATGCGCATCCCGTTCACGCTCATGATTATCCCGCCGAGGATGGATGGATCGATGCCCTCATTCAGCACCGCCTTGCATCCGAGCTCGGCTTCTGCTTTCTTGTTGATGAGTTCGCGAAGCTCATCGTCCAAGGGGACGACCGTGGTGACATCCACCACGACGAGCTTCAGCGCGGCCATCATGGCGTCTTCGTAGCCATGGAAGACTTGACCCAGAAGGTCAACATCTCCCTGCTCTGCCATGACCGCCAGCGTCTCAGCAAGCGCTATCTCGCAATCTGCGAAAACGGCTTTCGCCAGCCCATAGCGCTGTTCGGGCGTATAGCTGGCGTCCTTCAGCGCCAAGGATAGGTCCATATCCGAGTAGATCAGATGACGAAGCTCGGCCATCTGATTGCGGACTGCTACCACCTCGTCTGCGCCACCCGCATCGTTGGCGGCATTGAACATGGTGTCAGCGTAGACCTTGACCTTGCCCTGTTGCACGAGACGGTTAATTGCCATTGAAGCTTCCCGCCTCTTTGACGTAGCGCTCGATGATGGCGCGATGCTCGCCTTCGGTGAGGTCATTACCGATCAGCTTCGCCGCAACATCCACCGAGGTATCAGCGATGGACGCCTGGAGCTCAGCCATGGCGGCCTTCTTCTCAGCGGCGATGGTGGTGCGCGCCTTCTCGATCATGTCCGCAGCGTCTGCCTGGGCCTTCTCCTGGATGCTCTGGCGTACTGCTTCGCCGGTCTCGCGAGCATCAGCCACCACTTTGGCGGCTTCAGCCTTCGCGTCGGCCAGCTGCTTCTTGTACTCCGCAAGCACCCGCTCGCTTTCGATCTTGGCGTCCTCTGATTGCTTCAGAGCTTCCCTGATCGTGTTCTCGCGCTTCTCCAGCATGCCTGCGAACATAGGCCAGCCGAATTTCGCGAGGATGATCCAGAGGATGATGAAGGCAACCAGCATGGGAACGAATTCCAGCATGTCCGGCAGGATGGCGGAGATGCCGCCGGTCTCCTCGCCTTCAGACGCGAATGCGAGCGTAGGGCAGAGAGCCAGCGCGGACGCGCATGCGCCTGCGAGCATAGCTGTCTTTCTCGCTCTTGGTTTCACGTGCTTCCTCCTTCTAGCCTTGATCTGGCTTGATTCCTTGATAGCCGATAAGACCAGAAGCTACATGATGAAGGCGAGCACGAAGCCGATGAGGGCGAGCGCCTCTGCAAGAGCAGCACCAAGGATGAAGTTGGTGAACAGACGGCCCTGGAGCTCAGGCTGGCGAGCGGTGCCGACGCAGCAGCCATAGCAGGCGATGCCGATGCCGATGCCAGGTCCGATGGCGCCGAGGCCGTAGCCGACGACCTTCAGTGCAGCGAGTACCATTGTAATTTCCACAGTTTCCTCCTTTTTTCGTTTTTGAGCCTGTTTTCTCAAAAACCTTCTACTATGGCAACCGGGCGTGGAACCCGGGGGTGCCCACATTCGGGCGCGGCGCCGCAGAGCGGCCCGCTGGGGTTTCCTAGTGCGCTGAGGTGGCCAGCTGGATGTAGACCGCGCTCAGAATGGTGAACACGTAGGCCTGGAGGAACGCCACCAGCGTTTCCAGAGCGTACATGACCACCAGCAGCAGGAACCACGGGATGGTGAGGACGCCGGATACGACATCCATGGATTGGATGCAGGTCAGCAGGAACACGCTGGAGGCCAGCGCGAAGATGCCGAGCACCATGTGCCCTGCGAACATATTGCCGTACAGTCGGACGGCCAGGGTCAGCAGGCGGATGATGGTGGAGAGCAGCTCCAAGAACCAGATGATGGGAACCATCACGATGGGCAGCCCTGAGGGAGCGAGGGACTTGAGGTAGCCCAGACCACCATGGGCCTTCACGCCCCAGAAGATGAAGTAGACGAATGAGATGAGGGAGAGCGCCCAGGTCACCGAGATGGTGCCCGTGGGGGTCTTGCAACCGGGGATGAGTCCCACGAAGTTGGAGATCAGGATGAAGAAGAACAGCGTGGCCAGGAAGGGAACGTGCTTCTTGTACCCATGGCCGATGACCCCTTCGCCCATATCATTGCGGACGAACTGATAGCCGTATTCCACCGTGTTGATGAACTTGTTCTTGGGGATCAGCGTCAGCTTCTTGGACGCCACCAAGATGACGACGAGCGTCAAGATCCAGCAGATGATCATCCAGAGGATGTACTGGGTCATCCCGAACTCTGCATTGCCGATGACGATGGCAGAGTCGAACGATGCTTTCAGATGAGGTACGTCCTCAGACAGCCACTCGAGAGCTCCCACTTGGCTACTCCTTCTCCCTTTTCCCCGTCAAGGTCCTTCTGACCCCGAAGACTATCGCCACGACAGAGAGCGTGACCGCCTCTGCCAGTACGAACGGCATGGCCACGTCGCGCGCAAGATTGACGCAGAGGATGGCGAAGGCGAACATGATGACGAAGGAGATCAGAAGGCTCAAGAGCAATATGGACATGTGCCCGAAGTTGCTGGTAGCTGTGACCTTCTTCGTCATGCGCAGTCCCACGACCAACGGCACGAAGCCGATGATGCCTGCGAGGACTCCGCCTAAGACTGCCAGTGCCATAACCTGCTTTCAATCGTTCCCAAGCGCGCGTTGTGCGCAAACCATTTCGTATGATAGCCAAGATGGTTTTTAGGGCTAGCAGGGCGGCGGCAAAAAGGGGTGAGCGGTGACCCCTACGAGGGAATGTATTCTCTGCAGAGGATGCCAGATTCCTCCAGCATCTGCTGGGAAAGCTCATCGGGGTAGGGGTTCTGGTAGACGATCTCACGGATACCGGCATTGATGAGCATCTTCGCGCAGACCACACAGGGCTGTGTGTTCACGTAGATGGTGGCGCCGTCTATATCCGTCCCGAAGCGCGCTGCCTGGATGATGGCATTCTGCTCGGCATGGAGGCCGCGGCAGATCTCATGGCGCTGACCCGAAGGCACTCCGAGCTCTTCGCGCAAGCAACCCACCTCTGCGCAGTGGCGGATGCCTGAAGGCACTCCGTTGTAGCCCGTAGCCAGGATGCGCCTATCCTTGACGATGACCGCCCCCACAGCCCGGCGCAGGCAGGTGGTTCTGCTGGCCACTTGGTTCGCCAGGGTCATGAAGTACTCGTCCCAGCAGGGACGCTCATCATGATGACCGGCCAGAGCGGAAGCTACCTCTGCATCAGCCATGATCAGTATCCCAAGCCCGGATAGAGCGGATGGGCCGCCAAGAGCCCTTCCACTGCCGTGCGCACGTCCTGGAGCACAGCGGGGTCATCATGGCCGAAGACCGCCTGGGAGATCAGCGTGCCTATCTGGTAGAAGTCATCCCCGTTGAAGCCGCGGGTGGTACCCGCAGCCGAACCCACGCGCACACCGCTGGTGACGAAGGGAGAGCGCTGCTCGTTGGGGATGGTGTTCTTGTTGACAGTGAGCCCTACCTCTTCCAGCAGGTGCTCCGCATCCTTGCCGGTGACATCAGCAGGCGTGAGGTCCACCAGGCACAGGTGGTTGTCCGTGCCACCAGATACCAGGCGCAAGCCCCCCTCTGAGATGCCCTGACCCAGCTGGCTGGCATTGGTCACCACGGCCTGGGCGTATTCGGCAAAGGAAGGATCGAGCGCTTCCCCGAAAGCCACGGCCTTGCCTGCGATCACATGCATGAGCGGGCCGCCCTGAGAACCGGGGAAGAGGGCCTTGTCGATCTTCTTCGCCAGCTCCTCTGAGTTGGTGAGGATGAAGCCGCCCCGTGGACCGCGCAGGGTCTTGTGGCTGGTGGAGGTGACCACATCGGCGAAGGGTATGGGAGAGGGATGCACGCCCCCGGCCACGAGCCCTGCGATGTGGGCCATGTCTATCATGAGATATGCCCCCACCTCATGGGCGATATCAGCCATGCGCTGGAAGTCTATGGTGCGCGGGTAGGCGCTGGCACCGCCCACGATGAGCTGTGGTCGCACCTCTTTCGCCTGACGCTCCAGCGCATCGTAATCGATGGTCTCCGTCTCCACGCTCACGCCATAGGGCACGAAGTCATAGAACATGCCGGAGAAGTTCACGGGGGAACCGTGGGTCAGATGGCCCCCATTATCAAGGCTCATGCCCAACACCGTATCTCCCGGCTTGATGAGCGCCATATAGGCAGCGAAGTTCGCCTGGGCGCCGGAGTGGGGCTGCACATTGGCGAAGGGGGATCCGAAGAGCTGACAAGCCCGGCTGCGGGCCAGGTCCTCAGCCTTGTCCACTTTCTCGCATCCACCGTAGTAGCGCTTGCCGGGATATCCCTCAGCGTATTTGTTGGTGAGCACGCTGCCCACCGCTTCCATGACCGCCCGGGAGGTGAAGTTCTCGCTGGCGATCAGCTCGATGGTTCCCCGCTCACGGGAAAGCTCCTCTTCCAGGATCTCGGCGATGGCTGGATCGTGCTCGCGAAGGATATCGTTGGCCATGGGGAACTCCTTTATATATGCGCTAGCTTGAAGCGCTATGGTAGCGCAATGACTCGCTCGTTTGGTTTCAGCTCTGTCACAAACCGGACAGCAGCCCTTGGGATGAAAGGGCTCACCCCTCAAGGGCCATGATCTTGGCAACGCGACCTGCATGGCGGCCACCACCGAAGCTGGTGCTCAAGAACGCATCAAGGATCTTGCGGTTCTCGTCGAAGGTGACGAAGCGACCAGACAAGGTGATGACATTGGCATCGTTGTGCTCCCGGGCAAGGGCGGCGAAGTCCTCGCGCACGATGTTAGCCGCACGGATACCACAGATCTTGTTGGCTGCGATGGCCATGCCGATGCCCGTGCCGCAGACCAGCACGCCGAAGCTGGCATGGCCAGAAGCCACCTTCTCGCAGACGGCTTCCGCGTAATCCGGATAATCCACGCGCTCGTCATCGTCAGGACCACAATCGATGACCTCGTGACCCTCTTGGGCCAGGTAGTCTGCCAACAACTGCTTCTGCTCGAACCCCGCATGATCGCTTCCGATGCTGATGCGCATGTCAACTCCTCAGTGTCTTCGGCTCCGGATGAGTGCAGTCTATCACGGTAGAAGCGCTGCCGCTCCCCTCCCCCGAAGCGAACAGGAAGACAGCACCAGCCCTGTGGGCCTGCTCAGCGAATTCCGGGGTGACCCCATCCAGCGTGCAAGGGGCTGCCTCTCCGGCACGATTAGCCGACGTGACCGCCAAGGGCGAGCCCACCTTCGCTATCAACTCTTTGATCGTTCGGGAATCAGGGACGCGCAGGCCAATGGTCCCCGCCTGGGACCGGTAGGCTTGTGGCACAACGCTTGAAGCCTTGACGATGAGCGTGAGCGCTCCAGGCCACCCCTCCTGAGCCAGATCATGGGCATATCCGGGAACATCTTCGCCATAGATATCCAGGTCTTCCGCAGAGCCGATCAGCCAAGCAACGGGCTTGGCCTCATCCCGTCCTTTGATGCGAGCGAGCACCCGCGCGTCTGCGGCGTATCCCACCGCCACCCCCAACCCCACCACCGTATCAGTGGGGACGACAACGGGAAGGCCCGCGCGGAGGGCATCCGCCGCTTCATGAAGGGGGCTATGGGGAACGACCGTCATGGGGTACCTCAAAAGGATAGAAGGGTACTTTGGGTCAAGTATACCGCGGAGAGAACGCGGATGAACACTGCCGAAAAGCCATGGGCTGGCCACCCCCTAACGATGACCAGCCCAAGAGCTGCTGTGCTTTCAGCCACGCAGAGGCATTGGAGAACCCCTTACCCCTCGGGCGAAGCCGTTCTATTCGAAACGCATTGCTCCGCAGCGGGTGCTACCCCGCACAAGCGGTGAACCCAGTGGATACGGGTGCCACCCTATGCCCAGACCATGAGATCATTCAGCACACGGACGTCCTCACAGGTGTCCAATGTGGAGCATACCTCTATGATCCGCTCCACATTCTCAGCCGAAGGCGTGTGATCAGCGTAATCAAGGTTGCCGCGGAACTTCTTGATGACGTCGTCATAGGATTGCGGCATCTCCTCTGACCCCATGGCTTCAGCAAAGTACTTCTCATAGACCGTGCCATCCTGCATGGTGACCGTGACGATGGCGCCCTCATAGGGTGACTTCTTGATGTCCTTGGGATCGCAGCGCGGATCGTATTCGAAGGTCTTCACCTTGTCAGCCACTTCACGGAGAAGCGGATTCCAGATGCCCTTCTCATCATTGCCGTATTCGGAAAGCGTTGCGCGGCCATAGACCAGACCGCAGACAGCGCCCCACGAAGAGCTGAACTGAACGTCCACCGGTGTCTGCGGATGAGCCTTGACTTCCAGCGGCACACCCAGCAGATTGAGGGTGCCCTTACCGGACTTGATGTCGATGCGTTCGATCTCATGAACATCGATATCATGGTTGTCATGCAGGTAGATACCGCAGTCGATGAAGTTGTGAGTCCCTCGGCAGCAAGGATACGGCTTGCAGAGGACTCCTTCGGCGAACCAGAAATCTCCCAGACGGTCTATCACCAGATCACGATCGTAATCATTGCGGTGATACTGCCGGAAGTAGCCCTCTTTGCCTTCGAGCGCATGGTAGCCCGCCGTGACGCCCGCCTGAGCCAGCTGGGCGGAGATGATGCCGTTGCGCACAGCGAATCCAGGACCGAGACGCTTCGCGCATCCGCCATCCTTGGTGACCTGGCCGGTGCCAGACGCCTGATGCAAGCCCAAGCCCATGGCATTCACATGCTCCATGAAATCCAGACCCAACGTGGTAGCCGCAAGGCAGGCAGCCGTCAGATTGCCATTCAGAGTGGTGGTATGCCATCCCTGGTCAGGGATAGGGGTCCCGGGCTCTGAGCCACGGTTCATGCGCAAGAGCATCTCAGCGCCCAGCGCCACATTCAACATGAGCTGCTTACCGGTCATGCCGCCCATGTAGTCCGCAAGCGCCAAGGATGTGGAAACGGAGATCACGCCGGGGTGCATGACCAGATCATGCACGTCATCGAAGTCAAGGGCGTGACCGGCAGTGGCATTGGTCTGGGCAGCATAGGCAACGGGGAGCTTCGTCCCCACGCCCCAGACATGGGTCTCCGCTGTCCCTCCATTATGGAGGTTGTACTCGCGCACTTGCTTCGGACCCGGATAGTCATAGCCCGCAATGGCGCATCCCAAGAAATCAACGACCTGTTGCTTGATCTTCTCAGTGTGCTTTTCGGAGAGATCCTCATAGGACGCATCCCTGAAGAAATTGGCGAAGACGAAGGCGAGGTCCTCGCTGTAATCGATTGCCATGATAATCTTCCCCTTTCAGTCAGGACCGGAAGCAGCCCGCAGCCTCCGGATAGCGGAGAGGCACGGATCCAACCGAAGCGCGGGGGAGGCCCTTGCGGTATGGATCCGTACCTAAGCTCCCTAGGTTAGGATGAAGCAGCCGATCATGCCTGCTGCGATGACCATGAGGGCGATGGGGGCATTGCGCTTCACCAACGCCATGAGATCGACATTTGCTTCTGTGCTGACCATGATGGTCTGGGGATGTACGGGACACATGCACGAAGGCATGCCCAGCATGACGAGCACGGCCATGAAGCACACATAGACATCCATGCCCGTTGCCTGAGAGATGCCCAGCATGAGCGGTGCCGCAATGGCCAAAGTCGCCGTAACGGAGCCGCAGCAGATGATGATGGGCATGCAGAGCAGGCAGCCGACCGCAGTGATGAGGTAACCGTTCCCACCGGCTCCGGCCAGGAGGTTGGCGATGGCCTGAAGGCCACCGATCTGGTCGAGGACCGTAGCGAACATGGCTGCCGGGATGATGAGCCAGCCACCACTGCGCATGAACTCGGCCATGGCGATGAAGAACTCATTGGCAGCAGAGAATGTGGCATCCACCTTCTTCTTGTGGATCATGTCCACGATCATGGCGATGATGAGCGACAGGAAGATGCCGCCGATGACGCTGATGACGATCGTGCCTACTACAAGCTTGCTGAAGATGATGACGATGATCAACGGAAGGATGGGCAGCAGCGCATAATAAGCCGGACAATCCGGAACCTCGATGAGCACGTTGGCTGCCAGATTGCCTTCTTCCATGACCTCGCCGTTCTTGGCCGCCTTGGCCTTGGCCCGCTTGTCACAGAACATGGAATAGATGGGGAAGGCGATCATAGCGAAGGGAAGCATGACGCACATGGTGGGAATCTGATATGCGCCGAAGAACTCCGGAACGGACAAACCCTCCACGCCCGCCACGGAGAAGATCTGGGCGGACATGGTGTCAGCCGGACCCCAGATGAATCCTGTGGCGATCATGATGCATGAGCCGGACGTCAATGCGGAGACACCTGCCGCACGCAGCACAGGATACATAGTAGCCAGCATGAGCGCTGCCAAACTGGTGGCACTGGGAATGGCCAGCTTCAGGAAGAATACCAAGAAGATGACGCCCGAACAGAGGATGTAGGGATTCTTCAGCTTGGTGAACGGCTTCGCACAGATGAGCGCGAAGCGATCGGATGCACCAAGATAGTTCATGTATCCAACATAGCCCAACACAGCAAGGATGGTCAGAAGCGCACCACCGAACTGCGTTTTCATGGTTGCTTGGAACATTTCGAAGCAATCAAGGAACACATTGCCGGTGCCCTTGTCTCCAAGGATGCTGTTGCCGGTGATAGCCGTAAAGGCAATAGCGCCGATGAGCCCCAAGAGCATCAAAACGATGATGGTCGGTTTGATGTTCTTGACGAGCGCAATGACGAAAACCGCCAACAGGGCGACGGTCAAAGCGATAGCGATCGCTGAATTCATCTTCTCCTCCTTCTTTCTTTCAGATACAGTCTCCGCAGAGGTTCCGCCGGACCTTTGCGCCCTTCATCTCTGCCCACCAGGGATGAAGGGTCACGATCCGTCAGGACCCTCGATCCTTTGAAGCGGCGCGATGGACCGGATACCACGGCTTCCCATCGCGCTGCCCTCACTGGTGACCTAAGCGCTCGGGGGCTTCGGCGCACCGGGTGCTGCGGGTGCACCAGGAGCCGCAGGTGCAGAAGGGGCTCCTGGAGCGGCAGGAGCACCAGCCGCCATGGCCTCGAGCTCCGAGGTAGGGGTCTTGCAGAACGGACATTTCTTCGGCAGAACGCCATTGGTGTAGTTGACGCGCTTGCCGCATTTAGGGCACTCGATGGATGTGGGCGCATTCGCGTCCGCTGGTCTGAAGCACATGATGGTCTCTCTTTCAAATCTTCCTGTCGGAGGCGGTACCATCGCCTCCGACCTGTTCAGTCTGTAGGACCTTGAGGCATGAAGCAGGCACTGGAGGTACGCGCATCCCCCTGGGATTCCCAAAGACGCACGGCCTCATCCCTGTCCTGCTGGGTGAAGACCCTCCCACATCGCTTGCATGCGTCCATGATCAAGAAATTCTTCGTGCCGCATGCAGGACAGATCAGATACTTCGGACGACAATGGTCACAGGTCGGTCGGCACCCATATGCCATCGGATGGCCTCCTCAAAGCAGAGTAGGGCCGATGCCCTACTCCGTCACTTCGAACTTGGTCTTGCACCACGGGCACTTGGTGGTGAAGCTGCCGAATTCACGGCTGGTGACTATCTTCCGGATGGGCTTGCCACAATTGGGGCATACCTTCGGAGCCTTGTCTTTGATCTCTTCGATGCCCTCGACATCTTTCTGATCGGGACTATATGCCATGGAATGCTCCTCTCATCTCGTATGATCGGACATCCGGGCGACGATATCAGAGCCGCCCGGATGCAACGGTCTTCATCCTCTTAGGGCATGAAGGTGGCAACGCCGCCTGCTCCGAGCTTCTCCAGCTGGGCCGGAACCTCATCAACGGGGACGACCTCCATGCACTGGGCCAGGCAGTGGTGAGCGCATGCAGCCCTCTTGCCCTCCTCGAGCCTATCCACGCACAGGTTGCACAGGTTCGACGGTACGGGCACGTAATCCCAATACCATTCGCCGCCCTGCTGCATGGGACCGAATTCGGAGAGCTTGATGCCCCATTGTTCCTGAGACTCTATCTGCCTTTCCTGGCGGCAGGCCACTTCGCAGGTATGGCAGCCCGTGCAGTACTTGTAGTCGATGATCATTGCGTACTTGGTCATATGCTTTCCTCCTCTCTGGATGTGATGAGCTACTCGCCGGGATGGAAGTTCTGATACAGATACGGGGACTTCTCGTCGCTCGCATCGTCCAGGCTGTTGGGACCACGGTCCTCACGCGGCACGTACACGGTGGGATCTTCCATGGCAGCATTGGGATCGGCTACCTTGCTGATCTTGCAGAGGACGCCCTTGTACGGTGCGCCATAGCCCAGCTTGCCCACCTTGTACATGGGGATGAGCTTGTTGATGTTGGACTTCCACACGCCGAAGAAGTTGGGGAATTCGCCATCCTGCTCGGGATACCACCAGCCATGGGTTGCATGGATGACGCGCTCTGACACCTCGTAGGACACGCGTGCACGCTCGCAGCACTTGCCGAACTGGTTCTCGATGAGCACCCAGTCGCCGTCGTTGATGCCATGCTCTGCTGCCGTCTTGGGGTTGATGGTCACGAGCGGATCCGGCGTGCAGTTGCGCAGGCTGGGGATCTGACGGTGCTCGGAGTGGAAGGACACGAAATCGCGACCACCCGTGGTGAGCACGAGCGGGTATTCCTTGGCCAGCTCTGGGGTGCTGTAGGGGCTCATGGCCGGCTCCATGAAGAAGGGCAGGTCATACTCGCCGAAGTCATCATAGATGGAGGACTGGACCTCGATCATGCCCGTAGGCGTATTGAAGCCCGGTTCGCCGTCAGGACGCAGAAGGCCCTTCTCGTACTTGCGGTAGATCTGCTTCTGCTGGAAGACGCCCGCGTCACGCAGATCATTGAAGTCCCAATCATACTGGGTGTGGATCTGCGCATCGAAGAACTCCTCAGCGGTCTCCCAAGGCCAGGCCTCAGGGTTCAGGCGCTTGCCGACGATCATGTCGATCTCGATGTCGGACTTGCACTCGCCCGGATCCACAGCCTGGTTGATAGCACCCAGGAAGTGGGTGTTGCGCCCGAAGTGAGGCAGCACCACAGCATCCTGCGCCGCAAAGCCGGCAAGGGGCATCACCAGATCGCACAACGCCATGATGGTCGGGGTCATGAATACGTCATGGGCTGCGTTGAAATCGCACTTCATGAGGGCGTTGTACCAACGCTCAGGCTCTGCATAGCAGGTGGGAGACAGCGGGTTGGACCCATAGAAGTAGGTCATCTTGATGGGATAGGGCTGTTCAGTCTCAAGGGCCGTCAGGATGGAGTCCGGATGGCACATGGGACCGGTGGCATAGGCCGGATGATCTTCCTTGGCATCGATGCGCTTGGCGAAGACCTCGGGATCAACGTACTGGCTGGTCTCGAAGCGCCAGCGGCCCATGAAGCTTGAGGGCAGTGCCAGGATGATGCCGCCCGGGATGTCCATATAACCACAGACCGCAGCGATAGCCAACATGGCCTGACCAGCCTGGGCCCCGTTCTGCTGAGTGTCGAACGCCAAGCCCCACATGATGGATGAGGGCGAATTGGTGGCGAAGGCACGGGCAGCCCCACGGATGGTATCCGCAGGCACCCAGGTGATCTCCTCTGCCCATTCCGGCGTGAACTGCTTCACGTGCTCAGCCAGCTCGTCAACGCCGAAGACCCACTTCTCGCAGAAGTCATGGTCATAGAGGTCTTCGCCCAGGATGACATGGAGCATGGCAAGGCCGATGGCCGCGTCAGTACCCGGACGCAGCTGCAGATGATAGGCAGCGCGGGAGCCGAGCCAAGTGAGGCGCGGATCGATGGTGATGAGCTTGGAACCACGCTTCATGAGGTCAACGATGGAATGCCCATAGAAGCCATCAGGGTTCGATTGGAGCGGGCTCTTGCCCCACAGGATGATGTACTTGGGAACCTCGTATTCGGGATCATCGTAGCGCTGCTCGAGGAACTGAGCGTAATCCAGCTCAGGATAGCCAGCCCCCAAGAGGAAGTCTGCCACTACAGTACGCGGTCCATAGCAGGAAGAACCGCTCATCATGAAGGAGATGTTCGGCGTCTTGAAGCATGCATTGGCCATGGGAGGTGCATAGAGGCTGGCCTGACGTCCCGTTCCCTGGGAAACGAAGATGGATTCCGGTCCATAGTTGTCCCAGATCTTATGGACTTCCTCTTCCAGGATATCCAGGGCCTCATCCCACGTGATGCGCTCCCACGTATCCTTGCCACGATCCTCCTTGGCGCGCTTCATGGGATAGCGAATGCGATCGGGATGATTCTCGAACTCGGTCAGCGCGAGGCACCTCGGGCAGAGACGGCCTTGGGAGATGGGGTGCTCGGGGTCGCCCTCTACCTTGACTAGCTTGCCGTCCTTGACATGCAGGATCATGCCGCATCCGACTGGATGGTCTCCTGGAGGTGACCATCCGCATGTGCGGACCAGGACCTCATCGCCCTCGACTGTCTTGTAGCCTTTCTTCATACGCTTTCTCCTCTCTTCCGCTTTCCTTCTTCTGGTCCTAGAAAAAGCTTTCAGCTTTTGTAGGCAAGGGTGTCGAGGTCCTCGATGGCAGTGCCCTTCGTCTCATCCTTGATGAGGACCTTTGTGAACAGAGCAGCGAGCGCAAGTGGCACTAGGAACACCAGGAGCACCGTGGCGAAGGTGGAACCCGATTGCAGCGCGCCGCCGATGATGATGGGGATGATCAAGCCGCCGATGCGCGCCACGGTGGTCACGCAGGCCTGGCCTGTTGCCCGGATCTCAGTGGGATAGGCTTCGATGGTGATGGGCTGTGGTGTGGTATAGGCATAGTTGATGGCGAAGCCCATGAAGATGACCGCAGGGACCATGAGCCCCGCACCCAGCCCCATGAAGGCGGTGATGATAACGGAGAGCGCTGCTAGGGCGATGGCAAGATAGGTACTACGGATGCGACCGATCCTGTCTGCCACGATACCCGCACAAAGGGCACCTAGGCATCCCAGGGCATTCATGAGGGTGGTGAGCCCATAGCTGGAGGCAACGGTGTAGCCGCTGTTGACCAGCACTGTGGGCATCCAATTGGTGAGGCCATAGGACAGAGCGCAAGTAGTGAAAGCTACGAGCCAGATGCCAATGGTCACCCGGCGATACTTCTTGGAGAGCAGCTCACGGAGCTGTCCTTTGCTCTCAGCAGGAGTGATGGCGATCTCAGAAGCCTCATAACCACCCGGATGGGGATGGGCAAGCTTCTGGTTGATCCCATTGATGACCTTCATGGCCTCAGCTGTGCGCCCCTTGCGCATGAGCCACTGAACAGATTCCGGGATCATGAAGTACATGGCTATGCCGTATATGAACGGGAACCCGCCTATCAGATAGCATATACGCCATCCGAAGCGGGGGACCACGTACATGGCCACCAATCCCGCCAAGACCCAGCCGAGCATCATGAACATCTTGGTCAGGGTGACGAAGGCGCCACGGTGGTTGGTGGGTGCGTATTCAGAGACCAAGGTCACGCTCAGCGGGATGACCGCGCCCACGCCTACACCAGAGAAGATGCGGCAGAGCGCGAAGAGGTCATAGCTGTGCACGAAGAAGATGGGTACGGTCAGGATGGAGTAGATCATGATGCTCACATTGAGCACATGCTTCCGCCCCAGCTTGTCTGCAAGATATCCTGAGAAGAATCCACCGACCAACATGCCGATGAGGCTGAACGAAGCCAGACTGCCTGTGGCGATGAGACCCAGCTCCATCTCCGCTGAGATCTGTGGCATGGTGAAGGAGACGATCATGAAATCGAAGCCGTCGAACACCATAGCCAAGCCGACGAAGATGAGGATCTTGATGGAGAATCTTAGACCGCCGGGCTGCTCGAGGATCTCTGAGACATACACCTTCCGCACTTCGACCTCCCCCTTCCCTTGCTCTTGACAAGGCCCCCTTAGGAATCGACGAGAAGCATCTTAGAAAAGGGCGTCACGAGCGTATATTGACAGAGCAGCCAAAAGCTGATGCTGGTATTGCATGATTGTGACAATAGGAGCCAACAGGTCATTCCCTTGTCTGCCACGATGTCGGAAAATGCCTGATTGAACTGGGAAGATGTCCTTATGGCCTCTCCTATGACTCACCTTTTCTCCCTTGGAGAGCCATCGCCATCGCCTTTGCGAAAGCCACGGTTTCGTTTACCATCATCCTATCTTTGATGCTTGCAGCTGTTATGCCAGGGGGGCTGAACATGACTGACGATCACGAGATGCATAGGATGAGATCTGAGAGTTTCGACCGCACCATCCCCCTTCACCATATGGCCAAGGAAGCAACTGTCACGCTGAACATGCTCTTGGCCCATCTCGGCCCGAACTCGATCCTCTCCGCTCCCAAGAGAACGCGGGGGGCCTACCGCTGGGCCGTAGACATCACCGACCCAGCCGTGATCTCAGATGCCTCGTTCCAGGAGGGACTCATGTTCATCGGCCCCGCCGATGCCATATCCTCCTTCACCGAAGCACGCGAGCTTCCTTTCGGGTCGCTGTTCATCGCTATCACCGATGAGGACGAAGTGCCATCTGGTCTGCCCCAGCGAAGCCTGGTCATCAAGGGTGAGCAGAACTATCTCCATTACGTGAAGCGCATCCAAGGGCTCTTCCTTACCCTCTGGCTCTGGGAGATGGAGCTATCCCATATCGTCTACGAAGGCGAAGGGCGAGCGCGACGAGGAAAGCTCCAGAAGGTCGTTGACACCCAGTGCTTCTTCGCCCCTGAATTCGTCTGCATCACTGACACTGGCTTCAACCTCATAGCCGCATCCAAGGATATCGATCCACCTGACGGCCCCTATGCGACCCTGGTGGCCGAAGGCTGCTACAGCCCAGAGCAGATAGCATTCCTGAAGAGGGAGGTTCTGCCTCGGGTAGGGCCGCGGAACACGACAGTGATATGCGAACCTAACGCGCTCTGCCCCTTCCATACCCTTCACATGCCCTTCTTCATCGACGGAGCCTACCTCTTCCACCTCACCATGGTCTGCAAGGAACCAGAGCTCATCGGATCCCGAGAGGACATCTTCTCCATCCTCTCTACCCACGTGGCAGCCATCTGCACGGAATTCTGGAATGGCCATCTTGAGGTGGAGAGCTCCTGCCATAAGATCCTGATACGGATGCTAGACAACAAGAACATGAACCAGGAGTACATCAGGACCCAGCTGAGCGCCACCGTGATCCCGAACACTGACTGCTTTCGCCTTGCCCGCTATCGGATCAACCCGGAGCTCACGTTCGATCGAAGCCGCGAAGCCATCCGTGCGGCAGTGGATCTATTCCCTGGTCATTGCTACCCGTTCATGTACCACGATGATCTCCTGGTGCTCATCTGCTCACCCACCAACAACCTTGGCGGCATATCCCTGCGCAAGACATTGCGTCGCACCACAGACCTGCTCTTCGAACCCTACGGCCTGGTCTGTGCGCTCTCCCAGCCGTTCCGCTACATCGGCGACATCACCTTCGCCTACCAGCAAACCAGTGATGCCTTTCGCTGTGAACGCTTGTTGAAGGCAGAGTACCCCGCAGGCTACGATGGGCAAGGCACGTTCCCGGCCATCCCCTTCGAGCATACGCTGCAATTCATGTTGGTGGATGGCAGCATAGACCCAGAGATGCACGGCAGCGTCTTCGCTCACAGCATCGTGCGGATCTTAGATGAGGAAGACCGCTCCCAAGGGGGAGATCTCATCGGCCTGCTCTGGGAATACCTCTGCACCGAGTGCAACGCGAGCGATGTGGCGAAGAAGCTCAACATGCACCGCAACACGGTGGTCTATCACATCAACAAGTTCGAGAAGCGCTTCGACCTCTCGCTCAGCCTCCCCATGGTGCGCCACCGCCTGTATCTGGATTTCGTGCATCATTTCGCGAAGAACGCCCACTGAGGACGATCGACCCCTGAGGCGCATGCCCCAGGGGTCATCATCGGGACGACAGGGATCCCCTCCTATTTAGCCTGGAAGATCTCCCCGTTCGCGCAGGCAAAGGAATACTCATCATTCAGCAAGAGCGAGAAATGGAAGATAGGGCGCTCCACCCGGTTCACATACAGCGGTAGATGGGATACGCCTGCGGGCAGGAAGATGAGGGAGCTCTTGGTGAGCAGATGACGCTCTCCCTCTATCCATATCTCCACCTCACCGCAGAGGTCATAGGGATGATAGGGATCGGATCCGTAGAAGCAGAGCAGCTCATCTACGGTGTGGGAGTGCGGCTTGCCGATGGTGCCGCTCTCCCCTTCCTCCAAGGCCCATCGATCCATGTACTCGTGGTTCGGCTCGTAGTACCAGGCGGTGTTGATCTGGAAGGCTCCCGGCATCACATGGCCGTCCATCCAGTGGACCCTCTTGCGGCCCGCCTTCTCGTACTTCTCTATGGCCTCCGGTGTGCCATGGATCGCTGGAAGCTGTAGGTCTTGCAAGATGTACTTGCCCCAAACCCCTCCGTTATCCATTACAGCAGCATGCTCATCCATCATCCATCCTTTCCCTTGGTCCAACCGCTCATCCCCTTCGCAACGGGCAGCTATAGGATGCTCGCCACGTTGAAGCCATCGTGAACGGCCTGCATCACGCTATTGACCTTCTTGCAATCCCCGATGACATAGGTATCCGGTGCCAGGCCCGTGAGGGCTTCCACGGCTTTCTGATCAGAGGCGAATCCCAAGGACAAGATGATGGTATCAGCCGGGATCTCCTCCTCGCGCCAGCGCTGATCGGCGATGACGGCCCCCCGCTCTGTCACCCGCGCAAGATGGCTTTGGAAGCGGAATGCCACGCCATTGTCGGCAAGCTCAGCATCAAGGCATTTGATCCACCGTCCCTTCACCACCTGCTCTGGGTTGCGGTCCACCAGCGTGACCGTCTTTCCATCCCGAGCAAGCTGGAGAGCGGTTTCGGCACCACTGGGGCCGCCACCGATGAGCACGACATGATCCCCCACCGGTACGGCTCCCGTATCCACATCTCCGAACCAGATGACGTTATTGAGCTCTTGGCCCGGGAAGTCCGGGATGCGAGGCTCCGCCCCTACAGCGATCACCACGGCATCAGGATGAAGCTCGCGGATGCGCTCAGGGGTGGCCTCGGTATCAAGGCGCACCTCTATGAGATCGTTCTTCGCCACTTGAGCGCGCATCCATTCCAGATAGCGGCGGATATCCTGCTTGTACTCCACCCCAGCGGCTAAGATCAGCTTTCCGCCTAAGCTGCTATCGCGCTCGAAGATCACCGACCGGCACCCGCGCTCCGCCGCCGAGAGGGCGGTCTGCATGCCCGCCGGTCCCCCGCCTACGATGGCGATGAGCTCGGCATCGGCTTTCGGTGGGATGCGCAGCAGCTGCATCTCCTTCCCGAGCTTCGGGTTGACAGCGCACCGCACGGGCACTCCCATGCCTGAGTGCTTATTGCACGTCCAGCATCGCAAGCACGGGCGCGTATCCTCGGTCTTTCCGCGCTTGGCATCATTGACCGTGTTGCCGCCTGCCATGATGGCACGCGCCATGGCGACCATATCCGCCTGACCAGAAGCGAGGATCTCCTCCGCCTCTTCCATGGTGGTGATGGAGCCGACGGCTACAACGGGCACTGACACCGCCTTGCGGAACTGCTCGGCATAATGCACGTTGATGCAATGAGGCATGTACATGGGCTGGATCATGTACCGCATGGTGCGATCGGAGCTGCACATGCCCGCTGACACGTGGAGCAGATCGATCTTATCCTCGATCATGCGAACGAATTCGATCGTCTCCTCCGGATGCATGCCGCCCTCTACCAGCTCATCGGCGCTGATGCGGTATTCGATGGCAAAACCTCGGCCAACCTTGGCACGGATGGCATCGAGCACCTCAAGGGCGAAGCGCGCCCGGTTCTCCAGACTGCCTCCGTAGGCGTCAGTGCGGTGGTTGCAGTAGGGGGAGAGGAACTGCGCGATCAGATGACCATGGGCACCATGAAGCATGGCCATCTCCATCCCCGCCTTCTTGCACCGCAAGAAGGCGTTGGCGAAATTCTCGATCACCTCGTCGATCATCGCCTGATCCATCTCATGGATGACCTTGAGCGGACGTCCTTCTGCCTTTGCCGCTGCCCTCTCATTGGAGTCATGGATGGATGAGGGGGCTATGTTCTCTGAGCGCGAGCGAATGGAACGGCCACCGTGCTGGATCTCGATGGAGAGCTTCGCTCCATACCGTGCTACAGCCTCGTTCACCCGGAACAGGTAGTGGATGGCATCATCAGACCCCAGGTTCAAGCACGGTCGGAAGGTGTTGGAATAGCCGAAATCGATGGGCGTCTCCCCGATGGTCACGATAGCCGCTCCGCTCTTGGCCAGGCTCTCATAATAGGCCACCATCGCTTCGGTGCCCTCTCCGTTGAACAGGCCCATGTTGTAACCGGTTGGAGCCATCTCGATCCTGTTCTTCACCGTCACCGGCCCGAAGGTGAATGGCGTGAATACATGTTCGAACCCGCTCATGCTCTCCCCTTTCCTGATGCATTCGAATCCATTTCCGTTCTATGAGGAGCGGACCGCTTGGCCCGCAGCTTCCACCAGAGGAATGCGAAGAACCCCGCGCCCAGCACGCAGGGGCCCGAAAGGAATGCCGCTGCATATCCACAGGAATCCGCCACTGCACCGCCGATGATGGCGCCGAACCCCTGTCCGGCATCGATGCCAAGATAGAACGTTGAGCTGGCTACGCCCCGCTTCTCATCGGGAGCATCCTTGAGCACGCATCCTTGGATAGAGGACTGAGCCGCCCCTTGGCCGAAGATGCGGAAGACCGCCCCCGCAAGGATCATCGGTAGCGACGCTGCCAGCGCGATCGCTGTCACCGCCAAGCCCTCCGATGCGAAGCCGACAAGGGCGATGCCTGTAAGCCCGCGCCTGTCCGTGATGCGACCAGCCAAGGGACGCACGAACACCATTCCCAGAGAGGAGATGAAGAAGAACCAGGCGATGCCGCTGATGCCACGCTCGTCTCCCAGCAGCACCATGAAGCTGGAGGTCAGACCCGCACAGAACGCGAAGGAAAGCGCTGACACCGAAAGGGGGATGGCATCCACATCGATGGTCTGTGCCAATGAGAACCGGGTGGGCGGCGGGGGATCATAGGGCTTGACGGGAAGCGCGAAGCTCACCCCAGCAGCTCCCAGCATGAGCAGGGCCCCTCCGAAGAAAGCCATGGCATGGCCGATGCCCTCTGCCACCGCTATCCCGAGCCCCGGGCCCAGCGACATGCCCACCATGGCAGCGATCCCCACATACCCCACGCCCTCGGCGATGCGATGGGAGGGGATGAAGTCGATGGCTATGACGGTGATGACCGTGGTCTGGATGGAGAGCGCGAGCGCATGCAAGACACGGAACGCCACGAGCATGACAGCGGTCTGGGAAAGCCCGTAGCCTATCATGGCCACTGCCCCTATGACGAGTCCGAGCAGCATGAATCGAATGCGGTTCACATGGTCAGAGGCATATCCCACGAAGGGACGGAACGCCAAGGCGCAGAAGGAGAACATCCCAGCGATGAGGCCCGCCATGGCCGTGGTCTCGCCGATGAGCACGGCGTACTGCGCGATCAGGGGCGTCACCATATTGAAGGACAGCATATAGACCGTCTGGAGGAGCAGGCAGAGGGCAAAGCCTTTGTTCCAAAGCTTCCCGTCCATGCCCCTCCCCTCTCCGATACCCCATCAAACCCCCGTTCTGCAGCGCACTATAGCCCGGAGAGATCTGCAGCCGCTACCTACGAACCATGAGAAAAAAGGGGGATATGTTTGGCGGAATCAGCAATGGCGCTCCAAGGATGCAGGGAGATATATTCGATGGGCCCCCTGGGAAGCCCATCGCCCAGAGAAGGGGTGCTCTTGCCAAGCTTCGGATAACCAACCAAGGGAAGGAGAGGATGACCATGGCCAACCTCGAACGTTATGTGTCGCACTTCGTTCGCCCGAACAGCCATCAGATGACCGAGGACGGGGAGACCTTTCGCCGCAATATCTTGCTTCTGAATGGAGACGTGCTGCCGGGAGCCCCTTACTTCACCATCACCTGGTATTGCAATCCGGGGGATCCTTGCACCGACACCCACGTCCATGACTTCGACGAATACCTCGGCTTCGCCGGTTCTGACCCAGATGATCCCACGAATCTGAACGGGCGAGTCCGCTTCATGATAGACGGTGAATGGGTGACCATCGAAGAGAGCACCATCCTCTTCATCCCGGCTGGCGTCCCGCACTGTCCCTACTACATCGAGCGCGTGGATAAGCCCATCATCCACTGGTCCGGTGGCAATTCCGGAGTCTATCAACAGCTGAGATAGCACGTGGTCGGGCTCTGACCCTTTACCCTGAGCCCGTAACGAACAAGGAGGAACCATGAGCGCAGCAGAGAAGTACCTCTCGACCTATTCTCTTGATTTCGACAACATAGATGACGAAGGCGATGTCATCCGCCGCAATGTCATCCTGCTCAACTCCGACGTGATCCCCGGAGCACCCTATTTCACCCTTACCTGGTTCTTGAAGAACACCGGGATGATGCAGAAGCCCCACACCCATGATTTCGATGAGCATGTCGGGTTCGTTGGATCCGACCCCGATGACCCCACTGACCTGGGAGCCGTCGTGCGCTTCATGGTAGACGATGAATGGATCACCATGGATAAGAGCGGGGTCATCTTCATTCCTGCCGGAGTGAAGCACTGCCCCTATGTCATCGAAGAGGTCAGACGTCCTGTGATCCACTGGTCCGCCGGATCCACCGGCACCTATGCTCAGGCAGTGACCGCTTCCTGAGCTGAGCCTTCCTGACAAGGCCTTCCCTGTCTATGCCCCTGGCCCTGCCGGGGGCTTTTCTATGGCGGAAGCATTGGGCCGAACACGTTCGGCCCCTACGCAGGCGACGCGTCATTCCCTCCCATGACTCCGTGCTGCTGTCCTACCCTTGGCTGGCAGCAACCGCCTCCATGACCGCCTCGGCCACACGTAGCCCATCGCAGGCAGCGCTCATGATGCCACCTGCATAGCCTGCGCCTTCGCCTACCGGGTAGATACCTGGATGGGAGACGGACTGGAGCGTGTCGCCATCGCGCACGATGCGCACGGGGCTGGAGCTGCGCGCCTCCACCGCCGTCATGACCGCCTCTGGTGCGTCGAAGCCATGCAGCTTGTGGCCCATTGCCGGGATGGCCTCCTCAAGCGCAGCAGTCACGAAGGGCGGAAGCACGCTGTGCAGATCCGTTTCTATCACATGGCGCGGATAGGTTGGCTGCACAGACCCTGAGGCCACAAGGCGCGAAGAGCCATCCTCTGGGTTCAAGAAGCTGCCCACCGTTTGCGCCGGAGCGGCGAAGCTGAAGCCTCCTACCTGGAATGCCTCCCATTCCAATGCCCGTTGGAAGCGCACGCCTGCCAATACTCCCTCTTCCAACGGGAAGTCATCGGGGCGCACCTCTACCAAGAGCGCGCTGTTCGCATTCTCTCCACTCCGCGCGTGGTCGCTCATGCCGTTCACGCAGACGCCACCTGCCTCGCTGGCGGCAGCGACCACCTGGCCACCCGGGCACATGCAGAACGTATAGACGCCACGATCTTGTGGGGTATGCACCGCCAGCTTGTAGTCCGCTGGCGGCAACGCCGGATGGCCCGCGGAAGAGCCGTACTGGGCTTCATCGATAGCGCGCTGCGCATGCTCGATGCGCACGCCCACAGCGAAGGGCTTGCGTGCCATGGTCACACCAGCGTCATCCAGCATAGCGAAGGTGTCTCGGGCCGAATGGCCGATAGCCAGCATGAGCGCATCGGTTTCGATCTCCTCCTCGCTTCCCGTGCGAAGGTCGCGCACGGTTGCGCTGATGGTGCCGGAAGCGGTGATTCTCTGGCCCACGAGCTGAGCGGCGAAGCGCACCTCACCCCCAGCATCTTCTATCTGCCGACGCAGGTTCTTGACCACCTTCGGCAAGTAGTCTGTGCCGATATGGGGCTTCGCATCCACTAGGATATCCTCAGGCGCCCCGCAAGCTACGAACTCCTCTAGCACGAAGCGCGCGAAGGGGCTCTTCGTGCCCGTGGTCAGCTTCCCATCGGAGAACGTGCCTGCACCGCCCTCGCCGAACTGGATGTTCGACTGCGCATCCAGCGGCCCTCCCTGCGCGAACGTGCGCACATCTTCCATGCGCTCCTCCACCGCACGGCCGCGTTCCAGAAGCAAGGGCTTGAGCCCGGCGCGCGCCAACGCCAGCGCACAGAAGAGCCCTGCAGGCCCCGCCCCCACGACGACCGGGCGCATGAAACGCGCCTTTCGCGCTGCATCCTCCAGAGAGGGGAACGTCACCGGCGCAGGCACCTTCGGCGATCCCACCTGCACGCCTTTCCTCGGATGCAATTCCGAAGGATCATCCACGCCTGCGATGTCTGCCTGCACGTTCAATACGAAATGGACGTCAGAGCGCTTTCGGGCATCTACTGCTTTACGGACGATGCGCACATCGCGCACGCGCCTCTCCGCCACGCCGAGCGCCCGCGCCACCTCGCCCAAGAGCTGCTGCTCGCGCCCGGGGAGCATCGCATCCAAGGATGCCTGTACGTTGTTCGCTTGCAGGATCACACCAAGCTCCAACCCGCCAACATGCCGGTAGCGAATGCCCAGTGCAGATTGAAGCCCCCACAGGCGCCGTCCATATCCAATGCCTCTCCCAGGACATGCAGCCCAGGAACGGCCTTGGCTTCCAGCGTTTCCAGATCGAAGGCATCCAATGAGAAGCCACCCCGATGCACTTGGCAGAGCTCCGCATCCCCCATGTCCTTGACAGGCAGGTCGAAGGCGCACGAACGCTCAGCCAACCGGGCGGCGCTCTCCTCCGTTGCCTCTTCGGCCCCTTCCAGCCCCAGGCTCTTCAGCACCTGATCGGCCACCAGGGGCAGCACCGCCCCTTGGAGTAGCTCGAAGTTCGAAGGCGCCTTCGCCATGACCTGAGAGAGGGTCTTGAGCCGTGAACCCATAAGAGCGCAGGGGTCAGCCTCATCCGGCAGGAGATCCAAGCGGATCGCATCCCCCGGCTGCGCCGAACGGGACAGGTTGAAGATGGCGATACCGGACACGCCGTACTTGCGGAAGAGGACCTCTCCTCGCTCCTCCGCCAAGCGCGCACCCTGTCGCAGCAAGCTTGCGCTGCAGCGGACGCGGACGTTATCCAAGGGACGGGTGAACCGGTTATCCGTCATCAACGGACCGAGGATAGGCGTGGGCTGAGCATAGGGAAGGAGCCCGTCAAGGCCTAAGGGTCCCGCCGCGCCTCCCGCTGCCAGCACAGCCTTCCGAACGCGTATCAGTTCCCCTCCTTGAAGGTGCACGGTGAAATGAGAGCGATCGGTCTTCGGAGGGACGATACACTCCACCGGCGCCGAGAGGCGAACCTCCACGCCGAACCGGAGCAAGGGGGAGCGGAGCACATCCAGCACCACGCTGGCCTTGTTCGCCAACGGATACAGCCGCCCCTCGGCTTCCTCCCGCCAGATCAGCCCCAACCGTTCGAAGAAGCCCACCACGGGGTTCACCGATGCAGGGAGCCACGCTGAGCGCTCATCCAACGCCTCAGCAACCGCCTTGAACCCGTGAGGATCGTTGTACGCCTCAGGTCGGATATCCGCGTTGGAGAAGTTGCAGCGGCCATTGCCCGAGCGCAGGATGGGACGGCCGATCTTGTCCGCCGCCTCGAGGATGATGATAGAAGGAAGCTCCCGGCCTGCGCGCAATGCGCCCTCGCAGGCTGCCACGGCGCACACGAGGCCCGATGCCCCTCCTCCTATGATGGCGATATCATGCATAGGAGAGACCGATCGAGCTCAGCTCGATGATGCATCCCCTGGTCACTTGGATGCCACTTGGGGAATGGGGTCCGTATCCTCTTCGTCCAGGTTATCCTCATAGACATAGTGCTTCGTCTCGCGGGCGATCATGCCCGAGAGCAGGAGCACCACGATGATATTCGGCACCGCCATGAGCGCATTGGTGATATCGGAGATAGACCAGACCAGGTCTCCCACTCCAATGGCACCCAAGAATGCCACCACCAGATAGAGCACCTGATAGGGACGGATGGCGTAATGCCCGAAGAGGTAGGTGATGCAGCGGTTGCCATAATAGGACCAACCCAGGATGGTGGAGTAGGCGAACAGGATCATGCCCACCACCAGGATAGGCGTACCGATATAGGGGATCTCAGCGAAGGCAGCGCTGGTGAGCTCAGCCCCGGCCGTGATGCTCCCCGACATGACCTGCTGCTGCAAGTCAGCATTGCCCAGCATGGTGGACACCAGCACCAGGCCAGTGAGGGCGCACACGATGACGGTATCCCAGAACGTGCCCGTCATGGAAACAAGAGCCTGCCGAGCCGGATTGCGGGTGGAGGCAGCCGAGGCCACGATAGGCGCGGAACCCAAGCCGGACTCGTTCGAGAACAGGCCGCGGGCGCAACCGTACTGCATGGCGATCATGACCCCTGAACCCAGAGCACCGCCGAAGGCAGCCTTCGGCGTGAACGCGCACTCCAGGATCAGGCAGAGCGCGGGCCACACATAGGCCCAATTGATACACAGGATGATGATGCAGCCGATGGTATAGGCAATGGCCATGAACGGCACCAGCTTCTCGCACACCCGGGAGATGACCTTCACGCCCCCAAGCACCACCAGGCCCACCAACACCACGATGGCAAGGCCCATGGCCCACTCGGGCACACCGGGGATGTTGGTGGTGACCACCGAGGTCATGGCCTGAGACTGCACCGCAGCGCCGATCCCGAAGGAGGCGATGGCTGCCAGGAGCGCAAAGGCACCTGCCCCCAAGAGCGCCCACCAGGGAATGGAGCCGTCTTTGCGCTGGAACGCCCTGCGCCACGCGTACATGGCGCCACCCAGCATGTTGCCGTTATGGTCTTTGACGCGATACTTCACCGCTGCGAAGGTCTCTGAGTACTTCGTGGCTATGCCGAAGACGCCGGTGATCCACATCCAGAAGATGGCTCCCGGACCACCCGCCATGATGGCCGTGCCCACGCCCACGATGTTGCCCGTGCCGATGGTAGCGGAAAGGGCAGTGCATAAGGCACCGAACTGGCTGATATCACCGGGTGCGTTCGGGTCCTTGGTGACAGAGAGCTTGATGCCCCGCCCCAGCTTGCGCTGGATGAAGCCGGTCCTGAACGTCAGGAATACGTGAGCCCCCAACAAGAGGACCAGCATGGGAATGCCCCATACGAAATCATCTATGGCACCTATGATCTCTTGAATATCCATCGATCATCCCTCATTCGCGAAGTGCTTTACCGGACTAAAGCTACCCGATTATATTTCTGAGGGATGTAACGCCGCCATTAACTTCGGCGAAGGGCGTCTGCGATGCCCGACAGCAAGATCATGCGAACTGGTACAGATCCTTAGTGGCCGTTTGGAACTTCTCGTAGGCGCACTGAGCAAGCTCCTCATCCTCTACCAGCTCAAAGCTCTCAGGGATGCCGTCCTCATCGGTCTCAAGGACCTCCAGCACGATGACCTCCCCGGAAGAGAGGGCCGGATGGCCCTCATCCACCGGGAAGAAGAACCCGTACTCACGCCCGTCTAGGATGACGATCCCCAGGAACTCCAGGTTGACCGTCTCTCCTGCCTCATCCTGGAAGACGAGGGTCACCCCCTCTTCCGCAGGCGGGCAGAAATCAGGATGACTGCCTTCGCGCACCGACGCCGTCATCAGGCATCACCCTTGTCCTTCGGCTTGTTGGGACGCCGAACATCCTTCGGTCCCCTCTTGTGCTTGCTGGTGGGGAGCCCGTAATGGTTGCGGCTCTGCTTGTGGTCCTGCTTTCCAAGCTGCGCCTCTGCTTCCGCCTCAGCCGAAGCAGCATCATCCGCCCCCGCCGTGCGCTCTGCCACGGTCGTGACCTTCTTCTCCGCCTCAAGGCGAGCCACGGGCACCTGGACGATGCCGGTGGTATAGGCAGCGTCGAAGGAGAACAGGCCTATCTGCGAACCGTACTTCTTCGCCAGCTTCGCATAGCGCTTCTCGCGCGTCTTCCACATGCTGTAGAGCGGCGTTGCCACGGCGATGGAGGAATAGGAACCGGCTACCAGGCCGATGACCATGGCGAAGGCGAAGTCCTTCAAGGTCTCACCGCCGAAGAAGAGCATGGCCAGCACCGGCACCAACGACGTGAGCGTGGTATTGATGGTGCGCACGAACACCTGGTTCATGGAGTGGTTGGCCATGGTCATGAAGGTACAGCGGATGTTCTCCGCCTTCATGTTGTCGTTGATGCGATGGAACACGACCACCGTGTCATAGAGCGAATAGCCTAGGATGGTGAGCAACGCTGCGATGGTGTTGGGGTTCACCTCGCGGCCCACCAAGGCATAGATACCCATGACCAGGATCAGGTCATGCAAGAGCGTGACCACGGCGATGACGCCCATCTTGTATTCGAACCGGATGCCTATGTAGATGATGATGAGCACCAATGATACGCAGAAGGCCAAAAGCGACGAATTGATGACGCTCGTGCCCCAGTCAGGACCGATGGTGTCAACACCCACATCTTGGCTGGCGATGCCCAGCTTCTCAGCCACATCATTGGCCTTGGCATTCATATCAGCAGCATCGGCATTGGCCGTGCGCACCAGGAAGCCGTTCTCGCCGGACGTCACCGTAGTCTGGATGGACACATCCTCCTCACCCAGCTCCGCGAAGGCAGAGCGCAGGTCATCGGTGGTGATGTCTCCCGTATTCGTGTAGGTGACCGAAGAGCCGCCCACGAACTCGATGCCGAAGTTGAAACCCTTGAAGCCCATGACCGCCAAGCAGGCCACCATGGCGACCGCAGCGATGGAGAGGAATACCTTGCGCACGCCCAGGAAGTTGATGTCACGCTTGAGGAAGCGGCCCCGGATCTTCTTCTGGGCGTCCTTTGCTACCGCCTTGCCCTTCGCTAACCCGTTGCGCTCCTCCAGGACCTCCAGCGACTCCTCCGGATCCACCTGCTCAGCCGTCTCAGCCTCAGCCACGGAGACGCCTTCGGCCTCTGCCAGCTCACGGTAGCCCGCTGCTGCCGCTTCACAATCCTTGATGCCCCAGAAACCCGGGTGCTTCGCGATGGACCGCGGTGCCAGCAGGCGGATGAGCGGCGCCTTGAACAAGAGCATCATGGCGATATCGCAGAAGATGCCCAGAGAAAGCGTCAGACCGAAGCCCTTGACCCCAGCACTCGCCAAGAAGAAGAGGCAGAGAGCGGAGACCAGGGTGACGGAGTCAGCGTCAATGGAGGTGAGGATGGCGTGCTTCACACCGGACTGGCTGGCAGCACGCACGCTCTTGCCCATGCGGATCTCCTCGCGGAAGCGCTCCACGGTGAGGATGGAGGAGTCGGCCGCCATACCGATGGTGAGCACGATGCCCGCGATGCCCGCCAGGGACAGGCTGAACAGCCCGAAGGCGGAGAGCGCCGCCAGGATGCCCAGATAGATGATGGCGAACACCAGCATGGCGCTGGCGGTGATGATGCCCAGGCCCTTATAGAAGAACAGCAGGTACAGCATGACCAGGGCCAAGCCGATAAGCACCACGATGAGGCCTGCATAGAGTGCATCCTGGCCCAAGGTGGGGCCTACCACCTGGCTGGTGGAGAATTCGAAGTTCACCGGCAGCGAACCGCTTTCCAGAACAGCCTGGAATGCCTTGGCCTCATCCGCAGAATAGTTGCCGGTGATGGAGACATTGCCATCGGAGATGATGGACTGCACCGCTGGGGCGCTCTCCACGTTGTTGTCCAGCAGGATGACGATCTGACCCTGTGTGACCACCAGATCACGCGTGGCCTCAGCGAAGGCCTCGGTGGCCTTCTGGTCAAGATCCAGATTCACGGCGTAGTAGGCGCTCGTCTGGCTGGCACGGTCTACCGTCACTCGCTCCAAGCTATCTCCGGTGAACATGGTGGTATAGATGCTGGGATCCACCTTGAGTTCTTTGCCCTCTTCAGCCGGGAAGGAATAGCCGAAGTCATCCTTGATGGTGGCGAATTCCCCGTAGTTGCCATTCTGGATCTCTTGGACCACCTGGTCATCCGTGAAGGAATCCAGACGTGCGAAGGCCAACTGACCCGTGGACCCGATGGTCTCCAAAGCCTGTTCGGCATCCTCCAGACCAGGGATCTGCACGAGGATCTGGTCAGTCCCCTGCACCTGAACGGTGGCCTCAGAGGCACCGAGGGCATTCACGCGGTTCTCGATGATGGTGCGCGCAAGCTCCATGTCCTCCGTCGTGACCTCTTGGCCCTCATCAGGGTTGGCCGACAGCACCACAGATAGGCCGCCCCGGATATCCAAGCCTTGGGTGATCTTGTCTTGGGGAGGCGTGAACAGGATGATGGACCCGATGATCAGCAGGGCTGAGATGACCAGAAGCCAGATATTGCGGCGCTCCTTCGTCCGCACCGGCTTCTTCTTCGGCGTCTTCGCGCGCTCTAGTGCCATGGAAGCTTGCTCCTTAGATCGCATTTGCGCATTTTTGCAGTAACTTCAGTATTCTGCCACAACTCAGACTCAATAATCCTTTGCGGCCGGGGATTCCATCCAAGCCTGCAGAAAACCATCGTATTCGCCCGCCAGGACAGCCTCCCGGGCTTTGCCCATGAGGTCCAGCAGGTAATGGAGGTTGTGGATGGACAGCAGGATGCCCCCCAGCATCTCGTCCTGCTTCACCAGATGGCGCAGGTAGGCTCGGGTGAAGTTCGTGCAGGTATAGCAGGAGCAGCTAGGGTCAAGCGGCGTATGATCCCGGGTGAACTTCGCGTTGCGCATGTTCATGCGGCCTGTGCTGGAGAAGGCAGTGCCCATGCGCGCCGTGCGGGTGGGCAGCACGCAGTCGAACATGTCCACCCCCTCCCCCACCGCGCGAACGAGGGTGGTGGGGTTTCCCACTCCCATGAGATAGCGGGGCCGGTCCGCGGGCAGGGCGCGCGCCACCGGGCCTAAGGTCTCGAACATCACCTCATGGCTCTCTCCCACCGAATAGCCCCCGATGCCGAAACCACCGAACCTGCGGCCCCCTGCAGCCTGGGACTGGTCCTCTATCTCGCGCAGCCGCCGGATGCTCTCCAGCCTGAGATCGAGATGCATGCCCCCCTGCACGATACCGAAGAGGGTCTGGTCCTCTCGCTCATGGGCGGCCAGACAGCGCTTCGCCCAGGAAGCGGAGTAGTCCACCGCTTTGGCGACGAATGCCTTCTCAGCCGGATAGGGAGCGCATTGATCCAGCTGCATGATGATGTCAGCTCCGATGAGCTCCTGGATGCGCATGTTCTCCTCAGGGGTCCAGAAGATGCGCGCGCCATCATAGATGCTCTTGAACTCAACGCCGTCATCGGAGAGCTTCACCGTATCGGCAAGGCTGAACACCTGAAAGCCCCCCGAATCCGTGAGCATGGGCCCCGGGTAGTGCATGAACCGGTGAACGCCGCCCGCTTCGGCCACCACGTCCGCGCCCGGACGCAAGGCCAGATGGTAGGTGTTCGCCAATACCACCTGAGCCCCCAGCTCCTCTAGCCTGTCCGGGGTGAGCCCTTTCACCGTGGCATGGGTGCCCACGGGCATGAACATGGGGGTGTGGAAGTCCCCATGGGCGGTGGTGTAGGTGAGCGCTCGAGCGTGACCGCTCGTGGCATCGACCGTGCAATCGAAGAGTGCCATGACGTGCCCGCTATTCCGCTCTTAGGGAAGCTGCGTCCCCGGGGGCATGCTCTCCGGTAACGGCATCCGCCACCAACGCCGCCTTGCGCGCCGCCTCTTCCAGGTCAATGGGTACGACCGCGTTGTCCTCCAGAGCGCGAAGGGATTCCTCCTGAGAGATCACATCCGTGCGAATGGCATCCGCCGGACGGGAGCAGGGAGGCAGGGCATCAGCCCAAGCCACGAACTGATCCATGGTCCCATGCTTGATGGTGGCCAGATCGAACGAGACCGGGTCGAGCAGCCAATCTGTGATGAGGTAGCCGTCAACCCCCAGGTCTAGCACGGCCATGTCCTCCATCGTGTTGTTGCCCACCATGAGCACGTCCTTGCCCGGAACGCCGATGGCGGCCAGCACCTCCGAGAAATAGGTCTGCCTCGGTTTCACAGAGGTGGCGTTCTCATAGCTGGTGATGCGGGCGAACTTCTTCGGGTCCACGCCTGCCCAAGCCAGACGATGCTCCACGGCCGCCCGGGGGAACATGGGCATGGTGGCCAACACCAGCGGGTAGCCCTTCGCAGCCAAGGCATCGATCACCTGAGCGCTTGCGGGATTCGGACTGAACCCATCTCCGATATGCGGGAAGTCCTCTTCATAGAACCGCGTCGAGAGCGCTCGGATCCCTGCACGCTCCGCTTCGGTCAAAGGCCCACCCACAGTAGCCTCATACACAGGAAAGAACGTATCCCAGAATGCCTGTTCGTTGGTGCGCTCATCAGCATGCTTCGCCATCTGTTGGGTGCCCGCTTTCAGGGCCTGCATGAATGCCTGGGCATCCATCCCCTGAGCTGCCATGAATGCTGCGATGCGCTTGAAATAGGCGCTCATGAATTCGTCGATGTCCATGGGCAGCAGCGTCCCATCCAGATCAAAGCAGATGGCGCGGTAGTCCCGCTTCGCATCCGTCATGCTCATCCCTCCGTCTTCGCGCGTTAGTCTGACGTGCTAGTATACCCCGCATGACCCTCCCTTCTGACACATTCCATCCCCAGAGCGCACCTCAGCGGCTCTTGCTCCATGTCTGCTGCGGTCCCTGTTCCACAGCTCCCTTGCGAACGCTGCGCCAACGGGGGGTCGAGCTCTGCATCCATTTCGCGAACTCCAATATCGCCCCTGCGTCGGAATACGAGCACCGGCTCCAGACCGCCCGTAGCTATGCCGAAGGGCTCGGGATCCCGTTCGTCGAAGGCGCTTATCGGCCCCAGGCCTGGTCCGATATCGTGCGAGACGTCCCAACTGAGTCGCGCATCTCAGCCGATGGCATGACCCCGCCTCCGGAGCGCTGTCGTGCCTGCTACCGCCTGCGCTTCACCGAGGCGGCCCGCTATGCGGCTGGCCACGGATTCAGCCATGTGGGCACCACCCTGTCCGTGAGCCCCTACCAATATAGGGACATCATCCGTGAGGAGCTGGAACGCGCCTGCGCCGCTGCGGGCGTTGAGCCGTTCTTCGAGGACTATTCACCGCTGTATCCGGAAACGGTGTCCGCCTCTAAGGAAGCCGGGCTCTATCGCCAGGACTACTGCGGGTGCCTGCCCTCCAGGGCCGAGGCGGATGCCGGGCGCACGGCACGGAAAGCCGAACGGGAAGCCCGCAAGGCTGCGCGCGCTGAAGCGCGCAAGGAAGCAGAAGCTACCTTGGATGAGCGCCGGGCCGAACGCGCTGCCTACGATGCCAAGCAGGCTCGCAAACGCGCTCTCAAGAACGCCCTGCGCGCAAAGGGGTAGACGCATTGATATACGGTCAGCCCAGGTGAAAGAGCGGGTCGAACACGTTCGACCCCTACGAAGACCGCGTGGCATTTCCATTGTAGGGGTCGACCGTGGTCGACCCCTACGGGCAACCTGACAGGGGGATGCTATGGCGGTACAATAACCAGCCATGAAGACCGCCGATTTCAACTATGAGCTCCCATCTGAGCTGATCGCCCAGAGCCCGCATGTGCCGCGGGATGAGTGCCGTTTGCTGGTGCTCGATCGGGCAACGGGCGCACTGGAAGACCGCATCTTCCGGGATATCCTGGACTATCTGCGCCCGGGAGACCTGCTCGTTGCCAACGAGACCCGGGTGCTCCCGGCTCGCCTGTTGGGCCACAAGCGCGGTACCGGTGGAGAGGCAGAGGTGTTCTTGCTCCGAGAAGCGCAAGGACCAGAACCGCGCACCAACACCGTGGCCTTCTGGGAAGCGCTCGTGCGTCCCGGCAAGCGCTTGAAGCCCGGAAGCGGTGCCATCGTGGACTTCCTGGCACCAGATGGGTCTGTGGCCCTTTCGGCCGAAGTGGTGGACTGGGCGGCCAATGCTCAGAAGGGAGAGCGTCTCGTACGCCTCTCCACAGAGCTGCCTTCCCTGGATGAGGCCCTGCACGCAGCTGGCCGAACGCCTCTCCCTCCCTACATAAAAGGCTACGCCGGAGATGATGAGCTGTATCAAACGGTCTACGCTCAGCGAGAGAGCTCAGCTGCCGCCCCCACCGCAGGCCTCCATTTCACTCCTGAGCTCATCCAAGCCTGCCAAGCCCAAGGCGTGAAGTGGGAAACAGTCGAGCTGGAAGTGGGACTGGACACCTTTCGCGTGGTAGATGAAGAGGATGCCGAAGACCACGCCATGCACACAGAACGCTATACCGTACCCGAAGCCACCGTTCGCGCCATCCAGCGCACCAAGGAGGCAGGAGGCCGCGTCTTCGCCGTAGGCACCACCAGCGTGCGCTCTTTGGAGAGCGCTTGCCGGGATGCAGCGGGGGCCTTCGTCGGGCTCGAACCGAAGGAGCGCGCTGCCACCAGCCTGTTCCTGCTACCAGGCAGCCCATTCCACGTGGTGGATGGACTCATCACCAACTTCCATGTGCCGCGTTCCACGCTGATGATGCTGGTGTCTGCCTTCGCCAGCCGTGACCAGATCATGGAAGCCTATGCCCATGCCATTGCAGAGCGCTACCGGATGCTCTCCTTTGGCGATGCCATGTTGATCCTATGAAAAAACCGGCCCTTCCCGAAGGAAGAGCCGGTTCGTAGGTTGTGTTTATGCTGCGCTTACAGTTTGCAGACGTTGCTTGCCTGCAGCTTGCCGTTCTGACCAGTGGTCACGTCGAAGGAGACTGCAGCCCCTTCATCCAGGGTCTTGAAGCCATCCATCTTGATCTCTGAGAAGTGAACGAACAGATCCTCACCATCCGGCTGAGAGATGAATCCATAGCCCTTCTCGGGGTTGAACCACTTAACAGTACCTTCCGCCATGCTAAATCCTCTTTCCTAAAGCCTTGCTCCCGCAAGACCTTGAACCGACGCTCAAGCTGTCACCTTCGCAGCTGGAGCATGCTCCCATTATGCGGAGCACGCATCACTATACGCTAATTATCTCCGTCCCGGGAGCAGATTTCAAAGCTCCTTGTTTTTCCTGCAAACTCGTTGCTGAATCGAAACCTTCATTTCGTTCGATTAGTGCTATGGCTCCGGCGTAAAGTCTGCCAACGCCTCCGCGAGGATGGGCTCCATGGCCTGGGAGCCGCCCTCCATATCCGAGATATCATGCCCATAGGCCTCAGCGATAGCCCTGGCTTGATCCTGCCGAAGAGCAGCCAGCTCCTCATTCCCCGCCTCTGCCTGATAGGCTGAGGCGAGCAGGATGGATCGAGCCACATATTCTGAGACTCCTGGGTCAGTACCCATGACCTGCATGATCTGGGCGATGGAATCCGGTGCCAACGCCAGGAAGGCCCCTCCATCCAACGCCACCGCCTGACCCACAGCCTCCTCTAAGGAACGAGCGGCCTCTTCTGGGTCCTTCTGAGTTGACTGGAGCGTGATGGTGCGCATGACCGCCGTAGCCAGGTCCATCAGCATCTTCATGATGTAGTCTTGATGCAGCATGCAGCACCTTCGCAGATCCGCGCCTACAACAGGCGCAGATCCACTTCCTTGAGCTGGCGAGCGGTCACCTCAGAAGGCGCCCCCGTCATGGGATCCGCCGCACTGGAGGTCTTCGGGAACGCTATGACGTCTCGGATGGAATCCTTGCCTGCCAAGAGCATCACCAGACGGTCCAACCCCAAAGCGATGCCCCCATGAGGCGGCGTGCCCAAGGACAGCGCGTTCAGCAGATGGCCGAACTTCTCGTCGATATCCTCATCGCTGAGCCCCAGCACCCGCAACACGCGCCGCTGCTCTTCGGGATCATGGATGCGGATGGAACCGCCGCCCATCTCGTAGCCATCCATGACGATGTCGTAGGCGTAACTGCCGCAGGCCAAGGGGTCAGATTCCATGAGATCGACGTCCTCATGGACGATCTTGCTGAAGGGATGGTGCTCAGCGGCGTACTTCTTCTCATCCTCGTCATACTTGAACATGGGAAAATCCACCACCCAGAGGAGCTCGTGGCCCTCCCGGGGGATATCCAGCAGATCGGCCATGTGCAAACGCAGGGCAGAGAGCACCGCATTGGCCACTTCGGGCTTATCGGCAGCGAAGAGGAGCAGGTCTCCCGGCTCGACCTCCATCTCTGCCTTGAGAGCAGCCCACTCGTCTTCGGTGAAGAACTTCTTGATGGGGCTCTTCTCTTCGCCGGAGGTGGTGAATGCCACCCAGGCCATGCCCTTGGCACCGTTGGCCTCAGCTATGCTGGCCAGCTTCTCTACATCCCCGCGGCTCCAGTCTCCGGCCCCCTTCGCATTGATGGCCTTCACCACGCCACCGGACTGCGCCACGCTGGCGAACACCTTGAAGCCCGTGTCGCGCACGATGTCGGTGATGTCATGGAGCAGCATGCCGAAGCGGGTATCCGGCCGATCGCAGCCGTACTTATCCATTGCCTCTTGATAGGCCATGCGACGCAGCGGAGTGTCCAGCTCAAGCCCCACGGCCTTGAAGACCTCTTGCAGAACGCCTTCCATCATGGTCATGACGTCATCTTCGGTGACGAAGGACATCTCGATATCCACCTGGGTGAATTCCGGCTGGCGATCAGCCCGCAGGTCCTCGTCGCGGAAGCAGCGGGCTATCTGGAAGTAGCGCTCTACCCCAGCTGCCATGAGCATCTGCTTGAACTGCTGAGGGCTTTGGGGCAACGCATAGAACTTGCCCGGGTTCGGACGGCTGGGCACGATGTAGTCCCGAGCGCCTTCAGGGGTGGAGTTCGCCAGGATGGGCGTTTCCACCTCCACGAAGCCGCGCTCGTCCAGAGCCCGGCGCATGGCCTGCATCACCGTGTGGCGCAGATGCAGGCTCGCGTACATCTCCGGACGACGCAGGTCCAGATAGCGCCATCTCATGCGCGTGGTCTCATCGGTTTCGATGCCGTCTTCTATGGCGAAGGGAGGCGTCACTGACTTGTTCAGCACCTCAAGGCTGCTGGCGAGGATCTCGATCTGACCGGTGGCCATATCAGGGTTCACGGCATCGGCAGCACGCAGGCGCACGCGACCCTGCACCTTGAGGACGTCTTCACGGCCGACGTGCTCCGCCTTCGCGAAATCATCCGCGGATACGCAATCCGGATCCACCACGATCTGGGTGTATCCGGTGCGGTCACGCAGGTCTATGAAGATGAGGCCGCCATGGTCACGATTGTGCCAAGCCCAACCGGTGAGCGTCACCTCGCAGCCGTCGTCACTGGCGCGGAGCTGCCCGCAGGTAGCCGTATGCATGCTGTATTCATTGATGAGATCAGTCATCGTCTCTCAGGTCCCTTTCGGTCAGATGATGTGAAACTGCCCTATTGTACGCTACCCGAGGATATCTTTCACCACGCCTGCCGCCACATCCTTGGGCACCAGCTGCTCCTCATGGGAAGCCATATCCCTCACGCGCACATTGCCCGCTTCCAGCTCATCCGGCCCCAGGATGACCACCACCTGAGCCCCTAGCTTATCCGCCAGCTTGAACTGGCTCTTCAAAGAGCGCTGCTGATAATCCGTCTGAGCTGCCATGCCACCGTCTCGCAGGAGCTGGGCCAGGGCGAAGCCGTCCGTGCGTACCTCGTCATTCACGCAGGCGACGAATACCTGACAAGCCTGAGCCCGCGGGAACACACAGCCTGCCTCTTCCAGCACATCAGCGCAGCGCTCGAACCCGAGTGCGAAGCCGAAGCCCGGTGTGGGCCTGCCGCCCACCTCTTCTGCCAGCTTGTCATAGCGACCGCCTCCGCCGATGGCATTCTGAGCCTTATCCGAGCCAGCCACCTGCACCTCGAAGACCGTGCGCGTGTAGTAATCCAAGCCGCGCACGAGCCGCGGATCCTCAACATAGCCGATGCCCGCCAGCTCCAACAGGCTGCGTACCCGTGCGTAATGATCGGCGCAATCGGCGCACAGGAAGTCTGCGATCTTCGGCGCTCCTTCCATGACGGCAGCGCATCCCGGATCCTTGCAGTCGAAGGCGCGGAGCGGATTCAGCTCCATGCGCGTACGGCAGGTCTCGCAGAGCTGGCCCTCATGCTGCTCCATATAGGCACGCACCGCCTCCCGGTAGGCCGGACGACAGGCTTCGCACCCCATGGAGTTCACGAGCAAGGTCATGGACGAGGAGGGGATGCCCACTTCGGCGAAGAAGCGCATGAGCATGATGATGCCCTCGGCATCGATGGCGGGATCCTCTGCACCCAAGCATTCGATGCCCACCTGGTTGAACTCCCGCTGACGCCCCTTCTGGGGACGCTCCGCCCGGAACATCTGACCGGCGTACATGAGCTTCGCCGGAGGAGCCCCCTGAGGTACCAGGTCATGCTGGACAGCCGCACGCACCACCCCGGCCGTGCCCTCAGGGCGAAGGGAGAGCCTGCTCTTGCCCGACAGCTTCTCCCCATCCAGGAGCTTCGCCAGGTTCGCACCGGAGATGGCCGTGAACATCTCCTTGCTGACCACATCCGTGGCCTGGCCTATCCCCCGGACGAAGAGCTCCGTTCGCTCCATGACCGGCGTCTCCACGGAAAGATAGCCATACCGTCCGAAGACCTCTTGGGCCGTATGCTTGAACTGCTCCCAGAAGAGCTTGCGATCGGGCAGCATGTCATAGGTACCCTCAGGTGCGTTGATCGCCATGGAACAGGTCCTTTCTTCTCATCCCTATAGAGCAAGCCGGAGCTCACCCTTCGATAGCTTATAGGTGCTCCACTACTAGATCGCCCATGCGGGAAGTACCCACGACCTTCTCCTCCGGTGTGGCCCCATCCGCGATATCACCCGTGCGCCAACCAGCATCCAGCACCGCGGTCACCGCCCGCCGCACATCCTCTGCCGCTTCCTGGGCGTTGAAGCTATAGCGCAGCATCATCTCCACGGAGAGGATCTGAGCCAGCGGGTTGGCGATGCCCTGGCCCGCGATATCCGGCGCGCTTCCGTGGGAAGGCTCATAGAGAGCAGTACCGTCCCCCAGGCTGGCGCTGGCCAGCATCCCCAAGGAGCCGGTGATCTGGGCCGCCTCGTCAGAGAGGATATCGCCGAACATATTCTCCGTCACCAGGACGTCGAAGTCTGCCGGGCGCGTGATCAACTGCATGGCACAATTGTCCACCAGGATATCCTCGAGCTCCACGTCTGGATAATCCTGCTCATGGATCCGGTGCACCACCTCCCGCCACAGGCGGGAGGATTCCAGCACATTGGCCTTATCGACGCTGGTCACCTTGCCCCGACGCTTGCGGGCCGCCTCGAAAGCCTGGCGCGCGATGCGGTCTATCTCGTATTCGCGATACTCCATGGTGTCATAGGCGCGCTGGCCAGCGGCACCGTTCACGCCCGCTCCGGCTTCGTCGTAGAAGCGCTCTCGTCGGCCGAAGTACACGCCGCCCGTCAGCTCGCGGACCATCATGAGGTCCACACCCTCGATCACCTCAGGCTTGAGCGTGGAGGCCCCGGCCAACGCGTCGAATATCTGCACGGGACGCAGGTTGGTATAGAGCCGAAGTCCCTTGCGGATGCCCAGGAGCCCCTGCTCAGGGCGCGGCTTGTCCGGGTCTGTCGTATCCCATTTCGGACCACCCACCGCAGCGAGGAGCACGGCGTCGGCAGCCTTCGCCGCTTCCAAGGTGGGGGCAGGAAGCGCCTCTCCGCAGGCATCTATGGCCGCACCGCCGATGACCGCCTCCTCATAGGTGAACGCCAAGCCATGCTTCGCCCCCACCGCATCGAGCACCTTCACTCCCTCGGCGATGATCTCAGGTCCGATGCCGTCTCCAGGCAGCAAGCAGATCTTGTACAGGGTCATGGATACGCCTCCTATTCAGCCAACTTGGCTCTCCAGCGAGGCACCAGGCCCCCCGCCTCGATGATCTCCGCTATGAAGGGCGGGAAGGGCTGCGCGGTGAACTCCTGGCCCGTGGTCACATCCATGATGATGCCGCTGTCCGTGTCCACCTTCACCACGTCACCTTCGCTGATGGCCTCCACCGCTTCCGGGCACTCCAGGATGGCAAGCCCGGTGTTGATGGCATTGCGATAGAAGATGCGGGCGAAGGATCGGGCGATGACCACATCGATGCCCGCTGCCTTGATGGCAATGGGCGCATGCTCCCGCGAAGACCCGCACCCGAAGTTCTCCTCTGCCACGATGATGTCCCCTGGCTGCACGCGCTGGGTGAACGTGGTGTCAAGATCCTCCATGCAATGCTTCGCCAGCTCCTGAGCATCCGAGGTGTTCAGATAGCGGGCCGGGATGATGACGTCCGTGTCTATGTCACGGCCGTAACGGAATGCGTTGCCTTTGAATTCCATGGATACAGCTCCTCACGCCTTGTCGTTCAGGTCTTCCGGCAGCCCGATGTGCCCCAGCACCGCACTGGCCGCAGCCACCGCAGGGCTTGCCAGGTAGACCTCGCTCTCAGGATGCCCCATGCGCCCGACGAAATTGCGGTTGGTGGTGGCGATGGCCCGCTCCCCTGCTGCCAGGATGCCCATGTACCCGCCCAGGCACGGACCGCACGTGGGGGTGCTGACAGCGCAATTCGCCTCAAGGAAGACATCCATCAGCCCCTCATCCACACAAGCCTTGTAGACCGCTTGGGTAGCGGGGATGATGATGCAGCGCACATGCGGATCAACGGTGCGCCCGCGCAGCACCTCAGCCGCTTGGCGCATATCTGCAAGGCGGCCATTGGTGCAAGAGCCGATGACCGCTTGGTCTATGGTGACGTGACGAGCCTCAGCCACCGGACGCGTATTGGAGGGCAGATGTGGGAAGGCCACCGTAGGGGCCACATCTTTCGCATCTATGGAGATGATCTGCGCGAAGGTGGCATCCGGATCAGAGTGATAAGCGGTATAAGGGCGCTCCGCACGCCCATCCAGGTATTGCCGCGTGACATCATCTACGGGGATCAGGCCTGCCTTGCCCCCCGCTTCGATAGCCATATTGGAAACGGACAGGCGCTCATCCATGGGAAGCGCCTCTATGGCGCTGCCGGTGAATTCCATAGCCTTGTACAGCGCCCCATCTACGCCGATGAGGCCGATGATATGCAGGATCAGGTCCTTGCCGGTGACTCCCGGAGCCAACTGGCCATCCACGACGAACTTGATGGTCTCGGGCACCTTGAACCAGGCTTTGCCCGTGGCCATGCCCACTCCCGCGTCCGTGGAGCCCACGCCGGTGGAGAATGCTCCCAGCGCACCGTAGGTGCAGGTGTGGCTATCCGCCCCGATGACCAGGTCTCCCGCACCCACGACCCCTTGCTCGGGCAAGAGCGCATGCTCCACCCCCATGCAGCCCACCTCGTAGAAGTGGGTGATGCCCTGCTGGCGGGCGAAATCGCGCACGATCTTCGCCTGCTCAGCGCTCTTGATGTCCTTGTTGGGTACGTAATGGTCAGGTACCAGCACGACCTTCTCGCTCTGGAACACTTTGTCAGCGATCTCTTCGCACGTGCGGATGGCAATGGGCGCCGTCACGTCATTGGCCAGCACCAGATCAAGATCGCACTCGATCAACTGCCCCGGCTCGACCTCGTCAAGGCCAGCATGGGCTGCCAGGATCTTCTCAGCCATGGTCATAGGACGCGTCATGGGCTCTTCGCTCCTTCATCACGTATATGGACAGGATGGATACGGGGAAAGCTTCCGGTGATTCTAGCACGCGCGCGAGCTTCGAGAGGCTCTTTGCGGTGATAGAATGAAGTGCGTGGGGACGTGGTGGAATTGGCAGACACAGCGGACTTAAAATCCGCCGCCTCGCGGCATCAGGGTTCGAACCCCTGCGTCCCTACCATCCGCTCATGTGGAGCCTTCTCCACAGCTTTGTGAACACCCTGTGAAGATACGCCCTGTTCAAGGCCATTTGTGAACGAAATGCGAACGGCCTTCGGCGAAGTTATGAAGAGTCCTCCATCTTCGGTAACCATCTCGTCACTAAACCGTAATCTCTCATCCCACAGAGACGCGAACGCACTCCCCTCGTGGGGAAAACACACCAAGAACGACTCGCGCCGCCTTCGCGAGGACGAGCGTCCCAGCGCATCTTGAGGCTTCTTTAAGATGCGCGCCCCCTGTCTGCAAGGCGCAGGAGCGCAGACCCGATGCGAAGGATGACGTTTGAGCACACACGGTATCTACAAGTGGGAGCATGCCAAGCATGCCCGGATCGATAAGCGCACGACCAAGGCAACCGAGTATCGGAAAGGGCTGACGAAGGCATCTCTCGCCTTGATGCTAAGCGCAAGCACCGCCGCCGTCACCCAAGGAGCCAGCTTCGCCTTCGCTTCTGAGGCCGATGAGACCGAAGATGCTCCCGTGGAAGAAGCCGTACCTACGGCAGAGTTGGCGGAATCCTCCTTGGCAGCCTGCGTGAACGCCCTCACCGTTGACCTGGGTGTAGGCGCTTCTCTGATGGATACCACCGTTCATGATGCCGACAAGGCCCGCGCTGTTTGGGCCGATGCGCTCATCGACGAAGCCTACCAGCACTTGGGCACCCCCTACGTCTACGGCGGCACCACTCCGTCTGGCTTCGATTGCTCTGGGTTCACCGGATACGTCTTCCGGAACGCCCTTGGGATGGAGCTCCCCCGCTCCGCTGCAGCCCAATCAGGGTTGGGTGAGGATGTTTCCTGGGATGAGGCCCAGCGGGGGGATCTGATCTTCTGGGGTGGCCGTGGCGGCGTGTACCACACGGGCATCTATCTAGGCGATGGCGAATACATCCACGCTTCTGCCAGCAAGGGGATACGCATCCAGAGCGTGAGCAGCTACGCCCCCTCTTTCGCCAAACGCGTCTTCTGAGCCACTGCGAAGGCCGCGAAGGGGACCTATCCGATCCTCCCTGAGCGTACCGCCTCTCGGCAAAGCCAGCTCACAAAGAGGTAGAGTCCCATGGTCAGGGGCGCTACCACCAAAAACGGCACTGCCACAAGCCCCGTGGCATACAACACGCTCCCTATTGCTGTGGCACAGGCCAACGTACCTACCCCGCGCCAATGGACGGCAAATTCACGCTGCCCCATCTGAATACCGCGGACGCCGATGCCCATGGGCCCACGTACGAGATAGTAATCCGTGATGAGCAGCACGCACCAAGAAGTAGTGAGGATGGAGCCATAGCTCATGAACGCGTTGATCTGCTCCAAGATGCCACCGAGGATGAATAGGATCCCGATGATGTTCGCCACCACAACGGCAACACCCCAGCTTACCTTGCATCCTACCAAGCAATCTATCAGATTGGACACCGCATTCGCCCCACCGATCGAGTTCGATGTCTCCACCTTCATCTGCGATAAGCAGATGATCGCGAGCCCGATGCCACCAGAGGCCAGCACAAGAGATACGCCTGGATTCGTGACCGCCATATTCGCCGCCACAGCGCCCTCATAGCCCATGCGCGTGAAGTAATCCAAAGCCTGGGAGAATCCGTAATACGTGATGAGCGCACCGAAGATGTAGGTGATGATCGCGAAGCAGCTACCAGTGAGCGATATGGGCACGAGGTCACGCTCTTTACGCGCGAACCGCGTGAAGTCGGCAGCGAATAACGCAAGGAGGCCGCTTGTCATGATGGCATAGTTCACCGAATATGCGAAACCCTCCGCCGGTTGCACGCCAGGGATCAAGACCCCATGGGTTGCCGCATCCAATAGCTGTCCATCCACGGCGATGAGGTAGACCACATATCCCATGACACAGAACAGCGCCAATACGAACACCGCATTCATGCGCGCGATGACCTTCGTACCGAAAAGCGCCATCAGCACCCATACGCAAGAGATGCCGATGAACAGCAGCCAGCGCATCCACTCCTCAGACCAACCCGTTGCGAAGAGGATGGCATTGCCCAACTGCACGGTGCCCACCGCCAGCACGCCGACGAGCACGAATATCCAGATGAGGGACCCTGCCGCAGAACCACGTCGACCGAAGATGTAGTACCGCGAGACCACGTTGTTCGCCAGGCCCTCGCGGAAGCAGATCTTACCCACCAGATAGGTGAGCACGAAAGAGAGAGCGAAGGTGATGACCACGGCCACTCCGCCCAGCTGGCATCCAGCATAGAACGCCACGATGCCGCCGCCCATGAGCTTCGAGAGGCTGGATACGACACCGGAGAGGATGGCGGCGATGTCAGGCCACGCCAAGCGCGCCTCACGCGGCACCTTCTCGAAGAGAGACACCGTGCCTGCTGCCTTCGATGCGGGAGCGCGACCCCGCGCAGGCCGACTCACGTCAGTGGTCGGCTTGCCCTTGGCATCCTGGACTGCTCGTGTGCCCATGATGGCACCTCCCGTATGAGCGCTATGGGTCTTTGGATGATGCAGAGAAGATGGGTGGCAGCGCGATATCTAGGGGGGGTGCGCTGCCACCTCGAACGAAGGGGATGGTTACACGATGCCCACATTGGCCATGATGATCATGACCACGAGCGCGCACATGCCAGCGCCGATGGAGATGGCAGCAATGTACTTGTACGAGTTCCTATGGTTCAGATCCATGGCAGCCAGCATGCCGAACATGGCACCAGAGTTGGGCAGCGCGCCGCCGATCGTAGCCGCTGTGGCGATGACCTTGGCTAAAGCTGCCGGATCCACACCCGTGGCAAGATAGGGCTCCAAGAAGTTCTGAGCGATGATGCCCACAGCACCAGAACCGGACCCCATGATGCCACCCAGAGCCGCAGCCATGGTAGCGGCGGACACATAGGTACCGCCCGGCATGTTGAAGATGGCCTCATAGATGACCGTGAAGCCCACCGATGCTGCCGCAACAGTGCCCACACCCACAGCAGCTGAGGTGAACACCGCAGGTCCGATGCCATTGACGGCACCTTTGCCGAGAGCGTCGCGCATGCTGGGAACAAACTTGAAGAAGCACGCGATGGAAGCCACGATGCCCACCACCATGCCGATATACACGACGTTCTTCACTCCGGCCGCAGACAATCCGATGATGGTGACGATCAAGAGGATGAGGGGGAGCAGCGCCAAGAACAGATTCGGTATGTTCCGATCCTCCTCAACGGCAATGTCATCGGCATCTGCCTCGAAGTGCTCGCCTTTAGCCCGAGCTCGTTTGAGCGAGAACTTGATGATGAGGCAGCCGAGCGTCGCAGCGATGACGGAACCCACGATGCCCATGAGCGGAGCTGCGGTCAAAGACACGCCACAACCATTGGCAGCATTGATCCAAGCGATGGCGGGCACGCCAGGGATCATCGCCATGGTGAATGAGCAAGTGCCCAAGGTCCACGCTGCGCAGAACAGAGGCCAGGGAATGTCGCACTCGCGGAACATGGGCCGCGCCAGCGGAATGAGAGCAAACATAGCCACGAACATGGAGATGCCCGCATAGGTGAGCAGCGCGCCGATGGCAGAGATGCCCAGCAGCACTAGATATGGGCTCTTGGTGCCTACCTTATCCATGACAGCTTTGGCGATGGCCTTAGCCGCCCCCGACTTGTCCATGAACTCACCCATGATGGCACCACCCATGAAGATGAGCAGGTTACCACGGATGAATCCTGCCAAACCTGTCACATAGGAGCTTTCAGTGCCTACCATCGAGTTCATGATATCCATGCCGTTGGTAAGAGCGATGATGATGGCTGTCACGATGGACGTGATCAGGACGTTCCATCCCTTCATGGCAGCGATTACGAAGAATACGAGACCAACTACGATGCCGATGACCCCTATCCATTCCATGGTTTCCTCCTTTGATGTTTGTTATATGCTCTCTGCTGAGCTCCTGAAAGAGGGGGAGAGCGCTCATAGCCCTCCCCTCGTCATTCCCAAAGATCGACCGCTGCAGCAGCTCAGTCGTTTCGTCAGAACGGATAGGACCGATCAAGCCATATCATTGCGGGTGGCACGCATGAGCGCCACATTGTCTTCATGCTTCATGCGCAACCCATCACGACGGATGGTCCCCTCATCGAAAGACGTGAGGTCTTCTGGTCCCTCGAACATGGTCCCCAGATCCCCACGCTGCTGATTGAGCGCGATGGCCTCCTCGACGTCATAAGGGATGAGCTGCTTCTTCTCACGTGGGTTCCATATGAGGAACGCCGGTTTGGTGGCCTCAGGCGAGGGCATGCCCTCGCAATAGCGGACATCCCCATACTTCTCCACGAGCTCATCCAGCGGCCCGAAATCGAAGGCGCGCAAAGGGCAGCTCATGGTGCAGATGGGCTGCATGCCCTCAGATAAGCGGTCAACGCACATGGTGCATTTGCTCATCTTGCACCCCGCCTCATCGGTGGCGAACTTCGGGGAACCATAGGGGCATGCCTCATAGCACGTCCGGCAGCCTTGGCACTTGTCCTGATCCACCAGGACAGCGCCGAATTCGCTCTCCTTGTATATCGCGCCGTTGGGGCACGCCTTCAGGCAAGTGGGGTCCTCGCAGTGGGCACAAGGGAACGCCAGTGCCTTGAGGCGGATGTTCGGGAACGTCCCCTGCTCCCACTCATAGACGGTCATCCACTTCTCCGCACCCGGCTCGATGTCGTTCCAATCCTTGCAAGCGATGCTGCATGCCTGGCAGGCATAGCAGCGGTTCATATCGAACAGGAATCCGTACTGGGTCATGATCCTCATCCTCTCGCATCCGGGCTATTCAGCGATCGCCGCGGCAGCGTCCCGCGTGCCGTCCTGCTTCGCCAACGCGTCACGGCATCCGATCGCAACGGATGCGCCACGCAGGCCACCCCGCTCTGCCTCCGTGCCGAATCCTTCTACATCTCCATCGGCCACCTTCTCCACTTCGACCAGGCCCGCGATGATGAGCGCACCCAAGATGTGAGGCAGGTGCCCGTCATCGAGGAAGATGTTCGGCGTGCCGCGCATGTCCTGACCGAACGCATTCATCTCGGCCGCCTCGCCGTTTGTCTGATACCAGCCGCCGTGGTGCACGGCTGCGGTGCCTGGCATGCAGCGATTCGTCACATAGGCCGTGAGCAGCGCCTCACCTCTGTCAGAGGAGACACGGCAGAGGTCCCCGTCTTTGATGCCCCGCGCCTGAGCGTCCACCCCAGAGATCCACACGCCATGACGGTAGACGTCCTCACGCATGAAGGGATTGTTGTCATTCGAGGAATGCTGGCGATAGATGGAAACAGGCGTCACCAACGAGAGCGGATAATCCTTCACCTTCGGATTGTAGAAGCCGTCATTGGAGGCAGACCCGATATCCCCCTCTACATAGCTCGGACTCCAGACCGGCATGGGATCGATATGGCCGCGCCAACGTGTCTCAGTCATGTCGTGCTCTTTCACGAAGCGCGAGGAGGGTTCGATCTTGCCCGTGGGAGTGCCGAAGGGGCTCTCGCCGCGCTCCAGCGCCGACTTGAAGGGATAGTACGGCTCGTCTATCTCGGTGCGAACGACCGGCATGGCGTTGAAGTCTTCCCAGGTGGGAGGTTCATCGAAACCGAGGTAGGCTTGGATCGTCTCATTGTTCGCCCACTGCTCGAAGGCCTCCTTGTACACAGCCTCCTGGGTATCCACCCAGTCCTCCCAGGCAACATCCTTCATGCGCGGGTTGTAGCCTTCTACCACTTCATCCCCCAGACGCTTGGCGATCTGAGTCCAAACCCATTCCTTGGAGCGGACCTCGCCGGGCATATCCGCCCCACGCCCACAGAACGTGAAGTAGTTGCGCATGCCATTCGGCCCGCTCACGAAGCGCTGATGGCCGTACATGTACTCATCCATGCCCTCCAGCTGCCACACCGGTGCTGGCAGGATGATGTCGCAAAGCTCAGCGGTGGGCTGGTTCACATGCCACTGGAATCCCCAGTTGAACTCCGTGTCCGCCATGCCCTTGAAGCGCTTGTTCACATTCGAGTGGTTGTTGCCGTAGTTGTTCTCGAAGATGATCATCTGGATGTTGGGCAGCGGACAGTCGTTGGTGGGAGAGCCGATGCGATGGCGGAACTCGCTTTCGCTCATGCGCCCTTCCCAGTAATCCTTCTGGATAGCCAAGATCTCCGTGAGGCAGTTGTTGTTGAACAGCACGGGAACCTCATAGCCCTGGGGGTCGCGCTTCCAATCCGCTCGCGGGGTGGGAACGCGCCCTGGGGTAGGCAGGCACGCTCCGGATTCGCAGCCGCCGTGACAGGCGATGTTGCCGGTCATGGCTTGCAGGATCATGGAAGCCGCTGCGCTGTAGTCGCCCAGATGACGCTTGGCACAGGAATAGAAGTACTGGAGATGCACCGGCTTCTCGGTACCATAGAGCCGCGCGAACTCGCGGATGGTCTCAGCAGGAACAGCGCAGATGGGGGCCGCCCACTCCGGTGTCTTCTTGAGGCCGTCCTCGCCCTCTCCCATCACATAGGCCCGCCACTCCTCCAGGCCCTCTTTGTCCACCCACTCATCGATGAAAGCATGGTCTATCAGGTCCTCCTCGAAGAGCACCTGAGCCACTGCCAGCATCATGGCAAGGTCGGTCCCTGGGCGAATGGGGATCCACTGATCGGCTAGGAGCTCTGCGGATTGGGTATAGCGCGGATCTATCACGATGGTCTTGCAGCCATACTCATGGGCAAGCTGCATGTAATAGGAAGTAGGCCCGAACCAGGCCACCACCGGATCCATGCCCCACATGATGAACAGCTTGGAATTGAATAGGTCCGGCGCCTCGAAACCGGGCATGGCATTTTGCAGGCCGCGGGTGACCTTGGTGAGATCCACCCCTAGATGCAGCATTTCCCCTGCCGCATGACCGGAAGTGGAGTGCTCACCCCAGGCACCAAAGCCCGCCTCCCACCAGGGGGCCAGCGGGAAACCGTTCTTCTCGAAGCTGGGGTACTGAGAATGGAAGATGCCATAGGGGCCATATTTGCCCTTGATCTCCTTCATCTTCTCAGCGATGGTATCCAGCGCCTCTTCCCAGCTGATCTTGACGAAATAGCCTTGACCAGGCCCCTTCTTCCCCACGCGCTTCATTGGATGCAAAAGGCGCGTCTCAGCGTAGAGCTCTTTCTTCCACGAGTGGCCCATGGCGCACGGTCGCATCTGCACGTTACCCTTCCAGATATTCTCCCAGCCGCAATCCTCACGACTGTCATTCTGGTTCACGGAATCATCCGGCTCCACGGCGATGAGCTTGCCATCTTTCAGGTGGCATTTGAGCACGCAAGCCGAGTCCCAGCATCCGTTGGCGGGACACGATGTGTAGAAGATGCGCTCGCCTGCACGCCTCTTCTTGCTCGCATCGATGATGCCCTGCTTATCCATGGGCTTCCTCCTCTTCCTCTTCTCCCTTACGAAAGGCATCGGCCTTTCGCTCATGGCCTGAATATAGGAAGGGGAGGAGACGGCATCGTCGGCGTCCGGCAACTCGCCGTTGGGATATCGAACGGGACCGGACAACGCTTCCTTTCATGGAGCTTTTCCTTACGGATGCCGTAAGAAAGCGCTTCATCGAATGGCTGCAAAGCCATGGACAAGGGTTGGCATTCCATGTTTAATGCTTGATATATGTGCGCTCAAGCCCAGGGCCGCGTGCCCCGAGGCTTGGGCATCCAGCACTGAGGGGACGGAGGGGTCTATGCTCTTCGATGATATCGAGCTGCTCATCGTTCTATCGGAGGCGAAGAGCCTCTCCCAGGCCGCAGACCAACTCTACATGTCGCGACCTGGCCTCTCCCAGCGCATCGCTCAGATGGAGAAGCGCTTCGGCACGCCTCTCTACCGACGCACCTCCATCGGCATCGAGATCACGAAAGCCGGCGAATACGTCACCGCCTTCGCACGCAATACCGCGAAGCTCGAGCGCGTCTTGGCCTCCCAGCTCGCCGCCATCGAAGAGCGCTTCGATTCCACCCTCGAAGTGGGAATGAGCATGAATGATGGCGTGGCCCTGCTCCCTCGTTTGGTGGCCCAGTATGTGGAAGAGGACCCTTCGGCTCGGGTCCACCTCGATGCGGGCTACGAACCCCAGCTCGTAGCCCAGCTGCAAAGCGCAGACTTGGATCTTGCCCTTTTGGAGAACCAACCCGATGTGCCCGGGATCGTGAATGAGGTCCTGGGATACAAGCGCCTGGTATTCGTGGCACCGAATCGGGCGCCCTATAATCAACTGACCAATCCTGCATCCATAGAGATGCTCCTCACGTGGCCCATGATCATCTATGAATGGGACTCAGGGCGCCACATGGTGGGAAACCGTCATTTCCGTGAACGCTATGGGGTATCGCTTTCCGACCACAACATGATCGCCTGCTTCGACACCCACGAAGCCATGATGGAAGGAGTCAAGGCAGGCCTGGGCTGGGGCACCGTTCCCGAATGCATCTACCGGCGATACAAGGGCGATGAGGACGTCATACGACTCAAGGTGAACACAGCTCCTATGTGGTATCCCGTCTCGCTGGCGTGGAGTTCAGAACATGTGCAGACGGACGCAGCCCGGGAATTCCTGGACTTCATCCGGGCCCATATCCCCGAAGGATATTTCCGCACGGATACGCAGGCGCTCATCAATTCATGACGAGTTCCAGCCAAATACTCTGACGTAGAGGGCTCACCCAGGTACAACCCCGGGCGGATCCAAGATCCGCCCCTACGGCAACCCGACATGCATGGTTCACCCGAGTGAGATGCACAGCGATTTTCTCGTAGGGGTCGAACGCGTTCGACCCAAGACGCCACATTTCCGACAACCACGCAAATGTGCACAGGCCACGACCCCCCCCCGCACGGGGTTGAGGCCGATTCAGCAGGGCCAGAAGCCCATGATATACATCATCATGGGCTTCGCCAGCCCGATGCCAAGGCCGAACGCCCCTTGCGGGGAGGGTGTTAGTTGCAGGTATTACAAGGCTGCGCAGAGGGCATCCAGGAGCGTGATGGCGAAGTGCTGGGCACTGCGGTCTTCACCGGCCCCTTCCCAGCTTTCCCCCGGCACCACGACACGGATGCGCAACGGATGGTTGCTCCGAGCGCTCTGAAGCGCTCCAGAAAGGCGAACCGAAAGGGAATCATCATCTATATAGGTGACCGTTGGAACGCCGTCCCCTTCGGCCTTCATGGCTATCTGCACCAGCACCATGGATGCATCCGGCTCCACCGAAAGCGCATCGGCGCTCACCAGCTTGCTAGCCGGATTCGTAGCCAAAGCCAGGTTAGACATGCGGGAAGCCACCGAACGCGTGAAGGGCGTCATGCCGAACAGGCACAGCGCATGCTCTTCCAGCACGCCCGCAGCCCGGGCGAACCCGAGGTGCTTCCCTCCCGAGAGCGAACCCTTCCCCGCCCAGGAGTGCTCCAGATGGTGCAGGGCCGTGTAGGTATAGGCTCCGGCGATGCCGTCAGAGGGAAGCCCGAGGTTCATCTGGAACTTGCGGAGAGCGTCTTCGGTATGGGCCCCGAACACCCCATCTTCGCCACCTACGAGGAACCCTAAGGCCCCCAGGGCTTGCTGGAGCTCCTCCACATCATGACCCCGGAAGTTGGGCATGCGCAGGTAGAGCGTACGGTCTCCCAGATTGTATGAGGCGTCCACCAAGGCCTGCCAAACCTCGGTATCCACCTCTTCGCGAACCTCTAGCCCGAAGGCATCGCAAAAGGCGCGCACCGCATCAGCTGTGGCGCTGCCGAAGGTGCCATCGACCGCTGCTTCAGGCAAGAGACTCAGCAACGCCAAGCGTTGCTGCACGTCCTCAACGGCAGCCCCTGTGTTCCCTTGGGTGATGGTCTTCATGGATGCCCCTAACGCAAGCGGTTCACGAACCAGTCCGCCATGGACTCCAGCATATCCCGGGCATCGCTGGGTTCGAGCATCTCGTTCAGCCGAACCTTCGCGATCTCAGTCAGGTTCTCCGCATAGGAGCGGGCGTGATCGATGCTGCCTGCCTGGGTCATGAGATCCACCGCCTGGGCCAGCACCTCAGGGTCCTTCGCCCGAGAGGAGAGGATGTCTATCAACCGTGCTCGATCGTTCCCCTCCAAGGTCTGGAGAGCATGGACCACCACGAGCGTGCGCTTGCCTTCGGTTATGTCATTGCGGAAGTCCTTCTTGGTGCTCTCTTCGCGGCCCACCAGGTTCAGCAGGTCATCCTGGATCTGGAAAGCAAGGCCGGTGTCCAGCCCGTAATTGCGAAGGGCCTCTATCTGCGCTTCCGTGCCCCCTCCGATGATGGCGCCGATGGCCAAAGGCACCGCTCCCGAATAATGGGCCGTCTTGTGGGTGGCCATGACCAGATAATCCTCGGGGGTGATGTCATAGCGGGCATCCCGCGCCCAGCCGATATCCAGCGCCTGGCCTTCCACCGTGCGCCGCGTCATCTCCACGAGTTCCGTCACCACGCGCACCTTGGCGGCATCATCCAGAGCAGGATCGCGCATGACGGTGCCATTCACCAAGGACAGGGCCAAGTCTCCCATGTTGATGGCAAGGCCCAACCCTTCGCTCAAGTGAAGGCACGGCTCCCCTCGGCGCAGTTCTGCATCATCCGCTATGTCGTCATGGATGAGGGCAGCGGTATGGAAATGCTCGATGGCTGCCGCAGCCGAGGTAGCCAGATCAGCATTGCCTCCCACCGCCAAGCAAGCGGCGAAGCAGATCAAAGGCCGGTGGCGCTTGCCGCCATTGTCAGAATAGACGCTCAGAGGGCCATAGAGATAGCGATCCATATCCGGATGCGTACCTTTGGGGATGAAGCTGTTTATCAGCCCTCCCACGCGGTTCGCATAGCAATCCAGATATTCTTCGAATGTAGTAGGCGGGCGCTCGACAGAGCCCAAGATCTCCGTGATGGTTTCCATATCCCCTGACTTACCGGCTGCGTCTTTGGTCTTCTGCCGCCCATGATATCATTCCCTGAAGGATGTCCGATTCGCTGGCCGTGAACTCTCGGACGGCGAACACATCCATGACCTCCAAGAGGATGAGCAGCCCTGCCACGATCACCGGGGCGCGCCGGGGGTCAAGCCCCACTACGTGCTCTCGCTCCTCCTCTGTCATAGCTGCCAGCCGCATCGTCAGGGCTTCGAGCGCCTCCCGGGAGAGCTTCGCCCCATGCACCTTCGCAGGATCATAGACAACCAGGCTCTCCTGCATGCTGATGGCGCTGGTGGCCGTGCCTGCCACTGCGAAGAGGGGCGCTCCACGCAAGGCCGCAGGCACCGTAGTCGCCCAGGGTCTCAGCTGCTCTTCCATCCATGCCACTGCAGCGTCCAGCTCTGAAGGAAGCGGCGGGTCAGTGGCAAGGAAGCGCTCCGTCACCCTGCGACAACCGATGTCGAAAGAATGGAAGACGGAGGGTGCTTGCCCTCCATGACCGAAGGAGACTTCGGTGGAGCCACCGCCCACATCCACCACCATGAGCGGCTCTCCCAAAGACGATGCCGCTGATACGCCTCGGAAGGTGAGCTCAGCTTCCCGCTCTCCGCTGATGACCTCTAATGTCAGCCCACGCTCTTCGAAGACAGTCAAGAGGTCTGCAGCATTGACCGCATCCCGAGCGGCAGAGGTGGTGACCGCCTTTGTTGCCAGGACCGGGGCTTCAGGGGTAGACAGCTCATCTCGCAGGCGAAGGAATCCATCCAGCGCCTGCGCCACCCGGCAGATGGCTTGATCGCTCAGGCGCCCCGTGGCATCCGTTCCCTCTCCCAGATTCGTGACCTCGTAGGCGCGGGCCACATCATGGATGTGAGTGCCGTCTACATCGGCCACCAGAAGCCTGCTGGTCACCGTACCTATATCTATGGCTGCGAATCGCTCCACGGATCCCCTTCCTTCTCCTCGGAAGCCGCACCCTAACCGCGGTCGTAGAGGAAGAGGATGTCCAGCACCCCCGAATACCAGGTCTCCGGGGCCGGAACGCTGCCCGGAGGCACGTTCGCATGGAGGTCCGGCTTCGCATCCACGTCCAAACCGATGACGCTGGCCGTCTCCTCGTCCGGCTTGATGAGCCCGAATTCGGTATGGGCCTTGTCCTCCAAGCCGTCTTCGGTGGATAGGTAGTCAACGGTGGACTGCAGAGCCTCATTGCGCTCTTGGACGGCGGTGTATTCCGCAGAGAGGCGATCCCGCTCCCGGATCTGCTGATAGTACTGCTGAGCCGGGGTGTAGATGGAGCCCACCAGCATCACGGCGAAGAACGTGAAGGTCACCGCCATCACTGTTCGCTTGGTATGGCCAGAGAGCTGCGGGAGCTTGAAGCGGGAAAGGCCAGGGAGGCTGATGCTGCCGAAGCCGCCTGCACCATGAGCCCCCCGGGCCTTTGCGGCCTTCTTCTGGGAAGCCGTCATCTTCGGCTCATGGATGGCCGCCCGGGGGCCATCAGAGCCGCCCGTAGGAACATCCATGCTGCCGTAGGCCTTCTCGAAGGCCTGTTCGGCTTGAGCCTTGGACCGTGCCTTGCGCACATCCCCTACACGCTTCGCCAGCTTCGCGAAAGCGCCGCGGGGAGCGTCTGCACCCGTACCTTCCTCTTCTTGCAGGTCCTCTTCGGTGAAGAGCGCTTGGCGCGGACAATCAGACGGGGCCTGACGGGTCACGCTGCCATCAATGGTCTCTTCGCCGAAATCGAGCCGGAAGATATTGCTCAGATTCTCGCTGTCTTGGGTCCGCGACAGCCCCGCCCCCTCCTGGGTGCGCGTAGGCCTACGGGATGCCGATAGCCGGGCATTGCGACGGACTTCATCGAAGGAAACGATGTTCGACTGTTGAGCCACGAAGACGCTCCTGTTGCAACTGGTTCGGTTAGGGTGTGTTCATGCAATGAAGCTGAGGTCAGAGTACCATCTTCCCGCGCAGTTTCCAACCCCTCAAAGCCGTTTACAGGTCCAGCCCATCTATGAAGGCTATCCATTTCTCGAAGGATTCATCGCTGATAGCATGCTCCATCATGCAAGCTTCCATCTCGGCAGTCTGAGCGTCTATGCCAAGCCCCCGATGGAGGAACTTCGTCAGCGCCTGATGGCGGTCCAGCACCTTATGACCGTAGGCGTCTCCCTCTTGGGTGAGCGTGATGTCCCCGTAATAGGGCTGGGTGACGTACCCTTTTTCCTTGAGAACGGTGACGGCCTTGTTGACCGAGGCTTTGGACACGCCCATCTTCGCAGCCACATCCACTGCCCGGATGGACTGCTTCTGACTGCCGCCGATCATGACCATCGCTTCCAGATAGTCCTCATGGGAGGTGGATATCTTCTCCATGGGCCTTATCCTCTCCTGATGCCTGGGTGCCTTACCCGCGCTCCAGCTGTTCCGTAGCCGAGAGCCATTCCTCCTCCAACGCCGCCAATGCCTCTTGGGCAGCGCTCACCTGCGCCTGAGCCTCTGAGAGCGCCACGTAATCAGTGGGATCCACGGCCTCCATGGCCGCTCTCTCATCCTCTATCTTACCCGTTGCTGTTGCCATCTTGCGCTCTAAGGAGGCAATGAGCTTCTTCAGCCGCTGCTGCTCTTTGTTGGAGAGGCTCTGAGTAGGAATGGCGGCATCCTCCTCCGGAACCTCTGGCTGCTTGGGAGCGGTATCGGGCTGAGCATGTGCAGCGGTGAGCTCCAGATACTCATCCACCCCGCGGGGCAGATGGCGAAGATGACCGCCCAGGAGGGCGAACTGATGACTCGTCACCCGTTCCATCAGATAGCGGTCATGGGTCACCAAGATGAGCGTTCCCGGCCAACCGTCCAGCATGTCCTCCACCGCAGCCAACATGTCTATGTCCAGGTCATTGCCCGGCTCATCCAAGATGAGCACGTTGGGCTCCTCCAGCAAGATCATCATGAGGGCGAGCCGCCGCTTCTGACCACCCGAGAGGTCTGCCACCGGTTCGTTCAGATCAGCCTTGTCGAAACCGAGCCGCTCCAAGAGCTGGGTGGAGGTGGCCTCCTTGCCATCCAGCATCGTGCGATGGGGAAAGCGCGCCACGGCTTGGCGAACCAGGTCCCCGTCGAAGGCCCGCAGATTATCCAAGTGCTGAGAGAGCACGGCGAACCGCACGGTCTGCCCTATCTTCACCCGTCCCCTCGTAGGGGCCAGCGCACCTTCGATGATCCGCAAGAGGGTGGTCTTCCCCGCTCCGTTACCACCCACGATGCCGATGCGGTCGCCCGGCCCTATCATCCAGGTGATGTCTTCGAGCACGGGCGACTTCCCATCGAAGGCCACCGAGACCCGGTCCAGGTCCACCACTTGCTTGCCGATGCGCGCCATGGCCATGCGCTTGAGCTGGATATCATCCCGAAGCTCTGGCACATCGGCGATGAGCTCTTTGGCTGCAGCCACATGGAACTTCGGCTTCGTTGCTCGGGCCCGCGCACCCCGAGAGAGCCAAGCCAATTCGCGCCGAAGGGCGTTCTGACGCTTCTGTTCAGCCAACGCGGCCATGCGCTCCCGCTCAACACGTTGGAGGATATAGGCAGAGAACCCTCCTTCGAACGGGATCACGCGCCCAGCATGCACCTCCCACATGGTGTTGCATACCTCATCCAAAAACCAGCGGTCATGGGTCACCACCAGAAGCGCCCCTGCGTCCTTGCGCCAACGGCCCTTCAGATGCTGGGCCAGCCAGGTGATAGCCCGGATGTCCAGGTGGTTCGTAGGCTCATCCAGCAAGAGGACATCCCAGTCCCCTGCCAATACGCGCGCCAGATCCACCCGACGACGCTGGCCGCCCGAGAGCGTGCCCACCGGCGTTTCCCAGGAGATGTCTTCCAGGAGATTGTCGAAGATGGCGCGGATCTTCGCATCCGATGCCCAGAGGTATTCGGGGATATCCCCCACCACCGCTTGGCGTACCGTGTCATCATCGTGCAGCTCATCGGCCTGGGCCAGGTGCCCGACGCTCACGCCGCCCGTACGGATGACGCGCCCTGCATCCACCTCCCGCGTGGATGCCAGCACATTCAGCAGGGTTGATTTCCCGTCTCCGTTGCGCCCCACGATGCCGATGCGCTGACCCGTATCCACGCCAAGGGACACGTCTTCCAGCACCGTCTTCGACGGCATCTCTATCCGCACCTTCTCGCAGCCCAACAGGAACGCCACCAGACATCCTCCTTGTCTCTGGGAAGAGAGTATAGCAACCCGACGAGCAGCCGAGGAACCCAATGACTCGCTGAACATCTGAGAAGGGCCCTTGCCTGTAGGGGATCTGCGTTCGCATCTGATAGATGCCCGATGTCAACGGGCACCGGTCTATGACCAGTGCCCGTGAGCTGTGAGCCTAAGGAAAAAGGGAGAGAGGAGGAGAGGAGAGCCTTCCCCTTAGGCCTTATGGAGAGTCGCTGTCATCTTTCTGACAGCTTCGCAGGTATCGCATCCGTGGGAGCTTCCAGAAGAGCACCGCTTGCTGCACCCCTGGCAGCCACCTTCGCAATGGTCATGGCAATCGCACATCCCACGGGTCATCAACCGGCGCACAGCCAAGACCGCACACCCCAGGATGACCGCCAACAGGATGATCGTTGACGCGCTCATCGGGCTGCCTCCGCATTGAGCCTGCTCTGAACCAGAGCGTTCTGCTCTTCATCGTATCTCGGCATAGGCCGGAACAGCTGGAAGAGCATGAGCGCCAGCACGGCGAAGGCCACCACCGTCCAGATATTGAAAGCCACCTCACCGGTGATGAGACCGCCGATCTGGTAGATCATGAGCGCCACGCACCAGGCGAAGCCGCACATATACCCGATGGCTGCCCAAGTCCACTTCGCCGAAGCCATCTGGCTTCGAATGGCACCCATGGCAGCGAAGCACGGGGCGCAGAGCAGGTTGAAGGCGCAGAAGGCCATGATGGCAACGGACGCGCCGCCCATCATGTTCGCGAAAGCAAGCCAGAGATCCGCATCCCCTTCGCCCGCTTCCCCAAGGCTCGTGATGATGCCCACGGTGGCCACGACGTTCTCCTTGGCCACCAGCCCTGTGATGGAAGTGACCGCACCTTCCCAATTGCCGAAGCCGAGCGGTGCGAAGACCCACGCCAACAGGTTCCCAAGCCCCGCCATCAAGCTGTATCGGATGTAGCCATCCGCCTCGGTATCCAGAAGCCCGAAGGTGCCATCCTGGATGCCGAAGTTCAGGAGGAACCAGATGACCATGGAAGACAGGAAGATGATGGTGCCTGCTTTGACGATATAGGCCTTCACGCGGTCCCCCGTGGAGAGCAGCACGTTCTTCAGGGTAGGCAGATGGTACTGCGGTAGCTCCATGATGAAGGGGGCTGCATCTCCTGCGAAGGCGCGCAGCTTCTTCAGCATGATGCAGCTCACGATGATGGCCGCCAATCCCAGGAAGTAGAAGAGCGGCGCCACCCACCAGATATCCTCAGAGAAGCCACCCGCCAAAGCACCGAATACCAGCGCGATGATGGGCAGCTTCGCCCCGCAGGGGATCATGGTAGTGGTCATCACCGTCATGCGACGGTCCTTCTCGCTTTCGATGGTCTTCGTGGCCATGACCGCAGGCACCCCGCACCCGCTGGCGATGAGCATGGGTATGAATGACTTACCTGACAGGCCGAAGCGCCGGAAGATGCGGTCCATGATGAAGGCGACTCGGGCCATATAGCCGCATCCTTCCAAGATGCCCAGCAGCAGGAATAGCACGATGAGCTGGGGAACGAACCCGAGCACAGCGCCCACCCCTGCAAGGATGCCGTCGATGATGAGGCTCTGAAGCCAAGGGGCGCAATCAAGGGCTGCCAGCCCATTGCCCACCGCAGGCGGGATCACATCGCCAAAGAGAACATCGTTCATCCAGTCCGTAGCGATGGTGCCTACCGTGGATACGCTGATGTAGTACACCAGCGTCATGATCGCGATGAAGATGGGGATCCCTAGGAAGCGGTTCGTGACCACCTTGTCTATCTTCTGGGTGGTGGTCATAGCCGCCTCTGCGCGCTGGACGCATCCTTCGCATACCTGCGCGATAAAGTCATAGCGCGCGTTGGCCTCAGCGGATTCCGGATCGTCTTCGTCCTCTTCGAGGAACGCTGCATAGCAAGGCTCCGGTGCGGAGATGCGTCCCCTCGCTGCGGTAGCGCGTGCGCAGTCCACAAGCTCACCGATGCCCGTACCCTTGAGCGCAGATATCTCCACCACAGGACAACCCAGCTCCTCTGAGAGCCTCGCGGCATCGATCTGGTCTCCGCGCTTGCGAACGAGATCCATCATGTTGAGCGCAACCACCACCGGAACGTCCAGATCGAATATCTGGGTGGTCAGATAGAGGTTGCGCTCAAGATTCGTGGCATCCACGATGTTGATGACCACATCCGCTTCCCCGCTAGCAAGGAAGTCGCGGGTGACTACTTCTTCTGGCGAGTAGGGCGAAAGCGAGTACACCCCGGGCAGGTCAGTGACCTCTACATCCTTGTCGCGCTTGTATCTGCCTGCCTTCTTCTCCACAGTGACCCCAGGCCAGTTTCCCGTGTACTGGTTCGCCCCCGTAAGGTCATTGAAGAGCGTCGTCTTGCCGCAATTGGGGTTGCCGGCAAGGGCGATGTTGATGCCCATCCTCTCTGGTTCCTTCCTTCTCAGTCAGCCGTTCTCAGCTTGCTTGTTAACTATGGGTAACTCCTTGGCTTGAAAAAGGCACCTCTGCAGTGCCCTCATTCCCTATGGCCGGGAGCCGTTCTCTTAGGCGACCAACACGTTCTGCGCCTCATCCTTGCGCAGGGAGAGCTCGAATCCGCGCACCGTGACTTCGATGGGATCCCCCAAGGGAGCCACCTTGCGCACGGTCACCCGAGCCCCTTTCGTGAGCCCCATATCCATGATGCGTCGCCTGACGGCTCCTTCTCCAACCAACCGCATCACCTGGACCGTAGTCCCGATGGGCACATCCCGCAATGTCTGTTCCTGTTCCGTCATGGCCTTCCTTCCTAGGCTGTGATGACCTTCTGAGCAGATGCTTTATCCAACGCCACCTGCGAGCCCTTGACCTCTACGATCAGATTCCCCGCCTGCTGAGCGATCACCTTGACGAGAGCCCCGGGCACGAAGCCGATGTTCTCCAGATGACGAGGAGCATCGCCCTTCCCGCGCACCTTCACCACGCGACCTACCTGGCCTGCCTGCAGAAACGAAAGCGGCATCTGTTGCATAGAGACCCGAGCCTCGGCAAAGCGAGGCATAGCCGTATCCATGACCATAGCGTCCTGCATCTGAGTCCTCCATCGAGAGAGTTTGCTTTGGGTAACTAAAAGTATACTAACACTAACTTTTCCAAAAATGGTAGACATGTTTAACTTTTTTCACGGCTCGTACATCCATAAAGCGTCCTTCGCCTTACCCTTACAACTCTGTAATCTTAGGAAAAGCTCGTTATGCTACTGTGATTCCCATGACCGAGACCATTCCAACAGACCTCTCCCTCCCCACCGGCCTGACTGCCGAAGAGGCAGCAGAGCTCGCTGAAGCAGGCAAAGCGAACGTAGATGCCAGCGTGAAGACGCGCTCTCTGCGTGAGATAGCCCGGGACAACATCTGCACGCTCTTCAACTTCGTGAACCTGGTGCTGGCTGTCCTCGTATTCTTCACGGGCTCCTACAAGAACATGCTCTTCATGGTAGTCATCCTCGTGAACGTGCTCATCGGCATCGTGCAGGAACTGCGCTCGAAGCAGCTCACCGACAAGCTAGCCATCGTGGTGGCCGCCCATGTCCAAGCGGTGCGCAGCGGCACCTTGACAGAGATCCCCGTCGACCAGATCGTGCTGGGTGATGTCATCCGGCTCTCACGCGGCGACCAGATCCCCGCTGATGCTCAAGTGGTAGAGGGAGCGTGCCAGGTGAACGAGAGCCTGCTCACGGGCGAGAGTCGTCTGGTTTCCAAAGCGCCAGGCGACGAGCTCATGAGCGGCTCCTTCGTGAACTCCGGTGTCGTGTTCGCCCGGGTCATCCATGTGGGAGCAGATAACTACGCTGCCAAGATCTCCGCTGAGGCCAAGGGGCACAAAGCCATCAACTCTGAGATCATGCGCTCCGTGAATGGCATCGTGAAGTATGTGAGCATCGCGCTGTTCCCGGTGGGTGCGCTCTTGTTCTCCAGCCAGTTCTTCCTGCAGCATCTCGACTGGCAAAGCGCCATACTCAGCACCACGTCAGCCCTGGTGGGCATGATCCCCGAAGGGCTCATCCTGCTGACCTCTACGGTGCTGGCCGTGGCGGTCATCCGGCTCTCCCGGCACAAGGTGCTGGTTCAGCAGCTCTACTGCATAGAGACGCTTGCGCGGGTGGACGTGCTCTGCCTGGATAAGACGGGCACCATCACCACCGGTGCCATGCGCGTGGCCGACATCCAGGGCATTGGAAATGGCCCAACAGAGCTGGCCAGAGAAGCCATCGCAGCCATCGCCTTCGCCGATGAGGACCCCAACGACACAGCCAATGCCATCCGCACCTATTTCGAAGCGGGCGAAGGAGCCCAAGGCGGCCAGCCCATCAAGCCGGGAGCAGGAGCGCGCTCCATCCCCTTCTCCTCTGACACGAAGCTCTCCGGCGTGGTGCTGCCAGACGGCACCGCCTTCGCCATGGGAGCCGCCCAGTACGTGCTGGCCCAGGCTCCTGAAGAGCTGGCCGCCCTCCAAGCCCAGCTGGAAAGGCTCACCGAAGATGCCCGGGTGCTCCTGGTGGCCCAGGTAGCCTCTTTCAGCGAAGAGGGCCGCGCGCAGGGTCCCATCACTCCCCTGGGCTTCGTCCTGCTCGAGGACGAGATCCGCTCCACTGCCTCTCAGACCGTCCAGTACTTCAAGGAACAGGGAGTTACGCTCAAGGTGATCTCAGGGGATGACCCCCACACCGTCTCCGGCATCGCCCAGAAGGTGGGCATCCCGAACGCGGACCAGTACATCGACTGCTCTCAACTCAACACCGAACAGGACATCCAGGAAGCGGTGGCCCGCTACAGCGTCTTCGGCCGCGTCCGCCCTGAACAGAAGAAGGCCTTCGTGCTGGCGCTCCAAGAGGAAGGCCACACGGTGGCCATGACTGGAGATGGCGTGAACGACGTGCTGGCGCTCAAGGCGGCGGATTGCAGCGTGGCCATGGCATCTGGCTCCGATGCCGCCCGCAATGTAGCTCAGCTGGTGTTGGTGAACAACGATTTCGCCTCCATGCCGAAGGTGGTGGCCGAAGGGCGTCGCTCCATCAACAATCTCCAGCGCTCGGCATCGCTCTTCCTGGTGAAGACCATCTTCTCCATCGTGATGGCCGTGCTGTTCATCTTCCTCCCTTGGCAATACCCCTTCATGCCCATCCAGATGACGCTGGTGAGCGCTATGACCATCGGGCTCCCCTCCTTCGTGCTGGCGTTGGAGCCCAACCATGACCTCGTTCGCGGGCACTTCCTGAGGAACTGCGTCGTGCGCTCCATCCCCGGTGCCATCTGCGTGATCGTCTCCATCTTGGCGGTGAGCCTGGTGGGATATCTTTGGCTGGACCTCTCCTATGCCCAGATCTCCACCCTCTGCGTGCTGCTCACCGCCCTCATCGGAGTCATGCTGGTCATTCGGCTCTCCATCCCCTATACCCCCATCCGCACCGCGCTGCTCGTTGTGGTGCTGGGTGGCCTGGTTCTGGGATGCACCGTGGCGGCTCCGCTCTTCAACATAGCTCCCCTGACCCAGGCGATGGGGATCACCTTCGCAGCCATAGGCATCGTGGATGTCGTGGCCTTCCAGCTGCTCTTCAACGCCTTCGACCGTCTTCACAAGACGAGCCAGGCGAAGGCGGCTTGACCCCCGCTCGTGCGCTGCCGCTGAACTCCCCCTCCCCCTTCGTCGTATAATGTAAGCGCGTCACCCATATCACCGAGATGCAAGGGGTCTCTTTTGAAGAAAGCGCTATTGCTCCTCTTGGGCATAGTCGCCGTGTGCTTCATCATCGCCAACGTTGATTACTTGGCGGACTTCTTCAATACCATGATGACCGGGGCACTGGTGCCCATGGTGATAGCCATCCTGCTCATGCTGGGGCGCCACTTCGTCCAAGCCGCCTCCTACGATGCCGCCTTCGATGCCGTCGGTCACGCCACGGGCTTCTGGCATAACGTGGTGCTCATCTTCTCCCTGGTGTTCATCAACACGTTCTGCCTCTTCAGCGGCGCTACCGGTGTGGCCTTCATCATCGATGACGCTCATCGCGAAGGTTGCGATGCTGGCCAGTCCACGGGAGGGGCCATCCTCTCCCAGATCGGCTACTTCGCTGCCGTCTTCGTCATATCGGTCATCGGATTCATCACCATGTGGATATCCGGTCACATGAATACCGTGTTCCTGGTGGGTGGTCTGGCCCTGGCGGCAGTGCTCGTGGTGCTCTCCAGCCTGTTCTTCATCGGACATCTGAAGCCGCGCATCCTCTACCGGGTGTTCCTGGTGCTGGAGAAGCTCATCAACAAGGTGCTCGGGCTCCTCAAGAAGGCGCTCAAGCCCGGATGGGGCCGGAACATGGCCCATTCGTTCGTGGCTACCTCAGACCTTCTGGCGAAGAACCCCAAGGGGTCGGTCATCACCGTTGCCTATGCCTCGTTCTCGGCCATCCTGAATATGGCCTGCCTGGTAGCCATCGGCTACGCTTTCGGATTCGAGAACGTAGAGGCCCTGGTAGCCGCCTTCGCAGTGGGTGCCATCTCCGTCATCCTGAGCCCTACCCCCCAAGGTGTTGGCGTGGTGGAAGCCATGATCACCGCCATCCTCACCGCCTATGGTTGCAGCGTGGCCACTGCGGCCGCCATCGCCCTGGTCTACCGAGGGGTGATGTTCTGGATCCCCTTCTGCATCGGCGCGGTCCTGCTCTCCCAGGCAGGGTTCTTCAAGTCGAAGAAATCAGCCACAGAGATGCAGAAGCATAAGGACATCGCTTGGATATCCGGTACGCTCGTCTTTCTCGTAGGTGCTGTCAACATCGGTGCCGTGTTCTTCCCTGAGGCCTTCACCCCTTACACCATGCTCACCTCATGGATCGACATGAGCGCGCTCATGGTGGGCATTCCGCTGATCCTCTCTTCGGTGGTGCTCATGATCTGCGCCATTGGATTGATCCTGCGCTTCCGCACAGCCTGGGCGCTCACCCTAGGTGCCCTCGTCCTCATCGGCGGTTGCGAGTTCCTGTTCCAAGGCACTTGGGAAGTGGGCGTGGCTTGCATCATCCTGTTCGCCTGGCTCTTCTGGCAGCGAGCAGCCTTTGACCGGCCATTCTCCCAGGAGGCCCTTCAGGCTGACATCAAGGACTGGAAGCGCAGGCGCCAGCGGAAGCTCTCTCGGGCGAATGCGAAGGCCGAGCCGGATGGATCAGCCCAGGGCGAGGAGCCTGAGAGCACCTGGGAGCAGCAGGCTGACCGCGGAAGAGAGATCGGCCGGGAAGTGGTCAACCAGCAGATGCGCAACACCGCCCAAGTGCACGAAAGCCGATCATAGGCAGTTTCCTGGTCGGGTCGATCATGATCGACCCCTACGGATCGTGCTGCATTTTCTGTCGTAGGAGCGGACCGTGGTCCGCCCAGCGTTGTACCCGACGATCGACGCAGCAGGTGGATCTGCGGTCTTCTGGTCGGGTTGACAGAAGTTCGCTCGCGTCAAGGCACGCTTCGCTCTTCGGCCTTGACTCTCGCGGTTCGCGGTGTGCAAGAGCATACACCCCGAATCGCTCGCTTGGCACCCGAGCCGCTTCGCTCTTCGGCCTTGACTCTCGCGGTTCGCGGTGTGCAAGAGCATACACCCCGAATCGCTCGCTTGGCACCCGAGCCGCTTCGCTCTTCGGCCTTGACTCTCGCGGCTGGCATGCGCGGATCGCATGCCAGCGAGCCTGCTCAGGTCCAAATCCCCGTCGCTTCGCTCCGGCCTGCTTCCGCAGGCTGTCAACACCGCCTGCAAGAACAAGAAGAGAACCCGTAGGTTCTCTTCGTTGATCTCTGGTCGGGTTGACAGGATTTGAACCTGCGGCCTCTGCGTCCCGAACGCAGCGCTCTACCAAACTGAGCCACAACCCGAAAGTGCGTTGGCTATGATAGCACACTCTTCCCGATGGGTTATCATCTATATTGTATGTCAGGTTTTCATCATTTCGGTTTCGGCTATCGCCCGCGCCGCACGTCTTACCCATCGTCGCTACCGGCGTCGATATAATGGGCGGCACATTGCTGAGGGGCCCGATGATGAGGCCCAAACGGACCTAGGAGGCAACAATGGGTAGGATCATAAGCTTCATACTTGGTGGCGCGATCGGTGCAGTGGGTGCTCTTTTGTTGGCACCGCGTTCCGGTGAAGAGACACGCAACATGGTGGCCGATCAAGCCAGCAATGCGATGAACAATGCGCAAGAGCTTGGCGAACAGGCGGCTGACGCCATTCAGAATAGCTTCAAGCAGGCAACCGAGAAGGGCCAGGAAGTGGTCGAGAACGTAAAGGACGCAGCCACCAAGGGCGCTTCTGAGGCCATGGACAAGAACGATGAGCTGCGCGAGAAGATCGAAGCCGCTCGGGAGCGTATCGCCCAGCAGGTGAAGGACAACGCTCAGTCAGCAGCGGATCAGGCGAAGGACGTTGTCAACCATGCCGCTGAAAGCGTTGACAAGACCGCTGACAAGGCTGCAAAGGAAGCTGAGAAGGCCGCAAAGGACGCAGGGGCCAAATAGCATCTTCGCCAGTATGGTCCATCGGGAGGAGCGTGGTCACCCGCGCTCCTCTTTTTTATAGGATAAGCACCGTATAATGATGGAAACTCCATCGATCGAAGGGCTGAACATGACAAACGCTACTGCCTCCTCCATCCATTTCGGAACCGATGGCTGGCGCGCCATCATCGGAGACGACTTCACCTGCACCAATGTCGTGAAGGTAGCCGATGCCGCCGCCCGCGTCTTCAAGGCTGCATCCATCGAGGCAGGGGCTACTCCTGAAGAACCCGGAACCCTCTATGTAGGCCATGATTGTCGCCAAGATGCCCATGCCTACGCCGCTCTTGCAGCCCAAGTAGCCGCGGAGCACGGGTTCCGTGTGATCCTGACGAAGGATCACTGCCCCACGCCCACCCTCTGCTGGTCGGTAGCCCATGATCCTCAAGCCGTAGGCGGCATCATGCTCACCAGCAGCCATAACCCAGCTGAGTACCTCGGCGTGAAGCTGCGCATGGCAGATGGTGGTGCCAGCCCGAAGGACTTCACGGACATCGTGGAAGAGGCCATCGCGAACACCGATGCCCACGGCTTCGATGACCCCGCTATCGCCCTGCTGGCCCAGCTCTCCGTGGACAGCATCCAAGAGGCCTTGAGCAAAGGTGACAGCCTGGCTGACCTGGTCAGTGAGATACCTGCAGAAACGAAGCCCGTGCAGGTGCGCGACCTCATGCCGCCCTATCTTGATTCCCTGCGCCAGCAGGTGGATGTCGATGCCATCCGCGATGCGAGCCTGCGCGTGGTGATCGATCCGCTCTTTGGCGCCGGGCGCCACTACCTGGCGGACCTGCTGCGCGAGATGGGCGTCACGGTGGAAGAGATCCACAACGCCGAAGATCCCACCTTCGCAGGACTCCATCCCGAGCCCATCCAGCCCTGGGTAGACGAAGGCCTGGCGAAGGTGGCCGAGCTGGGCTACGATGCGCTGTTCACCAACGACGGAGACGCTGACCGCATCAGCGCGGGAGATTCCCAGGGCAATTTCGTGAACCCGCACCGCATCATCACCCTGGTCACCCAGAATCTCGCCAACCGTGGCGGCCGCGGTCGCGTCGTTTCCACGGTCACCGCTTCTCAGCAGCTGGCGAACGCCTGCGAAGCCCTGGGACTGGAATTCGTCACCACCCCGGTGGGCTTCAAATGGATCTACGCTGAGATGGAGAAGGGCGGTGTGCTGGTAGGCGGCGAAGAGTCCGGTGGTATCGGGCTGCCCGGTCACGTGAAGGAGCGCGATGGCCTGCTCATGGCCCTGCTGCTCACCGAGATGATGGCGAAAGAGGGCAAAGACCTGGGTCAGCTGGTGGAAGACGCGAATGACCGCTTCGGTCGCTTCGCCTTCACGCGTCGAGGCTTGCGCCTTGACCCTGCTCAGGAAGCGAAGGCGGACGTTGCCCTTACAGGACAGCGGGTGCCCGAAGAGGTCCTCGGCAAAGCCATCGCTCGAACGGACCAGCGGGATGGCCTGAAGCTCATCTTGGAAGACGGCTCCTGGGTGATGATGCGCAAATCAGGTACGGAACCCCTGGTGCGCATCTACGCAGAAGCCCCAACGGATGAGATCGTAGAGGCTCTCTTGGATTGGGCGGAGGGCTTCTTGCTGGCGTAGGCCCAAAGCCAGGCCTGCTATACTTTATCGATTGATACGCTATAGAGGAGTTGGTGGCATGAAGTGCCCAAAGTGCGGCCGCGAGAACACCCCAGGCGCGCCCTTCTGCGCAGACTGCGGGAAATCCCTATTCCCAACGGATGAGGCTCATGAGGTTGCCTCTTCTCCTGCCCCGGACCCCCTGTCGGCAAGAGAAGCCCTTGCGAGCGAACCGTCAGCAGAGCCCTCCACGGATAGCCAAGAAGATGAGCTCATCCTGGCCATCAACGAGAGCACAGACCCTGAGGTCGTCATCGATGACCCGGAGACCGATGCGCTCCTCTCTGCTATATCGGCTGGGTCCATCCGGCTGGAATCCACTTCCGATGAGGATGGTGAACCGGTGCTCACCACGGTAGAGCCCTCTTCGGCTGTCGTCTTCTCTGAGGAAGAGATAGACCTCCTGCCGAACCCCGATCCCCAAGGAACAGATCCTCTGCTGAACCCCACTCCTCAGTGGGAGCCCGTATCAGCCCAGACGGCTCAGGCTCCCGAAGCGGCCACGGAAGCACCCGCGGAGCTGCAGCAACCCACAGCCCAGCCAGAACCGGCAATAGAAGCCCAACCGGTACCGGAGGCTCAGCCCGAGGCTGCCGCCCCCACCCCAGCAGCAGCTGCTACCGCTGCCCCTGCATCACCCGCGGCAGCAACCCCCGAGCCCGCGGCCGTACCCCAGCCCCCGACTGCACCCCAACCTGAAGCCGCCTCAAACCCTGCGTCGTCTGCCGCCTCTGCAGCGGGCCCGGCTCAAGCTGCCCCTGAAGCCGCCCCCCAGGGCGCCCCTGTCCCAGAGCAACCCATCATCCCGCCCAACCCGGCACGGGTGCACCCGTCCCCCATGCATTCCGGGCCCGAAGCCCAATACCAGAAGGGTTGCCTGGCTGCCGCCTGGGGAGACATCATGCAGACCAAGGGCTGGTTCGGCAAGGTGCTGCTCTTGGGCTTGGTAGGCTGCGTTCCCATCCTCAACTTCTACGTCAACGGCTATGCCATGCGTTGGTCCCGGGAGCTGTTCTTGGGCAAGGTGGCCCCCATGCCGGATCGCATCTTCGGGAACCGCATGTTCGTCAATGGCTTCTTCGCCTTCATCATCGGCCTGCTCTTGAGCATCGTCGGAGGTCTCTGCAGTGCGCTGCTGGGAGCAGTGCCCATCGTGGGAGCCATCTGCGGCGTAGCCATCTATCTGGTCATCGCCCTGTTCCAGTACATCGCGGTCCTGCGCACGGCTATCGCTGACCGTCTGGGAGCGGCCTTCGATATCGCCCAGATCTGGCGCACCTGCTGGAGGAACCTGGGGGCGCTCCTCTGTGCCACCATCGTCCCCCTCCTCATCTATACCGCAGTGGTCTTCGTCATCGTCTGCGCCCTCATGGTGATCATAGGGCTGCCTTTGATCGGGACCATCGCCGAGATCAGCGTCTACGGGTCCTCAAGCTATGCAGCTGCTCTGCTGAGCCTGATGGGGGCCCTGATCCCGGTCTTCCTCATCTGCTATATCGTAGGGTGCTTCCTGGACGCATTCCTCACGCTGCTCACCACGCGCGCCACGGGTCATTACGTAGCCCGCTACGCTCAGGACTGGAAAGCCGAACAGGCCGTCATGTCCACAGCCCACATCAACGGCATCTAGCAGCACCTACACGCTTGCATCATAGGACCTTGCGGGCGGCACTCGTGGCCGCCCGTCTCATTCATCCATGCTAGAATACCCTCCACGGGCCCCCGTAGCTCAATGGATAGAGCACTGGTCTCCTAAACCGGGTGTGTAGGTTCGATTCCTATCGGGGGCACCATCCTAAGCCCGCCGTGAGCGGGTCCTTTATTACAAGGAGCATCATGGCGGACATCCAACTGAGATTCGGCAAGGATATGCTGGTGGTCAGCTCTCCTGTGGAAGAGCGGCTCTTGACCCAGGCAGATGCGCTCCTCTGGGATGAAGATAGCGAAGAGGACCTGGCGGACCTGACCGCCGCCGATGTGCCCTTCGTGCAAGCCACAACAGTGCAACCCTCCTCTGAGGCGGCTGAGAGCGGCGCTGTAGAGCTTTCCTTGCTCATCGAACCAGAGGTCTTCGAGGATGCCTACCGTCTGGAACGGGCCGTAGGCGCGAATTGTCTGGCAGCCCCTACGGCTCACCTCACCCCGGCACGCCTGGCCCAGGTGCGCTTGCAGGATGCCGCTGCTGATCTGGCCCGTACGGCCATCCAGGTGATCCAAGCCCATGCCCCTGAGCATGGGCTGGTAGAGCTGAACCCCTGTGGGCTTCCCCTGGATGTTGCCTCCAAGGCATCGCTGCTCGAGAATCGCTCCCAATATGAGCGCGCAGGCCGTCTCTTCGATGACCTTCCCTTCGACGCATTCCTCTTGAACGGGTTCGTGCGCATCGCTGACCTGAGATGTGCGCTCATGGGCATCAGAAAGGTGAGCGATGCTCCCATCATCGCCTGCATTGACGTCAACGCTCAGGGGATGCTGGCACCCCTTGAGACTGCACCCGGCTCCCAGCCCTTCCTCGTGCGCGAAGCGCTGGAGGAGGCCCTGGCTGTCATGGCTGAATATGGTGCGAATGCAGTGGGCTTCCGCACCGATGCCGATCCATCGGTCGTAACCCAACTGATCCAGCGCAGTTCCCAGAGCGTCTACCTCCCCCAGATGGTACAGCTCTTCGTTCGCCCTGATGGCCCGTATCACACCCCTGATGACGCCTTCGATGCCGCCTGCACCTTCGCTGATGCAGGCGTCCAGTTCCTCCGGGCAACAGGAGCCGCCACTCCCGTCTTCACCGGTGCTCTGGCAGCAGCTGTGGCGGGTCATGACGTCCAGCATCCTCAAGCCCACGAGCAAGGCGCTGACCCTGCGTCTCCCTCCCCCGCCGATGCGGACCGTCTGCGACAGATCGTGAACAGCGCTCTGGGCATCAACGGAGCCGAGCGCCCATGACCGGCTCGAACATCCAACGCTCAGACCATTACGGTGCGCTGCAAAGGGTAGTGGATAGCCTCTTCGAAGAGGACGATGCCCCTTATCTTGAGATAGCTGATCCCGAAGCGGCATTCAAGGTATCTCGTTTGCAGGTGGTGCTGGCCGCTGAGGCGGCAGATCTTCCCGAAGACCTCCTGCGCGTCGTGGCGCTCCTGCCACCAGGGGAATACACGCGCCTGCGCCTGACCACTCAGCTCAACTCCGCCATCACCGGCCACGCCTGGGGACAGGTCTACGGCACGGTCTCCTGAGAAGCCCGGCCAAGCAAGCGCTCTGAGCGCCTTGAGCTTTCATCTCCCTTACGGATCGAAAATATCTCGAAAAACTTCCTTTGTTCGCTTGTTTTCCCTTGGACTTATGGATACTATATATACCCGCTGAACCGAACACCTACCACAATATATTGTGTCCAGTGTTCAGAACTCAGCGAATACGCTGTGGAAACCCTGTGAACCTCATCAAGGTTGGGCAGCGTAAGGCAAGTAAAGCAGCGCCGGTTGGAACATGCGCAAAACCAGTAGAAAAGGAAGCAGGAACATGCCACAAGCCATCATCAAGCGCGACGGCCGCACCACTGAATTCCATGTTGAGAAGATCGCTTCGGCTATCGAGAAGGCCTTCCAGGCCTGTGCCGCCATGCAGGATCGCAGCACGGCTGACATGATCGCCGCCAAGGTGGCCAAGAAGCTTGATGAGGGCGCTATCGAAGGCACGCCCACGGTGGAAGGCGTGCAGGATCTGGTCGAGGAAACGCTGATCGAGAGCGGCTTCGTCCAAACGGCAAAGGCCTACATCCTCTATAGGGCAGAGCGCAACCGCGTCCGCGATGTCAACTCTCGCCTGATCCAAACCCTGAAGGACATCACCTTCAGCAAGGCGGCTGACTCTGATCTCAAGCGCGAGAACGCCAACATCAACGCTGATACCGCCATGGGCACCATGCTCAAGTACGGCTCGGAATCCGCAAAGCAGTTCTATGAGATGTGCGTGATCGAACCGAAGTTCGCCAAGGCCCATCGTGAGGGTGACATCCATATCCATGACATGGATTTCTACACGCTCACCACCACCTGCTGCCAGATCGAGCTGAAGAAGCTCTTCAAGGATGGCTTCTCCACCGGCCATGGCGTGCTGCGTGAGCCTAATGACATCGCAAGCTACACGGCTCTGGCCTGCATCGCCATCCAGTCCAATCAGAATGACCAGCACGGCGGCCAGTCCGTCTGCGACTTCGACTACGGCCTGGCTGACGGCGTCCGCAAGACCTACCGCCGCTTGTTCAAGAAGCATCTGGCTGAAGCGCTCGATCTGCTGACCTCCATCGAAGATGAGCGCACCTTCGCTCAGGACGTGCTGGCTGCAGTGGAGAGCGAAACGGGCGTCGTGGCTTCCCTTGACCTGAATGAGGCCTATGAGGAGAATCTGACGGCCAAGCTGGCCGAGGCAGGCATCTCCAAGGCGGATATCTCCATCATCCTGGCCTACACCCAGAAGAACGCCACCCGTGACACCGACCGCACCACCTTCCAAGCCATGGAAGCCCTCGTGCACAACCTGAACACCATGCATTCCCGTGCAGGGGCCCAAACCCCGTTCAGCTCTGTGAACTACGGTATGGACACCTCCCCTGAAGGCCGCATGGTCATCAAGAACATGCTGCTGGCCACTGAAGAGGGTCTGGGCAACGGTGAGACCCCTATCTTCCCCGTGCAGATCTTCCGGGTGAAGGAGGGTGTGAACTACAACCCCGAAGACCCGAACTATGACCTCTTCAAGATGGCTATGCACTGCTCTGCGAAGCGCCTGTTCCCGAACTTCAGCTTCCTGGATGCTCCCTTCAATGCCCAGTACTACAAAGGCACCCCAGAGACTGAGATCGCCTACATGGGCTGTCGCACCCGTGTCATGGGCAATGTCCATGATCCGAATCGCGAGGTGACCCCTGGCCGCGGCAACCTCTCATTCACCTCCATCAACCTGCCGCGTCTGGCTCTGCGCGCCAAGGGAGACATAGACCTCTTCTTCGATCTGCTGGATGCCAAGCTGCAATTGGTCACAGGACAGCTGGATGAGCGCTTTGAGATCCAGGCTCGCAAGCGCGTCTACAACGCTCCGTTCCTCATGGGCCAGGGTGTCTGGATCGATTCCGAGAACCTGAAGCCCCAGGATGAGCAACGCGAAGTGCTCAAGCACGGCACGCTGACCACCGGCTTCATCGGCCTGGCAGAATGCCTTGTGGCCCTCACCGGTAAGCATCAGGGCGAATCCGAGGAAGCTCAGCGTCTCGGCCTTGAGATCGTGGGGCACATGCGCAGCTACTGCGACCGCATCTCCCAAGAGCGCAAGATGAACTACACGCTCATCGCCACTCCGGCCGAAGGCCTCTCTGGTCGCTTCGTCCGCATGGACCGCGAGCGCTTTGGCTCTATCCCCGGCGTGACTGACCATGACTTCTACACCAACGGCTTCCATGTGCCGGTGTACTACAGCATCTCCGCCTTCGACAAGATCGAGATAGAAGCCCCCTACCATGCTCTCACCAATGGTGGCCACATCAGCTACATCGAGCTCGACGGTGACCCGACAGAGAACCTGGAGGCCTTCGAATCCGTCATCCGCCATATGAAGGAAAGCGGCATGGGCTATGGCTCCATCAACCATCCCGTTGACCGTGACCCCATCTGTGGCTACAACGGCATCATCGGAGACAGCTGCCCGAAGTGCGGTCGCTCCGAATCCGAAGGCGACATCGGCTTCGAGCGCATCCGCCGTATCACCGGATACCTGGTGGGCACGCTGGACCGCTTCAACGATGCCAAGCGCGCCGAAGAGAGCGAACGCGTCAAGCATCAGCTCTGATCACCGGATAGAAGGATAGAGGCAAGGGGCGCGGTTCCAGACTGCGCCCCTCTTGTAGATACATGGACCTATCGAAGCTCACAGATGCTCTGGAAGGATGGTTGAACACCATCCTCCATGTGGATTGGCTCAGCACCGCCATCACCATCGTCATCGTCTTGGTGGTGACCAGCCTCACTGCCCACGGACTGAGCAAGCTCATCAAGAAGCTGCTGCATGTAGAGAAGAACCTGCTCCCCGCCTATAGCATCTTCGTGAACATCGGCCGCGTGACGGTCTGGATCATCGGCATCTGCGTCATCCTCGCCAGCTGCTTCGATGTCAATGTGGGAGCTGCGGTGACCGCTCTCGGCGTGGGTGGCATCGCCGTATCCCTGGGCTTCCAGAGCACTCTTTCCAACCTCATCAGCGGGCTGCAGATAGCCATATCGAAGCTGATCGTCCCGGGAGACCGTATCAAGATCAGCGGTCATGAGGGAACGGTCACTGATATGAGCTGGTGGAACACCACCATAGAAACCGATCAGGGCAACAAGGTCATCGTGCCCAACTCGGTCATCAACACTAGCGCCCTTGTGAAGATAGCCCCTGAAAGCGCACCGTCTCAGAAGGGCGCGGTGATCGCCGATGGCCACTGAGCTGCGTCTCTTCGGTACCGTCCAAGACACCATCGTGGATGGTCCAGGGCTACGCTATGCGGTCTTCGTGCAAGGCTGCACCCACAGCTGCCCCGGGTGCCACAATCCAGAGAGCCAGCCCGCTGAGGGCGGTACGGTGAAGCCCGTTGCAGACGTGCTCCAAGATATCCGCACGAACCCCCTCATCCACGATGTCACCCTTACCGGAGGAGAGCCCTTCCAGCAGGCTATGGCGTGCGCAGAATTAGCCCAGCAGCTCAAAGCGGAAGGCTACGGCATCTGGACCTATACAGGCTATCGCCTCGAAGACCTCATGGCCCGCAAGGAGCCTGCCGTGCAGGAGCTCATAAATGCCTCGGACGTGATCGTAGACGGTCCCTTCATCGAAGCCCTCAAGTCCCTGGATCTGGAATGGCGCGGGTCTTCCAACCAGCGCTTGATCGATGTCCCCAAGACCTTGACTCAGGGCAGTGTCGTCCTCTGGGCACCTCCCACCTACACCCTGGAGCGCCCTCCCTCGTGGTAGCTCGCCTTAGGTTGAGTTCCACTACCACGCTCCGCCAGCAAGGCAATGGAGCAGCACAGCGTGTCTGCACGATGACGGTCTGAAATTCAAGTCTTTTTTTCGAAGAGCCCACCGGTATACTCGAAGGCGAGTCCTGCCCCGCCATTTTCTGCGATGGACCGATGCATTTATCATGGGAGCTCTAGATCGCGGACGGAATGGAGATTCGTGCCCGTTGGCACGAAAGCCAGGAAGCCCGCTGCGAGCACCCACCTATCAAGGTGGGTTCATCCTGTTGGTGCGGGCAGGGCGTTATCCTTGAGCTCTGTTCTGAGCTATCCCTCTGAAGGCCCTGGGGTATCTCCCCCCGAAGAGGGAGCAGGGCCTTTGGATACCTCAATGGTAACGGTGGTTCCCTTTTCCACCCGCTCACCACCGCTGATGCTCTGCTGCATGACCTGACCCGCGGGCGTATTCTCAGAGTAATTGGAGATCACGTTCACGTTGAGCCCCGCGTCCCGCATGGCGCTTTCAGCGTATTGCTGAGAGCTGCCCACCACATTCGGCACGCTCACCGTTGTGTCTTCCTTGCCCTTGGAGACCACGACGCTCACTGTCGTATCCTTCGGCACCTTGCCGCTGTTGGGAGACTGGCTGATGACACAGCCCTCGGCTACAGAATTGCTGTATTCGCTGCCTGCCTGGGAGAGCTTCAGGCCTTCTTTCTCCAGCCGGGCGCGGGCCGCATCCAAAGACATGCCCGTCACGTCAGGCACTTCCACCTGATCCGTCCCCTGAGAGATGACCAGGTCTATCTTGGAACCCTGGGGAGCCTTGGTCTTGCCGGAGGGGGTCTGCTTCATGACCTTCCCCTCTTCTACCGTATCAGAGTACTCCTTGGTGGTCTCACCCACGGAGAATCCAGCTACGGTGATGGCCTTGCGCGCCTCATCCAGCGTCATGCCCGTCACGTCAGGCACGTCTATCTCTTCACTGCCCTGGGACACGTCGATGTTGATCTTGGAGCCCTTCTCGGCTTTCTCCCCGCCCTTGGGGCTCTGGCCCACAACGGTACCCGGTTCCGCGCTGTCATCGTAGACGTTTTTGACCTCGCCCACCTTGAAGCCTGCCTGCTCTATCTGCACCTGGGCCTGATCAGCAGGCAGCCCCGTGACATCGGGAACGTCCAGCTTCTCGCCCCCACCCAGACCGAAGGCGAAGATGCCGCCCGCGATGAGGAGGATGGCTGCGATGACGGCCACAGCGATGCCCGCCTTCTTCTTGCCGGACATGCCCTGCTTATCATCCGCGCCGCGATAGCTGCGCGCGCTCCCATTGGTGCCAGCAGCATGAGCACCACCCACTGCAGAGATGGGCATCGTCTTCGTTGGGTCAGCTCCAACCCCCACCGCAGGCATCACGCGAGTCTGAGCACTGCTCAGACCATCGGCGTCCATGATGGGAACCGTAGCCTCAGCGCTCAGGGGACGCCCGGCCAGGAAGTCGTTCAAAGCCTGGCGCATGTCATTGGCAGTGGCGAACCGGCGCGTTGGATCCTTCTGCATGGCGCAGAGGATGATGGTTTCAAGCTCAGGAGAGATATCCGGGTTGACGTCCCGAGGCGGCTTCGGCTCGTCCTGCACTTGCATGAGAGCCACGCTCACCGCATCCGGACCGTCGAAGGGAAGCGTACCCGTGGTAGCCTCATAGAGCACCACACCGAGCGAATAGATGTCAGAGGCCGCTGAGAGATCCTTGCCCTGGGCCTGCTCTGGGGAGGCGTAATGGGCGGTACCCAGCACCACCTGGGTCTTATCAGCCGTAGAGTTCTTCGCCCGGGCGATGCCGAAATCCATCACCTTCACGTTGCCGTCTGGCTGGACCATGATGTTCTGAGGCTTCACATCCCGGTGGATGATGTCCTGTTGATGGGCAGCCGTGAGCGCCTGGCAGACCTGAGCACCGATCTTGGCCACAGTGCGCTGATTGAGAGCGCCTCGCTGCTGGATAGCGGTCTTCAGGTCAGAACCGCGGATGTATTCCATGACAATGTAATAGGTATCATCATCATGACCCCAGTCGTAGACGTTCACGATATAGGGGCTTTGGAGATTCGCGGCTGCAGCGGCTTCCTGGCGGAAGCGCCGAGCGAAATCAGGATCATCGGCATATTGCGGAAGCATCACCTTGACGGCGACCACGCGACCGAGGGTGGTGTCAGTTGCTGTGTAGACCTCGGCCATCCCGCCGATGCCGATACGATCGCCCACTTCATAGCGCCCCGCGAAGGTGCGGCCGGTCATGGGGCCTTTTCCAGTCACGTTGACTCCTTAGGTACACATCATCTTGTTCGTTTACGCTGCGTTTCAATGCGTGCAGGACATGATACCACGCCCCACTCAGCCTGACCCATCAATGAAGGAAAGCGGTGTGCATCCCTTACGCATCTGAAGCCGTCCGGATATCAGTGGCGGAAGTGCCTATGGCCCGTGAAGACCAGAGCAACGCCCTTCTCGTTGGCCGCTTGGATGACCTCTTCATCCCGGATAGAGCCGCCCGGCTCTATCACCGCCGTCACCCCGGCATCGGCCAGCACATCGAACCCATCGCGGAAGGGGAAGAACGCGTCACTGGCTGCTACAGCACCCTTCGCCTTGTCCCCTGCCTGCTCCACAGCGATGCGGGCTGAATTCACGCGGTTGGGCTGTCCGCCACCCGCGCCCACGCTGGCGTTATCCTTGGCTATCAGGATGGCGTTGGATTTCACGGACTTCACGGCCTTCCAAGCGAAGAGGAGCTCTTCCATCTGCTGGGACGTGGGCTGCACATCCCCGGCCACTTCGAAGGTATCCACTCCCTCGACCACCGAGTCAGACACCTGAGCCAGCAGACCGCCTTCAACGCTGCGGTACTCCACAGCCTCACCCGGAGCATTCACACCGCCCGTAGAGAGCAGACGACAATTCGGCTTGCTGGCGTACATCTCACAGGCATCCCCAGAGAATTCCGGAGCCACGATGGCCTCAACGAATTGCTTGTTATCGAAGATGGCAGCCACGGTATCTCCGGTCACAGGACGGTTGAACGCCATGACGCCACCGTAGGCGGAGACCGGATCGCACTCATGGGCCCGCTTGTAGGCCACGGTCACATTCTCATCAACGCAGACGCCGCAGGGGGTGAGGTGCTTCACGATGACGCAGGCAGGCTGGTCGAACTCGCGCACCGCAGCCCAGGCAGCATCCAGATCGAGGTAGTTGTTGTAGGAGAGCTCCTTGCCCTGGAGCTGGAGCGCTTGAGCCAGGGTGGTAGCTGCATTCGGATAGTCATCACGGGTGTAGAAAGCGGCTGCTTGGTGGGGATTCTCACCATAGCGCAGGGACTGCTTCTTCTTGAGCCCCAGTTCCACCGAAGAAGCGAACGCGTCTTCCCCAGCCTCAGCCAACTGCGCGCCCATCCACCGAGAGATGGCCCCATCGTAGGCCGCCGTGGTAGTGAACACATCCAGCGCGAGCTGCTGACGGGTCTCATAGGTGGTGCGGCCATCATTCGCACGCATCTCTTCCAGGATATCCTCATAGGTATCCGGACGGGTGACCACAGCCACGCTGGCGAAGTTCTTCGCCGCAGAGCGCAGCATGGAGGGGCCTCCGATGTCTATGTTCTCGATGCAGGTGCCGAAGTCGGCCCCGGATTCCACCGTCTTCTCGAAGGCGTAGAGGTTCACCACCACCATGTCTATCATCTGGATGCCATGCTCTGACGCCTGAGCCATGTGGCTCTCATCATCACGCTTGGCCAAAAGGCCGCCGTGGACCCGAGGATGCAAGGTCTTCACACGGCCATCCATCATCTCAGGGAACTGCGTGACCTCATCGATGGGGGTCACGGGCACCCCAGCATCAGCGATGGCTCGAGCCGTGCCGCCCGTGGAGATGATCTGGCACCCGAACTCCTCCACCAGGGTCTTCGCAAAGCCAACGATGCCGGTCTTGTCTGTCACGGACATCAGAACGCGCTTGATCTTCGGACTTTCCATGGATCTCCCCTATCTTCCCAGTGATCTCTCGTGCTTTTCCTGTGCTTCAGCGCTATAGCGGGAGCGATAGCGCACATCGATGAGCTCCGCCACGATGGCGATGGCCAGCTCGGCGGGAGTCTTCGCCCCGAACTTGAGGCCGATGGGACGCTTCACGCGCTCCCAGTCCTCTTCAGTGATGCCCGCAGCCAATACCAGGTCATGGACCGTGGAATTCTTCCCTGCGCATCCCATCATGCCCACATAGGCTACGCGGTTCTCCAGCGCCCATATGCAGCTCTCTGGATCGAACATGTGGCCCCGCGTGAGAACGCAGACGTAGTCTTCCGGCGAAGCCGTCAGATTCGCCAGCTCATGGAAGTCTCCGCCATGGAGCATCACCCGTTCAGCCTCAGGGAAGCGCTCTTCATTGAGGTAGGCGCTGTCATAGTCAACCACCTTCACCTCGAAGCCCACGTGCTGGGCGAGCTTCGCCAGGTCAACGGCTACATCCGATGCCCCCAAAAGCCACACGCGCACCGAGCTGAATAGGGGCACGCTGGCCCAGGTGAGCCCCTCGAACTGCTGATTGTGCATGGAGGGGCCCCGGGTCACGTCCTTCATCTGAAAGGCGTCCCGAGGGCTGTAGGGATGGGCGGCCACGATCTCCTTCGCGTCATTGCAAAAGAACAGGAAGGATTCCCCGTTCGCGGAACCCTCTTCGCCATACTTCTTCGTGACCTCATTATCCGTGTTCGCCTGAGCGGCGCGAGCATCATAGACCACCTTGAAGCCAAGCCAGGCCAGCTCTCCTGCGTCTATGGCTTGAAGCGCCCGCTTCAGCACGGGGATGTCAGCTGCCGTCATGGCCTGGGCTATCTGCTCCAGGGAGTCTGGGCTCAGATGGTCGTTGCCCACCGTGGCTTGCACGCTGAAAGCCGGGATATCCTCCACTGAGAGCACAGGGGTGTTCCCCGCTTCCAGCTCTTTGATGATCCGTTCGAGGACTTCGCGTCTCATGCGATGCAGACCTTCCTCTCATCATCGATGCTCACGCGCCCCTCAGCCAGCAGGCGCAGGACCTCCGGGTAGAGAACATGCTCTGTGGCATGGATGCGCTCCTCCAAGGAGTCTATAGTGTCTGTCTCGAGCACAGGAACGGCCCGCTGGGCCACGATGGGGCCCTTGTCGTAGTCTTCATTGGCAAAATGCACGGTGACACCGGTGACCTTCACCCCGGTGTCCCACGCATCCTGGATGGCATGGGCCCCTTTGAACGAAGGCAGCAGCGCCGGGTGCAGGTTGAGCACCCGATCGGGGAATGCATCCAGCACCACGGGCGTGAGCTTGCGCATGTAGCCCGCCATCACCAGATACTCTGCCCCGGCTGAGCGCATCTCGTCCACGATACGCTGGTCAGCGGCTTGTGAATCAGCATAGACGCTGCGATCGAGGGCACAGACGGGAATGGCCGCCCGTTCAGCCCGTTGGATGCCGAAGGCATCCGGACGAGAGGATATCACCCGCACTACTTCTACGGGCAGACCGTCTTCGATGGCATCCAGGATAGCCTGGAGGTTGGTGCCGCTTCCGGAGAGCAGGACTCCGATCCTCAGCCTGCTCATCGGTAGACCACCTGACCTTCTCCAGGGATGACCGAACCGATGATGAAAGCCTCTTCGCCGACCGACTCGAAATGAGCCATCAGCTCATCAGAACGCGAGGCGTCAACGATGAGGACCATGCCCACTCCCATGTTGAAGGTCTTCAGGGCCTCCATCGAAGAGAGATTCGCCGCATCGCAGATGAAGCGGATGATGGGAGGCTCAGGCCAAGAACCCAGCTGCACCTGAGCATCCAAGGTGGCCGGGAGGGCCCGATCCAGGTTCTCCGAGATACCGCCTCCGGTGATGTGGGCCAGCGCATGGATAGCGCCGGGGAGCGCCTTCAGGGCATCCAGCACCGGGCGCACATAGATGCGCGTGGGCTGCAAGAGCGCCTCCAAGATGGAAGCCCCCTCCAGCCACTCCCGCGGAGCCATGAGCTCCTCCCGCTCCTTGCCTTCGATAGCCACCTTGCGCACCAACGAATAGCCATTGGAGTGGATGCCCGAAGAGGGCAAGCCGATCAGCACATCCCCTTCGCGCACACGGGCCGGATCGAGCATCTGCGGCCGATCCACCACACCCACGCAGAAACCGGAGAGGTCATAGTCATCAGGATCCATGACGCCAGGGTGCTCAGCCATCTCGCCGCCGATGAGCGCGCACCCCGCCAGCTTGCAGCCTTCAGCCACACCCTCCACGATAGCGGAGGCAGCGTCAGCGGTCAGCTTGCCCACAGCCATGTAGTCCAGGAAGAAGAGGGGCTCAGCCCCCGTGGCCAGGATATCGTTCACGCACATGGCCACCAGGTCTATGCCAACGGTATTGTGCACCCCCACCATCTGGGCCAGCTTCAGCTTCGTGCCCACGCCGTCGGTGCCGCTGACCAGGATAGGGTCTTCCATGGCCTTGGCCGCAGCGATGCTGAACAGCCCCCCGAAGCCACCGATGTCTCCGATGACCTCAGGACGGTAGGTCTCCTTGACGGTGGCCTTGATGGCATCTACCGCCCGTGCGCCCTCTGCCGTATCCACTCCCGCGCTTGCATAGGTGACTTCTTCGGCCATGGGCACTCCTTGATCTGATGGTATGAGGACATCCCCATTCTAACAGGGGAGAGCCGCTTTACAGCAGGCGTTCGTCCACCATTCCATGGACGTTCGCAACGTCCTCCTCATCCACCAGAGCATTGCCCTTCGTGATGTCAGAGCCCGCGGGCAAGAACTCGTCGACCGTGCCGAAGGTGATGAGCCTGTTCTCATGGTCAGGTTGACTGCACGTAGAGAACGCGAACACCTGCTTGATCTGATCTATCGGCGGAGCAGGCGGATTCGCCACGACCAGGGAGTCAGCCAACCGCTGGCTCACATAGGCCCGGAACTCCTCCTGGGTGGGGAAGTTCGGGATGGCTATATCCGTTGAGGCTCCCGGAACCTTGTCCAAGGCGAACGTGGTCACGCGGAAGTTCCCTTCCGGGGTGAGCACGTAGACCGTGCGGTTGGCATTGAAGATGGCTTCATCCTCATAGGTGGCGAAATGGGCGAACATGGAACCGTTGTTCAAGTGATGACCGTAGACGATGTTCACCTGATCGGTCCAGAGCGGCGAATTCGCCCCCGACAGCATGACGGTGCCGTATTCGGCGCCGAAGGTCCCTACGGAGTTGTCTCCGAAGGTGCGCTTGAGATAGTAGTTGTCGTCGTTCTCCCGCCAGACGATGGGGTAATTGACGACGCTGTTCGGCACATAGATCCAACCCACCACATCAGGGTTGATGGCCCGAAGCCCCTCCCAATCTATCTGGAAGCTGCCAAGAGAGACGATGCTCCCGTCTCCCTCGTCCTGGATCTGCATATGCTCCTCGGCCAGCTGGTCGTATTCGCTCTGCCCAGCCCAATAGGTGTAGAAGATATAGCCGATGCCGCTCACAGCCGCCAGGAGGACCACCAGGGACAGGATGAAGAAGACGCGCCAGATGCCTCCCCGTCGCGCCCCCTTCGAGTAGCGACGGTCCGCATGCTGCTCAGCGGAGGTCGTCTGCACCGGATTCACTCCCCCGGCTACCGCCTGCTGCTGATAGGGCTGCTGGTAGACCTGCTGGGGAAAGGGCTGCGATGGCTGCGGTTGCTGCGGCTGAGGCTGAAGCGGTTGCGGCTGCCCCTGGGAGCGGGGATCATAGGGAGGGTGCGCCATGGATACCTACCGTTCCTACTTCTTCTTCATCTCGTCGATGAAGCCCTTGGCAACGAACGCCACGATCAAGATCACGATGATGGCGATGATGACGCCGATCATCCACGGTTCGACCTGCATTCCGAACAGTTCCATGGGAACCCCCTTCGTCTATGGTTCTCTGTTTCGCCCATGGTAACACCGATGGGCCTGATACAGAACAGGGCGAGGTATCCCTACCTCGCCCTTGCGCTCTAGCTTGGCAGGACCAGTGCGCCCTTTAAAGCTCCTCCAGGTCGAAGGAGAGCGGCCCTTCTATCCGGCAGCTGTAATCCCCTTCGGCATCTATATCTATCAGCACGTGGCTCCCATCATGCAGCTCTCCGGTGATGACCGTTTGCGCGATGCGGTCGACGATCTCGCGCTGGATGAGCCGCTTGAGCGGACGGGCGCCGAAGACCGGGTCGAAGCCGTCGATGGCCAGATGCTCCATGGCAGCAGGAGTCACATCTAGCGTAACGCGACGCTTCGCCAGCCGGTCGCGCACCTCCTCTAGCTGCAAGTCCACGATGGGCTCGATGGTGGAGATGGACAGCTCGTTGAAGGTCACGATGTCATCGATGCGGTTCAAGAACTCCGGACGGAAGGTGTTGCGCAGGGCATCGTTGATCTTGTTCGTGAACTCCTTCAGCTTCTGCGCAGCGGCATCGGCGGTCATGTTCGCGATGCCTTCCATCATCTCGCCCATGGTCTCACCGGTGGCTTCGTTGGCATCCATCTCTGAGCTCTCAACGGCATGGTCGCGAATGATCTGGCTGCCTATGTTCGAGGTCATGATGATGATGGAGTTCTTGAAGTTGACCACTCGGCCCTGGCCATCCGTCAGGCGCCCATCATCCAGCACCTGCAAGAGGATGTTGAATACATCCGGATGGGCCTTCTCCACCTCATCCAGCAGGATAACCGAATAGGGATGACGGCGCACGGCTTCGGTCAGCTGGCCGCCCTCATCGTAGCCCACATACCCAGGAGGCGCACCGATCAGGCGCTGCACGCTGAACTTCTCCATGTATTCGGACATGTCGATGCGGATCATGGCTTTCTCGGAGTCGAACAGGTACTCTGCCAGCGCCTTCGCCAATTCCGTCTTGCCCACGCCTGTGGGACCCAGGAAGAGGAACGAGCCGATGGGCTTATCAGGATCAGAGAGACCCGCTCGATTGCGACGAATGGCTCCGGCCACCACGTTCACGGCCTTGTCTTGGCCGATGACGCGCTTCTTGAGCTCCTCCTCGAGGTCTACCAGCTTCTCCATCTCACCCTGCATCATCTTGGTGACGGGGATGCCGGTCCATGTGGAGACGACGCTTGCGATCTCTTCCTCCGAGACCTCTTCCTTCAGGATGGCCCCTGCCTCTTGGCTGACCTTGAGCTGCTCTTCAGCTGCATGGAGCTGCTGCTGCAGTTGAGGGATGCGCGCATAGCGAATCTCAGAAGCCAGGGAGAGGTCACCGTCACGGGTGGCACGCTCCTCATCCAGCTTCGCTGCATCCAGTTCCGCCTTCAGGTTCTGGACGCCGACGATGACATCCTTCTCGTTCTGCCATGCGGCTTTCTGGGCATCCAGCGCTTCGCGGGCCATGGCGATATCCTGGCGCAGCTTCTCCAAGCGCTCCGCTGAGGCGTCGTCTGACTCCTTCATGAGCGCCTGCTCCTCGATCTGCATCTGGGTGAGCCGCCGCTCGGCCACATCCACGTCTTCCGGCATGGAATCTATCTCTATGCGCAAGCGGCTCGCTGCTTCATCCATGAGGTCGATGGCCTTATCCGGCAGGAAGCGGTCGGAGATGTAGCGGTCGGAGAGCTCGGCTGAAGCTACGATGGCTCCGTCGGTGATGCGCACGCCATGATGGATCTCGTACTTCTCCTTCAGCCCGCGCAAGATGGCGATGGTGTCTTCCACCGTGGGCTCGTTCACCATGACGGGCTGGAACCGCCGCTCAAGGGCCGCATCCTTTTCCACATACTTGCGATACTCATCCAGCGTAGTAGCGCCAATGGCGTGCAGCTCCCCGCGAGCGAGGGCGGGCTTCAGCATATTGCCTGCATCCAGCGAGGAATCCCCACCGGCTCCCGCGCCTACGATGGTGTGGAGCTCGTCGATGAACAGGATGATGTTGCCACCGGCTTCCTTCACCTCGCGCAGCACCGACTTCAGGCGATCCTCGAACTCACCGCGATACTTTGCGCCAGCCATCATGGCTCCCAGATCAAGGCTGATGATCTCCCTGTCCTTCAGGCTGGAGGGAACATCTCCTGCCACGATGCGCTGAGCCAGCCCCTCCACGATGGCCGTCTTGCCCGTGCCCGGCTCACCGATGAGCACCGGGTTGTTCTTGGTGCGGCGCGAGAGCACCTGGATGGTGCGGCGGATCTCCTCAGAGCGGCCGATGACCGGGTCCATCTTCCCTTCCCTGGCCTGCTGAGTGAGGTTCTGGCCGTACTGCTCCAAGGCCTCGAACTGGGTCTTGTCGGTCTGAGAGGTGACGCGGGTGTCCCCACGGAGCGCCTCGTAGGCCGCTTCGATGTTCTTGCGCGTGATTCCCGCCGTGGAGAGGAGCTTCCCGGCTTCGTCATTGCCCTCAGACAACGCGATGAGCATATGCTCAGAGGTGGCGTAGGAATCTCCCAGCTTCTCTGCGATCTTCACTGAGTTGTCTATGGCCTTGATGAAGGCCTGGGACGGTGCCGCCATGGGCATGGCGGAGCTTGATGCCTTGGGCATCTTCGCAATGGCATCTTCTATATTCTGCGAGATCCATACCGGATCAGCGCCGATGCGCTTCATGATGGCAGCGATGTTGTTCTCATCAGCATCCATCAGCGCCTTCAAGAGATGTATCGGCTCGATCATGGCGGCATCGGCATCGGCAGCGACGCTCATCGCGCTCTGCACCGCCTCTTGCGCCGTGACGGCCAGCTTGTCAAGCCTCATATCGTTTCCTTTCGATGCACATGAACTTCGTAGGGAAGGGGTCTTCGACCTCTTCCGCTGGGCGATCAGCTACTTCGCGAAGAACCTCACGGTCTGAGCCGTGTTCGTCAGCCAATGGAACACCGGGGGCAGATCCGACATGCGCACGAGGGCATTCACCGGCGTGTTCGGATCTAGCTCAGCCACGCGCCGAGCCAGACGGTGATAGCGCTTGTGCATGCTATCCAGCTCTGCCGTTGCTTCATCCAGCTGGTTCTGCAGGTCCAAGATGCGCATGACACCAGCCAGGTTGATCCCCTCGGCTGTCAGCTCGTTGATCAGCTCCAGCCGATCGATGTCTGCCTGGGAATACATCCGCGTGTTGCCACTGGTCCGCTGGGGCGTGACCAGGCCCTTCTGCTCATAGGCGCGCAACGTCTGCGGATGCACTCCGGCCAGCTCTGCCGCAACGCTGATCATGTAGAGGGGGCGATTGCGGTCCGATGCGGCTACCATGGCCGCACCGCTTCAGGGGTTGCAGCCAGGAAGTCTTCCATAGCCTGCTTCTGCTCATCGTTCATCTCCGTGGGCACGGTGACGCGCACGCGGATCCTCAGATCGCCGAAGACCTCTTGGCCCTTCGCCTTGATGTCCTTCGCGCCCTTGCCCTTGATGGTGAGCACCTTGCCGTCCTGCGTACCCGCGGGGATCTTCACGCGAACCTTCTTGCCGTCCGGCGCAGGGACCACGATGCTGCATCCGAGCGCTGCCTCTGCCACGTTGATGGGCAGATCGAGGATGACATCGGCCTTATCGCGCTTGAAGTAGGGGTGCTCCGTAATGTGCGTGGTGATCAGCAGGTCTCCCGCCGCACCACCGTTCTGGCCCAGGCCGCCCTTGCCCTTGTAGCGCAACCGGCCGCCTTCACGCGCTCCGGCGGGAACCTTGACTTCGATGGTGTCCGCCTCTGACTTGCCAGGGATGCGCACTGTTACCATCTTCGTGGTCCCGTTGAAGGCCTCGTCGAAGGTGACGTCCAAGGTCACGGACATATCCTGGCCCTTCTGAGACCGGCTGCCGCCGAAGTCCCAATCAGAGCCGAACGCCCCTTCGCCGTGGCGGATGCTCTCCAGGATGTCCGACCAGTCTATGCCGCCGAAGCCACCGCCTCCGCCTGAGGTATAGGTATAGGTGTTGCCGCCCGCGCCCCCGAAGATGTCCTCGTAGTTGAACCCGGCGCCGCCACCTTGGCCGCCCCAAGGGATCTGGTTCTCGTTCGCAGTGCCATACTGGTCGTAGAGGGACTTCTTCTTCTCGTCCGAGAGCACCTCGTAGGCCTCGTTGATCTCCTTGAACTTGGCCTCGTCACCGCCCGCATCCGGATGATGGGTGCGAGCCAGCTTGCGGAATGCCTTCTTTATCTCATCTTGGGAAGCTGTGCGCGGAACGCCCAGCGTTTTGTAGTAATCAGGTGCAGACGCCATAACGCTCCACCTCCTTCTCCCTATCCGATACTTCTTTCATGGTGTCAGGCCGAAGGTTCCGGCCCGCGGACAGGAACGAATTCCTGTCCCTAGGATTCCTCTTCGGGCTTCTCTCGTTTGGGACCGCCCGTGGTGACCGTCACCATAGCGGGACGCAGTACCTTGGAGCCGATCTTGTAGCCCTTCTGATACACATCGTTCACGGTCTCATCCGGTTGATCGGGATCTTCCACCGTGCCCACGGCCTGGGCTTCCAAGGCCTCGAAGGCCTCGCCCTTCGGGTCGATCACGTCCACGCCGTCCTTCTTGAGCGTGTCTACGAACTTGGTGAGCACCGCGCGGACGCCTTCTAGGAGCCCCGTTTCGCCATTCTTCTCTGCGTAATCGATGGAACGCTCCAGGTCGTCGATCACCGGGATCAAGCTGGTGACCAGCTTCTCGGCAGCCAAGGCCTTCTGGACCTCCTGCTGCTCCTTGGTGCGCCTGCGATAGGTGTCCCATTCGGCATGGAGGCGAAGGTACTTGTCCTTCCACTCCGCTGCCTCGCGCTGGGAATCCGCTGCCTGGGCTTCGGCCTCTACCTCATCCAGGGCATCATCCACGATGGCTGCGGCCTCTGCCTCCAGCACCGCTTCTTCCAGTTCTTCCGCTGTCACTGCTCCAGACTCCACAGCGGCCTCCGGAGCGCTCTTCTCAGCCGTTGCCTCATTCGCAACGGATGCGCCTTTCGGCGCATCCGCATGAGCGTTGACGGAAGGAGCGGCTGATGATGTCTTCTGCTCAGCCATGATCCGCTATTTCCCTTCGTCCTCGTCTTCGACCACCTCGTAGTCGGCTTCCAGCGTGTCATCGGCCGGAGCGGTCTCTGCCGCTGCCGCCCCTGCACCTGCTGCCGCGCCTTCGGTGGAGTAGACGACCTCTGCCAGCTTGTAGCCAGCCTGCTGCATCTTCTCAGTGGCAGCCTTGATGGCATCCAGGTCAGTGCCCTGGAGCGCGGACTGCGCCTCAGCGATGGCGGATTCCGCCTCGGACTTCGCATCCGCGGGAACCTTGTCGCCCAGCTCAGACAGCGTCTGCTGGGTAGCGCCTACCAGGGCCTCGGCGTTGTTGCGCACCTCGACCTCTTCCTTGTGCTTGGCGTCTTCCTCAGCATGCTGCTCTGCATCCTTGACCATGCGATCCACTTCGTCATCAGACAGAGCAGTGGAGCCGCTGATGGTGATCTGCTGCTGCTTGCCCGTGCCCAGGTCCTTCGCAGAGACGTTCACGATGCCGTTCGCGTCGATGTCGAAGGTGACCTCGATCTGCGGAACGCCACGGCGAGCAGCCGGGATGCCGTTCAGCTGGAAGCGGCCGAGCGTCTTGTTGCCAGCCGCCATCTCACGCTCACCCTGGAGGACGTGGACCTCAACGGAGGTCTGGTTGTCCGCAGCGGTGGAGTAGATCTCCGTCTTGCGCGTGGGGATGGTGGTGTTGCGCTCGATCATCTTCGTCATCACGCCGCCCATGGTCTCAACACCCAGGGAGAGCGGAGTGACGTCCAGCAGCAGGATGCCCGTGACATCGCCCGAGAGCACGCCACCCTGGATGGCAGCGCCCATGGCCACCACTTCGTCCGGGTTCACCGTCATGTTCGGCTTCTTGCCCGTAAGCTGCTCTACCAGTTCCTGCACAGCCGGCATACGGGTGGAGCCGCCGACGAGGATGACCTCGTCCAGCTCACCGGTCTTGAGGCCTGCATCCTTCAAAGCCTGCTCGACCGGCTGCTTGCAGCGCTCCAGCAAGTCCTTCGTGATCTGCTGGAACTCAACGCGGGTGAGCGTGTAGTCAAGGTGCTTCGGACCATCGGCGCCTGCGGTGATGAACGGCAGGTTGATGTTGGTCTGGGTGGTGGAGGAGAGCTCCATCTTCGCCTTCTCCGCCGCTTCCTTCAGACGCTGCATGGCCATCTTGTCTTGGCGCAGGTCGATGCCGGTGTCTGCCTTGAACTTGTCAGCCAGCCAATCGATGATGCGCTGATCCCAGTCATCGCCGCCCAGGTGGTTATCTCCAGCGGTAGAGGCTACCTCGAACACGCCATCGCCCAGCTCCAGCACAGATACGTCGAAGGTGCCGCCGCCCAGGTCGAAGACGAGGATCTTCTCGTCCTTGTCAGCCTTGTCAAGGCCGTAGGCCAGAGCTGCTGCCGTGGGCTCATTGATGATGCGCTCGACATTCAGACCAGCGATCTTGCCCGCGTCCTTGGTGGCCTGACGCTGGGCGTCATTGAAGTAGGCCGGAACGGTGATGACAGCCTGGGTGATGGTGTCACCGGTCTGCTTCTCAGCATCCGCCTTCAGCTTCTGGAGCACCATGGCGGATATCTCTTCGGGGGTGTAGGACTTGCCGTCGATATCGATCACCGCACGGCCATCCTTGCCCTTCTCGACCTTGTAAGCCACGGTCTTCTGCTCTTCCGGCGTCTCATCGTAGGAACGGCCGATGAAGCGCTTCACGGAAGAAACGGTGTTCTCAGGGTTGGTGACGGCCTGGTTCTTCGCCGCCTTGCCCACAACACGCTCTCCGTCCTTGCGGAAACCCTCAACAGAGGGGGTGGTGCGGTCACCTTCGGCGTTGACGAGGATCTCTGGCTCTGAACCCTCCATGACTGCCATGGCAGAGTTGGTGGTTCCCAGGTCGATTCCAAGTATCTTGCCCATATCAGTTACCTCTCCTTCGTACTTCTGTTCGTTTTATCGTGTTGCCACTATAAAATCTGAGTGCACACGTGTCAAGTTATTTTAGCGAGAAATACTTGAAATATGTGCACCTTGTGAACTCTATAACCGGTAGAGAGGGGTATCCCCTGCAACGGTGGCCTGTTTCTGCCCTTGAACGCAACCGTTGCCGAACCGAAAGCCAACCTCCACGGATGGCGGAATGGGACCTTGCTCGCGAATCCGGGCCGAGCACGTTCGACCCCTATGAGAGCGTTGCGTTCTCTATCGATCCATCCAAGATCAAGTAGGCATATGATGCAAAAAAGAACGCGCCCGTTAAGGCGCGTTCCCCTTACATATATATGTAGTTGCCGAGTTAGTCTTCGACGATCTCCGGGATGGCGCCCATGGGGCACTCTTCGACGCAGTCGCCACAAGCGATGCAAGCGTCCTCGTTCACCGCTTCTGCCGTCCCGTCCACGACCTCGAGAACCTCCTGGGGGCATGCATCAACACAGATGCCGCAGCCGATGCACTCGTCAGCTTCGATTACTGGATGTGACATTTCGTCTCCTTCTCTTCGGTCATGGACAAGAGCGCATCTCCCCTCTTTCGGTTGATGACTCCATGCGCTCCCTTGCGGTCAGGCGAAAGATACCATGACCAGAGAGCCTGTCAACCGAGAACCGGCAAAATCAAGGGAGCGGTTACGCTCACCGCAAGCGTGCTTCCCTAGCCCCTCAGCAGATGCGCGGCAGCTGCTCTCCCACTAACATATCCAGGATTCGCGTGCCTCCGAAAGCGGTGCGCAGGAGCACACGCGGTCGGCCGCTCGGCTGTACCTCTTGAGCGTGGCCGATCACACGAGCATCCTTGCCATAGGGAGAGGTGCGCATGGCTGTCAAGGCTGCTTCAGCCTGGTCTTGGGGCACTGCGCAGACCATCTTCCCCTCGTTCGCCACCTGGAGCACGTCGTAGCCGAGCATCTCGCAAGCCCCGGCAACAGCGCTCTTCACGGGAACCTTCGCTTCTTCGATAAGGATCTCCACCCCCGACTGGTCAGCCAGCTCATTCAGCGTAGAAGCCAGGCCGCCCCGCGTGGGATCACGGAAGCAGCGTACCTCAGGGGCTGCAGCCAATACCGCAGCGATCATGGAGTTCAAAGGGGCTGCGTCGCTTTCGATATCCGCTGAGAAGCCGAGGCCTTCCCGGCAGCTCATGATGGTGATGCCGTGGTCCCCCAGCGTGCCGCTCACGAGGATAGCATCCCCCGGGCGGATGTTCGCTCCGGACAGGTCCACGCCTTCGGGTACGAAGCCGATGCCGCTCGTATTGATGAAGACGCCATCGCCATGGCCCCGGTTCACCACCTTCGTATCCCCCGTCACGATGCGGACCCTAGCCTCTTTCGCCACCTTCGCCATGGATGCGCAGATACGGCGCAGGTCCTCCATGGGAAGGCCCTCCTCGAGGATGAACCCGCAGGTGAGGTAGGCGGGCACGGCCCCTGAGGTGGCCACATCGTTCACGGTGCCGCACACGGCCAGATGTCCGATATCCCCACCAGGGAAGAACAGGGGTGATACGACGAAGGAATCCGTAGAACAGGCGATGCGCTCTCCGGGCTTCGGCGCGGGCAGCACGGCAGCATCATTGCCTTCAAGGAGCTCATCGGTCCCATAGGCCTCGAAGAACACCTCGTCGATGATGCGCTTCATCATGGACCCACCGCTGCCGTGGCCCAGCATCACCGTCTCATCTGCCATATCAGCTCCTCTTCTTCACTCGGGGCATGCAGCTAGCGCCGGGATCAACCGACGGAAGCCAACACCAGCTTGCCGTTGCGTACGCCCTTGGTGCCCAAGATCATGTTCGCCACCGTTTGGATGAGCTCCGTTTCTCCCCGCAGCACGATGACCTCCAGACAGGTGTGGTGATCCACATGGACATGCATCGTGGAGACCACGTTGTCGAAATAGTCATGTTGGATGGTATGGAGCTTATCGTTCAGGTCTGAGGAATGATGATCGTAGACGATGGTGAGGGTCCCCATCACGATGGTCCCCGGTACGGCAGACCGCTCCTCCACCAACGCTTCGCGAACCAGGTCACGGATGACCTCGCTGCGATTCTTGGCCAACCCACGCCGAGCCACCAGTTGATCGAAATCCATCAGCAGGTCTTCGGGCATGGCCACGGAGAACCGCATGAGATCATTGGTCTTAGGGCGCTTCTTGAGATGGTCCGCAGTCTTGTCTGAAAGCACAGGACGACTCACAGCGTGCCCCTGCCCCTGATCGGGAGGGACCTGGAACCTCTGCTGGGCTTGGTCTGTCTTCGGATGAGGCACTGGCTAGACCAAGTTCACTTCAACACCGCCCGCAGCCTGAGCATCATCCTCGATGGCATCCTTCGCCTCATCCAGCAGGGCACGGACATCGTCCATCAAGGATTGAGCAGCGTGGAGCTTGGACCCCACCGTCTCATAGCCTGCATCCTCTGCTGTATGAGCCAGGTTATGCACCTGGCGGCGGCTCACCTTGCACAGGTCATCGATCATCTCGATCATCGTCTCAAGCTGGCCGGTGTTCACCCCGTTCGTGCACATGGGCTTCTCCTCCTATGGCTCTTCGCGTTCTTGCTATCATGCTCTCAGCTATCCCTCTTCAGGCAGCTAGGAAGCAGTGTGAATAGTAACAGGAATGGTAACATCTACGGGTTCAATGCCGCAAGCGCGCTGAAGGCCTATGGAGCCTTCGCGAAGGGTACGCCGAACAGCACCTTGGCAGTGCTCTCTGCCCGGAAGCTCTCCGATGCTGCAACCTCCGCCCTCACCAACTCCGCGAAGCGGCTGGGCTTCGGCACCGATATCCTCTGGATCCAGACCACCGCTGAGGGTGAAGGTCCATTGGATGCAGCGGGCTTGCGCAAGCTGCTCATCGGCTGCGACCCCGTGGCTGTGGTGGTCATTGGCGCCCAAAGCGCCCGCCTGGTCGAAGAGGCATTCGCAGCCCCCTGCAAGCCGGACGCGGTGAATCACGTGTTCGGTCGAACCACCGTTGCCTTCGCCGACTTCGAGGCCATGCTCTCCGAAGCCGATGAGAAGCAGAAGGCCTGGTCACTGCTGAAGAAGCTCACCTCTTAAGCCGAACGATCACCGAACATTTGTATGTTCTGTGAAGATTAGCACTCGGGGGTTGAGAGTGCTAATCCCCTGATGCATACTGTCACACGAAAGAGAAACAGCACCTTCGCTGACCGGCCCGTTCGATACGTTTAGATGCGAAACCCTCAGAGATGATGATGCGAAGGATGCCCGCGAAAAAAGGAGATCCATCATGCAGATGATCATGCCGTACCGGCGTAGGCGCCGCCCCTATTCCCTTGGCTTTCCCGCAGGTCCTATGATGCCTCAGGGAATGCACAAGTTCGATGCTGCTTCCATCATGAAGACGGACATCAGCCAGACCGAAGAGGGCTATCAGCTCTCCATGGAGCTCCCCGGCTTCTCGAAAGAGGATGTCCAGCTTGAGCTCAAGGATGGCTACCTGATCGTATCCGCCGAGATGAGCTCTCAGACCGAGGAAGCTCCGCAGGCACAAGCTGAGGAATCCGTTCCTGCTCAGGATCAGGCTGAAGGCTCTGGCCAGGAAGAGAAGTCTTCTGAGCCCGCCCAGACCTGGGTCCGCCGCGAGCGCTTCTTCGGCAGCTGCCAGCGTTCCTTCTACATGGGCGAGGACATCGACGAGGAGCACATCTCTGCCAAGTTCGAGAACGGCCTTTTGAACGTCACCGTTCCGAAGCTGGCCGTTGAGGAGGCTCCTGAGCAGAAGAAGCTCATCGAGATCCAAGGTTAAGGCACTACCACTCCTGACATACCCATATCGAGGTTCCCCCCTTTCTCCTGAAGAGCCAGCCACCGCGCTGGCTCTTCGCCTATCTACCCGAGAAAGGATGCCGGTTCAGCCCTGGAGCAGGTGGCACACGACAGCCGCGCAATCCCGAGCGGCTTGCTCTTCGAAGACGGGATAGTCCACCGCATCCGAGCCATCGGCTTTGTCGGATATGGCGCGGATGATGGCCCAAGGGATCTGGTTCACCGAGCAGACCTGCGCGATGGCAGCCCCCTCCATCTCACAGCCCACGGCTCCGAAGACGCGCGCGATGCGCTCCTTCTCTGCAGCGTCCCGTACGAAGCGGTCCGCTGAGGCGATGCGGCCCCGGTGGACGGCAGCCTTCGTGGACGAGCTCGCCGCCTGGGCAAGCTCTTCGCTCAAGATGGCATCAGCAAGGAAGGTCTGGGGCATGCCTGGCGTCTGCCCTGGCTCATAGCCCAGGTTGCATACGTCCATGGCCCAGTTGACCGCATCCGTAGCCACCACCATATCCCCGATATCCATGGCAGCATCCAAAGACCCTGCCACACCCGTGTTGACGACAGCCTGAACATCGAAGCGGCTGATCAGCAACTGGGCGCAAGCGGCGGCATTCACCATGCCCACACCGCTGCGCACGACCACACAGGGTGCAGAGCCGATGGACCCTTCCCAGAATTCCATGCCCGCAAGAGCGGTGACGAGCGGCTGGGCGGACGAGTCGCTGTCAGTCATGGCCTGGTGCAGGAGCGATACCTCCACATCCATGGCACCGATGATGCCGAAGCGAAGGGAGCGATCCATGGCGCTCACGCCTCCGGGTCCAAGAGCGCAGGGTAGCGCCGGTGGGCCTCGTCAAGCCGGGACAGCGTCTCGTGCCCATAGCGGCGCGCCCACCATTGGGCCTGGGCAAGATCAGAATCATGATAGTTGCCGCACTCCTCTGGGGAAGCTCCTGGCACGTCCCCTTCGAAATCCTGGGCGAATGCGAAGAAGCGCGTGACGAGAGGAGCGATATCCTCCACCGACACATCGCCGAAGACCACCAGATAGAAGCCGGTTCGGCAGCCCATGGGTCCGAAGTAGATCACCCGGTCCTTCCATTCCTCATCATTGCGGAGGAACGTCGCCCCCAAGTGCTCCAACGCATGGACGGCAGCGGTATCCATCACAGGCTCCCTATTCGGGGCCGTCATGCGCAGATCGAACGTAGTGGTCACGCAGCCAGAGATAGGGTCAGCATCCTGACGCGACAGATAGATGCCCGGCTCCAGCAGCCTATGGTCTACGGTAAAGCTCGCTATCTTCTCCATGGGAGGTCTCCTCATCTGCAAGAGGCTGTATATTCACTGATTATATCTTGGGCTCTGAGGTTAGAATATGACCATATCCATTCCGATAGCGACATGGAGACCAAGATGGTCGAGAACACGAACTCTGAGCCTCAGAACCAGTCAGAAGCCCAGGGCACGCCCCAACCTCAGCAATCTCAAGCCGCAGCCGTTCAACCGGCTCAGGCCGCCTCAGAGCAACCTGCCCCAACACCGGAACCCCAGCCTGCTGCAGCTCCCCAACCTGAGGCCACCCCTCAGGCACAACCGACTCCTCAGCCTGTAGCAGGCGAAGCTGCACCGGCTCCGGCTGCTCAGCCCATGACCACGCCCACAGCGGCTCCCGCAGCCATGCCCGGTCAGCAACCCATGGGTCAACCCATGCCTGCCCCCGCATCTCAGCCTAGCCCCACCAGCGCGTTGGTCTGTGGCATCTTGGCCATCGTCTTCTGCTTCATCCCCATCGTAGGCATCGCGCTGGGCATCGTGGCCATCGTGCTTGCTGGGAAGTACTTCAAGGCGGGCGGCACGCTGGGCCAGGGCAAAGCCGGACGCATCTGCGGCATCGTAGGCATCGTGCTCTCCATCGTCATGATCGTGGTCAACTGCATCCTCATCTTCACGGCTCTGACCGTGCTTGATGACTATGGCAGCTCCAGCCAGTACATCAGCACCAGCACCGAGCAATCCCAACGCTCCACCCCTCCCGCCACGAGCCTCGATGAGGCTGAAGAGGCCGTCGCTGCCGCGGCGAATGCTAAGCTCGACCTCCTCAAGCAGAAGGATCCCGCTACGGTCCAGGCCCTCCAAGCCATGGCTGAGGCTACGTTCACCGATAGCTTCGATAACCTTGAAAAGGGCATCACCATGGAAGACTGCGGCATCGTGCCCAGCGCCTACATCGACATGCTGCTGACCGGCTTTGACTATGAGCCTTCTTCGGTCTTCGCTGACACCGAAGTGGCCGGGGCTGAAGGCAGAGCAAGCTATGACATCACCTGCAAGTCCCTCTCCGAAGCCATCAACACTGCCCTTGATACCCTTACGGAAGATGATGCCTTCTATACGCTCCCTCTGGATGAGCAGAAGCTCAGGTTGGGCACCATCATCATGGAGAGCATAGAGGCCGCGCCCGTGGTAGATGACGAGTACATGAGCATTGACCTCACCTATGATGGCACTGCCTGGGTGGTCGATCCTGAGAGCTGGGATGACGAGATGGAGTACTACTTCGGATTCTAGGGGGGTTCCTCTCTTGCAGACGTGCTTCGGTTGCGTCCCCCATCCTGATCGATCAAGGGCGGCACTCAGGTGCCGCCCTTCTTGTTGCTCGCCAAGCGTCGCAACGCATCCTTACCCGTGGGGGTCGATCAGAGGCCCACGGTCATATGGATCAAATAGAACTGGAAGCGCATGAGGAACAGTCCCGCCAGCATGAGACCCGCAGCGGTCACGGGCATCCAAAGGGGTGCTTCACCCTTCCAGGCCACTGCCTTGAGGGCCAACAGCAGCCCCGCTGACCCCAAGATGCCGAAGAGACCGATCATCGGTCCGAAGGCAGGAGCCAGATCCGCAGCTGAGGTGAGCGCATTCTGCATCTCAGGCAACACGGCATTCCAGAGCAGATATGCGATGAGAGCGCCTATGAACGCCAACATCGCGAGGATGAGATACCCGAACCCGAGCCGATGCCCTTCAGTGAAGAATCCGGCGAACCGAAAGCCGCAGAGGGCCAACAGCGCACCTCCCGCGAACGCACCGAACCAGATGGTCACAGGGGTGAAGAGAGAGTTCCACGTAAGGATGGTCTCGGCATCGTAGGCCAAAGCGATGGCTCCGGTAAGCACCAATCCGAGCACAGAGACGATGGCAGCGAGGATTCGCCGGAGCGCCACCCGAGGCTTGCCATCAGAGAAGGAAGTCAACCAGAAGACGCCCGCAGCCCCCAAGAAGACCACGCCGCAGATAACCTCGTTCGAAAGCGGGCTGCGGCCGAAGCCAGTGATGACATAGAGTGCGTTCGCCGGATTGCCTAGATGCGTAGCCGAAGCCACCAGACCCACCATGGCCACCACGATGGGGATGCAGAGGAACCGGTCCAAGCGCACGCGAGCCGTCGGTTCCATCCCCTGACCCTTCGCGATGAGCGGAAGCGCCATCAACCCGTAGGCCACCGCCCCTGCGGGACCTAAGGTAGTGAAGAGCACCAAGGTTATCTCGGATAAGGCAGTTTCCATGGCTTCAACGGTAGAAGCGCGGGACGGCCACATCCAAGGAGAGGACCTGCTGGATGCCCTCCAAGGATGATGCGGTCAACAGCGCTAGCCCCTGGAAGAAGGGGTGCTGCGATTCCCGCTGCACCACGCTCAGCAGGTGCGGCCCCCAAGGCAGTAGATGATCAGCGAGATATGCATCCAAGAGCTCTGGACGATGGCGGGTGATCCAGCCCATGAGCAAGAGCATGAGGCCGATATGATCTTCGGGTTCTTTCCCATTACCGGGCACCTGGATGCCCGACTCACGGAGCCAAGCACGCAAGGCCAGCGTAGTAGCACCGAAGATGACGCATTCGCGATCGGTGTACACAGAACCCCAAGGAGGTGCTGCTTTAGGAGCGGGGCCTACGAAGAGCCGCCGGTATTCGCTGGTGAGATCCTCATCCACGCCAAAAGCAAGACCCTCATTGATCAAGGTGAAGGCTTCCAAAGCCTGCTTCGGCTCTGCGAACGGCCACTCACGAGCCGCCTGCTCCACCTCAAGGGCACCGAGCGCCCCATAGAGCGCAGCCGCTTCGTCAGAACCCGGCTCGTAAAGGAAAAGGGGACCGGTAGCCTCCCCTAGGAAGGCCACCGAATCTAAGATATGTTCGTCGTGTCCGCTCATGCTCACATGATACTCAAGCCTACGGATATCTGCAGCGTGTAGAACGCCAGGCGCATCAGCAGGATGCCCACCAGCGCCATCACGACAGCTCCTGTGCTCACACCCACCAGGGCACCTGCCTTCGCGCCGCGCACGGCGAATGTGTCGCACACGCCGGTGCCCACCAGGCAGATGATGCCGCACGCGACGACCATCATGGCGCTCGCTACCAGGTCAGCACCACTCACCAGCGGATTGCTCATGCCACTGGCAGCTGTTGCTTGCACGGCGAATCCTCCGATGCCGAGCACGAGGCCTGCTGCCACCACGGCCAGCACTGCCGTCCTGAGCGAACCGGATCTGAGCTGGTCGGCACAACCGCTGAGCGTGAGCACCAGCACACCCACTGCGGCACCGCCGAGCAGCGCGAAGCCGATCATCTGCACAGGGCCTGCGATCGTGTTCCATGAGGGAATGGTTTCGATCATGTAGGCAACGCCTGTGAACAGCGCGAATACGAGGCCCACTGCAGCCACGACCCACGCAAGGCCCTTGCGCACGCCGTCAGCCATCTTGCCACTGACAGCCCAGATCCAGTAGATGAGCATCACCGCAGCGAAGGTGCAGCCAGCCACCAGCTCATTCGACAACGGAGAGCGACCGATCCCCTCGAACACGCTGAATGCGTTCATAGGGCTTGCCAAGTGGAAGAACGCGGCGATGAATCCGATCGCCACGAGCGCGACCGGGATGGCCGTGAAGCGATCGATGCGACGCAGAGCATCTGCATCGGGCTTTGCCACCGTGAACGCGATGGCCAACATCAAGAACGCACCAGCACCCACGGGGGCCAATGTACTGAACAGGGCAAGGGGCATCTCTGCGAAAGCTGCTTCCATGCTACTTCACCTCCAGGGGATTAACGACCTTCACCGAGGCATCGGAAGCGGGCTTCGCGTCCTCAGAAGGCTTGATGTAGAAGTTCGGATCGGTGTAGTGCTTCTCAGGCAGGGGCGCGATGTTGGCCTGGTCGCCCTTGGTAGCCATCTCCTCGGTGGGCCCGAAGTCCAGAGCACGCGCCGGACACGCCTCCACGCACACAGGCTTCTCACCTGAAGCCAGGCGCTCAGCACAGCCGTCACACTTCACGGAATGGCCCTTCTCACGGTCAACCTTGGGAGCGTTGTAGGGGCATGCCATGTGGCAGTAGCCGCAGCCGATGCACTTGTCCTGGTCTACGGATACCAACCCGGTCTCGCTATCCTTATGCATGGCACCGGTAGGGCACACCTTCACGCAGGATGCCTCGTTGCAATGGTTGCACGCCATGGACAGCGGGTAGCTGACGCAGGTGGTGGTGAACGTACCGTCATCGGCCTTCTTCGTCTCGCCCAGCGTCACCTCGTATACCTTACGGAAGGCGATGCCCACAGACAGATCCTTGTAATCCTTGCAGGCCATCTCGCATGTCTTGCAGCCAGTGCAGCGAGTGCCATCGAAGTGGAATGCGTATTGGGTCATCTATCTCTCCTCCTCTCGCTGCTATGCTTTCTTGACGTTGCAGATGTTGGTGTGCTGCGGGTTACCCTTGGCCAGAGGCGAGGGCCGCTGCGTAGTGAGGGTATTGATGGAGCCACCCTTATCAACACCATCCTTGCCGCTCTTGATATCGCCGTCCCACCATGCGCCCTGCGAGACCGCAACGGTACCTGGCACGACGCGAGGCGTCACCTTTGCCAGCATCTCGATCTTGCCGCGTGCGTTCTCTATATGCACGGTGTCGCCATGCTTGATGCCGCGCGGCTCCGCGTCCGCCGGATTGATCCATGCCTCCTGCGGATTGACCTCTTTGAGCTCGGGGATAGAGCCCCATGAGGAGTGGATGCGGCCGCGGTAGTGGAATCCCGTGAGGATGAGCGGATGCTCCTCAGTGGTAGTCTCTACGCCCTCCCATTCGGGGATATAGGCGGGAATGGCTGGCAGCGTGTCCATACCCTTGAGCGTATCGCCCTCAGTGAGCTTCCAGCCATCGGTGTCTTCCAGGAGCTTCCCCGAGAAGATCTCGATCTTGCCAGAGGGCGTGGTGAGCGCATTGGCGACCGGATCCTTGCGGAACTTCTCCATGGATACCGTGTGCGGATAGGCGCAGGTGTAGACGCCCATCTCCCGCATCTCCTCGAAGGAGGGGAGCTTGTCGTCCTCCGCGCGTGACTTCTCGTACAGCTCGCGGATCCAGTCCTCTTCCGTCTTGCCTTCGGTGAACGCGTCCTTCACACCGAATCTATCGGCCATCATAGCGGCCATCTCATAGGCGGTCTTACGCTCGAACTTCGGTGAGGTAGCCGGAGTGCCGGTGATGATGTAGCCCCAATCAGAGCCGGTGGCTATCTGCGAGTGCTGTTCGAAGCGGAACAGATCGGGCAGCACGATGTCGGAGTAGTTCATGGAATCGCACATGACCGTGTCGATGCCCAAGATGAACTCACACTTGCTCTCATCGGCCAGGATCTCGTGAGCCTTGTTGATGTCGGAATGCTGATTGGTCAGGCAGTTCCCAGCATAGTTGATCATGTACTTGATGTTGCTCTTGAGCTTGTCGGTCTTGCGCACGCCCCAGTCTTTGGCGCCCATATCCTCGCCGTGTTCGATGGCGTCGGTCCATAGGAAGCAGGAGATGGAATCCTGGATGGGATTCTTGCCCTGTGGGAAGGATTCGAGCTTCGGGCTATTGCGAGCCTCACGAGTGCCGTTGCTGGTGCCAGGCAGACCCACCTGGCCGACCAGGCAGGGCAGCGCCATGATGGACCATGCATTCCATTCGCCATTCGAGCGACGCTGCGGACCCCACCCCTGCACCACATAGACCGGTTTGGTGGTAGCTATCTCATCGGCAAGGCTGCGGATCCTCTCAGCGGAGATGCCAGTGATCGGCGCAGCCCATTCGGGGGTCTTCTCAACCTTGTCGTAGCCTGTGCCCATGATGTAGTCCTTGTAGGACAGGTTCTGCCCCTTGTAGGCCTCGGGCATGGTCTCCTCGTCATAGCCCACGCAGTAGGTGTGCAGGAAGTCCTCGTCGGTCTGGCCGTTGGCGATCAGCTCATGGCCGAGCGCTGCCACCAGAGCGGCATCGGTGCCCGGATTGATGGGAAGCCATTCCTCAGAGTGGCCCATGACAGAATCATTCATGCGCGGATCGATGATGTAGATCTTGGCGGGTGTGCGCTCACGCATGTGCACCCAGTCATAGTGCGTGGTCAGACCGCCCTGGCGCGTCTCGGTGGGGCTGGAGCCGAAGCACAGGATGAGCTTCGCGTCCTCCCCGGATGACAGCGAGCTGCCCATGTGGCCCTTTTCGCCGTACATGTAGGGCGTGATGGCGGTGATCTGGGCAGTCGAGTAGTCGCCATAGCGGTTCAGATAGCCACCAACCAGGTTCAGAAAGCGATTGAACGGACGCGACGTGGTGGCTGAGACGCCAGTGGCATAGGGCACGAACACCGCTTCATTACCGTACTTCTCGATGATCTCCTTGAGCTTGTCGGTTGCGGTGTCGATCGCCTCATCCCAGCTGATGCGCTCGTACTTGCCCTCGCCGCGCTTCGTCCCCTCTACGCGCTTCATGGGATAGTTGATGCGATCGGGGCTGTTAGCCCAGCGACGATAGGTGCGACCGCGCAGGCAGGCGCGCGCCTGCGGTGTGTCGAAGGCAGCATCGGGGGTGGTGTGGGTATCCACCCAAACGATCTCATCATCCTTCACGTGCATCTTCAGAGCACATCGGCCAGGACAGTTGATGGCGCAGTGCCCCCAGGTAGTCTTCTCCTCAGTGTTCGCTACAGCTACAGCAACTCCGTCACCGAAGAGCTGATCCGTTGCCGCGGCGCATCCTCCGGCTGCAGCCAACGCCCCCAACGCACCACTCGTCTTGAGGAAGGTGCGACGGGTGAGCTTCGTGTCAACCATGCTTATCTCCTCTCCCTTTCCCTCTCCTCCGGCCTTCGTACGCCCGGAGGCGTTCCCCTTCAGGCCGAGATCTTGAGGGCACTCTATACCGAAGCGCCCCAAAGAGGGTCACATAAAGTGGGTGATTTTTGAGAAATGCCCGCTCAGGCCCGTATTCATACCAACCGTATCCCGGCAAGGCCAGCTATACTGAGCCCCATGCGAACCAAGAGCGAACAGAGTCCCTTGCGCCTACTGATACCCAACGTGGCCTCCTTGGGCTACGCATTGTTCCTGGCCATCAACGCCGCAGGCGTATGGGGAGGCGTATTCCCCTTCCTGCCCCTGGAATTCCAGACCCGCACGATCGTCTTCTGGTTCTTCTTCGCCCAATCCGTCGTCTTCTCCTTGAGCTATGTAGCCAGTTGCGTGGGATCCTATTTCCTCCCGGGTGCCACCCGGGCGTTCTTCGTGAAGCTGACGAGCACCATCTACTTCCTGGGATGGTGTTGCCTCATCGCTGCCATCTATGTGGATGCAGCCGCGTTGGCTTTGGTATGCTTCGGAGGAGGCCTCTTGGGGTTGGGATCCACCGGCTTCTATATGCTCTGGCAGCGGCTGTTCGCCAGCCAAGATGCTGACACGGGTAACCATGACCTCCTGGTGGGAAGCGCTTGGGGCGCTCTGTTCTACTTCGCCTTGTATCTCATCCCCCAAGCAGTCACAGCCTATCTGATCCCGCTGGTGTTCCTACCCCTGTTCGGCCTCTGCGTCACCCTGCGCAGCCGCACCATCAACGCAGAGCAATCCATGTTCGCCGATGTGCCGCGCGAGCACCCCCATGTCTATCGGCAAGTGCTGGCCGACCACTGGCGCGGCGCCCTCTGCATAGGAGCGGTGGGATTCTGTGCAGGCGTCATGCGATCCGTCGCCGTGGCAGAGCCCACCATCGGCATCTACGTGAACGCCCTCTCCATGGCCGGGATGCTGGTGGCGGCGCTGGTGGTGCTCTGGCTCTGGAGCCTGAAGGATGTGCGGTTGTCCATCACCGACACCTACCGCGTGGTGTTCCCCTTCCTCATCACTTCGCTGGTGCTGCTTCCGCTCCTGAATGATGAGTATGCCCGCTGGCTTGCCGCCATCCTCTATGCCGTCTACGCGGCCTACACCATGCTGATGATGATGCAATGCGCCCAGATCTCCCGCGATCGCGGCATCAACCCTGTGCTCATCTATGGTTTCTACGGTGCCATCGTCTATACGCTGCACAGCTTAGGTTTCTTAGGAGGCACCTTCGCTGAAGATGTGCGCGTCATGGGCGTTGATCCCCTCGCAGTGGTGGCGCTCATAGCCATTTGGGCACTGGGGCTCATGCATTTCGTTGGGTCCGGCGGCTTCACCTCAGCGCTCTCCCGCCAAGATAGCCCGGAGGCCATCGAGCTCGTCTCCCTGCGGACGAAAGAGAGCAGAGCAGATGCCACGCCCCTTGAAGGATCCGTGGCGAGCGCCCCCGACCGCATCGCAGTGCAAGCAGCGCGCATCCAAGAGCGGTTCCGCTTGTCTGCCCGCGAGGCAGAGGTGATGGAGCTCTTGGCCCGCGGGAACTCTGTGGCGAGGATCGCCGAGGTGCTCGTGGTGTCAGAGAACACGGTACGCACCCATTCGAAGCGCATCTATACCAAGCTGGACATCCATAAGCGCCAAGAGCTGGTCGATCTGATCGAAGCCTTCTGAGCGCTTCGCACCCGTCCCCATGCTGATGCCAGCTTCGTGGTAAGGTGGCATCATGGCGAAGGATGCTTACAAGGTACAGCGCAATGACACCCTCTGGCCGAGGAACGACCTCAACCGCTCAGCCTTCGTGGCGCGCGTCCAGGAAGAAGGCGGAGCGAGCTACCGAGACCTGCCTTGGCGCAATGTGGACGATGGCTATGCGGTGCTAGTCTCTGAGGTGATGCTCCAGCAGACCCAGGTCGTGCGGGTCAAACGATATTGGCCGCGCTTTCTGGAAGCCTTCCCCACCCTGTCGGCCTTAGCTGCTGCCCCTACTAAGGAAGTGCTGGCTCTCTGGCAGGGACTCGGCTACAACCGTCGTGCGCTCTCTCTGAAGCGCGCCGCCGAGCAGGTGACCGCCTCAGGAAGCACCCGACTACCTGATGGCTTCGAAGAGTTGATCACCTTGCCCGGCATCGGTCCCGCAACAGCATCCGGCGTTCTTGCCTTCGCCTTTCAGAAGCCCGCGGTGTATCTGGAAACGAACGTGCGAGCGGTCTTCCTCCATGAGCTCTTCCCCGATGAAGAGCAGGTGCCCGATGCAGACCTGCTCCCTTATGTGGCTGATACCGCTGATGTTCCAGATCCTCGCAGTTGGAACTATGCGCTCTTGGACTTCGGAGCTACCCTCAAGCGCAGCGGTGCCAACCCCAGTCGAGCCAGCGCCTCCTATAGCCGCCAATCCGCCTTCGAGGGCTCCCGTCGCCAAAAGCGAGCTGAACTGGTGCGCATCGTCTTGGATGCTGCTGAGGGTATCTCTCTTGCTAAAGCCAAGCAGGCCTTGGATGCAGCCGAGTCCGAACGAGGACACCCTGAGGTGGACGCAGAGCTCTTCGATTCCCTCATAGCTGACCTCACCCGCGAAGGCTTTCTGCACGCGAAAGGCGCCACCCTCTTCGTTGCTGAATGAGAGAAGGGGAAGGGCTGATGCCCTTCCCCTTGGCGTGGAACGGATGAGGCTGAGATAGAGCTTGCGCCTAGCCGAAGATCGTCGAATAGATCGCGGTCTCAGCACCGGCAGCGGGAGCCCAGGTATTCCCCTCGCGCTCATAGGTGATGGTCACCGGCTCATGAGTCACCACAGGAAGCTCTTCGACCATCTGCATGGTGCGATCGCCAACCCAGTCCATGATCTCCTGGCGGGACATATCCGCGAACTGCTCGGGGTTGTCCGCCATCTCAGTCTGCAGGCTATCCATGTTATCGGTGATGGACGAGAAATCCTTCGAAGTGAACGTCACCACAGCATCAGCGGTGTTCCCATCAACGGTCACCGAGTCGATGACGCCGTCGAACCCTTGGAGCATCGCGCGCACCAGCTCTTCAGAGGAGATGCCCACGCTGGACAGGGTTGATGCATAGCCCATGGATGAGGCCATCTCGCTGACCGTGGCATCGTCCATGGCCTTGATCTGATCGATCTCTTCGGTGAGGCTCTGACGGATCAGCTCTTCGCTGTTGTCTTGGCAACCGGTGACAGCGCAGAGCGTCATCACCAAGAGCCCACCCATGGCCACGGCCAAGAGCGCCTTCTTCGCCTGATGGAGCACCTTTTTCGCTTCCTGCATCCTTTTCCTCCTTGTTCGGTACCCCCAAGGCGACCAACCCTGATGGGCACGATCATAGATACACTGGCAGTCTAGCAGATAGATGGCCGCCGCCCCCGTATTCTCAGGGATAAATGAGTTCCTTCAGAAGGCGTTTGACCGTATAATCTCCGCGTATCATTTTGAGAAAGGCGAACGGGAACCCTCCCTTCAGATGGAAGCGCTTGCAGACCTCTTATCGTTGATCGTTCAGCCCTGCTATGCCCTGACCGGGAACTGGTGGGCCTCTATCCTGCTCTTCACGCTCATCATCAAGGTCATCCTGATGCCGCTCTCCCTCTGGGTCCAGAAGAACTCCATCGTGATGGTGCAGCTGATGCCCGCTCTCAACCGCATCAAGGTGCGCTACTTCGGCGACGCGGAGACCATCGGCGAGAAGCAAAGCGCTCTGTACAAGGAGCAGCACTACCATCCCATGCTCAGCCTGATCCCCCTGGGGATCCAGATCGTGATCCTCTTCGGGCTGGTGGATGTCATCCATCGCATCACGGATGGAGGGGCGCCGGGCACGGAGTTCCTGGGGATGGTGCCTGTGGAAGACGGGGGTATGTCTTGGATCATGCCCGTTCTAGCCGGGCTTTCGGCCGTGGCCATGGGCTGCGCCCAGAACCACATCAACCCGCTCCAACGGGAGCAGTCTCGGATGGAGAAGAACACCACCAATGGCCTCTCCATCGCGCTGTCCTTCGTCTTGGGCATCTTCGTTGCCGCAGGCATGGCCTTCTATTGGATCTGCTCGAACCTGCTCTCCATCCTGGTGCAGGTGATCTGCAATCTGGTCATAGACCCACGAAGGTCCATCGACTACGCTGAGCTGGAGGAGAGCCGTAAGGAGCTGGAGGGCATCGATGCTCTCTCAGCGAACCGGCCCAAGTGGTATCAGCATGACCCGCTTACCAAGCGCGAGAAGGCGGATTTCAAGCGCTTCTTCGCCATCACGGGCAAGCATATCGTGTTCTATTCCGAGGGCAGCGGCTTCTACAAGTATTTCCGCGGGGCCATCCAGTGGCTTTTGGAGAATTCCGATATCCGCATCCATTACGTGACCAATGATCCGAACGACCAGATCTTCGCCCTAGCGAAGCAGCATCCGCGCATCTTCCCCTATTTCATCGGCGAGAAGAAGGCCATCACGCTCATGATGAAGATGGATGCCGACGTGGTGGTCACCACCCTCGGAGACTTGGATAACTTCTATATCAAGCGCTCCTACGTGCGCAAGGACATCGAATACGTCTATATGTTCCACCACATGACCTCTATGGATATGACCTCCACCGTAGGAGAATACGATCATTACGACACGCTGCTCTGTACGGGACCTCACCAGGTTGAGGAGATGCGCGTGATAGAGGCGCACCGCGGCCTTGACCCCAAGAACCTAGTGGAGTGCGGCTACGACCTGATAGACCGTGATATCAGCGAATGGGAGGTGCGCAAGGCCGATATAGAGGCGGCCAAGGACAGGCCCCAGATCCTGCTGGCACCCAGCTGGCAGGAAGACAACCTGATGGATAGCTGCGCTGATGAGCTGGTCTCCTCCTTGCTGGGTAAGGGATACCGCATCATCGTGCGACCTCACCCCGAATACCTGAAGCGCTACAAGCCTCGTTGGGAGGCATTCCAGGCGCGCTTCGCGGGCATCAACGAAGAGGAGCTCGTCTTCGAGCAGGACTTCAGCTCCAGCGATTCCATCCTAGCCGCTGATGTCCTGGTGACCGATTGGTCCTCGGTGTTCTGTGAATTCTGCTTCACCACCCTGCGCCCGGCGGTGTTCATCAACACCGACCCCAAGGTCAGGAATCCGAATTGGCGGGAGTTCGGCATAGATTCCACGGATATCTCCTTGCGAGACCGCGTGGGCCAGTCGCTCGATAAGGATGAGCTCGATCGATTCAGCGGCGTTATCGAGACCATGCTCAGCGAGCGAGAGCGCTGGCGGGATGAGATAGAGGATATCCGCAGCGGCTTCGTGTTCAATTTAGGCCAAGGTGGTCAGACCGCCGGTGCATACCTGCTCAAAGCCGTGCTCGAAAAGCAGCAGGCACGCGAGGCGGCCGCTTCGGCTTCGAAAGCGAACCCCAATGCAGGCCTCGGCACTGAGGCCGACGAGGGAGGGGGCTGCCATGCTGCCTAGATGCCTCCTGCTCCTCCACGACACCTTCGCCATCATCGCTCTGGCGCTAGTCCTGAGCGTTGGGCTGCCAGGGGCAGCTTTCGCCTACGTGGACCCCTCGGTCATGACCTACACCATCCAGGCGCTGGCGGGCGCAGCCGTTGCGTTGAGCGCAGTGCTAGGGGTGACCTTTCGCCGCAGCCGCCGTGCGCTCATGCGCCTCTTCCATATAGATGAGAACGCGAAGAAGCAGGTGGAGCCGCCCGTGCACCCCATCCACGCCTCCCAGCCCGATGCAGGTGCGCTCTTAGCGGAGGCTGACCAGGCTGCACGGCTGGTCAAGCAGGGAGCGAATAGCGAAGGAGCCGCTGAGCAGCTCAGCTGGAAGCGTCGGTTCGTCCAAGCGCTCATCGTTAGCCTCTTCCTGGTGGTAACGTTGTTCGTGGTCCCTCCCCTGGAGGTGGTGGGGCAGTCCACCTTCGGGCTGCTCTTCAACTTCTATGACATCCTCCCGCTGGTGCTCATCACAGGTGCTCTCGTCGTGATCCTGATGGCCCTGGCGCTCTCCGCCCTCCGTGGCCGGGGGTTCACCGTGGCCCTTGCAGTTGCGGTGGGCATCGGCATCGCAGCCTATATCCAGGCTCTGTTCCTGAACAAGGACCTCCCCATTGCTGATGGATCGCTCTTGAACCTCCCCGATCACATGGAGATGGTGACTGCCAGCTCTTTGACCTGGGTCATCATCCTCTTCGCCCTGCTCTTCTTCGGACTGAAGCGCGAGCGCATCTTCCGCGTCTTCGCCCTCGTCGTGAGCATTGCCTTGGTGGTGGTCCAGGGAGCGAGCGTGGTGAGCATCGCCACCGATCAGCGCGTGCTCGACGGCCTGCAGATGGAGAAGGTCGTCGCCACCCGCGAGGGACTCTATACCCTCTCTCCCCAGCAGAACATCGTGGTCTTCGTCTTGGACACCTACGATCAGCGCTTCTTGGATGAAGCGCTGCAAGATGACCCCGCCCTGCTCGATGAGCTCACGGGCTTCACCTGTTATACGAACTCCACCGCCCAGATGATTCCCACACGCTACGCCATGCCATTCTTGACCACGGGACGGGCACCGCAGCCAGGTGACGATTTCAAGGAATTCGTCCAGAGCTGGTTCGACGGAGACATCCTCATCAAGGATATCCACGACCAGGGATACACCCTGGGGATCTACTCGGACAGCCTGGGCACGGATATCACGAAGGTGGCTCCCTTCGCCATGAATGTCCATGAGATAGCACCACCGCCCTATGACCCCTTCCGCATGAGCGCTGAGCTAGAGCGGATAGCCCTCTACCGAGACCTGCCTTGGGTGCTGAAGCCTGCCTTCTGGTTCACTACCGATGACCTCAATCAGGCCTATTCCGAACAGGGGGACGTTGCCAGCATGCCCTTCACCGTGGACGACCTGCGCTTGGCGAAGGGGCTTCGCGAGAAGGGAATCGCCCTCAACCAGGAGGATAAGAGCTTCCGCCTCATACACATGTTGGGCCCCCATAGGCCCTTCCTCATGAATGAGCAGGGGATGCCCGCTTCAGAAGAACCCACACGGTCCCAGCAGGCGCGGGGCAACATCAAGATCGTGAGCGAGTACCTGCAGCAGATGAAGCAGCTGGGGATCTACGACAATGCATTCATCGTGATCACGGCGGATCATGGTCATTGGCAGAACGAGCCTACCGGCCTCACGGAGCCCACGTCGGTCATCCTGATGGTGAAACCGCCGGAGTCGCCAGGAGAAGCCCAGCAGCCTCTGCGCTTCTCCGCCGTGCCCACAGGGCACCTTGATCTGCCTGCCACCATCGCCCAGGCCGCCGGAGCAGATGCGTCCCGCTACGGCACGACCGTCTTCGATGTGACCGAAGAGCCTCGCGAACGGCATTACTGGCACACCACCACGGACTATCACGAGGATACGGAATGGACGCAGTTCGCTGTCAACGGAGACGTCCTGGACCATGATGCCTGGTCACGCACGGGCGAGACGATCCCCATCCCACCGCCTGACAGAGGATAATGCTCGATGAGCGCAGCGCCCTTCGAGCATTATCTCTACATCCTGGAATGCGGGGATGGGAGCCTCTATACCGGCTACACCACGGATGTGTCAGCGCGAGTTGCGGCCCACCAGGCAGGCACGGGCGCCAAGTACACGAAGTCCCACGCTCCCGTGCGGCTGATAGCCCAAGCGCGCTTCTATAGCAAAGAGCGTGCTATGAGCGCTGAGGCCCTCTTCAAGCGGCTTAACCGAGACCAGAAGGAGGCGCTGCTGGCAAAAGCATCTGTTGACCAGGAGCCGCTGGAGCGCGTGCTCTGTCGGGAGCTGCCTGGCTTCGGCGAGGACACCGCAGGGGAGTTCGTTTGCCGCAACCTTGCTGAGAAGGTTGATGAGGCCTACCGGGATTTCCATGCGAAGCTGGTGCCGAATCTGGATAAGCGGACCATCGCCGGGGTGCGCACACCCGCCCTGCGGCAGATAGCCAAAGCGTTGGCGAAGCGAGAGGATGCGAACGCGTTCCTCAGAGCCCTGCCCCATCGGCTGTTCGATGAGAACCAAGTGCACGCCTTCGCCATTGGACTTGAGAAGGACTATCCCACGGCGCTCAAGCTCTATGACCGCTTCCTGCCCTTCGTGGACAACTGGGCAACGTGCGACCAACTGCCCGTCAAGGTATTCGCTCAGCAGCCCGAGGAGACCTTGACGCATGCACAGCGATGGCTGGAGTCTGGGCATTGCTACACCATCCGCTTCGCTATGGGAGTGCTGATGCGCTTGTATCTGGACGAGCTGTTCGAAGAGCGCTTCTTAGGATGGGTAGCGCAGACGCGCATGGCCACGAGCCCCGAGAGTCCCGCTTCTACCGACGACATCTATTACGTGGATATGATGCGCGCCTGGTTCTTCGCCGAAGCGCTGACGAAACAGGAGACGGCAGCGCTCCCCTACCTAGAGCGCACGGGCGACCAAGCACTCCTGGACGAATGGACGCGCCGCAAAGCCATCCAGAAGGCCATCGAGAGCCGACGCATCTCCCCGGAGATGAAGGCCCACCTGCGCACCTGCCGCTGAAGCGGAGTCGTTTGTTATATCTATGTTAAATGCCCTGCCTGAGAGGTTACGGGCAGCAACGTGGTTTTGATAGGCTTCGCACTCACCATTTCTGATGAGGGAATGCACCACTACATCGAAAGAGAGGATCATCATGAATGCGTACCTGATCGCGGCCAAGGCGAATGCATGGGAGATAGGCCAACACGTTGGCAGAGCCATCGATGCGGGTCAACCTGCCTATGTGATGGAAGCTGTGGGTCATGGCGAGGGCTGCTATCAGAAGCGCGAGGCGAAGCCGCTCCACGAGCATAAGGGTTTCAAGCATCTCTTCAGCATGAACTAGCATCCTTCATACTCGAACTTTCGAGCTGGCTCCATCGAATCCAATCGGCCCTGCAGGGCCGATTCTCTTATACAGGAGCGCTCGATTCCCGGGCAACGTTGATGGGTTGGCTTTCCCTGCCGAGCTCCTTCGCAAGAACAGGAAGGAGCTCATCGAAGGTGCGATCGATGGTATCCTTCTTGAGCTCGCATTCCCATATCACATGCACCGCCCAACCCGCTTCTTCGAGTTGGCTGATCTTACGCTGATCCCGCTCCACATTGGTGTCGAATTTGACCACCCAATAATCAACATTGCTCTTCGGGATGGGCAGGTTGCATCGAGGACACCGATGCCAGAAACAACCATTGACGAAGATGGCTACCTTCTTTCCTGGCCAGGCGATATCCGGGCGCCCCGGCACCTTCCACTGGAGCCGATAACCCTTGAGCCCAGCATCCCAGAGCCTCTTCCGCACGAGCAGCTCTGGTTTCGTATTCGACCGCTTGTTCTTCTTCATGACCTTGGTCGTTGCTGCAGAAGAAGCCTTAGGTGGCCGTGGCACCTTCTTGGGCTGAGAGGTTGATTCAAGCTTGCCCATCAACATGCCTCTGGGCGATCACCTTGCCGATCTCATGAGGAATCTGCACCACAAGGGCATTGCCCATGCAGAAAGCACGCTGGCCATCGGTCATGCTCGTATCAGTCCATCCCTTGGGGAACCCCTGGAGCAGATCGAGCTCATCAGGCACGAGCCTGCGATAGCGCTCCCCCACCTTGATGACATGCTTGAAGCGCGAGGCCCCAGCACCGCCCTCACCCGTCAAGATGGTACGAGAAGGGTTCTCGAGCAGATCAGGGAACGCCATAGAGCCCTCGGAATAACGGTATTTGAAGCCCGTGCGCTTGTCGATGCGCTCTTCTCTCTTCGCCCCCTTGAGGTATCTCCAGCGCTCAAGCCTATCTGCATCGATATAGAACTCCGCAGGCACTTCCTCCTCGGGAACGATCACATCCTTCAGCGTCTTGCGCTCCCCCTCGTAGGCCTCGAGGACATCTGTTGTGAGGACATGGCAACCTTGCATGACACCAGCGGTCAGGAAAGGAGACTTCGCTCCGCTCCTGGTATTGAACGACTGGGTAGCCTCGTACGGATCATCAGGTATCTCGACCCGAGAGAAGCTGGATACCTCTTGGACGGGAAGCGCAGTAGCCAGGACACCCGTCTTCAGCCGCTCCTCTAGGTCCCAAGCAGAAGCAGCGAGCTCGGCATAGATGTATACGCGCTTGCGCCGTTGCGGAGCGCCATATTCGGCGCTGTTCACCACGCGCCATTCAACAGAATAACCAAGATCAGCAAAGCAAGACAGCATTATCGCGAAATCGCGTCCTCGCTGAGAGGCTGGGCTCTTGAGCAGCCGATCGACGTTCTCCAAGAGCACATATCGAGGTGCTTTCAGGTGCAAGAAGCGATAGATATCCCACCAGAGGACACCCTTCTTCCCGTCTATGCCACCCGCCTGGGAGAGGGGCTTCGCAACAGAGTAGTCTTGGCAGGGGAAGCCTCCTACGACCATGTCCACATCCGGAATCTCGAGTTCGCCGGATTCATGAGCATCCAATACCTCATTGATATCACGATTGATGCAGCTGTCCGCACCGAACCGCTCTTCGTAGCACCGCCAAGCGAATTGCTTAGCAGGGCTTCCTGGGGGCTCCCATTGATTCGCCCATATGGTCTTGAAGGGGCCAGCGGACGGTTTGGCGAACCCAGGCTCCTTCGGGTCATCGTAACCTTCCAAGCCAAGGCGAAACCCGCCAACGCCGGCGAAGAGCTCGGCAACACTGATGGTATGCATGGCACGTTTCTCCTTAGTAGCTACTGTGCCGGATCCACTATGATCATTCTATCCATTTCGCCATTCTCGATCAATCCCAGAAATGGGTCAGTGAGCAGCTTTCTCCTCTAAGGATCAACGAGATCCGTCATCGAAGCTGACCACCTCGTAGACATAGCCTCTATTCAACCAGAAGCTCTGCTTGGTCATCACGCGACCATCGGGAAGCTCATCACCATATCTCTCAGGATCGCCGATGACCGTACCATCCTCCAATCGATAGCCTCTCTTCGTCGCATGGGGGCGAACATGAGCGATCGAGCCGGGCTCCCCAGCACCGGGAAGATCGTTCGTCACTCTGACCGAACCATTCTCTCGGATCTCTATATCCAGCACCACGCCCTTTTCGATCGTATCCCTCGTCTTCTCCCAGCATTCACGCAGAGGACCATCTATATCTTGGACGGACATGGACCAGAACTTCGCGCTCACAAGACGCACAGCATCTTCTTCCTTTCGAAAGACGACGAACAGGAATCTGGTCTCCTCGAAATATGCTCGGAGCTTCGACTGCTCCCATTCTTGCTTGACGATATCCTTGAACTTGAACGTATCTAGGGAAAGCGATTCTTTGAGCGCACCCGTTTCCTCCAGCCGGATGGTCCGAACCGATACGTTCGCCTTCTCGAACTCTTCGGCACGATCCCCCTTTACGCCCAAGAGCGCATAGACTATCTGGCTCCACTGAGCCTTATTGCCTATGTATGCGATGTCAAGCATCTGGCAAAGCTCTCTATCCGTCCTGCCGAAATGCGCCCCGATGAGCGAAAGGACATACTCTTCGAAGGTCATATGATCGAGGACGCCCGCATCTTTGACGATCGACTCAGCCGGGCTGATATCCTCGATCAGCTGGGAATGGAGGATGTAATCCATGTAAGAGCGCTTGAAGCAGAAAGCCCGCTTCTTTGCCGGGTCATGAGGCGGATAGTATTGATCCACCCACATGGTTGCCTCAGAGGCGCCCTTGGTGCAAGCCCCCAGATACGAGGTCAAGCTCTCAGAGAGCTCCTGTGCCTTGCCCGCCTTGACGATAGAGGTGATCTTATCGTAGTCCTCCTTGATGATCGCCAGATCATCAGCGCTCGGCGTGATGATCTTCACATGCTTGATGATCTGATCATGCTTATCGCGGAACCTGTTGCGCTCATAGTAGATCAGCAGGATCTTCTCGCTCTTGCGCCATACATGAGACGAGAAGAGGTCATCTTCGATCGGTCTATCAAGGGGGATCATCGTCAGCACGAGCCGCTCCCCCGCCGCATAGCTCCCATCTTTGCGAAGGTCCATGCAAGAAGCCTTCAGCTCGACACCAGCCTCCGGGAAATCGGGCTCCTGATCGCTGTTCGCCTTGTAGCCGAAATAGCGCTCTTCGATGAGCGTTCCCAGGCCACCCTTGTAACGCTCGTTGCCATAATCTCGCAACACGCCTTCAGGCGCGATCCCGAGGTCTAAGACCTCTCGGAAGGTCATGCCCTCGAGCTGCTTCGCGTAGGCCTCGATCGAGTCGGGATCGCTTTGGTCGTATCTCATCATAGCTTCCATCTTCGCAAGCTCCCTATCAACGATAGCAGCGACAAACCATCTCATCGGATGATCTTAGGATACATTAGCGTATCCTAGAGCCATTTCGAAGAGCCGAGGAAGGGCCATGACGCGATCCGATCATCCTGAACGACCGAATGAGAGCGAACCGAAGGTCAGCCAGACAGCTGCCCCGCTCACCTTCACTGAGCCCACCGCCATCCAAGTGCGCGGTGCGCGGGTGCACAACCTGAAGGACATCTCGGTCAGCATCCCCCTCCATCAGCTCGTGGGCATCGCGGGGGTCTCGGGTTCAGGGAAGAGCTCCCTTGCCTTGGGCGTGCTCTATGCCGAAGGGAGCCGACGTTACCTAGAAGCGCTTTCCACCTATACCCGCCGTCGCATCTCCCAAACAGGCCGCGCGGATGTAGACGAAGTGCTCTACGTGCCCGCCGCCCTGGCCCTCCGCCAACGGCCGGGCATCCCTGGCGTGCACTCCACCTTCGGCACCTCCACCGAACTGCTGAATCACCTGCGCCTCATGTTCTCCCGCCTGGCAAGCCATCGTTGCCCCAACGGACATCAGAATCCGCCTAGCTTGGATGTTGCCATCGAGCGCCCCATCACCTGCTGCGTATGCGGGATCGAGTTCTACGGCCCCAGCGCGGAGGACCTGGCATTCAATGGCGGTGGAGCCTGCTCCGAATGCGGAGGCACGGGCGTGATCCGCACTATCGACGAATCCACGCTCATCACCGACCCGAACCTCACCCTCGAGGAAGGCGCTGTTGGTCCGTGGCGCAACCTCATGTGGTCGCTCATGCCCCAGGTGGCTGAGGCTATGGACGTTCGCATCAACGTGCCCTACAAAGACCTCACGGACGAAGAGAAGGACATCGTGCTCCATGGCCCGATGGAGAAGCGCCACATCCTCTACGTGCCCAAGAACAAAGACCATGCCACCGAATTAGACTTCACCTTCTATAGCGCTGAGAATTCCGTGAAGAACGCGCTAGCGAAGGCGAAGGACGAGAAGGGCCTTGCCCGGGTAGCCAAGTACCTCACAGAATCCTCCTGTCCCGCCTGTCACGGCACGCGCTTATCCGAGAGAGCACGATCGAGCACGATAGACGGACAGAACCTCGCCCAGATAACGGCGCTCACGCTGGATGAGCTGCGCGATTGGATCCCCACCGTCGCACCGTGGCTCCCCACCGATATGCGCCCCATGGCCGATTCCATCACCACTGAGATGGCCGAACCCATCCAGCGCCTCGAACAGCTGGGACTGGGATACCTCTCCCTTGACCGCGCCAGCGAAACGCTCTCTAATGGAGAGCGGCAGCGGGTAGCGCTCACGCGGGCTGTGCGCAGCAGGACCACCGGCGTGCTCTACGTTCTTGACGAGCCCTCCATTGGGCTGCACCCTTCCAACGTGGAGGGGCTCTTGGGCGTCATGAAAGACCTGCTCTCAGATGGCAACTCGGTGGTCATGGTGGACCACGACATCGATGTGCTACGCCACGCCGACCACCTCATCGAGATAGGGCCGGGAAGCGGTGCCGAAGGCGGCAGCATCATCGCCCAGGGGAGCGTTACAGCCATCGAGCAAGACCCATCATCACGCATCGGCCCGTTCCTCTCCGGCGCCAAGAAGGTCAGAGTGCGAACGCCCGTGTCCCCAGATCATGTATTCAGTGGGGGCGCCATCCATTTGAGAACGGGCCCGATCCACACCGTGCACCCCTTGGATGTGCGCATCCCGAAGGGGCGCCTCACTGTTGTCACCGGAGTCTCCGGTTCGGGCAAGACCACCCTGATCTTGGAGAGCCTGGTCGTCGGGCTGAAGGCGAAGCTCGCAGGCAAGGAGCTGCCTGACCCTGTGCGCTTCGTGGATGCTCCCGATATCCAGCGCGTGGACCTGGTAGATGCCACGCCTATCGGAGTGAACGTACGCTCCACTGTGGGTACCTATTCAGGGGTCTTAGATGACCTGCGCAAGGCCTTCGCGAAGCTTCCTGAAGCGAAAGAACGCGGTTTGAAGGCAGGGGACTTCTCCTACAACACCGGATCGCTTCGCTGCCCCACCTGCGATGGCACCGGTCAGATATCTCTGGACGTGCAGTTCCTCCCCGACGTGGATATCCCATGCCCTGATTGCCGAGGCAGCCGCTACAGCCAAGATGCCTATGCTCTTCAGATGATGATAGAGGGAAAGGATCGTGAAGACGCGACCGTCTGTACGCTGTCTCTGCCTGAGATCCTTTCGCTGACCGTAGATGAGGCGCTCGAAGCCTTAGCTTCCCACAAGAGCATCCAGGGAAAGTTACGAACGCTGCAGAGCCTTGGGCTGGGCTATCTCACCTTGGGAGAGGCCACGCCTGCTCTCTCAGGTGGCGAAGCCCAGCGCTTGAAGCTAGCCAGCGAGATGCGCCGTGATCAAGATGACGCGCTTTTCGTGTTCGACGAACCCACCATCGGGCTGCATCCCTTAGACGTCGCAACACTGATAGACGTGCTCCAGCGTCTGATAGAGCATGGTGCCACCGTGGTCGTGATCGAACATGACCTGGATATGATGGCCAACGCCGACTATTTGATCGACATGGGACCTGGCGGCGGCGAACAGGGCGGCCGCATCGTAGTAACCGGCACCCCTACCGAAGTGGCCACGCACCCCGATAGCTTGACCGGTGCTTACCTGGCCCGAGGATTGACCACTGGATCATGCTAAGACGGCCTCTTTGAGACCATCAGCGCCAGACGGTGAATCTGCGCTGGACCCAAGCTGCAAGAGCGGAAAGCACGGTCACTACGATGCCGCAAACGATGATGCCAGCGATGACAGCTGCATAGTTCGCATAGATGTTCGAATTGGTGATATAGAAGCCGATACCCGCTGTGGCCCCGATCATCTCAGCGAAGGTGAGCATCAAGAAGGCAGTGGTGAGCGAAACGCGCAGGCCTTGCAAGACCCCTGGCATGACATAGGGCAGGATGATCTTCCTTATCATCGTCCATCCGGTGACGCAGAGCGCCCGAGCATTATCCATGAGCTTTGGATCCAGCGAGGAGACACGCAAGACCATGTTCAAGAACTGCGGCCAGAACACACCTAATAGGATGATGCAAGCTGAAGCCGCTCGGAATGACGGCATGAGCACCACGAGATAGGGAGCGAACACGGTAGGTGGGATGGGAGCCATGACATTGGCAATGGGATAGAACATCTCCCGTAATCGGGGAACCCAACCGCAGATCACGCCGAGCACCACACCGAAGAAGATGCCGCCCACATAACCGATCATCAGAAGCGTGGTCGAGGACACCACGTTATCCCAGAGCGTGTCGTAGCTTGTATAGAAGACGTTGAAGACTTCCTCGGGCGTTGGGACGATGACGCTAGGCGTAAGGGCTAGCTTGGTGGAAGCAAGCTCCCAAAGAACGATGAGCACCCAGACGAACACGATGATGTCGTTCGGCCCCGTGGATTCGATCCCGCGCTTAGCCCTCGATATCAATAACAGGAGATAGAGCAGATCCATCACGCCCAATGCTACCAGCAGAGGATAGTAGGTGACCGAAAGGATCTTCGCATTCGGCATGGCGACGATGATGGCAACGAGCACCAGCAAGAGCATCTGAGCAAAGAAGAACCGGCGGTTCAGGACCTTCACCATGAAAGCTCCTCCGCCTGGTTCCCTACCGCCCGCAAGCATCCATCCCCTTCATCTTGATCCGGGTCTCCACCGCTCTCATAGAAGAGATCCGTCAGGTACTGCCCTATCTCCCGAGCTCTCAGATCCGAAGCGATGAACTCAGCAGTGCGAGGGCGGGGAAGGTCCACCTCGAAATCAGCTGTTATCCGCCCTTCCGCCAAGAAGACCACTCGGTCAGCCAAAAGGATGGCCTCAGAGATATCATGAGTGATGAAGACGGCGGTCTTTCGCCGTTCTCCCGCTGTCCAAAGCTCATCAACAAGGCTCTGCAAGTGACGCCGCGTCTTCACATCCAGAGCGCCAAAAGGCTCGTCGAAGAGCACGATCTCAGTATCCATAGCCAAAGCTCGGGCTATGGCCACACGCTGCTGCATGCCGCCAGAGAGTTGATAGGGATACTTATCCTGCGCCCCTGACATGCTCACTGAGAAGAGGTATTCATCGGCCAAGTCAGAGATAGCGCATTTGGATAAGCCGCGACCAAGCTTCCTGTTGGCCTGTTCTATACCGAACTCAACGTTGTCTTTCACGCGCATCCACGGGAATAGCGAATAGTCTTGGAACACGATGGCTCGGTCCATCCCTGGCTCATGAACCTCTTTGCCGTCGATCATGATCCTGCCAGCCGAAGGCTGAGACAGCCCCGCGATCAGCCGCAGGAGGGTTGATTTACCACCCCCCGAATGACCTATGACGCAGAGGAACTGCCCACTGGGCACGACAAGGCTCAGATCCTCGATGACATTATGGGCATTGCCGCTCTTGGAGGCTGCTGAGTCTGCATAGGCGAAGGACACGGCTTCGATTCGAATAGAACCCATTCGCCCTTCCCTTCTTTCATAGCCTACAGACCCATTTCGCCATCATAAGCTCCTTAGCCCTTGATAGGCTGACAGGGACGGTAAAAGGGGTGGGACGCAAGCCACCTGGCATCCCACCCCCGACATCCCACCTCTCCGATGAGCTCTCTAGTGAGTGTTCTGCTTTCGATAGATGGACTCGAGGTCCTTCCAGAACTCCTCCTCCGGCTCCCGATCCAAAAGGGACTCAAGGGCCCGGCTATAGACAGTATCCACCACATAGTCATCAGCGGAGGGAGCATTGGCATCCAGCTGATCGATATCCTTGAGCGATTCGTAGAACCCAAGGGTGGCATCACGGCAGGGGTCAGGCAGAAGCTGCATGGCCGCCTCATGATCATCGGTACCGTACAGCGCAGCCTTGATGTATTCCGGATCTTGCTCGGAATACTCCACCAGGATAGGGATAGCCACTTCGGGTTGCTGCCGAAAGACCTTATACCCGCGCAAGAGCGCTGTTTCGAAATCGACCAAGGAGAGGAATTTGTTGTGATAGGCATCGTCCGATGCATTCTGGCGACAGCAAGGATAGTCTCCTGTGTAGTCTTTCACGAGCCCGACTACCTGTACACCCCGATCCCGATTGATGTATCCGAAGGCATTATTGACGAGGGCAAGATCTGTCTCGCCTTTCAGGAGCGCCTCCACCTGAGCCTGTTCACTATCTAAGGCCGTGAAGGTCACATCACCACCGTCGATGGAAAGCCCTTGATCCTTCAGCCATGAGCGGAATGCCACTTGACCCGTCTCGGCTCGGAAATAGGAGATGTTGAGCCCTTTGAAGCTATCGGGGCCTTCCAGCTTTGCGGTCCAGTCAGGACCTGCTAGGATCTCTGTGCCATTCAGAACGGTGCCCCCTATGATGTACATAGCAGAGCCTTTTGCGATGTACTCAAGGGGTTGAACGGTACCCATGAGCATCATATCCAGGTTGCTGGAAGCAAGCGACGCGAAGCCCTCAGCCAGTTCCACCTGCTGGAACTCTACATCGCAACCCTCTTCTTCGAAGTAGCCGAGCTTCTCCGCGATGACCGTGGGAGCTATCTTGAAGAGCTTGCCGCGCCGACCCACCACCAGATGGGCACCCTTACCCTCGGTCATGAAAGCAGCATCCACGTCCACCCCCGCCGATGAACTAGCATCTGACGTCGTAGGATTGGCATTGCCACTGCATCCGCTCAGCGCACCTGCACCGAAGACCGACAGAGCAGTGAACCCTGCTGCCTTGACGAACATCCTCCTGGACATGATCTTCATGATAGCTGCTCCCTCCTGCTGGTACGGGGTGATGATCCGTTCCAGATCCTCCCGTCCCTGTTGGAATGATGGAGCATAGCTTATGTCTATTATTAGACTATGTCAATCTTTTAGGAGACTGATCCTTGCAGCGCAAGTGGACCTCAGGAGTAGTAGCGCGAGGGGCCCTCCCAAACCTTCCAGTCGGTTTCCCACCAGATGTCCTTGACCTGTGATACTGAAAGACCCCGTGTGCTCTCCACAGCAGTGTCTCGAGGATCAGTACCTCGAGTCGCCCACATGATATTCGCTCCCGCCTGAGCACATAGCTGACTTGGCTCGTGCGAGCAATTACCTCTGACAGATGCTCCCGTTCCTAAGGCAATAGCGCCAGCATAGGTGGCAAGCCGACCATAAGAGATATCACCGTGCTCTTCGAAAACGCTACCGGGAACCGTGGTCCTACGCATGGCGCCACTGAAGGCAACTCCCAAATCACGAGCTATGATCACCAAGTCTGCTATCTCCTGAGGAGAATGCTCTGGACCAATGGGTTCGATGCAGTTCCCCACGGAGATGCCCGCCTCGAGAGCCGCTTCAATGGTCTTGATGCGTACTTCGGGCTTACAGCTCGTGAATTTCCCTTCACCCAAACGTATGACATGATAGACGCCATTGATGCCCACCTCCGCCAACTCGCGAGCATAATCAGGACCGAAATCTGGAATGTTCGCGACCAGCGGGATGTTCGTCTTGAGGGCTGCTTTCACCTGGGCTGCAGCATCGAGGAACGCACGGCGACCATAGAGCACGGTGGTCACCAGATACAAGGCATTCGCCCCCGCCGCCTCAAGATCAAGTGCGTCTTGGATGACCTTCTCCAAAGGATAGGTCACCTTTTCGGTGAAGACACCGTTGACCTCAGCAAAAGAGCAGTACTGGCAATTCATCGGGCATGGAGCCGCATCCAGGCCGATATGCGCATGTACCTCAGCATAGCCATCATTGAGCGTAGAGGTGAATTCACGCCCCGCCTGCCAAATGGCAAAGGCCTCAGGAGAGAGGTTCTTGACGGAAAGCAGCTCGACTATCTCCCTGTGTGAGAGAAGCGTACCATCCAGCGCTTTGTTGATGATCTTGACGATGCTCAGATCCATGGGAAACTCCGATAGCTAAGATTTGGTCGATATGCTCTAATAATAGTCTAGGACATTCATATTGCACAAGAGCGCGACAGGGGACGGGGAGGGTCAATCCTCCAAGCGCGCTTCAGTGAAATCAAGGAATTCGTTCGCTCGCTGATTCTCCATGAGAGCGCACATGCACACCGTCATCGAGGTATCCGCTCCTTCAAGATAGCGCCAGCAGATATCATCCCGTGCGCTCAAACCCGCATTCCCCAGCATCCCCGACGAGGTGAGCATCACAGCCCGTCGGTCGAAATCAGACAGAAAGAACGCGGCAGGCGAAGCGATATCGAAATGGACCGGCTTCATGAACGCCACCATCCCATGAGCGGCGAACAACGTCTCTGTGGCCTCGCGTATGTAATCGAACGCATCGGTGACGCTGGTCATGATGGGAACGCAGTCGAGCATGTCCAGGGTCAACTTGTCAGCCTGCGCAAGGGGGTTGTCCTTGCTCAACCAGACGATGATGGGATCCCGCTTGATGGGGAGCACTCGGATCCCCAGATGAAGACACTCCTCTTTGTATTCATCCAGATCCCCGCATCGGCACGCGAGGGTGACGTCGAACACATGAAGGGGAAGGGCGCTCTCAGGCGTATACCCGATGAGCTTCTCGAAGATCACCTCGCACTCCGGGCTGATGACCTTGAATTCATTGCGCAGTTGGAACAGCAGACCATTGACGATATTCCCATCCAAGAGCAGCTGCACCTTGAGCAGATTCTCATAGCGCCGTTGAAGCTGACGACACTTGACCAAGCAATTGTCATAGGACGAGACGATGGGTGACACCTCTCTGAGGAAGCACTCCCCCACTGGGGTGAGCGATACACTCTTGGGTCCGTGGTTGAGCAACTTCAAACCCGTCGTGCGCTCTATCTCGGCTATATGCTTGCTCAGGCATGATTGAGTGACATGCAAGACCTTTGCTGCCTTGCTCAGATTCTGAGACACGGCAAAGACTTGGAACTCTCGCAATAATTCCAGATCCATGCACTCCTCCGATCTTCTCGATCAGTGCCATTTGGCTCAGCGGTTGATATCAACCACCCGAAAGGGAAACACCCCAAGAATAGCCGCCCGTGAGAGGCGAAGCGCTTCTAGTATAGAAGAAGCGAGCGGACAAGGCCGCCTGGCCCTCCCCGCTCGCTGCAAGCTCTTCCGATGTCAGCTGCGCACATCAGCTCTCAACAGGTGCAGGAGAGTCCCACTTCATCTTCCCGATGAACTTGCATGCAACCAGAACGCCCACGCCGATGAGCACCACGATGACCATCGCCGCCACCAGAGCGGCCTGATAAGACCCGAGCGTCTGATAGACGAAGCTGATGATCGTGCCACTGATGCCACCCATCAGGCCATTGACGGTCATGAGGTTCGAGAAGATCTTCGAATAGTCCTTATTCCCGTAGAGCGAACGCACGAGCAGTGGATAACCTACCGAAACCAGCGCATTGTGAGTGCCGAACAGGAACGCGCCGATCAAGAGCACCGCTGAGACATGCACGAACGCCCAAAGACCGAAACCAACCAAGAAGGCAACGATGAACACGATGAACGTAGCCTTCAAGCCAGCCCGTGTCTGCATGAAACCGAAGATGATCTTGCCGCAGATATTGCCCACAGCCGCTACAGATATCATGGAAGCGCCCAACATGGCCGCAGCTTGCATGTCCATCGATCCGCTCATAGCCTCGGTTGCGATGGCAACCTGATTGCTGTTGAAGCCCATTCCCATGGACGTGAAGAGGATGACCACCACCATGATCCAGAAAGGAGCCGTCTTGAGTGCCAGCGTTCGACTCATGCCCAGCTTCATGGCATCAGCGTTCTGCGCCTCAAGCGCTGCATCGTAGCCATAGGGCTCGAGACCCTTGTCCTCCGGTTTGAACTTGAAAACGAACAGCGTCCACGGCAGCAGGCACACGGCAATAAGAGCCGCGTTCAGCTGATAGGCCATCTGCCATCCCAGATTCTGGATGATCATGGTGAACAACGGTGCCCAGCAGAAGGTCCCTACGCCCGTGAACGCAGCCGCGATACCCAGGAGCTTCCCGCTGTACTTCTTGCCGAACCAATTGCCGATCAGCGTGGGTACGGTCAAGGTAGCGATGCAAGGCATAGCGAACCCGAGCACACCGCCCCAGATCCAGAACCACTGCACGCTGTTGCCAAAGGAAAAAGCGAACACGGCAATGGCAAGCGCCGCTGCAGAGACGGATGTCACCACGTTGATGTTCTTGGTCTGGAGAAACTGCCCCCAGATAGACGTCATGATGCATGACACGATAGAGCACACCGTCATCCAGAGCATCCAGTCACCCGGACCAACTCCAATAGACGATGATACGGGGAGCAGATACACCCCAACAATGCTGATGGATGCCGCCATGGAAGCGGCATTGACGAAGCAGCATCCTATGAAGATGAGCCATGCGTAATGCAGTTTTCCCTTTTTGGTCTCAGTCATATCTCTGACCTTTCCTCTGTCGCAAGCCCCACACCCTCCTTCTGGAGATATGGAGCCTCATCTCTATCCGATCGAGCCTGTGCTCTTCCTGCAGGCGTGGGCGGCACCCATCCGCATTCGCAATGCTCTTCCGTCTCAGGGGCGAGCGCGCGCCCGCACGCAGGGCACACCCCGTCTGCAGCCGCCCAAAGCGGGACACCTTGCGTGGCTGCGCGGGGACATGCACCGCAGCCCGTGCAGAAGAAGCACATGGCCTTCCTTATTCCACAGAAACCAATCTCAACCAGTAGGTGAGCTCCTTGCCAGCGAAGGGATGGTTGAAATCGATCGTCACGAGCTGATCGTCAGCCTTGACCACCCTGACAGGGATCGGTTGCCCCGAAGCAGGGTTCGTCCACGGGAACACATCTCCCAGCTGCAACTTCTCTCCGCCCTCGATGGCTGTACGCGGATACACCTGGACGCCTTGGGGATCGTGAGGGCCGAAACCCTTCTCGCAGGGAATGACGATCGTTCGCTCCTCCCCTGCTTCCATATCCAACAGAGCCTCGTCGATGCCGCGGGGCAACTGCCCCACTCCCACCACGAGCTCCTCTGGTTCACCCGCAGAATGATCATCCAGAGGCTCTTCTCCGGTAGGCCCTCCCTTGTAGAGAGCCCTGACCACCCTTCCGATCCGCTCTTCGCGCTCCATGCTATCGCCGCCTCACTGCTCGTTGAGCTCTTCCACGTTCCTCACATCCGAATCGTCTCGATGGGTCGCGAACTCCACCTGTACATTCGCATCCACTTCCATGGCAGCCGCCCTGCGGCGATTCGCGTCATCCTTTCTGGCCGACACGAAGGTCCCGCGCGCCTCATAGGGCTTGTACTGGGGAACGAAGAGGACTTGCTTGGGCTTCTCCTCCATGAATGCCGCCAGCTCTGCAACGGGCCCATACTTCATGACATCGGCAAGGCAGTGGTGCACGCATGCTGGCTCGCGCCCCTTGGCGGTGCGCTCAGCGCAGAGGTCGCAGAGATCGGTGGGGATGGGCACCTTGTTCCAGTTCATGTGCCCCGGCTCGATCTCCCACGGACCGTCGTCCATGACCCGGATGCCCCACTTGCCCACCGGATATCCGTGCTCCTCCTTGCAGGAGACCTCGCACGACTGGCATCCTGAGCAGTATTCGTAATCGATAAGCAGGCCAAATGCTGTCATAGCTACACCAACTTCCCGAACTTCTCCCAGATCTCATCCATATCCGTGTCATAGCTCTCGCTGATGGGCACCACGTCGCAGATCATGCACTTGAACGGAGCGCCGAAGCCGAGCTTGCCGAAATGGAAGTTGGGAACCAGATTATTGATATTGGAGCGGAAGGTATCGTAGGCACCGCCGCCGTGATCATTGCCATCCTGCTCGGGGAACCACCACGCATGCTGCGCATGGACGACGCCCTCCTTGACGATGGGCGACACCTTCGCCTTCATGACGCACTCCCCGAACTGATTGACCGCCTTCACCCAGCTGCCATCCACGATGCCCTTGCGCTTGGCATCCTCGGGATTGATCTCCAGGAGCGGATCGGGGTTCAGCTCGCGGCAATAGGGTATCTGCCTATTCTCGGAATGGAAGAAGGCATACGTGCGCGCACCGCTGGTGAGGACGAAGGGATACTCCTCCATGAGCTCAGGCGATGACTCCGGACCGAATTGCGGCTCGATGTAGTACGGCAGCGGATCGTCTCCGAAGCGATGGAACGCATAGGACCAGAGCTCCACCCTCCCCGTTGAGGTGTTGAAGCCCGGCTTCCCGTCACGGCGGAGCAGGCCCGTCTCGTACTTGCGATATCCGACATAGCGCTGGAGCACGACCTCTTTCCGGATGTCCTCATAGCAGTACTTCTTGCCAAGGCGCAGGTGCTCGATGAAGTCGCGGATATCCTCATATTGATCCCATAGATGCGGATTGAGCACTTTTCCTAGGTTGAAGCAGAGCTCCATGTCAGACATGCCCTCACCCTGAGTGACTGCCTTGTTCATGAAGCCCATGGTCACCGGCGAAGAGCCGTAATGGGTCTGAACGACACCCTCGCGCTCGGCGATCGTGGCCAGGGGGAGGAACACATCGCAAGTCGCTTGGGCTGAGGGGGTCATGAAGGTGTCGAAGGCGATGACGAACTCCATGGAACCGTTGATGGCCTTCATCCAGCGCTCCGGCTCCGCTGAGGTGCAAGAGAGCAGATTGTTGCCCGCATAGAAACCCATGCGGATAGGATACGGATCCTCTGTCTCCATAGCGCGCAGCGTGAGGTCAGCATGGGAGTTCAGGATCAAACCGCAATAGGCTGGATACTCCTTCGCGCCGATCATCTTCGCGATGAGCTCTTGCCCCAAGCCCTCTTCGAACCCGAAGCCTGCCTCGTTGAGGCCCATGGTCTTATCGCCGATGCGCTGACCGCCCGGCACATCGATGTTGCCCGTGATGGCCATGAGCGCGATCAGACAGTGACCCACCTGCATACCGTTCGCCTTCTGATCCAGCGCCAAGCCCCATGCGATGGCCGCAGGGGTCGCGTTGGCATACATGCGCGCTGATTCGATGATGATCTCCTCAGGGACACCGGTGATTTCGGCAGCGCGAGAAGGCGGCATCTCCTGAGCGCGCTCTACCAGCTCATCGAACCCGTAGGTCCAGTACTCGACGAACTCCGCATCGTAGAGCTTCTCGTTGGCTATCACATTGATCCATGCAAGGGAGAGCGCCGCATCCGTTCCAGGACGGAGCTGTAGATGATAGTCAGCACGCGTAGAGAGCCAGTTCGCTCGTGGATCCACCACGATCAGGCGCGTGCCGCGGCGCATGAGATCGATGACCGAATGTCCGAAGAAGCCATCCGGATTCGACGGCAACGGCTCCTTGCCCCATATCACGATGCACTCTGGGATCTCATACTCAGGATCATCGTAGCGGCCGGGCAGGCCTCCCGCGTAGTCTATCTCAGGGTATGCCGCCCCAAGCAGATACGAGGAGGCTGCCATGCGAGGCACATAGCAGGCATAGCCTGATTGTGAATAGCAGTAATTGGGTGTGCAGAGCATCCGGCTCCCGAAGGGTGCCATAGTGCCACCCTCACGCCCGGTACCCGCAAAGCATACGATGGACTCACGGCCGTATTCCTTCGTGATGCGATCGTATTCGCTCTTGATGAGGTCGAACGCCGCATCCCAGCTGATCTCCTCCCATGCATCCGCATCCCCACGCTTCTTGGGATCGCGCTTCATAGGATGCAAGATGCGGCTCGGGTTGTAGATGTAATCCTTCAAGGTGAGGCAACGGACGCACAAGCGTCCCTGCGTCACCGGGTTGTTCTCATCCCCTTCCACCTTGACGAGCTTTCCATCCTCGTCAGTGTAGAGCTTCAAAGAGCATCCGACCGGATGGCAGCCCGGCGGCGACCACGGGCTCGTGCGGGTGACCGTCAAGCCATCCTCTTCGAAGCGCCAGGGTTTGTTGAGGTCATTCACGTCCGAGATGGTGCACTCGCTCCGGGCGTTCAATCGCTCTGGGTGCCAGCTGCGCATGGTCGGATTGTCATGCCAATCCGAATACTCCTTATCCATCTTCGCTCCCCTCTTTCCTTCGCTCATCTGATTCCTTCTCACTGCATCCATCACGGAAGGTAGACCGCCACCTTGTCCTTATCCATGGACTCAAGGCATGAGGACACCTCGCTCACCGGAACGACCCGGATCACCGCTGCAAGGCAATGCAATTCGCACAAGGGCTTGCTCCCCTCCGCTATCCGGTCCTCGCACAGATCGCACAAGCTCGACGGTACGGGTACGAAATCCCATTCCCATTTGCCATTCGAGAACTTCTGGGGTCCTACCTCGTTGACCTTGATTCCCCATTCGTCAAGGCGCAGATCGTTCTTCTTTCGACACGACACCTCGCACGAATGGCAACCGGTGCAATAGCCGTAGTCGATGAGCATGGCTCGCTTTTCCATCTAGCACACCTCCCTTCTAGGCCTCGAATGCGTCAAGGCTGTCCACCTTGTAGATCTTGCAGATGATGTTCTTGTACGGAGCGCCATACCCCGTCACACCCACGCTCTCATGGGGGATGAGGTTGTTGATATTCGACTTGTAGAGGCCGAACAGGTTGGGTGCCTCGCCGGACTGCTCGGGATACCACCACGCATGCTGAGCATGGACGACGCGCGGGTCCACCACAGGACGGATACATGCTTTCTGGATGCAGCGGCCAAGCGGATTCTCGATGGCCACCCAATCCCCCTCTGCTATACCATGGGCTGCGGCAGTCTCAGGATGGATGGTGACCAACGGCCACGGGTTCAGCGCACGCATGGACGGGATCTGCCGATGCTCGGAATGGAACATGGAGATGTGACGGCCGCCCGTGGTGAGCACGAGCGGGAACTCCTCTTTGACCTCATCGGAGATGGCATCGCTATAGGGGCTCAGCTCCGGCTCTTTGAAGTACGGTAATGGCTCCTCGCCGAACACCGAATAGACGCTTGCCTTGAGCTCTATCAATCCGGTGGGCGTGTCGAATCCGGGCTTCCCATCAGCCCGTAGAGCGCCTGTCTCGTACTTGCGATACTCGAAGGGCTGTTGGAACACCACATCATCCTGGAGCTCCTTGAAGCCCCAGTCATAGGCGGTGTGCAGCTGATCGGTGAAGAACTGCTCCGGCGTCTCCCAAGGCCAGAGCTCCGGGCGCAAGCGCCGTCCCAACTCCAGCATGATCTCTACATCGCTCTTGCTGTCGAGCGGCTCGACGGCCTTGTTCATCGCGCCCAAGAAATGCGTGTTGCGCCCGAAGTGCGGCATCACGATGCCCTCGTGCTCTACCGACATGGACAGCGGGAGCACCAGATCGCACAAGCGCATGATGGACGGATTCATGAACACGTCCTGGACCACGTTGAATTCCAACTTGTCCAGCGCCTTCTCCCAGCGCATGGGTTGCACGGACATGCATGCGAGCGGATTGGTCCCGAACCAGTAGCTCATCTTGAAGTCAGTGGGCGGCTCGTCCATCTCGAGCCAGTCCAGGGTCACATCAGGCAGCGGACCGGGACCAGCCGCATCCCAGCAGCTGTAGCGTCCCTGTTGATCCTTGATGCGCTTCGCGCGCACCTCATCTGGAACAGAATTCACGGTCTCATAGCGCCATTTGCCCGTGAAGCTGGAAGGCCGAGCCAGCGTGATGCCGCCAGGAACATCCATGTACCCCGTGAGCGCACAGATGGCCAGGAACGTGTGACCCGCTTGGACGCCATTGGTCTCCGTATCAATGGAGAGACCCCAGAGCGCAGAGGAGGGGCTATGGGTGGCGAATGCACGAGCCGCTTCCCTCACCACCTCAGCGTCCACCCAGCAGACCTCGGCAGCACGCTCAGGGCTCCACTCGGCCACGCAGGCCGCGAACTCGTCGAAGCCATAGACCCACTTCTCCACGAACTCATGGTCGTACAGGTCCTCTTCGATGATCGCGTTGCACATGGCCATGGCCAGCGCAGCATCGGTACCAGGCCGAAGCTGAAGATGGTATTCAGCATGGGCGGCTATCCAGGTGAGCTGCGGATCCACCACGATCAGCTTGGAACCCATCTTCATGAGATCGATGAGCGCATGCCCGAAGAACCCATCAGGGTTCGAATACACCGGATTCTTCCCCCAGACCAGGATGTACTGAGGAAGCTCCCAGCGCGGATCCTCGTAGCGATCCGGGAAGTAGGCTGCATAATCCAGCTCGGGGTATCCCGCTCCCAGCTGGAAGTTCGCGATGGTGCAACGAGGTCCATAGCAAGAGCCGCCGCTGAGCACCATGCAATAGTTAGGTGACTCGAAGATGGCATGACAGTAAGCCGCAGAATACATGGTTATCTCACGACCCGTCCCGGTGAAGGTCAGGATGCTCTCAGGCCCTGCCACCTCCCAGAAGTGACGCACCTTGGATTCGATGAGGTCAAGGGCCTCGTCCCACGTGATCTGCTCCCACGCATCCTTACCCCTGTCAGCGCGGTCGCGCTTCATGGGATGCAAGATGCGGTCCGGGTGATAGAGCGCCTCATCCATCGCTATGCACCGCGGGCACAGCCGCCCTTGGGTGATGGGATGCGTCGGGTCACCCTCCACGTTGATGACCTTGTTATCTTTCACGGTCACGACGATGCCGCACCCGACAGGATGATCCCCGGGAGGTGACCACACGCAGGTCCTGACCTTATGGACACCATCGCCCAGATCTTCGACCCACTTCGCATTCTCTTCCATTGCATTTCCTTTCGATCGTTACGGGAGCTTCTTCCATCCAAAGATCAAGATCACCAAACCAAGCGCGAATATCGGTGCCATGAAGAACTGTCCTGCCACGGCGAAGCTCCCGTAGGTGGCAACGATGAGCCCGAGCACCCTCGATCCGAGGAACGATGCCAGCTGCTGAGCGAACAGGACGACGGCGGTGGCACCTGCAATGTCACCAGGGTCCTTCACGACCTTCGGTATGGATGCCATCACCATGGTGGGGATGATGCCTCCAGCCAAGGCATTGCAGAGGATCACGGGAATGAACGCTTGAACGGTAGTAGCTTGGAATACGAGCCACGCGTATATCGTGCCGCCTATGCAGCTGATGACCATCAGCTTCTTGTTCGACTTGATCTTGTCCGAGATCATCCCGCTCAAGGGGTTCACCACACACCCCACGATCGCCATGACCGAGATGATAGTGGACATGACCGGAAGCGTGAGGTCGGTCTCCTGAGCAGCATAGGTGGTCAGGAAGTTCGACATCCCCAAGAACGGCACCTCTTCACAGAAGAAGATGGCCGCCACGAGCAAGACCGCAGGCTGGGTCAGCACGCGCTTGAGAACACCCTTCTTAGGCGCAGAGGCGCGTGCGCCTCCATCTGCCAGCGCGACCCTCTGCCCGTGATCGTCGAAGGTGAACGTCGGCTCTCGGTACAGCAACAAGACGGCTATCAGGACGACGGCATCGAACACGAAGCTGAGCGCCCAGACATCATGGTAGGACCCCGTTGCCGCATAGATCTGCGAGAAGAGGTTCGGCCCGATCAAGAATGCTGCGGTCACGTTGATGGCCCATACACCCAACGGAACCCCTCGATGCTCGGGCGCGAACCAAGCAGAGATGGCCGGCACGGCTGCTGTGGTGACAAGACCGAAGCCGATGCCCTCGATGATCCGGCTCACGATGAACAGTCCGATATCCTGCGCGATGTATCCGAGGGCACCACCGATGAGCGCGCAGACGAGGGAGAGCACGAACGTGGCCTTCTTGCCGATCCGGTCGACCACCACCGCTCCGGGCAGCGCCAATATCATGCCCATGATGTAGAACGTGGCGATGACCCAGCTCATGGCATCCGTATCCACACTGAACGCCTCCATGATGACCGGAGCCAAGATGGATACCTTGAGCATGTTGAGCGGCATGCTTATCCCCGTCAGCCAGACGACGATCGTGACCACCCATCCATAGGCGGGCGCCGCGCCTCTCGCCCCTTCCATCACGATATGCCGGGAGCCGCAGGAGGCTGGGGAGCACCAGGAGCTTTCGGTGCGCCAGGCGCGACCGGAGCAGACGGCGGTTTGATGTCAGAGGACCCCTCGAAGTCCTCCGACGTGGCGCCGCAGAAGGGGCATTCCTTCGGGACGATCCCGAGAACCGCATTTATCTCTTTGCCGCATGATGGGCATGTTACAGACATATTCGCGTCGGCTGGCCTGAAGCACATCTGAAGATCTCCTCTCCCCGAAGAGGGACTTCGAAAGACTTGCCCGTAACGACTTCCCAAGGACCTTCGGACGAGCGCATCCAGATCCTCATGCTGGATATCGGGCGAGGGCGAAGCTGCCCTAAGTCCCCCTACCATCTCATGTCAATTAGAAGTTCATGAACTGGCATCATCGTAAGAAGAAAGGAGCGGGAACGAAAGCGAAGATTATCGTGAACACTGCGCCCAAATGTCATAGTGAGCATTCCAAAGAGGAATGCTCGTGTATTCTTAGGTAATGCTCTACCGAATCTTATCTACGACGCACATGAACACGATGGCGATGTGCTACGAAAGCCCCGAACGCTGCAAGGCATCCGATGCTCGTCATCAACAGGAGCATCCCGAAAGTGCTGTCCCCGGTCTCTGCCAAATGATCGTCTTCATCACCATTCGAGCCACCAGCGCCCACCGGAGGGGTTGGCTGCGGTGATGGTTGAGAGTCACTCGGTGTGGGCGTAGTGTCTCCCGACGGTGGCATTGGCGTGGGGCCGCCACCATCCGTAGGAGGCTTGGGCAGAGGAGTAGCGCCCTCATCCACGGGCACGATCTCTAAGACGTAGCGCTTTTCCACTGCTGGGTCTGCCTTGCTCCGAAGCACGATATCCCAGAGAGTGGATTCGCCACCATCGCGAACCAAGCTCATGATGCGAGCATGCCAAGCGAATAGGGATGACCCACGCTTGGTGATCTGATACACCACGCCCTCAGGCACTGTAATGGCGAAATCCTCAGCCTTGGTAGGCACCTTCGATGCAGGCAGCTCGATCCGGGCGTAGCTGTTCTCGTCCCACCCGATAGCCTGGTCGCCCAGCTCGGCGATGGCGAGGGAAACGATCTCGAGCAGCGGGCCGTCGGGGCCAGGATCGGGGCCAGGGTCGGGATCGGTGCCGGGGCCGGGATCGGGAACGGTCGGCTCCCTCCAGCTGGCATACAGCTTCAGGTCGCCTGTGGCTCCCAGCGGAATCGCCGTGACCGGCGCGCCTTCAAGGGCCGCATCCGCATACCAGCCGTCGAACACGAAGCCGTCGCGCACCACATCCGTCGCACCGGGCAGTCGCACGTCGCTCGCCACAACCGAATAGCGGTCGGGCGCCGCATACCCCGAAGCCCACGCGCCGCCGTTCAGTTCGTAGGCTATGCCGTACTCCACAGCCGTCCATTTCGCGAACAGGTCGATGTTGCCCCGCGTCAGCTCCACGCTCTCAAGCGGCTGCCCGTTGAAGTCGGCGTTGTCGTACCAGCCTTCGAAAATGCAGCCGTTGCGCACTATGTCCGTCGCCGTCGGCAACGCAACCGTGCTACCTTCGAGGAAGCCGTCGTCGCCGAACTCGTAGACCGTCTGCGGCGTCGTGGCGAACACGCCGCCATCCTCGTGGAAGAACAGCACGCAGGCGTCGCTGGCCCAACGGGCGTGCAAGGTGACGTCGCCGTAGTCGCTGGCGGAGATCTCGGTGAGAGGGCTGTTCTCGAACGTGGCGCTGTCGTACCACCCCGCGAAGTCGTGGTCCGGCCATGCCATGACATCGGTCGAGGGCAGCACGAGCCCGGTGCCCGCGGTATAGCTCTCGTACGGCGTCAGGTCGATGCTCTCGGGCGGCATGTCGCCATTGTGGTCGGAGCCCAAATCGTAGATCACGTCGTAGGTGTTCGGGGTCCACTTGGCCCAGAACGTGCGCTCGCCCATCTCGTCCGCCCCGATGGCCTTCACCGGGTCTCCCGAGAAGTCCTCGCTGGCATACCATCCCCCGAACGTGTATCCGCCGCGCTCCAGTTCGGGCAGCGTCACCCCGAAGCCGTACTGATAGCTGAACACGTCCTGCTCGCCCACCTTCAGCGTGCCCTGGTTCTTCTCCAGCGTCACCTCGTACAGGATGGTCGTCCACTTGGCCCAAAGCTGCTTGTCGCCGAGGTCGTCCTCCGTGATGGCCGTCACCGGCGAGCCGACATAGTCGGCATTGTCAAACCAGCCGGCGAACGCATAGCCCAGGCGCGATATGTCGTCTGCGGTGGGCAGGACGAGGCCCGTGCCTGTCTGATAGACAGGCGTGTCGGACAGGCCCTCGACGAGTTCGCCACCCATCAGCTCGAGGGCAACAGTATATGTAAGCGGGTTCCACTTGGCCCAAAGCTGCTTGTCGCCGAAATCGAACACGCCGATGGAGCTCACCTGGCTGCCTGCACACGCCTCGTTGTCGAACCAGCCGCCGAACGTGTAGCCCGCGCGGCTCGGCGCGGCAAGCGTGGCGCCGGTGCCCGTCACGTACGACGTGACGTTGTCGGCCACGTTGGCGAACGCGCCTCCGCCAAGGTTGAGCTTGACCGCATAGGTGTTGGGGCTCCAGCGCGCATACAGCGTGATGGGCTCAATCTGGCCCGGCTCGATCTGCGTGACGGGCGAGCCGGCGAAGTCGTCGCTCTCGTACCAGCCCTCGAACGTGTACCCGTCGCGCTTGATGTCTGAGCCCGTCGGAAGCACCAGCGTCTCCGTGGTGTTATATTCCACGGGCACCTTGTCGGCCTGGACCCAGCTGCCGCCGTTCGCGTCCAGCACCAAAGGGTGCTTCAATGAATCCGGATCGCGCTCGTCCACCACGACCTGCTTGGAATAGGACGCGAACGAGTGGTCGGTGGCGGCGATGCGCACTTCGTAGGTGCCCGGCGCCACGGGCGTGATGGCGGCGGTCATGGGAATCCAAGCGGTCTCGGTCGCGGCAGCATCGTCCGCCGTAGCCTCAGTGCCGTCGCCCGCGCCTTCGCCAGCCACCGGGCGGTACTCGAGGTCGGATGGCTTGTACACGCCGATGGACGCAAAGTGGATGGCGCCCATGCCATCGGTGCCCGCACGCACGCCACGCACGCGGTCGGCGCAATCCATCTCGGGCCGCGGCGGTATCTCGACCGTTTTCTCGAAGCTGTAGGGCTTGCCTAGGCCATGGTCGGCGCTATTGCCGTCAAAGCAGAACAAGCTCACCGATCGCGTGCCCTTGAACGCGGTCTCGTCGTTTTGGAACTTCTCGTACTCGATTATCTCGGAAAGGTCGATGCTGTCGGGACTCTCGGTAATAACAGAGAACCTGTCGGGAGGCATCGTCGAGAAGATCTGGTTCTGCCAGTCGCCCTCTTTGATGCCGTAACTAGGATTGTCTTTCAAGGCCCGATAAGGCAAATTATGGACGCGCATTTTCGTCCGATCGAAATCCGAACCCTGGCATAGGAGCCTCTCGCTCTTGTAATCCAAAGCGAAGTCCATGTCATAGTCGAAGAAAGCTTGCTTGTCTCCCTCGAACCGCAAGACCGGATACCCTACGTTGATGGTAGGGTCGAATTCCCATGTGTCGCCGCTGAAGCCCCAAGCGTTATAGGTTTCCTCTTCCCGCAAGTTGGGGAAAGAATAGATGTTGGGGAATCGTTGCCCTTGTTCGTCGCGCAGGGTTACATATAGAGTGCTTCTTGCATAGGACACATTTGCACTCTGGTCGCCCCTCAAGCTCTGTCCAGAGGTTACAGCCGCGTCCTCGTAGCAGTTCTGGAAGGCGCTGCCCGCACCCGCGGCCGTGTAGCCCGCCAGACGCCAATAGCCTGCCTTAGCAACTCCCAGCCCAACGCAGTTGGACACCCGCGTATTCGCAGCATCGTAGTTCTCTGCCTCGATATCGCCCAGCAGCACGCCGACCTTCGATGCGGCGCTCCCGCTCACGTTTACCTTCGAGACGCAGCGGTTCAACTGCGCCGACGTCCTCACCGCGCCCACCACGCCGCCGCACTTGACTCCCGACGTAGAGAGGCCTCCCTGCACGAAGATGTCCTCCATCGAACCATTGAGCATCCACCCGGTGATGAAGCCGCCATAGCCGCTCTGCCCGCACGTCAGGGCGCCGTTGGTCACCTGTATGCGCCTGAACTGCGACCCCTGTGCGGTCACGCCGTTGACGCCCATCCATCCGTCGTCGCCCGACACGAACCCGATGCGCATCTTGCCGCGCAACTGCACATTGTCGAAGAACAAATCGGAGAACTTCGAGTTGAGAGAGCGGCGCGCGAGGATGCCATGTTGTTGAGCGCTCGCTGCATCCTGCAGGTTGCTGCAGTTTCGGATGGTCAGGTTGTTGATGTCGGCGTTGTGCACGTTGGCGAACAGCGACGCTCCTGCAAGGCCCGTTATCGTATGCCCGTTGCCATTGAACACCTTCGGGTTCGTTGCCGTGCCGCTCATGAGCTGCGACACCACCGAAACCGTCCGCGTATCGGCTGCCTCATTGGCGGCAGACCACTCCGTGAAGTCGAGGTCGGCCATCAGATGGAACGTGTCCACACCGCGCTGCAAGTCGTCGCCGATGCCCACGAAGTCGTCGACCGTATATATGTTCCGCTCGAACTTCGTGTAGCTTACGTTCTCCACCTCGGTGTTGTTCACCGTCTTCGCCGGAAGCTGCATCGCGGTGCCCTCGAGGGACAGGTTCTTGATGTAGGCGTGCTTTGCCCCCGTGAAGAGCGCGGGGAGCAACTCGCCTTCCGTATAGATGCGGTGCCCCTGCCCGTCCAGCTTGCCCATGAACACGATGTCGACGAGGCTGCTCGCGGCCTCGTCGATGCCCGACACCTTGATGTCGTTGTCAAGCACGTAGCTGCCATAGGGGTTGTCGGCGATCGCCTGCAGGTCCTCCGCAGTGCGGATGTGCGTGACGGGCACCTTGTCCTCGTACACGCTTGAGCGGAAGTCGTTCGTCATGCGCTTGGCCAGGAAGTACATGCGCGAGCGCAGGCCGTTCATCTGCGTGAGGTTGCGGTCGGCCTTGCCCGCATCGGTCTTCAGCGCCGTCTCGAACTTGTCCACCAGGTCATCGAAGTCGACGTAGGTGATCTTGTCCTCGTTGGCCTCGATGGCGTCCCACTTGGCCATCTGCCATTCCTTGAATGAGCCGTACCCGGTAAGCTTCTGCAGCTTCGCCAGGTCGCCGCCGCCTCCGTTGCGCCCGAATTCGGCCCAGGCGTCGAAGCCCTTGTCGCCGAGCATGCGGTATATCTCCAACTTGAACGACCGCGAATCGGGGCGGTTGCCGTTGCAGTGTATGGGGAACCACCACACGCCGCGCAGGTCGTCGGCGACGTAGTTGGCCCACAGCCACGTCCAGCTGCTTGACTCGGGCAAGCCCGGGCGCAGGAACAGCTGGTTGTCGTACACTTCCTCCACAGTCTCGAACTTACGCGAGCCGTCGTTGAACACCGATGAGTTCACCGGCATGGTGGCCGTCGTTCCATCATAGCCGTTCAGCACGTTGTTGCGCGAATGCAGGATGGTGGCCGTGGCGCCGGTGTCCATCGCCGAGGTGCCGTTCTGCCCGTCGAACCACGCCTGTGACGCCACTGCGTTCTGCTCGTCCTTGTCCAGCCTGAGGAACGCCTGCAACGCAGCATAGTCCAACATGTCCAGCGTCTCGTACATCTTGTGGTAGTAGTCGTCTATCTTCTCCTTGGACATGATGCGCTCGCGGCTCAGGTTGGATGACACGTCCTTCGACAGGTCCCAGTCGAAGGTCAGGTTCATCACGTACGTCCAGCCGCCGAAGCCTTGGGTCAGGAAGCCGTCGGTATAGTCCTCGTTGTTGGTGATGCCGCGCTGCTCGCCGTTCAGGAATATCTCCTTGTCGATGGCGTGCGCCATCTCATGCGACCAGTAGTAGTCCCACGCGCACCCAAGCGCGGTGTAGGCCAGGAAGTAGATGTTCTTGTCGGTCCTCGATATGTTGTTCGTCATGGCCGCAGCGCCCTGGCCGTTGGCGATGAAGCGCCCGGTGACGTCGGTGAAGTTCTTGAGGTAGGGGTCCTCGGTGAGCTTCTTGCCCGTGGTGCCTTCCCGCTCCATGATCGACCTGCCCGAGTCGTACTTGGAGAAGATGTTGTCGAAGCTGACGACACAGACGGAGTCGACCCGCTCGACCCCCACGATGGAGGTCACGGTGGACACATAGCGCGACGCGGGGATGAAGATGTTGTCCAGGCGCTTCTTGTACGAGGCCCGGTGCGCGTCGTCGAGCGGGGTGCCCACCTCGTAGTTGCCGGTCGTTCCTGAGGCTATCAGCAGCGTGGTGGAGGCAAAGTACTGCGTGCCCGGCTCCAGCGTCAGCCACAGCAGCAGGTAGTCCGGATATCGAGACGCCTGGTCCCAGCCGCGCCATAGCGGCCGTTCGCTTTCGGGGACGCTCTCGTATTCGGGCGGCATGTATTCGTGGTAGAACGCGATGGAGCTCATGTAGTCCTTGAACCACTCGGCCATGCTGGCGTAGCCGGTCGTGCGCTTGACCACGAGCTGGACGAGCTGCGTCGAAGACGTGAGGCCCGTGTAGCTGTAGAACATCTTGGGGATCACCATCTCGGAGAGCGCATCCACCTTGGCGAAGACGGGCATGTAGGATTTCCGCAACGTGGGCGTCATGCTCAAGAGCGACAGGCCGGGCCTGATGACGCTGCCCCGGAACGCCATCACCAAGAACGCGTTCGAGTCCTTTCGCGCCTTCACGGTCTCGTTGCCGCCGACATCGAAGCCCATGAAGCGCTCCAGGTAGGCGTAGAGGAACATCAGGTTGAACATCTTGGTCTCGGGCGCCGTCGAGCTCCAGTCCTCGCTCGGCATGGCAGCCTCTGCATTTTGCATGATGTAGTTCCACGCATACGACTGCGAGTCGCAGGCGTTCCATGCAGGTATGTTTGTGACGAGGTTGGCCGCCACCTCCTCGGCGTTGTCGCGGATGTTCTTGTCGAAGTAGTCGCGGACGCTGCGATGCATGCGGGGGTTGCCGCTGTAGCTTTGGAACCACGATGCCCAGGTCTTCGAGCGAATGAACGACGCCATGCGGGTGATGGCGGGCTGGGCGCTCTTGCCGATGATCCAGAAGTTCGGCTGGTACAGCACGCCCGTGTCTTGCGTCGCGTAGGATGCGGTGCAGGCTCCTTTGCCCAGGTAGTCAAGGTCGAGGGTCTGCGAAGTGCCGTCGGCGAAGCACACCACGCTGCGCACGACGTCCTGCTCTTGGCCTTCGAACAGGCTCACCTTCATGCCGTCGTCCTTGTGCACCGGCCACATCTCGCGGATCTCCTTCGTGGCCAGCGGACTGTTCGCCGGCATAGCGTTGCCCGACTTCACGATGTCCTCGTAGGAGGCGAAGGGGGCCAGC
>CAJURZ010000003.1 GCA_910588905.1 uncultured Eggerthellaceae bacterium
CCGTCTTCAAGGACGTGCACCCATCCGCGAGCCTATCAGCTGTGATGGAGGCGCCTGCAGACGCACCTGTTCCGAAGCTTCCCTGTATCGTGAGGGCTGTGAGCGAGGTCACCTCTGAGAACGCCCTCGTAGCCCGGGCATTGGCACCGCTCAAGCTCCCCGTGATGGATGCCCGCTCCACCTCTCCTCCGAACGCGAAGCTCTCAAGGGAGGCACCCGCTCCTGTGAGCGAGTTCTCGATCACGCAAGAGGTGACGCCTGAGACCCCCGAGAGGGCTTGGCGCAAGGTGGCGTTCGCACCCGTGAACGACGAGCGTATGGCCACAGAGCCTATGGTGGCTTCCTGGGCGGCCAAGGTAGCAGACGCCCCCGTCCCCGTGAAGGACCCTTCGATCTCCAAAGAGCCCAGGGTAGAGGCGGCGAACGCGCTCGTTGCGCTCATCCCTGCCTCCAGGAAGGAGCTCTTCATCTTCACGCTTGCGAAGGAGGCGCCTTTCAGGATGGAAGGCGCGGAGGGGGAGGTGTTGACCGCCGCCTGAGCGCCCACGCGAGTGAGCGTGAGAGCGCTCTCAGCTGCCCCGGACCCCGCATCGGCGAAGGTCTCGCGCATCACCAGGCCCGGAGCGCCCACTGAGCGCAGGTGGACCTGAGAAAGCCCTGTACAGCCCGCAAATGCGCGGGTCATGTCAGAGAGACCAAGGAACGCCTCACCCTCGGCGCCAGTAGCGCCCAGGGTGACATTCACCAGGTTGGTGCAGCCTTCAGCGAAGGACGGCGCCTTGATGACCTTGCCTACGCCGAAGCCGCCCGCAGCGCCCCGCTTGGGCAGGGCCAGGCCCGCATCGGCGATGGTGGCCGTCATGGTGCTCTCGTCATCACCGCCAGTAGCGTCTACCTGATCCGTGACGCCGACAAGAGACGTACATCCGTACGCCATCCGAGACATATCGGTGATGCTGCTGGCATTCATGGAGGTGAGGTCGATATCCACCGCGCTCATGGCGCCTTCGAAGACAGACACCATGGACTCATTAGCCGTGACACCGGGATATACCTTCACGCGGTTGTAGTCAGCATTGATGCCGCTGTCCCCCGCTCCCAGGGAAGACCAGGGCGCCGGGTCTGCGGTGGTGAAATTCCTCATAAGACCGCGAGAAGCAGCCGTTTCGCTACCGGGGTAGATGATGAGCGTACCGAACTGCTCGCCCGGCTTGCGGCGGATAGCCCACGCGACACCGATGCCGTCAACATCGGTTGCGGAGGTCACGCCCACGAAACCGCCCGTCAGAATGGTGCCGAAGCCCTCACCGGTACGACCCACGATGTTATCCATGGCAGACATATCCATGTTGGCCGTGTAGCGACGCGGTGTCCAGGACGTAGCCATGTTCTTGAAGGAGGCCAGATTGTTCACGGCCACCTTGCCGTTGAAACGATAGATCAAACCACGCGCAAAGTTATCCGGCTTGAAGGCCAGGTCGGAAGCCTGAGAAGGACCGCCGTAGACGTATACGGTGGCCGTTGCAGCCAACACGAACGAAGGTTCGCTTGTGGCTGATGCACGGCTCTCGAAGACACCGGGCAGCACGCGGGTGAAGCCGTTACCAATGTAGAACTTGAAGGCGTTGTTGTCGCCTTCCTGAGCCTCCTCGGGATTACCCGTAAGCGTGATGGACTTGTAGTTGGACTTCTCTATCTTGCTGGGAAGCTCAACGTTAGCGGCGTTGCCGATAGCGGTACCCGTCAGCTTGGTGTACATGTTATGGGACGTGGGTGCCAGCATGTCATGCATACCGGACGCACGTTCGCCATATCCATCATAGTTGCCCTCAACAGCCCAGGTGCCCACACCGGTCATGTCAAGATTGACCAGCTGGGGGCAGCCCGCGAAGCTGTAGCGGAGGTCCTTAGCGGAAGGCGTAGAGCTCATCTCAGAAGAGGGCATCTGGGTGCCGTTCGCCACCCAGGGGTCAGCCTCTTGGTCAGGATTGCCGTTGGCATCCTTGGGCAGAGACAGATCAACGCTCTTCAAGTTGGTGCAGTTCTGAGCGAAGCCGTAGAAGGAGGGCTTGCTCATATTGAGGACGCCTCTGTTGCCATTGGCATCCAAGAGCGTCTTGGAACCCAGGATGTTGGGCAGGTTCACCTGAACGACCTGGGAGGAAGACACCATGTAGGAGAAGTCAGAAATACGGGTGGTATCCCAGTTCTCGGGCAGGGCGATAACGCCTTCGCGAATATTCGGCCAATTGCCGGAGGAGGAACCTGCATTGTCAAAGCTCACCGAGTCAGGCACGCGACTAACCGTACCTGTGTAGGCTTTCTCACCCACATAGTAGGAATCGTCCATGGCGATATTACGCGTCACGCGTGCCGTACCCATGAACATAGAGGACGCGGAAGCGTTGGTGACCATCTCACCCTGGCGGAGACCCATCTGGGGCATACCGCGCAGATCGATGATGTTGGCACCGGAGTTAGCGCAGAGACCGTCTGCGGACACCAGATAGCGGGACAAGTCAGAGGAGTTCGTCCACTGGATCTTGGCCGTGCGCGTCTGGGCGGTGATAGATAGGTTGTTGTTGGCATCCAGTTCGATGCCGGAGGTGAGGGAGCCTTCGAAGAGGCTGGTGGCATCGGCACCCGGGCCGCCCACGTTGCTGAGAGTGATCCAGCGGTCATCATCCTGGGTTGACCGCTCGCGCGTGGTGCCCACGTAGGCCAGCATAGAGTTCAGGATGGCGTTCTCGCCGGTGCCGACGTGGGACAGCTGGAGGTTGCCCATGTTCTTGGCGTTATAGAACATCCGTGCGAGAGAGGCACCATCGCCATTGCCGAAGTTCTCCATGGGTCGATCCGTGTATTCGCCACAGGTCCAACGGAGACTGGTTCCCTCGAACATGGAGTCAAGGTAGGCCCCTTCGCCATTGAAGGAGTTAAACAGATAAATGACACCATTTTCTTGGAGGTGCGTAGTCAGCGGCTCCACATAGGCCACATTGCCGCCCGTGAACTGGAACGCGCCCGTAAAGGTGACCCGAGAAGCCGTCTGGGCCACGTTGTTGATCTTGATCGTAGTGAGGTTCGGGTTGTCTGCTGCGAAGTAGGAGAAGTCTGCTCCCATAGACGTAGCATCAGCCGCTCCAGCCACTTCGAAATCACGCAGATCAATGGAGGTCATCTTGGATTCCCTACCACCCGAGAAGGCGCGCGTGCCGAACTGGACCCCGGAGAGCTCCCACTTCCGGTAGGGATCATCGTCCGTAGGCAGCGTGGCAATAGCGGAGAAACCGGCCGCCTCTGCCGGAGGATTCTTCTTGCCGTCTTGCTCAGCGTTACCGGAAAGCACCATAGCCAGAGCGGTGCGCTTCGTCTGGCTGCTCAGCTGAACGCTGGGCAGGCTGGCATCGCCCTCAGCCAGAGAGGTTATGTTGGTAGTGGAGGCATCAACCGTGAGGTTGGTGAGGTCTATAGAACGGGCGTTCGCCATGCCCTGGAAGGCACCTTGCAGGCTGCTGCCGGCATAGACGCCGGGGAACACCATGACGCGACCGACCGTCTCAGCCAGTGGCAGTCGTGCATCGGAGGACTCATCCCGCGTGGGAACACCCATGCCCGCGGTGCGCCCAGCCCAAGGAGCCGGGTTGTCGTCTGTAAAGGCACGCATGCGACCCTGAGCATACTTGTTGCTGCCCTCAGCATAGACATTGGGATAGATGAGCAGGGTGGCATCACCCGCGTTCTTGGCCTGATAGGCCTCGTCCCCAGAGTGGGGGCTGCGGATCACCCAAACAACAGAGGCAACACCCAGCTGCTTCGCAACGTCATTCGGTTGCTTGTTGGGGTCAGATTCGCCCACGTAACCGCCCGCGATGATGGTACCGAAGGCATCTTCGTAGATGGTGCCGAAGGTAGAACCCATGTTCGCATAGCCGATGTTGTACTCCTGGCCGGACCAGATGCCCATGTAGGCCAGAGCATCGCTGTCAGAAGGCTTGATCTCACCGGTGTAGCGATAGGTGGTGGTGCCCAGGCGCGCATTGGGGCAGAGCATCAAGTTGATGATGGATTGCGGACCGCCGTGGACAGAGATGCTGACGTTGGAGGCCAGCACGTAATTGGGGTTGGCTGTGGTGGATTCGCGGTTCCAGAAGAAGCCGTTGAGCACCTTCTGGAATCCCGGACCGATGGTGATGGAGGGCTCCGGGTTGGTCTGAGCGGAGTCAGAACCATCCTCGGTGACCAGCTGCGTGCAGCCATCGAACATGTTGTACTGCATGGCGCGGATCTCACCGTAGTCAGACGTGTTGCCCGCCATGGTGGCCGTGCCCAAGCCCATCAGGTCAAGGGTGTGGAGCTTCTCGCAGTCTTGGAACATGAAACGCATGTCCGTAGTGGACCCGATGGTGGACGGGTCAGTGGTGCCCAGCGTGATGTTGGTCACATTGGTGCATCCCTTGAACAGTGAGTTCATGGAGGCACCCGCCGTTTCAGCCGGCCCCGGTACCTTGGAGGTGGACAGATTGGAGATATTCACCTGGGTGAGGCCCGTGCAGTCTTGGAACAGGCTGTTCATATTAGACACGGCTGACATATCTGCGGTAGCGCTGAACGTCACCGCGTTCTTGCTGGTAGCACCGGACGCCCCATTAGTGATAGCTTGCTGGAGAGAGGTGCAGCCGATGAACATCTCGGAGATGTTCGCTGCATACTTGTTCGTGGTGCCGGACAGATCGATCTGCTTGAGGTTCGTGCAGTTGGCGAACATCCGGGAGCTATCACCGGGCTGGATCTCCTTCCTGTCAGCAGGCACCGTCCACCAAAAACGCGCAGATGCATTGGCGTTCTGGAAGCTGTCTTCGAAGAGCCCTGTGAGGATAGGACCATTAGAGAGGGATTCCTCGAAGTAGGCTCTCACGGCAGCGTTCGACGGGAAGACGGTGCCGCTGCCATCTACAGCGCCCATGGTGTTCTTGAACGCATTGGTGAGGTCTGCATTCGGAGCCGTGACCGTCTGGTAGAAGAGAACGTCCTGAAGGCGCACTGCCCCCTGGAAGGCGGAGGTCAGGTTGGCCCCTTCGCCATTGAGGGAGTAGTTGGAGACGACCGTTTTCAGCTGGTCAGCACCCTGAGCGAAGGAGACCAGCGTGGGAGCCGGACCGTTACCGAAGTTCTCCAGAGTCAAAATAGGCTCATCGCCGGAACCTGCCGTGCGGAAAGCGCCTTCGAACATAGAGGTGGCATCCAGTGAGGTGCTCGCTTGGTTGCCGAAGGTGTCAAGCTTGACGTTCTGGAGAGCAGTGCAGCCCGCGAACATGCGCGTGGCATCAGCCTTGCTCATGCTCGGGTCGAATTCGCCATAGTTCATCCAGCTGGTCAGATCGACCTTAGAAAGAGCGGTGCAGCCTTCGAACATCTCACGGGAGGAGATGACACCATGAATGCCATGGTTGATATAGCCGCCTGCCCCTTCGATGCGGTGAATGAAACTCACGCCATTCTGGTTGATGTCATCACCCGTGCTCACTTCAACGTTGTTGGTGAATCCGGTGAGTGCGGTACAGCCCGCGAACATGCGGTCCATATTGTGGAAATCAACTTGGTAGATCTTTGGATCTTCTTCCGTGCCATAGTTGGCGTTGAAGTCATCCTTGTAGTACATGTCATGGGCATCCGCGTGGGCCCACGTGTCAATGATCATGTTGGAGAAATCAACGTTCTTGAGGTTGGTGCACCCTTCGAACATGGATTCCATATATTTGTTCGCAGCAACGTGATCATAGATCTTGGCCTGACCGAAGGTTTCGGCGTACCCCACATCATTGTGAGCGCCGGGCTTCGTCCAGGGAGCTGCGTTGAATTCGAGACCAGACCCCTCAGTAGCACTGGCGGTGATGAAGTTGTCGATGAGCACGACCTTGTCATCATCAGCGTCGAACATGTTGGGGTTGCGGTAGATGAGGAGCGTTGAGTTGTCGGCGTTCTGCTTCGCCGGATCAGCTTCGGTAGAACGGATGACCCACACCACGTAGTCAACGTGCTGGGGGTGCATCTCCGTGAAGCCGATGAAGTTGCCGGCCACGATGTTGTGACCGTAGGTGTCAGCGCCCACGTTGCCCAGAACATCGCCAATGTTGGAGAAGTCTAGGTTGTTGCCGTAGCCCATCTCCTGCCAGAACTCAGAGCGGAACAGCGCGTTCTTGTCAGACAGGAGCACGTGGCCGTCGAACCGGTAGCGGTCTTGGCCGATGGTGACATTGGGGCATTCCAGCAAGGCGTTGTTGCCGGAGTTGGATTCCGGACCACCGTAGATATAGACAGAAGTGTTGGGACGGAAGATGTAGCTGGGGAAAGTTGCCTGCGTAGAGCGGCACCAGAAGAAGCCGTTCAGGATCTTCGTCCAGCCAGGTCCGAGGTAGATGTTGTTCTCGTAGTCGTAGGACGTGGGCATGTTCCCAATGTGATCAGGGCTGCCCAGCTTAGTGCAGTTGTTGAACATGCCATGCATGCCTGACTGCATCTCACCATAGGAGTACTGGTCTCCCGGCACGTGAGAGGTGTCGATGCCGCGCAGGTCAAGCGTGGTGAGGTTGGCGCACCCCGAGAACATGAAGCGGAGGTCATTGGCCAACTGGAAGGGCTTGAGCAGCTCCGTTTCTGCGGTGGTGGTGTTGAGGTCAACCTCGGTGAGTGCCGCGCAGTTCTCGAACATGCGCGCCATGGACGTGGTAGGCCGCGTGTTGGCGTCGTTCACCAGGAAGTTGCGGAAGTTGGCCGTTTGGAGCGACGTCATGTTCGCGAAGGCGGCCTCAAGGCTGGTGACATTATTAAAAGTGTAGCCCGTAGCGAAGATGAGCGCATTCTCTTCTATGGCACCTGGAGTGGCATTGCTGTCGGGAGCTTGAGCCTCAACCTTAGTGATGCGACGCAGGCCGTTGAAAGCGTTGGCCATGGACAGGTCAGCCGTAACACCGGTGCCCGCGTTGGGACGGGTAGCCATAGCAGGCAGATAGCGGAGGTCAAGACGGTTGATATTGGTAGCGCCATTGAACAAGCCGGACAGGTCATAGGCGGGCTTAGGCGCTTCGCCACCGGTGCCTGCAGCAAAGGTGACAGAAACATTGCGCGTTGCGTAGCCGCTGTTGGAGAAGGAGCTTGCGAACATATTGGTGAGCTTGGCGTTGCCTCCCGTAGCCAGGCCGTTCATGAGGAAGTTCACGTCACTCGTGGGGGTGAAGAACGGGTTCGCACCGATGTTCGAGAACATGCCCGTCAGATCAGCGTTGTTACCCGTGCCCACTGCCGTGGTGTGCACCGTTGCCAGGGCGTCATCACCCATGAACATCTCTGTCAGGTTGGCACCTTCGCCCGAACCGACGTTCTCAAGGATAGCCGCTTGCAGGCCCTTGGCGTTGGCCACCATGCGGGTGAGGTTGGTGCCGTCACCCGAACCGATGTTCCTCAGGGTAAGGCTGGTGGTGGCGTTGGGGTACACCGTGAGGTCAGGCGTGAAGGCGCCCGAGAACATGTTGGAGAAGTTGCCGTCCGCGCCAGAGCCGAAGTTCTCCAGGACAACGCGGAAGTCATCGGAGGCTCCCGAAGGCCGCGATGAGGGAGAAAGAGCGTTGGCGAACATCATCTGAGCGGAAACATGGGTTGCGCCAGACGCACCATTCCCTTCGCCAGACACACCGGTCCCCAGGCGCATCTCTACCTCATGGAGGTTGGAGCAGCCCGCGAACATGCGATCGGCGTTAGTCAAGGTAGACAGATCCCAGTTGGCACCCAAGCGCACGCCGGTGCCCGGAGTGGCGGGCACAGTGGAGCCGGAGCCGAAGGTGTCGTTCATGAAGTCACCGGTGGTGCTGCCCGCTGCCAGTGCCACCCGCTGGATGGAGGTATCGCCCTCGAACATGGAGGAGATGTTGGTGGTGGGCACGGGGTTGTCGTTGCCATCCGGCAGCTTGACGGAGATCTTCAGGTTGGACAGGTCAGCCCACTTGAGGTTGGGCAGACCGGCGAACGCCTGGTAGAGGCTATCGGACGCGTACACGCCCGGCTCCACGTAGACGTTCTTGATCTCACTGGCCCAGCCTGCCGCCCAGGGTGCCGGGCGATTCTCAGAGAAGGACGCTAAACGTCCGAAGTTGGGCGTGGTGCCATCAGAGCTACCGGGAAGGCCGATGATGAGCGAGGTCTCCTTCGCCTCATTCTGACGAATGACGAAGACCACGTCGTTGGTATAGGAGGAAGACTGAGTTGGGTCATCGGTGTAACCCACCGGGCCGAAGCCCACCAGGTTGCCGCCGAACTGGGAACCCAAGTCCTGGACCAAGTCTTGCATAGCCGTGGGAAGGATCAGGTATTCCGCCTTGACCCAGGCAGCCATACGCTCGATGGCTTGAGCGTTGTCTAGGAAGATGGTGCCGTTGTAGACGTAGCGCTGGCGCAGTTCCGGATCGCTCTTGTCGTCTTCGGAGTAGGTGTTCGGACGACGCATGATGTTGATCCAGTTGGAGGGACCACCATCAACGGAAACATCTACGCGCAGGACGTAGTTGGGGAACTGGTCGATGACGGGGCGGTTCCAGAAGAAGCCGTTGAGGACCTTCTGCCAGCCCGGACCTATCTTGATGCGAACCGTCTTGTTGAGAGCCTGATTCTCATCGGTGGGATCGATGTTGGTGGGGGGCTGGCCAGCAGCCGTATATATAGTAGTGATGTTGGGGCAGCCGACGAACATGTCCTGCATACCAGACTGGGCCGGACCGAAGGAAGCGTAGTCGCCGTTTACCAGACTCGTGCCAATGCCGGAGAGGTCGATGATGTTCGGCTCATCTGCCGTGCCGCCCTCACCCAGACGCGTGCAGCCCTTGAACATGGCCTGCAGTGAGGAGGCCGAGCCGTTCCAGGCCGTGTTCTCCACATGGGTGATGGATACCTTGCGCAGGTTGGACTGACCTTCGAACATAGAGGACAGGTTGACACCGGACTCAGAGGTGGACGAAGCCAGGTCAACAGCGCTGAACTCCATCAGCTGCGGCGTGCCCGCATCGGCCGGGATCTGGAACAGACCAGAAAGGTCTGTGGCTGTGGAGAAGTCAAGGCCACCCAGGTCGTTGATGGTGACCGTGGTCTGAGTAGGCTCAGGACCAGGCAGGTCAGGGTTGGGGTTATCGGTGTTGTTGCCGTCGGTGTTCTCGTCCGTGTTGCCGTCGGTGCCACCGTCGGGGGTGCCGGTGCCGCCGGTGGTGTCCCCGCCGGTGCCTTCGTCAGCTTCGCCTTCACCCGTTCCGCCGGGGTTCTCGGTGTTGGTCTCAGTGTTGCCTTCGGTATTGGTTTCCGTGTTCTCGGTGTTTTCCGTGTTGCCACCGGGGTTCTCAGTATTCTCAGTGTTGCCGCCCGGAACGTCCGGATTCTCCGGTTCGCTCCCTTCGGGCTGATAGAGCGTGTACTCATGCTCAGCGGAAACCTTCTGCAGGCCGGTCATGCCCTTGAAGAGATTGGGCGTGCCGTTGCGCAGGTTGATGGCCTGCTGACCGAGGAACACCACGTTGTTGATGGATTGCGGCGTGATGGCGTCTTCGTCAGCCAGCGTAGTGAGGTTGGCCTGCACCTGCCACGGAGCCAAGTTGGTGCCCGTGGTTGAGGGAGCTACGTGCTCGCCTTCGCCATAGGGAAGGATGATCAACGTGTACTGCTGGCCTTCATCAACATTGGGGTTGCGACGCACATCCCAGAAGATGCTGTTGGGGCTCCACTGGCGATAGATGTTGAAGTCGCCGTCCATGCGCGCCAGAACGGAAGGACCGAATACCTTATTGATGTACTCTTCGTCTGTGGAGGTCTCTTCCACAACACGCGGTGCGGCATACGTTGCAGATCCGGTCTCTGTCTGAGCTTCCGGCTCAGCCTCCTCGGGGGATGCCGCCGCCGGAACGACCACCTGGCGGCTGCTCTGAGCCAGGGTCTGATTGTTCAGGGTGCGCGTGATGGTCACCTCGGAGTCACCAGCTTCGTAGGCACGCACGGTGCCGTTGGTGGAGACGGAGATGTCCTGTGCAGAGTAGTTGTAGTCAGTAGCTACGCCCGCCTGCCTGAGGAGCTGCTGCCGCTCGGCCACCTCTGCGGCGGCCCGGTCAAGAGCCTCTTGCTGGGCAGTGAGCTGGGCTGCGCCTTCAGCGGCTGCGGCTGCGGCGGCTGCTTCGTCTGCAGCGTCTGCCTCAGCCACGGTTTGCGCCTGCTGTTGAGCGGTGGTTTGGCTGGCTGATGCGCCACCGATGACACCGGCAGCCATCTCCTGGGCACCCCCGGCGTTGGCCGCGTTGGAAGCGCTGGTGTTGCTAGCGGCTGCCCCGCCGATGATGCCAGCTGCGCCAGAACCCTGGGCGCTGTCAGCAGATCCGTTGCTGTTGGTTCCTGAACCAGCGTTCTCTGTAGTAGCGGAAACACCCATGTTGGCAGAGAAGATGTTCCCTGCAGAACCCTGCTCAAGGGTAAGAGGATCAACGGGCAGGCTGATGCTGTAGGACACCACTCTGTTGTTGGAAACGATGAGACCCTTCGCTGCGTTCCAAGCTGAGGACGTCTCCTGGGCATCGGGCACCAAGATGGTCACGCCCGTGCAACCGGTGAGCGCCGTTTCGGCCACCGTGCTCACGCTGCCGCGAGCCACGATCTTGGTGAGGTTGCCGCAGTTGGCGAAGGCTTCGCCCCCTACCGCCTGAAGCGTCTCAGGGAGCCAGATCTCAGAGAGCCCGGAATCCTTGAAGGCAGCATAGCCGATGGTGCGCAGGCTGGTACCCAGGTCCACGGTCTGGAGCTGAGTGGTGCCCTCGAAGGCGCTTTCACCGATAGTGCGCAGTGAGGCGGGAAGCGTCAGGGACTGGATGGGGGAACCCCGGAAGGATTCCTTCGCGATAGAGCTGACAGGATACGCCACATCACCGATGAATGCACTAGACGGAATGTTCAAAGAGGTGGCGAAGGTGGTACGACCAGACCAACCCACTTCCACCGTCATATCAGGAAGCAAGGTGAAGGTGAGACCAGCGGTGGCCGTGCCGGGAACCAGTTGCTCGTCCGGTGCCTGCAGCTGCACGCTGCCGGAGATCTGGCCGTTCTCGTTCACCTCGGAGCCACCGGCAGATTCCAGGGTCTCCTGGCTACCGGCCTGACCGATCTGAGTGAAGCTGGTGAATCCGGCTTCTGCCCACACCGCGGTCGCCTCTTCGTCAGTGGAGGCGAGGGCAACGGTAGCCTTTTCCACCGTCGCCTGCTCGAAGGCCGGTGGGGTGTTCTGCTGCTCTTCGTCATCGATGACCACCGTGGTCTGAGCAGCAATAGAGGTGATGACCGCCGGGCTGACGATGGAGCTCAGCTGAACAGCGCTGGCGGAGAAGGCACCCGCGTCAATGGTGGTCACGGGGAGAGCCTGATCATTCAAGGTGGCCGTTTCCGGGATCACTGTTGCGGTGCCCGCTGCGGCAGCGCGAAGAGCCACAGCCAGGGAGTCATCCTCTTGGCTCCGCAGCAGGAGGTCAGCCGTGGAAGTCAGATGGGTGTTGGCCTCAGGCACATGGAAGCCTGCAACGCCCTTCGCGTAGGGAGCAGCTTCGCTGAAGATCCCCGTGGCGTGTTCGGGCAGTTCCACGTTGCGCATGGCTGAAGGGATATAGGCAACAGTGACACCTTCGGCATCCTGAACGGACTGCTCGAAATCGTTCGTCATGAGAAGAGTGCCCATGTGGCCCGCGAACACCGGATTGCCCACGTTCACTTCGATGGTCTTCAGACTCTGGAAGACAGCCAGAGCGTCTACATCTATATATGTAAGGGAGTCGGGGAGGAGGAGCTTCTCCAGAGCAGGGTTCTTGGCGGAGATGCCAGCCGCCCCCGCGCCGTTGCCCAAGAGGTGCATATCCTTGATGGATGCATCTGCATTGGGATCCGCGGCGTTCCGAGCCTGGGTGGCTGCGCGCTCACCAAGAGCCACTACCTTATATTCGTTGCCCGCGCTGGAAACAGTGGCCGGTATCTCGATGGATTCCGCGCCCAGCTGGTCGTCCGTCAGGCCGATGATGGCGGCCTGGGGTTCGACCTGGAGAGCCGCCTGCTCATCCGGCGAGAAGATAGAACGGTAGGTAACACCGTCCACCTGGAAGACGTCCGTGTAAGCGTTCATTGACACGGTGCCGGTGATGGTGTTCCCTGAACCACCATTTTCCAGACGCGTGGTGGTGTTGATCATCTCGATGTTGGAGGGCGCCTCTGTAGTAGCAGCGTTCTCCACATTGGTGGCAGGGGTCTCCTGCGCAGCTTCGTTAGCGGAAGCAGGATCATCACCGAACGCGGAAGCGACGGTGCCAAAGCAGAGGCTGGCCGCGAGGGCAGCCGCTGTGAACATGCGGAACGCGACGCCCTTGCGTGCACGGCGTTCTCCCTTGGAGGGTTTCATGGAGCAGGCTTTGGCCTGCTTGGCTGATGTGGCTGTTTTGGCCTGCTTAGTTGAGACAGCCGCGTATGCCCGGAGACGCTTTGCAGCGTTCTCCACCACCGAGGATCCTTGCGTTGATGCTTTCTGTACGTTCATGGCAACCGCACCTTTATATATATGTAGGGTCTTGTTCGTCTTGTTGGAGGCAGATTTGCGGGACGCGATGGACGCGTAAGAATCAGCAGCGGCTGATGGGGTAGCCGATGCAGATTCAATAGAGGCGTCTTCGATGGAGTCCGACAGCACGGCTGACTGGGTTGTTGCCGTGCTGGCGCTGACGGCCCTGGGCGTGTCAGCGGATGAAGCACTTGGGGCGCTTAGGGCGCTTTCGAAATGCGCCTTGGCAGACGAGGCCGTTTCGTGCAGGTTCTGCACGGTGTCTTCGCATGAAGTGCGAAGGGTATCAGCGCGGCCAGGAGCCTTGGTGCTCGCAGGCATTGCCTCTGCTGATACGGTTTCTGCAGGGACAGCTTCTGCAGATACAGCTTCTGCAGGCACAACCTGTGCAGATACTACCCGGCCCCTGTTCACGGGGCAGGTGTTCGCAACGCGCACGCGCCGGACCCGTGAGGGTGATGAGGCGTGCTTCGGTGCAGCTGAGCGCTGAGCGTCAGCTGGGTTGGTGGCTTGCAGCTCAGACGTGCGGTCCGAACTCACATGCCGGGCATTGGAAAGCTTGGAGGCAAAGCGCTCACGCATAGCGTCGAGCTGATTGCCGCTCCTTCCCACGCCGAAACGTTCGTGATGTTCCATGTTCTTTCCCCATCTGCGGGCATCAGCCCGCGGTTGTGGAACCCGCCACGAACGTTCTCGTTCCTGGCGCGTCCCGCTTCCTGCCTTGGTGTTTCCCAGCACCAACGTGGCATATGTGCCTGCTGTCCCTGCCGTCCTATCGAGCCCTTCTTGGGTGCTATACGTGCGCTCGCGCGCGCGTATAGGCATAGTTCGACAGATATAGCAATGTGCACTATAACCGCAGGTCAGAACAAGTTTCAAATGGCATATCCATGCCTCAAATGTGGTGGAATTGTGTGGTACCTGAAGAAGGCCTGAAAAGGCCGTTGCCAAACGGTAACTTTTCCCTGTTCGAGGGGTTGAACACTACTTGCCGTTTTGCGCAACCCCTAATTCGTTTTGGTGCAATTCTCAGTGATAAAAATGTTGAAGGTTTTTGTAAAAACCTTCAAATTTCCACAACTTTTGAACGCCGTTTTCCTTGAGCGTGATGCAGCGGCGGTGAATGGTTTTTCGCGTTGGGGTGGATCAGAGACCGACCGAAGGAGCGTTCGATGGTCGTTGCATGGGGGTCGAACATGTTCGACCCCTACGGAGGGTGTCGCGTTCTTTGGGTTGTTGCATAGGGCCGACCAAGGTCGACCCTACGAGTGATGTTGTGTTTTCCGTGTAAGGGCGAATCGTGGTCCACCCCGTGCAAGCAAGCCTTATCGTTCGAAAGCGGCGCGACCAGCTGCCACGCACACCAGCTCGTTCAGCACGGCAGGCATGGTGAGCCCCGCCGCCTTACACGCGGTTGGGAACAGAGAATGGCTGGTCATACCAGGGGAAACGTCCACTTCGAAGCACTTAGCCTGGGCACCGTCCCAGATCATATCGATACGCCCAAGATCACGCACGCTATAGGCCCGGTACACCTCAAGGGCAGCTCGCTCTATCTCGGCGCGAATGGCCTCCGCTTCAGCTGGATCCGACGAAAGAGACTCCGGCCGTACGGGGCAGAAGAAATCCACCTTGTCCACATCCAAGCGGGCTTCAGAATCGTAGAATTCGCCTTTCGCCACGATCTCAACCGGGGGGAGCACATGGGCGTCCCAGCCCGTCCCCAGGATGGATACAGAGAGCTCAACACCGTTTATCCACTGTTCGATATTGACCGCGTTGTCATAGGAGAGCGCATCGAGAATAGCTTCGCCCAGGTGCTCTTTGTCAGTCACCTTATGGATACCCAGCGCGCTTCCACCATGGGCGGGTTTCACCGCCACGGGATACCCGCCAATGACCCGCTCAGAGATGAGATCAAGAGCTGCAGCTGCTCCCATCTCCAGGAAAGCATCCTTCGATATGAACACGCCTTGGGGCCAAGAGGCGTTCCCTGATTCACCTGTAATCTCACGGTATTTGTTAAGGCTGGAGTGCAGGGCATCTTTGTTGTACGCACGATGGCAAACGCTGGCGGGAGAACCCACGAAGGGAATGCCCAGGAATTCCAACAGACTTTGGATAGTGCCGTCTTCGCCATGCTTGCCGTGAAGCGCGTTGTAGACAACGTCGGGCTTTTCACTGCGCAGCGTAGGCACCAGCTCTTTCGTGGTGTCCAGCGGAACCACTTTGTGACCTGCTTCGGTGAGCGCGTCACACACGAGCTTGCCGCTTTCCAGCGAGAATTCGCGTTCGAAGGACTGACCGCCCATGAGAACCGCAACTTTAAGTGCCATTTCCGTTCCTTTCTATAAAGCGCCCGCTTCGATGAAGACCCGGTAGAGCTCGAGACGGGCTTCAATGACCTCAGCCAAACGACGTATAGCCTCCGTGATGTTCTGGGGGCTCTCATAACTGAAGTTGATGCGCATGCTGTTCTTGCCCGCGGAGCCGTTGGGGTAGAAAGAATCCCCAGGCACATAGGTGACGCCCGCTTCAAGGGCCTCGGCCAGCATACTGCCCGTATCCACGTATTCCGGCAGCGTAACCCATACGAAGAGGCCGCCTTCCGGGTGTGTCCATGTGGCTTCGGGCGGGAAGAATTCCTCTAGGGCCGCCAACATAGCATCGCGGCGGGTGGTATAGGTTTGGATGAACCGCTGGAGCGTTCGCTGCCAGGGAATGTCTTCGAAATAGTGCTGGACGATGGCCTGGTCCATAGAGCTGCCGCACAGATCAGCACCTTGTTTGGCCAACAGAACCTTGGTGAGGACGTGTCGCGGAGCCACGATCCATCCGCACCGGAGGCCCGGAGCGAAGATCTTCGAGATGGTCCCCAGGTAGATGACCTGGTCATCTAGGACCTTCAGAGGGATCTGATGGCCCCCGTCGAAGCGAATACGGCCGTAGGGATCGTCCTCGATGATGAGGAAATCGTACTCGTGAGAGAGCTCGATCAGCCGACGGCGGCGTTCAGGGGTCATGGTGACGCCGCTGGGATTTTGGAAGTTGGGAATGACGTAGGCGAACTTGAGCCGAGGGTTGCCTTTTCCAATGCGCTTGAGCTCTTCCTCGAGAAGGTCCATGCGCATGCCATCTTCGTCCATCTCGATGGCGTGGATATCCGGTTCATAGGCTGAGAAGGCCTGAAGAGCGCCCAGATAGGTGGGACCCTCAGTGAGGATGATATCCCCTGGGTTTATGAACACCTTCGCCAACAAATCCAGCGCTTCTTGTGCCCCCGTTGTCAACACGACATTCTGGGGTTTTGCACGTACCCCGATGTCCCGCAGTAGATGGGTGACTACCCTCCGCGTTTCCGGGCGGCCATCTGTGGGCCCATATTGGAAGGCGACGGAGCGATCATGGATATCTGCTACAGCAGCCATCATGGCGTGGTCGACATCCTCCTTAGGAAGCAACCGCACGTCAGGCATACCCCCCGAGAGAGAGATGATGTCAGGCCGGGTGGCCGCAGAGAAAAGGTCTCTGACCGGGGAGGAGCGCATCTTATGGATGCGGGATGCTACTTTACCGTCAGAAGTGTCGAATTCAAGATGAGCTGTGCCTGACATGATGCTCCTTGGTTGGTCTGTGCTGCGGTTCGAGCTCCGTTTCTGGCAGTGTAGTGCAGAGACGAGGCTGCTTGAACGATGCTCTTGCCATGAGCATTGATTGTAGCCGAGCGGTGAGAAGGCGTGTAGGTATCCACAAAGCCAAGAAGACTATACTGTCCGCTATGGAAAACGATGTGCAAAGGTGGATCTATGGACCTCAATGAGCTCTATCACTTCCTCTTCGAGACCTATCCGGGGATCGGCGTTCTCGTTGGCTCAGGGTTGGTCTTGAGCATCTTGGTCTGCGCGATCTTAGAACTCAGGACGCGAAAGCTCTATAAGAACCATGAACCAGCGGAGGATGACTGGTCCTTGTTCTATGACGAAGTTTTGGAAGGTGAAGAGGAAGAAGAAAAGAAAGAGCAGCGAAAGAGCGAAGAATAAGAGTGGATACCTGAAGGATATTCGCGAACATTTGAGGAAAGAGGACGAAACCATGCAGCACTTCAATGAAACAGATGTGAATGATGAGCAGATCCATGGTGACCCTGAACCGGTATTCCTTTATCAACGAGAAGGGTCTTATATCCCCCGCATAGCTGCTGTTCATGACCTCTGTGGCTACGGCAAGTGCTCTTTAGGTGTGGCTATTCCTGTACTCTCTGCCGCCGGATGCGATGTGTGCCCCGTCCCTACGGGCCTCTTCTCATCCCATACTGCATTCCCCGGGTGGTATATGCACGACACGACGGATATCCTGGAAGACTACTTGAACGCCTGGAAGGGCATCGATGTGCAGATCGATGCTGTGTATTCTGGTTTTCTTGGAGCTCCAGAGCAGGTGGATGTGATTCGCTCACTCTATGCAGGATACCCTCAGGCCATCAAGTTCGTTGACCCGGTCATGGCGGATCACGGCAAGGTCTACCCTACCTACACGCCCGAGCTTTGCTCTGCTATGGCGGAGTTAGCGAAGGCGGCAGATGTACTGACCCCCAACCTCACCGAAGCAGCCATCATCCTTGGGGAGCCTATCGGAGATGCCTGGGGTGGTGTGGATATCTCTGATGATGAAGCTTCTCGCCTCGTGCATGCTTTATTGGACCTTGGTGCGAAGAATGTCGTCCTTAAAGGTATCCAACGGGAAGGCGAGACGGTCATCCGTAACTTCGTAGGAGGCGAAGGGATGTCCGATATCGTTGAGGTTGAGAATGAATATGTCCCGTATATGCTCCATGGTACTGGTGATGTGTATGCCTCTTGCGTGCTTGCGGGCTTGATGGCAGGCCGCTCATTGGTGGAGTCTGTGGCATTTGCCGGGAACTTCGTTCATGACGCGATGATCGTTTCAGCGAAGCAGCCGAATTTCATGAATCGCGGTGTCAGCTTCGAGCTACTGTTGGGCCAAGTGAGCCAGTTGTTGTCGTAGGGTTTTTAGGCCGACCAAGGTCGGCCTCTACGAGGAAAGATGCCCTCTTTGGGCTGTCCGGGCCGAGCATGCTCGGCCCTTACGAGTGATGTTGTATTCCTTATCCCGGTTGAGAGCCGTTTTAAAGGGTGGTTTTGCCTTTTTTGGTATACGTACTCAAGAATCAGGCTTTCGCCTTCTCAAAAGCGCTCTCAATAAGCCGTTCACAAAGCGCTGGGAAGCTGATACCGGCCGCTTTCGCTGCGTCTGGCAGAAGCGACGTGGTAGTCATACCAGGAAGCGTGTTCGTTTCGAGCACCCAGGGGTCATGATCTGCATCTAGGATGAAATCCGTTCGCGACACACCGTGGCAGGAGAGCGCGTTATGAGCTTCAACAGCAAGTTGCTTGATCTTCGCTGTATCTTCGTCTGATAGACGTGCGGGACAGATATGCTCCGAACCACCCGGTGCGTACTTGGAATCAAAATCATAGGATTCCGCACGGGGGATGATCTCTATGATCGGAAGCGCCTCAGCCGCATCTCCTGCACCAAGCACCACAACAGTCAATTCTGTACCAGCGATGTATTGCTCGATAAGGGCTGCTGTATCTATCTCCAGTGCATCATGGATGGCTTGAGCGAGCGCTTCCTCACCCTCTACGATGTAGATACCCAGCGAAGACCCTTCTGTGGCCGCTTTAACCACGCATTTCTGTCCGAGCTTCCCGACGATATCCGCTGTAGAGAATGGCTCTCCTCGCTGGATATACAGGGATTCTGGCGTAGGTACCTCTGCGTGTTGATAAAGGATCTTCGCCTTCTGTTTATCGATGCTCACCGCGCTACCGAAGACCCCGGATCCGGTATAAGGGAGATGGATAGTCTCAAGAAAGCCCTGGATGGTGCCATCTTCGCCACCTTTTCCATGGAGCGCTAAGAAAGCTACATCGAAAGAACCTGTGATGAGGGACTTGATGTCCTCTTCCTTCGCAGGATCAAGCCACTCTACTTGGTATCCAGCTTCATTGAGCGCCGTGAGTGCACCCTCTTTAGAGGCGAGGGAGATCTCCCGCTCACCACTGGTTCCGCCTGCTATCAGAGCAACCTTGCAATCTTGGGGAGCGGGTATATGGAACATATGTTCTCTTTCTCTCTAGGAAACTATGAGAAGTATAATTGCGGGCAAGCTTATTGTCACTGCGGAACGCAGAGGTAGATACATTCTTGATCATGAGATAGAGGTTCCTATGATAGATATCCGAGAAATGAGCATCGAAGAGCTTGAAGGTCTTGTGAAAGAGCTTGGTGAGCCTAAGTTCAGAGCTAAACAGATATTCGAGTGGCTTCATAAACACAATGTGTCTGATTATGGCAAGATGACTAATCTCTCGAAGAGTCTGCGTAGCAAACTGGCTGAAGCCTACCCTCTCTCAGAGGCTGAGCAGGTATTGGTCGAAAGCTCTGGCGACGGTACTCGAAAATATGTGCTTGAGCTGGAAGATAGCACTACTGTTGAAACAGTTGGTATGCCCGTGAGCTTCGATGAGAAAGGCAATAGGATCAAGCGGTTGACTGTTTGCTTCTCTTCTCAAGCGGGATGTCCTATGGAATGCTCGTTCTGTGCCACAGGGCGGGAAGGATTCGTTCGGAACCTCACTGCTTCTGAGATGGTCAATCAGGTGCTTGTAGTACAAGAGGATTTCGCTACTCCTGTGAGTAATGTGGTTGCTATGGGACAGGGAGAGCCTTTCTTGAATTATGACAATCTCCTAGGGGCTCTTAGGAGGATCAATACGGACCCAGGCCTGAATATCGGAGCCCGGAAGATAACCGTCTCCACATGTGGGATCATCGAAGGGATCGAAAAGTTCGGGAAGGAGCCGGAGCAGTTCCGCCTAGCGGTTTCACTCCATTCCGCCCGGCAACGAACACGCAATCAACTCATGCCGAAGCTAGCGAGTCAACCATTAGACTATCTCCAGCAGGCTTTGATCGAATACAACTATGAAAGTGGCCGCCGTGTCACCTTGGAATACATGCTGATAGCTGGGGTTAATGACTCAGATGCAGAGATGGATGCTCTGGCAGTGTTCTGTGAGGGGATCAACTGCCATGTGAATATCATACCCTTCAATCCAGTTGAGCAGTTGGATCTCAAAGCTTCAGGAAGAAGTATTGTGCAGCGATGGGTTAAAGGGTTATCTAGTGTTGGTATTCCTGTGAGTGTACGAAATTCGCGAGGCGGGGATATCCATGGGGCTTGTGGCTAGTTAAAAGAAGTTAACGCCTGTTAGAAAAGAAACGGGCATCTAATACTGATGCCCGTTTATACCATGCTCTAATCTTCGAAGCCCGCAGTCATCTCTCTAAAGAGGCGTTCGAGCTCTTTATCATCTCTAAATTCGATCTCTATCTTATTCTTACCTTTAGAGGATTTGATCTTCACATTAGTCTCAAAGAGATCCTTGAGGGTCTTCGCTACGGATTTATACTTCTCAGGAAGTGGCTCCCGCTTCGAAGCGTTCTTGTCTCCCTTATTCGAGAGCAAGCGGGCGATAGACTCTGTTTCGCGTACACTGAGCTTGTTCTCGATGATCTTATTAGTCAAAGACTCACGAGCCTCTTTAGTGGGCACAGAAAGGATCGCACGAGCATGACCAGCTGTGATCTTATCTTCAAAGAGTAATTGCTGAGCTTCTTCGGGAAGATCCAGCAAGCGTAGAGCATTCGCGATGGTTGAACGCCCTTTTGAGACTGCTTGAGCGATATCAGCCTGGGTCATCTTACGTCGTTCCATAAGACGTCTATACCCATAAGCCTCTTCGATGGGATTCAGGTCAGAACGTTGGATATTCTCGATAAGTGCCAGCTCAAGGGCTTTATCATCATCAACATTCTTAACCTGGATAGGGACTTTCTTGATGCCAGCAAGCTTTGATGCTTGCCAACGACGTTCACCAGCGATGATCTGATATTGCCCATCATCAGTCTCACGAACAAGGATCGGTTGGATTAACCCTTCCTTCTTAATGGAATGTGAGAGTTCTTCAAGCTCATCCTTCTTGAAATTAGTTCGGGGCTGATCTGGGTTTGGAGTAATGGAATCTATCTCAACCTCAGTGATACCTTCTTCATGAGATATCTCTTCTTGTTTAGGAGACTCTGGAGCCTTGAGTGTTTCACGTGAAACACTCTTCTCAACAGGTTTAGGAGCTTGGTTTATAGATGCATTTATCAGATTAGAGCTTTGAGGAGCTGATTCCTCTTCTTGACGAGGGATAGCGCGGGGTTCTGAGGGTATCTGCTTAGGAGCTGTCTTCTCAACTGCTACACGTTCGAAATTATCAGTCTTACCACTGAGTTTGGCGTCTTGATCAGAATAATCTATCTCTTCATTCTCGTTATAGATGATCCGCTCCCGTTCTGTGGTGCGAGGAGTAGAAGAGGGCCCGTTGATCAGAGAGTTTAGACCTCTTCCGAGGCCACCGCGATTATTCTTAGCCACGCTCGATCACTTCCTTTGCAAGCTCTTGATAACAAATAGCTCCTTTACCATGAGGGTCGTATTCAGTGATAGGCATACCAAAGCTAGGAGCTTCTGATAATTTGACAGTACGGGGAATAAGCGTGTTGAAAACAAGCTTACCGAAATAACCCTGAACCTCTTCTACTACCTGCTTCGAAAGCGTTGTGCGATTGTCGTACATAGTCAAGAGCACACCGAAGATATCAAGGGTTGGATTCAGGCGAGTTTTGACACGCTTCATTGATTCAAGAAGTTTTGTCACACCTTCCAGTGCATAGAACTCACATTGAATAGGAATGAGAAGCTTATCGGCCGCTACAAGAGCGTTGATTGTAAGTAGACCAAGAGAGGGCGGACAGTCGATGAGGATGTAATCATACTTCCCTCTAACTGCGCCTACTGCTTCTTTAAGGCGATTCTCACGAGCCATCTCAGAGACGAGCTCTACTTCAGCTCCAGCAAGATTGATAGTAGCGGGAACGATATCAAGGTCAGGATAGATATCGGGGATGATAGCCTCTTCGATAGAAACATCGTTGAGCAGCACGTCGTAGATGCAGTTCTTAACGAGGGTCTTCTCTATACCAAGCCCACTGGAAGAATTACCTTGAGGATCAAGATCAACCAGGAGAACTTGTTTACCTTTTTCTCCTAGAGCAGCTGCGAGGTTGATAGCCGTTGTTGATTTTCCAACCCCACCTTTTTGATTGATCACAGCAATGATGCGTGTCTGACCTATCACATGATCCACTGGTTTCTTATCGCGATAGGTTTTAAGAGTCTTCACATCCATATGATCTTCGATAGGAGGAACAACATCTCGGATGACGACTTCGGTATTCTCGATATCGAATTCATCGATGGGTGCTTTTTGATATTGTGTTTGATTATCATTGTATTGGTTCACCGATCGCTCTCCTTTCAGTTGGCGGTGAGTATAGCAAATATGATTCGACGTAAGTGTTTCACGTGAAACACTCTCGACCGATAGGAGTCATAGAATGGAAAACGTATACGAAGTGCTTGATACGTACCTAGATGAGATCATCGAAACCAATACACGGATCAACCTGACAAGGATAACAGATAAACAAGAAGGAAGACTCCTTCACTTAGAAGACTCCCTTGCAGTCCTTGAAGAAATGAATGAGGCTCCTGAAGGTGTGTATGGTGACCTCGGAACGGGAGGGGGATTCCCTGGAGTTCCTCTAGGGGTAATAACAGGTCGAGAGACTATTTTGATCGATTCTGTTAAGAAGAAGATCACGGCAATAGAGGATATCCTTGAAAAGCTTGGCCTTAGTGAGAATATCTCTACCTATAGTGGGCGTATAGAAGAATTAGCACAAGAAAAACCAGGTGGGTTCTCAGTTTTGACTGCGCGGGCGTTGAGCTCCCTCCCTTCATTGATTGAATTAGCTTCTCCTCTTCTCTGTGAAGATGGATATTTGATCTGCTTAAAGGCGAATATCGAAATATCTGAGATAGAAGCTGCCCAAGCAATAGAAGATAAAGTAGGAATGAGATTGATCAAAGATAGAGAATACGATCTCAGTGATCATGAGACTCATCGTAGAGTTTTTGTCTTTGAGAAATATAAGGAACCTTCTATCAACCTTCCACGTAGGGTAGGGATGGCCCAAAAGAGACCATTGAAGTAGTTAAAAGGGGTCGACCTCGGTCGACCCCTACGAGTAAGTATAAGGAAGGGCCGAACATGCTCGGCCCCTACAGGAATAACGCTACCGGTCCTTTGTAGGGGCGGATCATGATCCGCCCTTTGTCATCATACTTGGGATAACCCCATACGGTACATTACCCGGCAGATACCGTAATAAAAAGGGCCGAGCATGCTCAGCCCTAACAGATGAGATAAAAAACGGATTAATCCGCCCTTATGGATTTTTTAGATTTAAACAGGGAAGACCACTACGTGACGGTCTGAGCCTTCACCTTCTGATTCTGTCTCAACCTTAGGATCATTTTTTAATGCGATATGAACCAAACGGCGCTCGTAAGGAGTCATCGGGCGCATAGAGATGCTACGCCCCTGGGAAACAGCACGGCGTGCCGTAGAGTGAGCGATGCTCTCTATCTTCTCACGTTGACGGCTCTTATATCCTTCAACATCTATAACCACGGGATATCGGAAGCCGAGCTTTCGATAATTGATAGCTGATACAATGAATTGAAGAGAATCAAGAGTTCTTCCATATCGACCGATCAGCACAGCAAGATCATCACCAGTGATATCAAGGATCAACTCTCCTTCATCACCCTCATACTCATCAATAGTGACTTCTCCTACATTGAAATGCTCAAGGATACCTTGAAGGGTCTCGATAGCAACATCTGCTATATGGTCAAGGTCTAATTCTTCATTCTCTTGTTCAGTCTCGATGATCTCTTCGCTCATGACAACCTCCATGTTTCACGTGAAACAATTAATGCTTCTTAGTCGGGCGCTTCTTCTTCTCCTTGCGCACGACATCAACCTCAACAGGTTTAGCAACCAAAGCTTTCTCAGCCTCTTCTTCTGCTTCTTGCTTACGGCAACGGCTGAGTGTGAATTGGTTCTGTCCGATACCGATCAATGAAGAAACACCCCAAAAGAGAAGAACGCCAGCCGGGGAGCTCCAGGAGATCCATAGCATGAATATGCTCATGACGACTGCCATGATCAAAGTCTGAGTGCGTTGCTTACTATCCTTGCTCTTGAGCTGCTGTTGGATCATAGGGAAGAAGGTAGCTCCAGCAAAGATGAGCATCAGGATCAAATAGGGAACAAATGTTCCTATACCCTGAGCGAGCGCACCTGAAGGTGACTCAGTAAGATTAGGGACCAATTGATAGAAAGAGAAGTTCTGAACCTCAGCTCTACCACCCATTTCCCTCAATACCTGGAATAATGCTATGAAGATAGGCATCTGAAGCAGCATGGGAAGACAACCAGCTAACGGGTTGAAATGAGCTTCCGCATAGAGCTTCTGGGTCTCTTGACCGATCCTGACTTGATCCCCTGCATACTTCTCCTGCAGCTTCGCGATCTGGGGTTGGATCTTCTGCATCTTGAAGTTCGACTTCGCCTGCTTATGCATCAAAGGCGCGACGATGATACGGAAGATGACCGTGATGATGATGATAGCGAGGCCCCAATCACCAACTAATCCGTAAAAGAAGTTGATGGCCTCGAAGATCCAATCTTTGAATACATCCCACATAAAGCTAGTCCACCTCTTTAGTCCTTTGGCTTATAGGGTAGACCTCAGGAACTGGATCATACCCATGCGGCCCTCCTGGTCGGCATCGAAGGATACGCTTTGCTGTGAGAACGAACCCTTTTCGGAAGCCAAAGCGCTTGAAAGCAACGAGACCATATTCCGAACAACTTGGAATGAATCTACAACTTGAAGGAAGCAAAGGAGAGATGAGTGCTTTATAAAGAGTGATCAAACCGATTGCGATATACGTTGGTACTTGTTTGATATATATCGTAATCTGTTCGATCGAGCCTTTATGATTCCCTATTGACATTCTTCAAGGTCTTATCGCACGCTGAGAGAACTTTACTATAAGAATCATGTAAGATCCCTGATTTAGCGATAAATAAGACGTCGTAGCTCTTCCAGTCCCCTTCTAAATGCCGATACAATTCCCTTAGTCGTCTTTTTGCAGCGTTCCTCCATACTGCATTGCCATGCTTTTTCCCTGCAATAAAAGCAACACGACCATCACGGTCGTGTTCAATGCTCGATTCATCCTTGATCATTACCGTGATGAACCTATTTGAAAGACGTTTTCCTTGCGAGAAGATAGCTGATATCTCCTCATTGGACTTGATCGTCTTCAAAAGTTAGGTCTACACACAAAGGCGCTTGCGTCCTTTAGCGCGCCTTCTTGCCAGAACAGCACGCCCACCCTTCGTAGACATACGGGCACGGAAACCATGGGTCTTAGCACGCTTGCGCTTATTTGGTTGGTATGTACGCTTCATCAGTAAGTCCTTCTTCTAGAAATAGAGGCAAGTGACTGAGAAGTATACCGCGGAGTTCATGCATGTCAATCATGAATTCGATGTTTTGCGCTCTCTAAGAGTTGAAGAGTATTCCCCCACCATGTTTTTCGCTAGATGTCTTTGAAATCATCATAGTAATAAGGATGGTTGAAACAAGGAAATCTCCCAAGACCACAGGTCAGAGCCGAGAAGAACGTCAACATATGCCGTGAATAACGTGTTTTGAGATTCAACTATCCAAAAAACTGATGGATCCGGAATGAACAGACGATCAAGAAGTTAAGAACCAAAAACAATGGGTTATAAGTCCTTTATCAACTTCTTGAGCACTTCAACTTCCTCCTGGACATTCCTATTCTGGAGCAACATGCTCTCAACCTTACCCACTGAGTGCATGACCGTCGAATGATCCTTCCCGAATTTCGTTCCGATATTCGCATATGGGACGTCAAGCAATTGGCGGCAGAGATACATAGCGATCTGCCGAGGGAACAAGACTTCCCGCGAACGAGAGGATCCAATAAGGTCGCTATGCTTGACCTTATAGTAGTTCTCCACCTGCTTCTGGATATCTTCTATCGTGAGGTTCTTCGACATCATCCCCATGAAGTGATCCTCAAGGAGCGTGCGTACTTCATTGATGGAGATGGTGTCATTCCCTGAAAGATTCAGATGGTAGATGACAATGGTTACAGCACCTTTAAGCTCTCGGATGTTCGAACCAGAATTCTCTGCGATATAAGCCTGGATCTCCTCAGGGATATATAAAGATTCATTCCCATTCATCCGCTTGTATTCGTTGATATAGCTCTTCACGATAGCTATCTTCGTCTCAACCTCAGGAGGTTGGATATCTACCGTACCTCCCTGCATGAATCGCGATCGATAACGCTCTTCGATATCGATATTCTTCGGGGCCCTATCAGCAGAGAGGATGATCTGCTTATCCTGATTGATGAGGTTATTGAATATCTGGAAGACGATATTCAATGTTTGTGTCTTACCTTGGAAGTATTGGATATCATCCACCAGGAGAACATCCGCCATCTCATAATGGGTCTTGAAGTTCTTATAACTTGATTTTTCCCGGTCATGCTGAGCTACTGCATCGGTATATTCACTGATGAGCTCTTCTGCATCTACATAGATCGTGGTGATATCTGGCCGCGTTCTATTGATGTAATTTTGGATAGCCCGAAGGAGATGGGTCTTACCTAATCCGCTTCGTCCATAGATGAAGAGCGGGTTCAAAGGGGTGTTCCCAGGGAATTCTGCCACCTGAACCGCCATCGAATAGGCCATTCGGTTCGATTCACCGATGACGAAGTTCTCAAAGGTGAAGCTAGAAAGCGAAGCATCAGGGCTGATGAAAGCACTATTCTGAAGCTGCTGATCCTTATTGATGTCTCCCTTTTCATATTCGGTCTTTTGGATGAAATCAGGGATCTTGAATCGATCATCCTTATCTTCTAAAGAACTCTCAACAACAAAGTTGCGTTCGTTGTTTTTAGGATGTGTTGGAGGGGTTTGGTGGAGGGGGGGTTGTGTGGTGATAGGCTGCGCACCACTTTCGTCTACTTCGATGACCACATCGAAGGTGATCTGATATAGATCCTCAAGAGCACGCAGGATGATCCCTGAAAAATTCTTCTCAGCCCAGGTTTTCATGAAACTGGATTCAGTCGTCAATAGCAGGAAACCATCACTGATAGCTTGAGGCTGGATACGCGTGAGAAGAGCGTTGAACTGGGATGTATTGACATCAGGGTAAGAAGATACCTTTTCGCAGATCTCTTCCCATTTTTCAGTCAATTCAGTCGGCTGCATAAGATGACCTTCCATGAAGGTGGGTATATCAATGAGTACGATTAGAGTTTTACACAATTGTAGAGGTTTTCCACAATAATAAAAAGAGGAATCCGAGGAATTCCTCCCTTATAAGGTCCGAACGAGATCCTTCCCTAACGGTGTTAGGGTGTATTTCTTCCCGATCTGCGTCACGATACCCAGGTCACGGAGCTTCTTCAATTCGTTATACATGCTCCCGCTTGGTATATTCATAGTGGTGTAAAGGTCTTTCACGCCCCATACGCTCTCTGTCTTGAAGAGAGGAAGGAAAGAGAGAGCACGTTTCGAGAGAAGGGGAAGGAGCATATCAACGCTTAAAGAAGCATCCCTAGAGCCACTTCCCTCTAAAGAAGGAAGTTCCCTTTGTTCCTCTGAAACCAAGCTGATGGTAACCACAGCCCCTGTGCTTAGATTATCTTCAATGCGGATATTCCCGTGTTTCGTCTCAAGATATTCCTTGACGATGGGTAGCCCAGAGCCTACTCCATTGATATATTGCTTCATCTCATGGGTGGCAGAGGAATAGCCAGGAAGTTGAGCCTTCTCTTTATCGAGGATACCCGGACCTTGATCAGTGAAACGGATCGTATTCCCCTCATCGAATATAGAAATAACCATTTCAGTGAATTCAGCATGGATGAAATTCTCTGAAACTTGGAGGATAACCGTGTAAGGAATGGATCCGCCTAAGCTACTCGCTTCCGAATAGATAGAAGCAGCTAGCTCTCCGATGAACTCTCTCGTGGTGTTCGGTTTGATATCCAATATCCGAGGAGAGCTGAGGAGATCATCATAAATAGCGATACGAGCGGGGGTGCTCACAAAAGAAAGAGAGCCTTTAGGTGATGAAGACCTCTCCCGCTGTGTATCTGCATATGTGATGTTCTGATCCAAATGCTTCCCAATCTCTAAACGCAGATAAGGTACCTCAGTTCAAAGATGATATATCCCCTAAAAATGAAACTTTCGATGGATTTCATAGTTTTCAACATTTTATTCATAAAAAGTGGAAAACAAATCAAACCGTTAGAGGAGATAGAGAATACAGGATCTATAACAGTGAATAACTACCAAAAATTCTTCTTGACAATCACCCTATTTAAGCGATTACCTGATAGAGCCGTTGCTTTTGTTTCGATTTGAGATAACCACCTCACTCAGAATGAAATCAGAATAGAACAGATATTCGGTACTAGCCGAACCAGGACAAAAGACCCGTATATCATTGGTTTTTAAAATACACAGATAAACATCGTCATAAGAAATACACAATCCAGATTCTCATATTCAGAGGACTTTTACAGGTAAGAAAGAGGGATTTCGGTACAAAAGGATCATTTCTGAGAAGGTTATCAACATTTTCCACCTGCAAGAGAACAACATACGTGGAATACTAAGATGAAACAAGTTGAATTCATTATTTTTCAGAACGATGAAAAAGAGAATATGAAATACAGAATGAATCTCTGAAACCTCATGATGAAAAGCTGATAGAGGTATAATCCTATAGAAATGTACGAGGAAGGATGTCATGAGATTCAGCATCAATAAGACGGAGCTCGGCAACGCGCTCGCCGTGGTGATGAAAGGTGTTTCAACACGTTCAACGCTCCCTATCCTTTCGGGCATCCTCATAGAAGCCAAGACGGATCAGATCACCCTTCAAGGTACTGATCTTGAACTCTCTGTTGAAGTAAGCGCTCCCGCACTAGTTGAAGAAGAGGGTAAAACCGTTGTTCCTGGTAAGCTCTTCTCTGAGATCGTTCGCAGTCTCCCGGATGCTGCTGTCCATATCGAAACCAATGAGAATGATGTCAAAGTGGTCTGCGATACCTCTTCATTCTCTGTTTGGACGCTGAACCCGGATGATTTCCCTGGATTCCCTGAAGTAGAGACGAATCAACAAGTCACTCTTCCTCTCAATATATTTACGAGCATGGTCAAACGTGTTTCACGGGTCGTCTCTCGCGATGAGAGTCGGATGATCCTTACTGGTGTGCTCATTGAGCTTGAAGACGAGCAGCTCAAGATGGTGGCAACGGATTCCTACCGGCTTGCTCTTGCGAAAACGAAGCTCACGGAAACCAGAGCAGATGAATTCAGTGCCGTTATCGCGGGTACCTTCCTTAATGATATTTGCGGTGTTCCCATGGAAGACGCTGATATCACCCTAGGTCTCTCGGATAATCAGATCGTGATCACCTGCGGGAAGACTGTCTTCATCAACCGCCGGATAGAGGGGAATTACCCTAACTACCGCCAGTTGTTGCCTACCGATCACAACACTCGTGTGACCTTAGAGTTGGCTCCTTTCACAGCGGCGGTCAAACGTGCAGCTATCCTCAGCTCATCTTCAGCCCCCATGCGCTTCGATATCAATAACACTACACAAACCCTTCAGATCTACGTGAAGGCTACCGATGTGGGGTCTGTCCAAGAGACCATCGGATGCGAAGCAGTGGGAGATGATGTTGAGATCGCATTCAACTCTGCTTACGTGGTAGACGGGCTCTCTGCTATCAAAGGTGAAAAGGTTCATTTCGACATCCTCGATGGTATGAAGCCAGGTATCTTCCGTACGGTAGAGGGTGATGATTTCCTCTATCTCATCATGCCTGTGCGTATCTAGCGTTCCTATGAGCTACCATTCATAAGGTCTTCTTGGTGTCATTAAGGATCCAAGATATTACGCTGGCGAATTTTCGTTCGTATCAGCATTTCACCTTGAATAACCTAGAGGAGCTAAATATCCTCTTCGGCCCGAATGCTATCGGGAAGACCAACGTGATAGAAGCCCTCCAGCTGTTGACCGCCCTTACCTCTTTTCGTAAAGCTACGTCCTCTGAGATGGCCAAACAAGGAAGCTCTGATTTCTTGCTCTCAGCGAATGTGTCTGATGGGAATCGACAACTTGAGGTTGAGCTCGTGTTCGATGGGGAGAAGCGTAGCTATCGGTTGAACGGCAAGGCCCGCACGATCAAAGATCTCAAAGGGATGATACCTGCTATCCTCTTCGCGCCGGAAGACCTTGATCTTGTGAAGCGGTCTGACTCATTGCGTCGTGGTGAGATCGATCTCATAGGGCAGCAGGTCAATGCGAACTACTATCAGATCACCCGAGATTTCGAGAAGCTCCTTCGTCACAGGAATCGGCTCCTTAAAGATGAAGCACCCGATGATCTCTTAGATGCGCTATCTGAGCTCTTCGCGAAAGTCGGATCGCAATTAACGGCCTACCGCCGGGCCCTCATCGAGCGGATGACCCCTTTTCTCGTGGAGGCGTACAAGGATATCTCTGGGGGCGAAGAGTTTTCCGTGGACTATATCCCCTCTTCTGAGGATCAAGAGGATCTTCGGAGAAAACAAGAGGAGGCGCGGATAGAGGAGCGCGCCCGTCATCAAACGATTATTGGACCGCATCGAGATAAGATCCAGTTCCTCATCAACGGAATGGATGTCGGTTCTTTTGCCAGTCAAGGGCAGCAGAGGAGCGTGGTCCTTTCGCTGAAGATGGCAGAAGTCCGATTGATCGAAGAGATGCTCCATCAGAAGCCTATCCTCCTCTTAGATGATGTGATGAGCGAATTGGATACACGACGGCGGCAGGCTATGGTGGAATGTCTTTTACCTAAGACCCAAACCTTCATCACTACCGCTAATCTGGAATATTTCGATACGAAGATGCGTGAAAAAGCGCTGATTATAGACATCCAAAAACATCTCATGAGTGGTTAGTAAGGGTTTTCGATGACAAGCGCTTAAAACGGCTCATATTCCGCCGTTTAAGAGGTGGGTTTATAAAAAAGCGTATGTTTGTATGCTAAAATCGTTCGGTCAAAACAAGAAAACCCCATTCAAAGCCTAATCGCAGCAAGGGAGTGGCTATGGCAGCTAATGCAAGCAATGGTAATTATGGTGCGGAGAATATCCGCGTCCTTGAGGGACTTGAAGCCGTTCGCATCCGCCCTGGTATGTATATCGGCTCTACGGGGCCGCGCGGCCTCCATCACCTGGTCTACGAGGTCGTGGATAATTCCGTAGACGAGGCTTTAGCGGGATATTGCGACAAGATCGAAGTGACCATCCATGAGGATAACTCCGTCACCGTGACCGACAATGGCCGCGGCATCCCGGTAGAGAAGCATCCTCAAGAGGGAATACCTACCGTGGAAGTGGTGTTGACCATCTTGCACGCAGGGGGCAAATTCGGTGATGGTGCCTACAAGACCTCTGGCGGTCTCCATGGCGTGGGTGTTTCCGTAGTGAACGCGCTCTCTACCATGACCCGGGTCAGCGTCAAGCATGACGGGTACGAATATGAGATGGATTTCGAGCGCGGCGTCACTAAGACGAAGCTGCATAAGATAGGGAAGGCGAAAGGGACGGGCACTAAGGTGACCTTCTGGCCTGACCCCGAGATATTCACTGAGACCACCACCTTCGATTTCGACACGCTGGCGAATAGGTTCCGGGAGATGTCGTTCCTAAATAAAGGGCTGACCATCATCCTGCAGGATGAGCGCCGTAAAGGGCCGGATGGCAATCCCATCACCGAGACGTTCAAGGCTGAAGGTGGCATCATCGATTTCGTCACCTACCTCAATGAAGGTAAGGAAACGCTGAACAAACCCATCTACTTCGAGGCTGAGAATCCTGATGGCGAAGTGGAGATAGCTCTTCAGTGGTCCACGTCCTACAGCGCCACCATCATGGCCTTCGCCAACAACATCAACACCACTGAAGGTGGTACCCACCTTGAGGGTTTCAAGAACGCCCTCACACGCACCATCAATGATTACGCGCGTGGGAAGGGGCTGTTGAAGGAGAAGGATTCGAACCTTTCAGGTGAAGATGCCCGCGAAGGGCTCTCCGCGGTGATATCCGTCAAGCTGCATGATCCTCAGTTCGAGGGGCAGACGAAGACGAAGCTGGGCAACACGGAGATTCGTGGCCTTGTGCAGAATGCAGTGGCTCAAGGCCTGGCGGAGTATCTGGAAGAGAATCCTACTCCGGCAAAGCGGATCATCAACAAAGCATCCCAAGCGCTCAAGGCCCGCGAGGCTGCGCGCAAGGCTCGCGAGGCAACGCGCCGCAAGGGCGTTCTGGATTCGTTCGCGCTTCCGGGCAAGCTGGCAGACTGCTCTTCGAAGGACGCATCTCTGTCTGAGATCTTCATCGTAGAGGGTGATTCCGCAGGCGGCTCTGCCAAGCAAGCCCGCGACCGTAAGTTCCAGGCTATCCTGCCTTTGCGCGGCAAGATCTTGAACGTGGAGAAAGCAGGCCTGCACCGCTCCCTCTCTTCGGATACTATCTCTTCGCTCATCACTGCCATCGGCACGAACATTGGTGAGGACTTCGACGCCGATAAAGCGCGTTACCATCGTATCGTCATCATGACGGACGCTGATGTAGACGGAGCCCATATCCGCTGCCTCCTCCTGACGTTCTTCTATCGGTATATGCCGGAGCTGATCGCCCGTGGGTACATCTATATCGCGTGCCCGCCCATCTTCGGCATCAAGAAGAAGAACTCCCGCTCCACGAAGATCGAGCGCTATGTCTATGACGAGAGCGCTCTCTCAGCAACGCTCAAGGAAATGGGCGGTTCAGACCGGTTCGATGTTCAGCGGTATAAGGGTTTGGGTGAGATGGACCCGGAGCAACTGTGGGAGACCACCATGGAGCCGCAGCATAGGATGATGCTTAAGGTTGAGATTGAGGATGCGGCTCAAGCTGAACGTGTGGTGTCTGAATTGATGGGCGACCAAGTGGAGCCGCGTAAGAAGTTCATACAAACCCATGCGAAAGACGTCCGATTCTTGGATATCTAAGACAGGGGTTATTCCGGGGGTAACGCTGGGGTCGATCATGATCGCCCCCTACGGAAGCAAAGAAGGTTTGTTCCGGGTGTAAGAGAGGGCCGACCACGGTCGGCCCCTACGGAACCAAGTGAGAGTTCGTTTCAGAGTCTGATGATCACAGTTGAAAGGGAACTGTATGGCGGAGAACGATGACTTCAAGAATGAAGACATGGGAATAGATGAGGGTATCCCCATGGACTTCGACGAAGACGGCGAGGGTTTGACCGAAGAGCAGGAAGCCGAAGAGACGGCAGACATGGAAGCGGCCGCCGAAACGGCTGCGGCTGCCGAAGATGGCGACGAGCCCCAAAGCGCCTTCGCTGGTGAGCTTGCAGTGCAGCCTGCAGAGCTGGGTAAAGAGATGCAGCAGTCGTTCCTGGAGTATTCCATGAGCGTTATCGTTGCTCGTGCATTGCCTGATGTGCGCGACGGCTTGAAGCCGGTGCACCGGCGCATCCTCTATGCCATGAATGAATCTGGCTACCTGCCGACGAAGCCTCACATGAAATCCGCTCGTACCGTGGGTGATGTGATCGGCAAGTATCATCCCCATGGTGATTCTGCCGTTTACGACACCATGGTGCGCTTGGCCCAACCGTTCTCCATGCGACTGCCGCTCATTGACGGTCATGGGAACTTCGGTTCCATCGACGGTGACTCTGCGGCAGCCATGCGTTATACCGAGGCGCGCCTGGATAAACCTGCCATGGAGCTCTTGCGCGACCTGGATAAGGAAACGGTGGATTTCGTTCCGAACTACGACGAATCCTTACAGGAACCAGAAGTCCTGCCTGCACGCTTCCCCAACCTATTGGTGAACGGCTCCAACGGCATCGCTGTGGGCATGGCCACGAACATCCCCCCGCATAACCTAGGTGAGACCATCGATGCCACCTGCATGATGCTGGACAACCCGGATGTATCAGTGGAAGAGCTGATGACCGCGCTGCCCGGACCTGACTTCCCCACCGGTGGCATCATCATGGGGAAGAAGGGCATCCTGGACGCCTACCAGACCGGTCACGGAAGCATCACGGTTCGCGCGAAGTGCGAAGTGATCGAGAAGAAGAACGGTCGCAACTCCATCGTGGTGAAGGAGATCCCGTACCAGGTGAACCGCAAGCGTCTGCTGGAGAAGCTGGGCGAATTGGTGCGCGATAAGAAGCTGCCTGAGATCTCTAACATCCATGATGCAGCGGACCGCCATGGCATCGATATCATCATCGACCTGAAATCCAACGCCATCCCGCAGGTGGTGCTCAACAAGCTCTTCAAGCACACGCAGCTGCAGGTGGGTTTCGGCATCAACATGCTGGCCCTCGTTGACTCCACTCCTCGCGTGCTCTCTCTCAAGGAGATCCTGTTCTACTACATCGAGCACCAGAAGGAAGTCATCGTTCGGCGCACCAAGTACGAGCTGGCGAAGGCAGAAGAGCGCGCTCATATCCTCGAAGGTTATCTCATCGCACTGGACAACATCGATGAGGTCATCCACATCATCCGCTCCTCTGAAACGGATAAAGAGGCTGCTGCTCGCCTGACCGAGCGCTTCGGGCTCACGAAGCGTCAGACAGACGCCATCCTTGAGATGAAGCTACGCCGTTTGACAGGCTTGGAGCGCACGAAGATCGAGAACGAACTGGCTGAGCTTCGCGAGAAGATCGCCTACTACAAGCGGGTCCTGGCAGATGAGAGCCTGGTTCGCCAGATCATCAAAGACGAATTGGGAGAGATCCGCAAGAAGTATCAGACGAAGCGCCTGACGAAGCTTTCCGCGGCAGCGAAGGATATCGATGTCGAGGATCTGATCGCGGACGACTCCATGGTCGTGACCATGACTCAGGCCGGGTACATCAAGCGGATGCCCACTTCGGTCTATCGCCAACAGAAGCGCGGCGGCAAGGGCATGCAAGGGGTGAACCTGAAAGACTCTGATTTCGTAGAGCATCTGTTCACGGCCACCAATCATATGTACATGCTGTTCTTCTCTACCAAGGGCAAGGTCTATCGCCTGAAGGTGTACGACATCCCCGAAGCCTCTCGTCATGCCCGGGGCACGGCCATCGTGAACCTGCTCCCCTTGGAGAAGGGTGAGACCATCTCTGCGGTCATCTCCACGAAGGAGTTCCCCGAGGACGAATACCTCATGTTCGCCACCTCGAACGGCATGGTGAAGAAGACGGCCATGAACCTCTACGACCGCACGCGCCGCGAGGGATTGATCGCCATCAACCTGAAGGATGGCGACGAACTGATCTCTGTCCGGCGGGTGGCTCCGGGAGAGAAGGTCATCATGGTGTCCTCCTCAGGCAAGGCTATCCTGTGGGATGAAGCTGAAGCCCGGTCCATGGGACGGGGTACCACAGGCGTGCGCGGCATGAACGTGCCCGCAGATGCTCACGTGCTGGGCATGGAGATCGCTCGGCCCGGAACCGACTTGTTCGTCATCACCGAGAAGGGCTATGGTAAGCGCACCCCCATTGCGGAATACCCTGAGCATCACCGCGGCGGCCAAGGTGTGTACACCATCGTCATGACCCAGAAGAAGGGCCTGTTGGTAGCCATGAAGGTGGTCTCCTCTGAGGATGAGGTGATGATCATCTCCGAAGAAGGTGTTATCGTGCGCACCCCCGTTTCAGGTATCAGCGAATTGGGCCGATCCACCCAAGGGGTGCATGTGATGAATATCGCTGACGGCGACCGTGTGACGGCCGTGGCGGTGACCGAGGAGTAATAAGAAAGGGCGAGTCGAACGTGTTCGGCCCGCCGTGACGACCATCGAATGCCGTAGGGGTCGATCATGATCGACCCAGGGCCGACCGAGGTCGGCCCCTACATTAGGGAGTGACCAGCTCTAGCAGCTCTTCGGGGTGCTCAACGTACAGGTCTGGTTCCGCACCCTCATTCGCGAAATCTTCCTTCGCGTGATACCCCCAAAGCACGGCTACGGCGAAGACCCCAGCGTTTCGTGCGGCCTTGATATCTCCCGGCGAATCTCCCACATAAGCTGTGTTCGCCGGAGCCGTCTTCAACATGCGCATGGCCTGTTGGATACCGGTGGGATCAGGCTTGCGGGGGATCAAGGGGCTTTCGCCATACATGACAGTGACGTATTCAGGCAGGCAGATGCTCATGATCTGATCAACGCCCGCTTGCAGCTTATTCGACACCACACCCAGGCCGACCCCGCGCTCCTTGAGACCATTCAGCAGAGGCACTACACCGGGGAACGGCTTGGTCTGATGGTAGTACTCGTGGAAGTGCTGGTTCCATAACGTCATGGCCTCCTCTCGCGTCTCTTCGGAAGCATCAGCAGGCAGCGCCAGGTAGATCAGGCGGCGAACGCCGGAGCCTACGAAGGAGAGGATCTCCTCCTGAGTGCGCTGAGGGTAACCCAGCTCTTCGAGGATCATGTTTGTGAGGGCCATCAGATCAGGGATGGTATCCAGCAGCGTACCATCGAGGTCGAAGACGAGGGTGTCCAGTTCAGGGCGTGAAGTCATGACAGTCCTTTCACGAGGAAAAGGATATCCTAGCACGAAGGTGAGCCCTATAATGGACCCATGTTGAGAGTGCATCAAAAGATGAAACCTGGCTTTTGGTCAGCATTGATGGGTATGAGCATGTTGGTGCTCACCACCCTGACCTTCATCGGGCTGCTTTGGGTGGTCACCTTCGTGGTGCGTGTCATCGCAGCTTTCATCGGGCTGGCGTCCTAGGGTCCAGCACAGGTAAGCACGGACAGGACGGAAAACGCGGATATGTGGCAGCGGTTCACCTTCTACGATCTGCGCGTCATCGGCCACTATCTGGGCGTTCTCATCACTTGGTCCGCTGCACTCATGGCCATACCTCTCGTGGTAGGCCTTATCTTTCAAGAATGGGATGCTGTCAGCCGATATCTCTTCTCTATCGGCATCGCCTTCGTGGCCGGTGCTACCCTCCGCTTCTGTTGCGTGCAGCCAGGACGGCTGAATCGGCAACAGGCTCTGGCTATCGTGGGTCTGGCTTGGATCGTTCTCGGGATCTTCTGTTCCATCCCCCTTTATCTTTCAGGCCATTTCGTCTCATTCCTAGACGCGCTCTTCGACGGGGTCTCGGGCATCACCACCACCGGCGCTTCGCTCATCATTGACCTTGACCACCTCTCCTACGCCGACAACACATTCCGCTTCATGATGCATCTCTTGGGTGGCTTGGGATTGATCGTGGTTGCGCTCTCTTTGGGGGTCTTCGGGAAGGGTTCCGGCAGCCAGCTCTATACGTCCGAGGCACGCAGCGAACATGTGGTGCCGAATGTGATCCAGACCACTCAGTTCATTGCGAAGGTGACAGCCATCGTGATCTTGGTGGCCACCGTGTTGCTCACGGGGTTGCTTCTTCTACAGGGCTTCGAACCAGCTCGGGCCACCCTCCAGGCGCTTTGGGTCAGTATCTCTGGTTTCGTGACCGGGGGTTTCGCACCCATGCAACAGTCCATCCTCTACTATCATTCCTTCATCCTTGAGATCATCACCCTGATCTTGATGATCCTGGGTTCCATCAGCTTCGTCGTATTCTATGAGGTATGGAAGGGGAATACCGGTCCCTTCTTCCGGGACATCGAGACGCGCACCATGTTCATCTGGGTAGCTGTCATGCTGGGCGTCTTCGTGGCATCGCTTTCCGGGTCCACTTTGTTCGCTGATATCCCCGCTCTCCTTCGGCGCGGGGTGTACATGGTGATATCCGCTTTCACCACCACTGGGTTCTCTGTCATCACGCCGAACCAGCTGATGGTGGTCCTGACCAGTGGTGCATTCTTGACCATCGCGCTACTGATGGCCGTTGGTGGTGCAGCCGGATCTACCTCGGGCGGCATCAAGCTCTATCGCGTGGGGATCATCGCGAAATCCATCCTGCAGACTATCAAACAAGCCGTGTCTCCCAACTCAGCTCGTGTGGTGGAATCCTACTTCCACGTTGGGCGACGTATCCTCACTCCTACGGCTGTGAAAACGGCCATGACCATCTTCATCCTGTATGTGGTGACCTATGTGGTGGGGGCGCTGGTGGGAATCGCACATGGCTACGATGCCACGCAGTCCATCTTCGAATCCATTGCCATGACATCGAACGGTGGCTTGACCACGGGCCTTGCTACACCGGGCATGCCTCCCACTCTGGAGCTGTTCTACATTCTGCAGATGTGGGTAGGCCGTTTGGAGTTCATAACGCTGTTGGCGCTGGTGGCCCAGGTGGTGGCTTCCGTTCTGCCGCGTCCTCGGGCGAAGGTGCAAGGGAAGATCCTATGAGGCGTCCATCCATGAAGGCATCCGAAGCATTCCCCGTAAGGATATGGGCGGTCTCCTTCTTGCTGCTCTTGACTGGAGCGCTTTGCCTGGGGCTTTCCGGATGCGCTCCTGAAGACATGCCTGAGAGCAGCCCCCAGGGAAGCGGCTCGGCGGAACCAAACACAGAGAACCGGATCAACCCGTCTCAATTGCCAGACAGCTCGTTCATCTACGATGCCACCATCTCGTCTTTGGAGAAGGCTGATCCGTATATGAATGGCCAGACGGTGCAAGTGGTGGGAGAAGCTGTGGGCGATCGCGTATTCGCTGAATTCGATCCGTCCCATAGCTGGATCACCCTGGAGGCCGTGGATGGGACCTATGCCGAAGTGGCTTGCTATATGACCACGCGCGCAACGGACGCCATTGACACCTACGGTGCCTATGGGCGCCACGGTACCACCCTGCAAGTGCGTGGGACATTCAACCTGGCCTGCAAAGACCACGCGGGGTTGTCCGACTTGCACGCTACGAGCATGGAAGTGGTCTCGGCGGGTTACGAGAATCGCACGCCGTTCAACATGTCTCAAGTGGTACCCGGCCTGTTGCTGGTGGTCCTGGGTGGATTGCTGCTGCTGGGGTACCGACACCTGCGGGAGCGTCAGCTGTGAAGCACGGGACCGTGGTCAAGCTCGACCGGTCGTTGCCCTTGGTGGAGCTGGAAAATGGCGAACGGGTGCGGTGCGAACACGCTACTGACCTGGTGAAGAACGGTGTCGAGCGAGCCGTAATAGGGGATGCCGTGCTGCTCAGCGCCCCAGAGGCCCATGACGTCCACGTGATCCAAGAGATACTGCCCCGGCGTACGCGGCTGGTGCGGCGGGACCCCCGGGAGCGGGCGGCTGAACAGGTGATGGCAGCGAACTTCGACCGGGTCTTCGTGGTCCAACCCATCAATAAGCTGAATCTCCGACGGCTGGAACGGGAATTGGTGCTGGCGTTCGAAACGGGTGCGTCGGTGACGGTCCTCCTGACCAAAGGGGATCTGCTAGATGCCCCTGAGCGGGAGGAAGCGGTCCGTGCGGTGAGCGCGCTGGTAGGCAGCAAGGTATCTGTGGTGGTGGTCTCAGCCACCGAGGATGCTAGCTTGGAAGAGGTGCGCAGTCTGATACCCCCTTCGGAGACAGCGGTGCTCATGGGCCAGTCAGGCGCAGGAAAATCCACGCTCATCAACCGGTTGGCCGCCAGCGAGGTGCGAAGGACCTCCGGTGTCCGCGCGTCTGATGGCAAGGGTCGGCATACCACTGTTTCCCGTGAAACAGTGAAGGTGCCAGGAGGCGGTCATATCGTTGATATGCCCGGGGTGCGTGGTCTAGGGCTTTGGGATGCCGAAGCGGGGATCCAAGCAGCCTTCGCTGACATAGAAAACCTGGCCGGAACATGCCGCTTCCGAGATTGCGAACACGGGGCGGAACCGGGTTGTGCCGTACGCACAGCCGTAGAGGCAGGGGACCTAGCCCCCGAGCGGTTGGATTCCTACAAAGGCCTGCGTGATGAGCTTCGCGCCACCCAAACCCGTCGCGAACAACAGCACTGGCGCTGATCTTTATTACGCGGTTGCTTTGCGGACCGCGTAATGGATGGGCGTTTTGGGCTTGAGCATCAGAGCTGGTCCAACAAGCTGGTTGTCTTAGCGTATTCGCTCTGCCACGAGGCCACGGTCTCATTTTTCTGCAAGGCTGTTTCGTAGGCCTTGCGCACGGTATCGGTGGGGTACTGATCGCGCTTGCCCGCGATCAGTTGAGCTGCTTCCTCTTCGGCAGCGTTGTACTGCGCATTTGCCTCTACCATGGCTTGGCTGGCTAGGTTGATCCGCGCTTCATCGGTCTCTTTCGCATGTTCTTGGGCCGTGATCCGCAACGTTGCATAGTCTTCGAAGGGTTTGAGCAGGTCATTGGCAGACTGCTCGAATGCTTCTGAGCTGTCTATCAACCAGCTCCCTTCGTTCTGCACCGCCCGCAAAGCATCCCGCGCCTGAACGAATTTGGCGATAGCTTCATCAGACTTCTGAATGGCCGCCTCGGCCGCTGCTGCATCCACCAAGTCCGTGGCTGCGGCTTCGCGGGCCAGCGAATCCCCTTCCATGGTATCCGTCAAGAAGGATTCGGCTTGGTCATAGATCCGGGCAGCGGAGATAGCGTCCTCCAGGATGTCCTTGCCCGCGTCGAAAGCTTTCATGAGAGCGTTGATGGCACCGATAGCATTGTTCGCCCGCTCTTTTTCGGCCCCTGAGGACATTCCTTCGATATGCTCCACAGCGGTCTTCGCTGCGCGGAGCTTGGTGGAGATGCTTTGTTGGCGCTGGTCGAAACCGTTGAGTTCTTCAGTGAGCGCCGCAGCATCTATATCAGGCAGCGGCGCGGTGAGCGTGGTTTCCACCAGAGAGAGGAACGGTTCCGCAGCGGTGAATTGCTGACGGATATCCTCTATCTGTGCCGTGAGGCTATTCGCCCGCTCTTGCATCTGCTGATACCGGGCGATGCCAACGGTGGCAGCGAATCCTGCGGCTATCAGAACGACGATGATCATCAATGCTGTGAGCAGTCTGCGATTGCGCTTGCGGCGCAGCTTGCGATCCTCTACCTCAGAGCCGGAGAACTCCCAGGAGGGACGGCTTGGAGCAGCAGGGGCCCGTTGCGTGTACTTCCCGGGAAGCGAAGGATCTTTGGAGGGTGTGCCCGAGGGTCGCTTCTTCCCCAGTGTGAACAGGGAGATACGCCCGAGAGGCGATCCGGTGTCCTCATCCGTGTCTGCATGGGCAGCCTTCTTCGCATCAAGGACAGAGAACGATATCTCATTCGACGTGCCCTGAGTGTTTCGCTTGATGTGGCCGAGCGGCATGGGGCTCCTTTCCGTGGAAGTGATTATAGCGAAGGCCCCCGTACATTCGCGTTTCACCCGGTGCGGTATAATCCAAACGACTATGCCCTTGCAGGCGACGAAAGGCATCCAATGGCGCAAGCAATAGAGTATGCTGCACGTTTGACAGAGACGATCGGCGCACGACCGGCTGGTACCGAAGAAGAACAGCAGGCCTCCTTCTTCATCGATGAGGTCCTGCGTGAAGAAGCCGGTCTTGCCACAGAGATAGAGGAATTCAACTGCAGTCTGGGCTATGAGCTTCCGCGTACGGTTTGTTGCATTGCCACTGCTGTGCTGGGCATCCTGTCCATCTTCCTCACGCTCATGGTCATCCCCTCGGTCATCATCACGCTTATCACGGCCGTTCTCTTCATCCTTGATTCGTTGGGTCATTCTCCCTTCGCCCGATTCGGCAACTCGGGCATCAGCCAGAACATCCTGGCGAAATACACGCCGCAAACAGATGCGGGCACGCGGGGCCGCAAGCGCAAGGTACTGGTCGTTGCCCATTATGACTCCGGTAAGGTGCGCATTGAAGCCAAGGGAGCCATGCTCTCCGCACTGCCGTATCTTTACATCCTTGAGCTCGTGGGCATGGCTCTTGTGCCTGTTGCCCTGCTGATCCGTTTCGTCACCAGCGCTACGGCCGGTCTGCTGGTGGTCTTGAACGTGATCACGGTGATCGGCGTGGTTCTGGCGCTCATCCCGGTCTTCGGATTCCTTATCCATCAGACGGCTCAGTACAACCGTGGCGCCAATGTGAATGCGTCGGGTATTGCTGTGCTCCTGGAGTGTGCGAAGCGCATCGGCGAGGAACCGGAAGAGCTCATGGCTGATGCTGTGATGCACGGCGAAGAGGAGCTACGCGCCGAAGGGTTGATCCCTGAGGATGTGGAGCTGACCTATTCAGAAGCCGAGCTTCCGGAGGGCGAGCTGACTGATTCCGTGGTGTTCGATGCTGCGGCAGTACCGAAGGTTGAAGCAGCTGCGGAGGCAACTGCTGTGGATGCGATTGCTGGAAGCGCGCTCGTTGCGGGAGCTGGGGCTGCCATGGCAGGAGCCGCAGCCGGAGCAGCGGCCCTGGCCGACGGGGCAGCCTCCGAAGCCGCTCCTGACCAGCAGGCCGCCTATACCGCTGCCGTCTCCCAGAGCATTCCGGAGCCCGAACCTGAAGAGGATCCGAACGTTCCCGATTGGTATCGCAAGGCCATGCAGAAAGCCAACAAGCATGAAGATACGGCCGTCACAGAACCCGTGCACCGTTCGAAGTTCGCTGATGCTCTGGACAACGCCAATGCGATGAGCGCGAATGCCATCGAGCAGGAAGAGAAGCAGTCGGAGGTAGAGCGTCGGTTGGCCCAGATGCGTGCGTCCATCATGGGTGAAGCGGGAGCACCTGGTGTGGCCACGGCGGCAGCTGCCCAAGCCCACGCGGGGGGCGGCGTTGACGGTTATCTGTCCAGCATGACTGATGCCAGCAATTACGAAGATGCTGCAGCGAAGCCCGTTGCTCCTGTTGTGGCAACCCCCGTAGCTGCTTCTGGTTCCATCCCTGTCTCGGAGGCCGAGGCACAGGCAGCAGCAGAAGAGGCAGCAGCGGCTGCCGCAGCTGCTGCTCAGGCAGCCGCGGTTACGGACAAGACCATCTCCTACATCCCTGTGGAGGTGGATGCAGAGGCGGTGGCTCGGGAGAACGCCGAGCTCAAACAGGCAGCCCAGAGTGCTGCTTCAGCTGCCCAGAGCGGAGCGGCTGCCAAGGAGGCAGCCAACGGCCGCAAGCGTCGCACCATAGACCTGCCCAGCTTGACGGGGGCCATCGAGGGCGTGAACGCGCGCCTGCAGAACGCACCGTTGGCTGAAGAGGAGGCTTCGACAGAGGAGACCAAGGCAGCTCGCCGTCAGGCACGGCAGGAGCGGTTGGCCCATTCGTTGCCGCCCATGGATTCCCAAGAGCTACCAGAGGTTGATAGGACCCAGGCCATCAATACCGCCGGATCCTTCGTCTCTGCGAGCGCTACTTCTACCTTTGACCCGGTAGGGGATGAGTTGATAGCGGATGTGCGGGAAGAGGATCTGTATATCGAAGACGCAGATGACTCTGATTATGCCTCTGATTTCACGGCTACCGGGGCCCCGGCCGGGCCGGGTTATGTGGAGATGCCGAAGTCTCGGGCATCCCGGATGTTCGGGCGGTTCCGCCGCAAGAAGAAGTCCGATGATGTCTCTTCCATGAGCGAGGCCTATGGCTTGGACGAGAGCTGGGATGCTCGTTCCGCTGGGGCTGCCCGCGGCGGTTGGGAGAGCTTCCGCGACAACGCTATGGACGATGATGACTGGGAGGGCGGTGCTTTCTCTAAGGTTCGTCAATTGGCCAGCCGGGGTGGCACCGCCGCTCAGGAAGGTGAAGAGGGCGAAGGCCATGAGCGGCGCGAGGGGCGCTCCACGCGGTCGAGCGGGCGTCGCAGCCGTCGGACCGAGAACCCCTTCGGCAACATCACCCTGAGCTCCATGTCCCTGGAGGAGCGCGAGATCATCCAGCAGTTCCACAGCGGTCCCATCTCTTGCGAGGTATGGTTCTTGGCGGTGGGCGCAGAGCTGGCGAACAACGCGGGCATCAAGTCGTTCTTGGCAGCCCATGGCGATGAGCTGCGGGGCGCCATCGTGATAGATCTGGATGGCCTTGGAGCAGGGCACTTGTCCTTGATCGAAGAGGATGGCATCTTCCAGCCGAAGAAGCCATCGGCGCGCATGAAGCGCTATGTCAACAAAGCCGCTTCAACGCTGGGGATGGACCTAGGCAAAGGCAAGATGCGCTGGCGCAACTCCGGTGCCTATTGCACGGCGGTCCATGGGTTGCAAACACTGCATATCGCAGGTATGGAGGATGGCAAGCCTGCTTTCGCCGCTCAGGCCGATGATGTGATGGAGCACATCTCCGAAGAGAAGCTGGCGGAGAACGCCGCGTTCGTCATAGAGGTCCTTCGTCAGATATAGCTCAGATGCAGGGGTGCACCGTGGTCGGTCTACCGATAGGGAATAACTGCCATCGCTTTAGGCGCATCTTAAGGTAACGGTAAAGCAGCGCTTTCCCCTGTGGTCTTCCCTGTACATGACACCTCCTATCCTGTAAGAACGCGCTTTTGCCGCTGCTGTTGGCAGTGGGCTGGGTGCCTACAGGGGAACCGGAGGAATGTTGGACCACATGCAGAAGAAACACCGAGCCGCTTCATGGGCCATGCATATCACCGCTGTATGCGCGGGGCTCTTCCTAGTGGCTTTCTTCGTGGTCACGGTGAACAATATGGCCACCATCTCATCCCAAGTGGAAGAGATGAAAGACGGGCCCTTCCCTACTTCGGTGGCGGCTGGGCATATCGAGACGGATATCGCACAGATCGAAACGCTCTCCACCCATCTGACCCATTTCCGTCTCTTCCCTGAGAAGACCTCCGAACTTCGCCATCAGCTCCAAGAGATAGACGCGAACCTGCGCAAGCAGTTCGAGCAGATGAACCCCCGTGCTTTGCTCAATCCGGCAGATATGCGTGTTCTGAAGGCTGATTATGAGATGCTCTACGTGCGACTGACCCATGTGATGAGGCTGGTGGAAGACGAATCAGTCACGAGCGAGTTCACTGAAGCCTATGTTGAGGACCGCATCACGCCGCTGTCGAACAAGATGTTGGCTCTGGCGAACAAGATCTTGGACGAGACCACCCAAGAGGTCTCTCGGACATATACGGTGGTCAATGCGGCCTGCGTGCAGACCATCATCCTCTCCTCCATCTTAATGGTGTGCGTGGTGGTGCTCATCGTGTTCTATTTGATCCTGCTGCGCAGGAAGCAGCAGGAAGAGAATCTGCTGCGACAGCATCTGGAGGAGGCTGTCGCTCTTGCCGAACAAGCCAATGAAGCGAAGAGCGATTTCCTTTCGAATATGAGCCACGACATCCGCACGCCGATGAATGCCATCATCGGATTGACGCGTATCGCCGATGACAACATCGAGGATCCCCTCCGGGTGAAACAGTGCTTGACGCGCATCATGACCTCCTCCCGACATCTGCTCTCGCTCATCAACGACGTGCTTGATATGAACAAGATAGAGAGCGGCAAGACAACGCTCTCGGAAGAGCGGCTCTCTCTGCCTGATCTGCTATCGGAGCTGATCACCATCGTGCATCCCCAGTCAGCGGAAAAGCACTTGCAAGCAGACATCATCATCAATGATATCCACCACGAACAGCTTGTTGGCGATTCCATGCGGCTGCGCCAGATCCTGCTGAATCTCATCTCGAATGCCATCAAGTACACCAACGAAGGCGGCTCTTTCCGACTGGTGGTGACAGAGGATTCACCTACGAATAAAGGCATAGCGAACATGCAGTTCGTCGTGGAGGATAATGGTATCGGCATGGACAAGGAATTCCTCCAGTATGTCTTCGAGCCCTTCGAACGCGAGCGCAATAATGCAACCAACTTCACCGAAGGGACAGGTCTTGGGATGGCCATCACGAAGAACCTCGTGGAGCTCATGGGTGGTAGCATCCAGGTGGAGAGCGAAGTGGGGAAGGGCACAAGATTCCAGGTTAACCTGCCGTTCAAGATAAAGGACGATGCGGTGCAGGAACAACCGTTCGACACCTCTGGTTTCGAGGACCTGCGCATCCTCGTGGTAGATGACAACTACCTTGTCATGCAGAACGCCATCCACACCCTTTCTGAATTCGGTGCCACGGCTGAGGGCGTTATCGTTCCCGAACGAGCAGCGAGCGTAGCGGTGCAAGCCGTGAAGGAAGCAAAGCCGTTCGATCTGGTGATCGTCGACCTTGAGATGCCTGGTATGAGCGGGGTTGAATGCATCCAGAACATCCAGGCGGCGGTGGAGGAAACCGATCGCTCGGTACCCACCATCGTGATGGCTTCCTATGGGGGGAGCATCCAGGATGATGCAGAGCAGGCTGAGGTCGCCCAAGCGGTCATCTCGAAACCGTTGTTCCGGTCTGTGCTCTATGCCGCGGTGCGGCGGTATTGCATCGATGACGATCAGGCACCGGAGCGCATCGTTTCCACGGAGCGGATGCAGTTGGGTGGCCGTGTGCTGCTGGTGGAATACAATGAGATCAACCGAGAGATAGGCACTGCGCTGGTCTCTAAGTTCGGGCCTCAGGTAGAGAGCGCTGTTGATGGGATAGACGCAGTGGCGAAGGTAGCTGACGAACCGGATGGTTACTATGATCTGGTGCTCATGGATTGCAAGATGCCGCACATGAACGGGTTCGAGGCAACAGAGGCCTTGCGGAAGTTCACCAAGGAGCGCGGGCGCAGCCATCTGCCCATCGTGGCTATGACGGCGAATGCCTTCGCGGAGGATCGTGATCATGCGCTGGCTTCAGGGATGGACGGGTTCCTCACCAAACCCATCGACATGACGGAGCTTGAGAAGACCCTTCGTGAATACCTACCTCAGGAGTAGTGGAGCAGCGTTGCTGTTCTGAACGCAGCGCTATTGCACGAAGAGGGTCAGGCGGCGCGTGGCGCGGGAGATGGCCGTGTACAGCCTCCGGCGCTCCAGCGGGTCTGCGGGATCAAGGCCCACCGGTGCCTTCGCTATGATCACCCCGTCGAACTCCAGTCCCTTAGCCAATGCCAGAGGGATCACCATGGTGCCGTGTTCCGGCAGTGGGCGCTTCCCATCCATGACAGCCGGGTGCAGATCGTATTCAGCCAACTGCTTCCCCAGTCGCTTCGCATCCTGCTTCCAGGGAACGATGACAGCCGTAAGCCCTTCTTCTCTCTCCGCCCGGCGCAGAGCCTTCGCCAGTTCCGGCAGGTACTCTTCTGGTAAGGGCTCCACGATGACGGGGTCCGTGCCATCCCGCTGGACGGACTGGATGCTCATGCCCGTGCTGGGGCTAGCCAAGCGACCGAACAGCTCCGTGATCTGGGGTGTGCAGCGATAGCTGGTGGGCAGCGTGCATTCAGAGACGGGCCCATGGCAGATGCCGCCGCGGGTACCTGCGAAGATAGCGCGGATCTCATCGAAGCTGGCTGTTCCTTCGGCAATGGCCTGATTCGGATCTCCCAGCAGCAGGAAATGGGCGTTGCGGAAGTACCGAGCGGCTACGATGAGCTGGGCTGCCGTGTAGTCTTGCACCTCGTCGATCATGGTGAAGCGCACGTCTTCGGCGGCCAGGCCCGTGATGCCCATCTTGAGGTAGATCCACTCCAGGGACGTGAGGCCGCCACGCCCCAGCAGGCGGAACCCGAGGTGGTCGATATCTATCCAGGCGTCCTCTTCGAGCAGGGTGTAGGCAGGAGCGAATCGGCGACGGACGAACTGCCGTGCAGCGGAGACCGCCTCCTCTTCGGTCAGCAGCTCAACGGGGCTGCCGAAGAGGCTGATCTGCTCGTCAATGGAAAGGGCGGCCAGTTGGTCCTGGACCTCATCCCGGGCGGCCAGCTGATTCAGCCGGGCATCCAGCCGCTTCGCCAGAGCCTCGCGCATCAGCGTGATGCGCCGCGGGCCTGCGGGCAGGTTGCTGTGCTTGGCGGAGAGCTTGAGCATCTGGTTGGCGCCGATGAGCCGAGTGCCGTCCCAGCTGATGTCTCGGAAGTCCCCCGGCTGGAAGTCGAAGTGCTCCAAGGCGGCATCGATGGCATCAAGCCGCTCTACCGGCACATTCGCATCGCCCACCCCACGCCCTTCTGGGAGGAGGCTTGCCATGAGCTCGTGCCACGGCATCATGGGCGGATTCTTCTCGCCCATCTGAGGCAGGACGTTCTCGATGTAGGTCCCGAAGACGGTGTTGGGCGTGATGAGGGCAACCTGGCGTGGATCCAAGGAATCACGCAACTGGTAGAAGAGGTAGGCGATGCGCTGCATCATCACCGAGGTCTTGCCGCTCCCCGCCGCGCCTATGACCAGCAACGTGGGAACATCCTCATGGCGGATGACGGTGTTCTGTTCCTTTTGGATGGTGGTGGTGATGGCTTCCATGTGGCTGGACTTGCCCTGCTCCAGGGACCGGAGCAGCAAGGGGTCCTGGATGGCCACCGTCGTGTCGAAGTATTGATGCAGCGTGTCTTCGGTGATGCTGAATTGTCGGCGCAGTTGCAGGTCTGCTTGGATGGTACGGCCGTTCGCTTGGTAGGAGGTAGGGCCTGTGCCCTGGTTGTAGTAGGTCTCCGCTATGGGGGAGCGCCAGTCCACCACCAGCTTCTGGTAGTTCTCATCCGAGATGCCCGCCGCGCCGATATAGATCTCCTTCACCTCTTCGAACTGGGGGAACTTGAGATTCACCTTCGCGAAGTAGGGCTGCTTGAGCAGCAATGTGATGTCGGAGAGACGCTGGGCATCCAGCGTCTGGGTCAGATTCGACATCTCGACGATGGTGTTCATAGCGCTGAAGTCCGCATAGGTCTCCATGGCGTCTGCGTAGGTCGCCAAGTTCACGGAGAGCTCTTCGGCCATGGAGCGTTTGTCTTGTTCGGCCTGAGCGGCGGTGCGCTCCATGCGCTTGACGCAATCAGCACCTAAGCGCTTGAGGTCAGCGTAGACGTGGGTGAGATGAGCTTGCTCTTGTTGGAAGATGTCATTTTGCATGGGGAGCATCATAAACGAGTCCCTACCCCTTGCCTAGCCTTGAATATGGCGCTTACTCAGGGTAAACTTATTGCTAAGGACGGTATCTCATGGGCCGTGCTGGTGCTCTTTCCCTGACTTTCTCTTCCTTTTGCCACTCTCCGCTCGTGCTCCTTTCTCTGACCGTGCTGCTGTCCCCTCCTCGGCCGTTTACGGGCAAGGCTGCTTGACAGAGATCTGATTGTGCTATCATCTTCGGCCAAGCGAACGGGAAAGGACCTCATGAAGGCACTCGCAGCACAGGATCCAAGCGCAGCCATCACGGCTGGCGTTGCTGCGTGCATCCGCGTTCGCATTTCTCGACGACGACTTTCTTAAGTCGTCTTTCTCTTCTCTGAGGGACGTCTGTCTTTGATGGCGTGACGTATGCCCTCGTACCCACACCCTGCACCACCCTCAGCACCACCCTGCACTATCTGAGATGCGCATGCGTCTCGCCCTTGAACTCGAATGGATCTCAGCCCGCGGGCTGACAGCGCAAAGGAGCATCATCATGGCGAAGGAAAAAGTGATACTGGCCTACTCTGGCGGTCTGGATACGTCGGTCTGCATCAAATGGCTGCAAGAGCATTACGACCTGGATGTGATCGCCGTAGCAGGAGACCTCGGCCAAGACCACGAGGGTCTGGAGGCCATCAAGAAGAAGGCTCTGGAATCCGGCGCCGTTGACTGCTTGGTGGTGGACATGCGGGAGGATTTCGCCAACGAATACCTGACCAGCGCCATGGCTGCCAACGCTCTGTACGAGAACAAGTACCCGCTGGTGAGCGCGCTCTCCCGGCCGCTGATCGCGAAGCACTTGGTGGACGCCGCTCACATCTACGGTGCGAAGTACATCGCCCATGGCTGCACGGGCAAGGGCAATGATCAGGTGCGCTTCGAGTCCTCCATCCTCATGCTGGATCCGTCCCTGGAGATCATCGCTCCCGTGCGTGATTGGGACCTGGGAAGCCGGGATGAGGAGATGGCCTGGGCTGAGGAGCACGGCATCCCCGTGCCCACCACGAAGGCATCTCCCTATTCCATCGACGACAATCTGTGGGGCAGGGCTATCGAATGCGGCGTACTGGAGGACCCTTGGGCTGAGCCGCCGGAGGATATCTACACCATGACCGTGGCGCCGGAGGCTGCCCCTGATAAGCCCACCTACGTGGACGTGACCTTCGAAGCGGGCATCCCTTGTGCGCTGGACGGCGAAACCATGCGCTACCTGGACATCATCTACGCCATGAACGAACTGGCGGGCCAGAACGGCTTCGGTCGCTTGGACATGATCGAGAACCGGTTGGTGGGCGTGAAGAGCCGCGAATGCTACGAGGTTCCCGGTGCGCTGGCGCTGATCTGCGCCCACAAGGCGCTGGAGGACCTGTGCCTAGAGCGTAGTGTGCTCCATTTCAAGCTGGGCATAGAGCAAGCTTGGGCAGAGCAGGTCTACAACGGCCTGTGGTTCTCGCCGCTGAAGGAGGCGCTGGATGCTTTCCTGACCGATACCCAGCAGTGCGTGACCGGTACGGTGAAGATCAAGCTCTACAAGGGCAGCTGCACAGTGGTCGGCCGGAAGAGCGTCTACTCCCTCTATGATCTGGGCTTGGCTACCTATGATGCCGATGACGCCTTCGACCACAATGCCGCCAAGGGCTTCATCGACCTGCACGCACTCTCCTGCAAGACCTGGGCAGAGAACCGCCTCTCTCAGGGTGCGCGGATGAACCAATTCAATGCCGTGAAGGAAACCAAGGATCAATTCTCGTAGGATATCCGGATAGGTGGATCCCGGAGCACAGGGCTTCGGTTCCGCCATTCAAGGAAGAAGGAGCACATGGCACTCTGGTCGGGGCGGTTCGAAGAAGGCGTGGACGAGTTCACCCAGCGGTTCGGTGCGTCATTGCCAGTTGACAAGGTGATGTACCAACAAGATATAGCTGGGTCGAAGGCACACGCTACCATGCTGGCCGATCAAGGCATCATCTCGTCGGAGGACACCCAGGCCATTCGCGACGGCCTTGACGGCATCCAGGCGGACATCGAAGCGGGTACGTTCGTCTTCGATATCAACGACGAGGACATCCACATGGCCGTGGAGCGGGCCTTGACGGAGCGCATCGGCAGTGCGGGGGCGCGGCTGCATACGGGCCGGTCCCGCAATGACCAAGTGGCTACGGATACGAGGCTATTCGCAAAGGAGCGCTGCGCTGCGCTGTTGGCGGCGAACCGGGCGCTCAGGGAAGCGCTCATCGGCCAGGCGGAGTCGAACCCGCAGGTTATCATGCCTGGCTATACCCATTTACAGCACGCGCAACCAGTCCTCTTCGCTCACCATATGCTGGCTTACACGTGGATGTTCACCCGAGATGCCGAACGCATCCAAGCGGCGAAGCGGGCAGCGGACGCGTCCCCGTTGGGAGCGGCCGCGTTGGCGGGGACCACCTATCCTCTGGATAGGTTCGCCACCGCCGAAGCCCTTGGGTTCAGCCGTCCCATCCCCAATTCCCTGGATGCGGTGTCCGACCGGGACTTCCTTCTGGATCTGGTCTATGCAGCTAGCGTTTCCTGCATCCATCTGACGCGGCTCTGCGAGGAGCTGATCCTCTGGTCCAGCGCGGAGTTCGGGTTCATCACCCTGTCCGATTCCTACTCCACGGGTTCTTCCATCATGCCGCAGAAGAAGAACCCCGACTTCGCGGAGCTCATCCGTGGGAAAGCGGGACGCGTGGTGGGGGACCTTATGGGCCTTCTCATGACGCTGAAGTCCCTGCCGCTGGCTTACAACAAGGACCTCCAGGAAGACAAGGAAGGCGCGTGGGATGCTGCCGATACATTGGAGGATTGCTATCGGTGCGCTGCGGGGATGCTGGCGAACATGCAGGTGAGGCCGGAGGCCATGCTGGCCCAAGCGTGCAAGGGGCATCTGGCGGCAACGGATGTGGCGGATTATCTGGCGAAGCGGGGGATGCCGTTCCGGCAGGCCCATGAGGTGGTAGGGCATCTGGTGCTACTCTGCGAGAAGCGTGGGTGCAACCTGGATGATCTGGCCCTGGAGGACTTCCAAGCAGAGTCAGAGCTCTTCGAAGATGATATCGTGGAGGAGCTGGATCTGCGCCGCATCGTAGACGCGCGCACTACCTACGGCGGCACGGCCACCGAGGCTGTTCGCCAACAGCTCCAGGAGGCGAAAGCCGCCCTGGAACAGGTAGGTTAACGGCTTGAGGGATCGAGGAGAAGATGGAGCGGGCGACGGGAATCGAACCCGCGTGGTCAGCTTGGGAAGCTCTTACGCTTCTTGGCCTAACGCGTTCCGAATCTCCTGTCTGACCTCGCTTTTCTTCTCTGTCTCGCAGAGCTTACTGCAATTATACTGGACGAAATACTGGAAAAACGCGGGGATTTCCAGATGGGTACCTTTCGCCCCCAAGACACACAAAAGTCGCCATTGAAGGCGACTTTCGGCTGAAAACTCATGGAGCGGGCGACGGGAATCGAACCCGCGTGGTCAGCTTGGGAAGCTTATTCCTTACCCGACCTTCCGCGACTCGAATTAACCATCTGACCTCGCCGTCCTTAAAAACTACATTGTAATTCTAACAAACGTACTGGACGAAATACTGGAAAAACGATTAGTTTTCCAACCAATAGACAATTCTACTCTGAAACACGAAAGTCGCCAAAGAGGCGACTTTCGACACGATTTTTTATGGAGCGGGCGACGGGAATCGAACCCGCGTGGTCAGCTTGGGAAGCTGAAATTCTACCATTGAATCACGCCCGCATTGGCAAATCATTATAACCCTGCCACCGCACATCCCACCGGTCAATTCAACGAAACCCCACGAGTCTCAGCTTAAACGGCGGCGCGCAGAAGGCTCATATACCTAGATCCGATCCCGATGCCCGTGTTCGGAACATAGCCGGCATACAGATCGAGGGTGTAGGCCGAACTCGCGTGCCCCATGAGCACAGAGACCGTCTTGATGTTCTCTCCGTTGGCAAGGTTCAAAGTGGCGAACGTGTGCCGGAGCGCATAGGGCCTTATCCCTTCGAAGCCAGCTGCGCCTATGAAGCTCTTCCAATCCCTGAGCCAGGACTGATAGGTGCGCGGGATGACGTCTGGACCGCATACCAGCATGGACATCGAGGGCTTGAGCCCCATTGCCTTCATCTGGCTCGACTTGATGTCGATCCACGCCTTGACTTCGCTTGCCGTGTAGGCATCGATCGGCACCGACCTTCGCCCGGCATCCGACTTGGGGTAGTTCTTTATCGTCTTGCCGTCGCGGTCTAGGACGCTGACAATGTTGATAGCGGCTTCAGATTCATCGAAGGCGATGTCCCCGACGTGAATGGCGAGCATCTCTTCCGGGCGCATCCCCGTGTTCAAGAGCAGAAGCAGGCTCACTTTGAAGTAGTCCAAGGGAAGCTTCTCGATCTCACCCAAGAAACGTCCGGCATCGTCTGCCATGAGCGGGTCGATGAGAGGCTTGCTCTTCTTGAACACGCGGGTGAGAAACTTCGCCTTCGCGACGTTCTTCAGGATGTCGTCCTTCTCAAGCGCGTAGTTCATGACCTCACGGAGGAACTTGAGTATCTTCGATTGCATGTCGGGGCCAGCGACCTTTATGGGCTTGTACGGCTTCTTCAAGGTGCCGTGCTTCTTTGCCCATCTGACCGTCTTTCGGTTCTCCTCTTGCTGCGCCCTGCGCTCAAGCGCCCACTTCCTGGAAAGCTCGGGGACCTTGAGAAGGCACCTTTCGATGTCTTCTGCCGTCACCTTGCACATCGGGATATCTCCGATGGCCTCGTCGATGTACTTCAGGAACAGGCGCTCGTGCTTCACGACGGCATCGGTGACCGACCCGTTGCTGCGGATCTCTATGTAGCGCTCGATGTAGCTACCCAAAGGAGTCATGCACTCGCCGGGATTGGTTTTCCCGTCGCCGCTGCGCGTCCACCCGCGAGCCTCAAGCGCTCGCTCCAGCTCGGCATTCTTCGCGTCCTCGAACGCCTCTATTTGATCCTTAAGCTCCTCCTTTTTATTGAGCGCGAAGACGACGCGCGTGAGCTTCTTCTTCCCGTCGAAATAAGTGCGGTATTCCTCGGGGACGCGAATGGTCAACTGATAGGCCGTCGTCCGCGAATCCTTGCGATGACGGCGCGGCAGGCCCTTTTGTTTTCGCGCATCATCTAAGTCATAGGGCTTGTCGCACCTGAGCTTCTTCGTCCCCAATTTCATCTACCGCCTTTCGGTTCTTGTTGAGGTAGTTGAGAAGCCCGAGCTTCGGGACGCACCACTTGATCCCAATTCGGCAGCCCTGGATGTCTCCTCTGTTAAGAAGCTTTCTTATCTCCTGCCCAGTCGAGCCGGTGAAGTCTGCGATCTGATCCGGGGTCATCATGTATGGATAAGGCTCCAGCATGAAAAGGTAGAGATCGTCAGGGTCGGCGTCTCTTAAGCGCTGCTCGTCGTACGGGACTTCCTCTATCTCATGTTCCATATCAGCCTCCTCTCGCTAAGGTGGCTTCCTGCCACAATCTTTTCTTCTACGGACACATAGAGCAACGATGCGAAAACGCCGCTCGCATCGTTGACGTCTCGGGGTAGATATGCCTCGCGCCTGCGAGGCGGATGCGTATTCGAGTGTCAAGGTGCACGATCTGGCGCACGTTTCCCAGATTGCGGAAACGAAGCGCTGTGTCACTTTTCGAACACTAGTGAGAAAAGGGTCGGGATCTGGAAATATTCACCATGCCGGTGAAATAAATCACCCTGGAGGGGAAACAATCACAAGAGCATCTATATCGCCTTTAGCCTAATAAATGTACCTATTGGATTAATGAGAAGGATGCGTTAGGTAGACGAGGATGGAGCTAATCGAGCTAATATCGATAAGGATTGACGAAGTCCGCTCGCAGCGCGGCCAAGACATCACCGAGCTGGCGAGACGCGCAGGCATCAAGAACAAGACCCTTTGGAAGACCCTTCATGGGAACCGAGAGATGAAGGCAGACGAGCTTGTTGCTCTCTGTTATGTCCTCAAGCTCGATTTCAACCATTTTATCGACAATAAGATTCAGGAAGACCTCGACGCCAGGTGCTGGAAGGCGATTCGGGATCTGAGCACGAATCCGCATAGCTTCGAGAGCTGATTTTCCTGTCGGTTCGCAAATTGATTCGAGTTGGCTCTATGAGCGAAAACGGTCCCAAACAAGAGAAGCGGCAAATCCTGCCCCAGGATTATTACGATTCAAGGCAGGTCATGGCGCTGTTGAAACTGAGCAAGCAGAAATACTACGAGCTTGTCGAGCGAGAAGAAGACCCCTTGCCGATGCGAATGTACGGATGGTCAACTCGTGGAGCTCTTGCCGAACGCGGCGAGCTCATGGCCTGGTTCAAGCGAAATACGCGCTTGGCACGCGACAGCAAGAAGTTCAGGAAAGATTGAAGCTCCATTGCGGAAATCAGTATGGAAACAAATTCATGTAACCACTCACATAGTCTTGTTTAATGTGAGCATTTACATTACTATTGTCGCCATGGATAACGCAGTGATGACATATGAGCAGGCTCTGGCAGATGCAGGATCGGCCTTCCTCTTGAAGAAGAAGCTGGAATCGAAGGAGCTGCACAAGCTTTCGCGTGGGGCGTATTCGAAGATTGAGCATCCGGATCCTCTTGTGCTCGCGCACGTCCTCTACCCCGAGGCGGTCATCACCATGGACAGCGCGCTCTACGCCCACGACCTTACCGACGCGATTCCCGATGAAGTGCATCTCTCTACAAGCAGAAGCTCCACACGGATCGCTCGGCCTGGATATCGGCAGTACTTCACCGAGGATGCGCTTCTGACACCGGGGGCGATAGACGTCGAGCGGGATGGCGGAACAGCGCGCATGTACAACCGCGAGCGCATGCTCGTCGAGGTGATGCGCCGCCAAGCATCCCTTCCCCTCGACTATTACAAGGAGGTCATAAGCTCCTATCGCAAGATAGCCGACGAGCTCGACATCGCACTCGTCGAGGACTATATGGCCCTCTTCAAGAAGAATGATTTCATGTTCGACATACTCCAGAGGGAGGTTTTGTAGAAATGGAAAGTCTCGCGGAAATCAGGGATTCCTACATTGCCGACGGACTTGTCTACGAGCAGGCTCGGGCGCGGACCGCTCAGGACGCTATGCTGGACCTCATCGCCAAATCCAACCTCGCACGCAACGTGACGGTAAAAGGCGGCGTCCTCATGCAACACGTATCCAATGACACGCGCCGCGCAACCACAGACTTCGACCTGGACTTCGTGCGCTTTTCGATAGCCGATGACTCTATCAGGAAGTTCATCGGCGCGCTCTCAGACGGGTCTTCGACATTCTCGATAAAGATGACGGGCAAGATAGAGCAACTGAAGCACCAAGACTACAGCGGCAAGAGGATCCATGTCGTCATATCAGATGCCCAAGGGGGCTCCATCGAGACCAAGGTGGACATAGGAGTGCACAACCTCGTCTCCCCAGACCTTGCCGAAATATGCCTCGATCTCGGCAAGCTTGACGATGCCGTGACAATCCTCGCCGACAGCAACGAGCAGGTGGTAGCTGAAAAGCTCCGCTCCTTGCTGCGTATCGGCGCTGCGTCCACTCGCTACAAAGATGTCTTCGACATCTACTACCTGCTCTGCCAAAAAGGTGTGCGAGAACGTGAGCTCGACGATGCGGTTCGCGCCCTTGTTATCGAAGATCCGACAATGCGCGAGAGAAGCTACAGCGACATAGCCAATCGCCTTTCTCGCGTGTTCGGTGACCGCAGGTTCAAAAGGGAGCTCTCACGAGCGAAGAACAATTGGCTTGAGGTCTCCCCAGATAAGGTGACATCCGCTATTACGGCCTTTTTCTCATAAAGCATTCAGTCTCGCTTTCTTGATCCAGTAAACCTTGTAGAACCTAATTGAACTTTCCGAATAGCCTCCCGCAAGCAATCGCTTTGCTTCCCCGCTATAAAGCGAATTAGCGGCGGGGAGATGCAGGTCGCCCGAAACACAACTAACTCGGACCCCTCAGGGCTTGGCTCGAAAGACATGCGCCCCGCCGCCATCGAGCGGCAAACAAGGAGCACATCGTATGTTCAACCTCACACCGGCAACCCAAGAGGAGCACGACTCGCTCGTCGAGAAGTGCCAGAAGAACGGATGGCTCAAGCGAGGCGGATTCGATTGGCAGGATGATCCGTGGCTTGAAGAGTATCCATTCGACTTCTCCCGCGCATCCACGATCAAAGATCTCGCCGACTTCTTCTCAAACGGCAACTGGGCGATACGCCAAGGCGTGCTCTTCGGCGATCTCGCCTTCATCCAGCAGGTCAACGGCGGCGACGAATGGTGGACGCTGAAGAGGTGCCCCGACGGGTCGTGGATGGATTTCGAAAGCTACTCCATGAACTACATCCTGCCCGACATGAGCCGCTTCACGCAAGCGATCGTGAGCATGCAGCTGGCAACGCCGGACGAATGCAAACATCTTGAGTATTCGGTGCCGAAGACCTCCCTCACGTGGGAGGGAGAGGCGTTCCCCGACGATTCCAGCGGCTATGTCAGGGCTCACGATGAGAACTTCGAGCTCGAAGTGGTCGCGAGCAGCATCGGACGAGGTGTCTCCATGACCGCCCGCGAAGAGGTGCTCGAAGGACTAGATTCCGAGAACTTCAGCACCTTGCTTGAGCAGATAAGGGCTGCGGTTGAGAGGGCTGACCGGTATGAAAAGGCCGCGATGTCTCCTGACTCCCTAGGGCTGTCTGACAAAGCGAAACAAGCTGTCGTCGCATCTGAAAACCAGAAGCGATCAGAGCTTTCAGAACGGGTGCGCACAAACGAGAGATAGACCAGGAGGCGAACATCATGGCTAGCGATTATGGCGACGAAGCGGGAGAAAAGCTCTTCGACTGGATGCTCAGAATGGGTCAAGACGCAAGCCAGGACGCTATTCGAGCGAGCGCCGAGAGGCTCAAAAGCGCCATCAGAAACCTTAGAGGGCAGATCGACGGGCCCCTAGCAGAAGCGGAGCGCGGGGGCGTACGGGAATACGCGCGGCTGAACCTCTCCGAATTCGAAGAACTGCCCGACTACGCGAGCCTGCGCGAGATTATCGAAACCCGGCTCGACGCTGCCGCGATCGAGCACGACATCGCGAGCATCGACGGGCATGACCATCTCATATTCAAGGTGGAAGATGCGCCAGAGGTGGACGAGGCTTTCAAGGAGCTCGAACGTGAAGCCGACGAGGCATGCGACCGCGCGGTGAAAGAGTGCGGACGAGACCTGAACGCGGAGCGCGACGCAGAGCCCCTTGAACAGAAAGCCGCTGCAGCTCGCGAGGCCAGCCATGCGTACCAAGCAGCGAACAAGGCCGAGCACGAGATGGAGCGCATCGAGGTGAAGGCCCGATGAGGCGAGAGCTTCTCGCCATCGGGCTCATATCGCTTACGCTGTTCATGCTGGGCAACATCAGCACGGGACTCGTCATGGAGGCGGGAAATGCGCGGTTAGATCTCGCCTCAGCATTCATCAATCGATTGCTGCAGGGTCGGGCACTCTTTGCGGAACCCTTTCCCTTGAGCGTCGGTGCGGCATGCGCGTGCGCCGTATGGTTCGTATGGGTGCGATGGTGGGAACGGCGCGGAAGCTACCGCAAGGGCGAGGAGCACGGGAGCGCCCGCTGGGCCACGGCAAGCGAAATAGAGGCCTTCTCCGACAAGGGGAACCCCGACAACAACATCATCCTCACGGCATCCGCGCGCAAGCGCCTGGAGGACGCCACTCACGACCAGAGAACGGAGACGAACAACAACGTCCTCGTCGTCGGAGGACCCGGCACCGGCAAGACGCGCTACTACGTGAAGCCCAACCTCATGCAGGCCAACGCGAGCTTCTTCATAACGGATCCCAAAGGAACGCTGATCCACGACATGGGATGGGTGCTCGAATGGCTAGGATACGAGATCAAGACGTTCGACACCGTGGACTTCTCGCGCTCCATGCACTTCAACCCCATCGCGTACATCAAGGACGAGGCGGGGCTCCTGCGCTTCGTGGAATGCCTCATCAGGAACACTACAGCAGAGGGCGAGAGCACAACAGACCCGTTCTGGGTGAATGCCGAGAAGCTCCTCTACACAGCCCTTGTGGCATATCTCCTCGTCCATTGTCCCGAGGAGGACAGGAACATACCCGGCCTCCTCTCGCTTCTCGCCCTGGCGGATGCCCGCGAGGACGACGAGGGATACCTGAGCCCGCTCGACATGCTGTTCAAAGAACTCGAAACGGGGCGTCGCCTCATGAAGGTGTCAGAAGGCCGCGCATTCGATCCGAGCTCCCGGGCATTCACCACGGATGCGGGCGATTGGGCGTGGGTCAAGGTGGCGGAGCCCGTGCGACCCGAGGACGACTTCGCCCTGTCGAGCTACAAGCAGTTCAAGGTGGCGGCGGGAAAGACCCTCAAATCCATCATGATCTCGTGCAACGTGCGCATGAAGCCCTTCGACATCGCAGAGATGCGCGAGCTTCTCCGCTTTGATGAGATGGCACTCGACCACATGGGAAATGCGAATGCGAAGGTCGCCGTGTTCGCGTCGATGTCGGACACCGACTCAACGTTCGACTTCGTGTTCGCGTTCCTTATGCAGCAGGCGCTCGACACCCTCTGTGAGTGCGCGCTCAAGCGCTTCGCGGGACGGCTCCCGAGATGCGTGCACTTCGTCTTCGACGAGTTTGCGAACATCGGCACCATCCCCGACTTCGAGCGGATGATCACGGTCACCCGAAGCCGCAACATCGCCGTGTCCATGATCTGCCAGTCCCTCTCGCAGCTTGACGAGAACTACGGCGAGAACAACGCGGCGACGATCGTGAACGCCTGCGACACGATGCTCTACCTGGGCGGCAAGTCGGCAGACACCAATCAGAAGATCGCGGAGATGATTGGCAAGCAGACGGTCGCGAACGTCTCCGTGAACGACTCCCGAGGGAACAACCCCACCTACACGCACAACTACGGCCTCATCGAGCGAGACCTTATGCAGGGATCCGAGCTTTCGCGCATGCCCAAGGACGAGGCGCTCGTGCTTATAAACGGAGCGCAAGCGTTCAAGGACAAGAAGTACGTGCTTTCGTCGCACCCCCGCGCATCCCTGCTGGCAAGAGCCGAGAAATCCGGGATCTTCGACTTCAGGCGGTACCGCGCCCGACGGGAAGGAGAGCTGATGGAGACCTGAAATGTGCGGCTGCGGCAAGGATCGGCGGATCCCTAAGACGCCCAGGTGATTCCACGCACCCAGACGCTGCCGCAGCCGAAAGACGCAAAGGAGCGCGCAAGCGCCCTTGCGAACCCAATTCTAGCATCGGCGCGCAACCGGCCCATTCCACTTTCAGGGCGGCAGCGCGAAAGACGGCAAAGGAGGGCAAATGCTCGCAAACATCATCAGCCTCGTCTCTGGCTGCGTCACCTTCCTCGGCGGCTTTCTGGTCGTCTGGGGCGCGGTGTCGCTCGGACTCGCCATCAGGGAGCAGCAGGGAGGCAGCCAGATCGCCTCGGCGATATCGACCATCGCGGGCGGCGCGATCATCATCGCCGCAGCGGTCTACTTCGGGATGCTCGACACGTCCTGGCTCCCCGCCTAGGAAGGCGGTGAGCCATGTCGCTTCAGATCCCCATTCAGAAGGACATCGGCGAATACGAGGAGAAGATCGTCGGGAAACTCTCCTTCCGCACCCTTGTTTGCGTAGCGGGAGGCTTCGGGTCGGCGATCCTCGTGGCTGCGATCTGCCATTTCTGGATTGGCATAGAGGTCGCCGACGCCGCGTTCCCCGTCATGTGCGCATCCATCCCGTTCTGGCTCGCCGGTTTCTGGCGTCCCTTCGGGATGCGCGCGGAGAGGTTCGCGCCCCTTCTGTTTTCCCACCACACGAAAGACCAGAGGCTCCTCTACGAGAGCCCGGCATCGAAGCATCTGGCGCGCATCGAGCGCGGAGCGCCGAGTCGCAGGGCGAAGAGGATGTTCAAACGCAAAGGAGCGGAGGCCAATGAGCCAACCAGAGAATACGAAGAAGTCAAGGAAAGAGATGAAAGAGGACAAGAAGAGGCTCAAGGATGAGAGGAGGCTCGCCAAGGCGCGCATCAGATCAGAGCGCGCAGCGATGGCCAAGGCCAAGCGCGAGCGAGGCGGTTTCCAATCGAGCCTCTTGCGGCAACTCACCGGCATATCCACCAAATCCGACCGTTCTAAGAAGGCCCACGAGGAGAAGCTGAAGCGCCAGAAGAAGGCAAGGGCGTCAGCGGGCGACATAGCCTCCTATATCGGCTATGACGCCATCTACAAGGACGGCATCGCGCAGGTCGAGGAAGGCCTCTTCTCGCAGACGATCGAGTTCTCGGACATCTCCTACCAGTCGGCCCGTCGCGAGAACCAGCAGAACATCTTCACGGTGCTCTCCTCCCTCTACAACTACTTCGGCGCGGACTCGTGCGTGCAGCTCACGATCGCAAACGTCCCCATACCCGACGACGAGATTGGCAAGAAGCGCTTCTTCAAGGCATCCGATCCCGACACGAAGCAGTACGTCAAGGAGTACAACCGGATCCTGAACGACAAGATGCGAGAGGGCGTCTCCAACCTCACGCGCCATCGCTACCTCACCTACATGGTCGGTGCGGGCGACGTCTGGGAAGCGGTGCCGAAGCTCTCCCGAATCAAAGGCGACGTCACCGACACGCTCTCGCGCATACGCTGCGAGGCTCATGCCCTAAACGGCACCGAGCGCTTGAACGCGATTCACTCCCAGCTTCGCCCGAAGGCAGCGTTCACGTTCGCCTGGGACAAGGTGAATCCCTGCTCGAACACGAGGACGCGCGACCTGATCGCACCAGCGCTCGTGGACTTCAAGCCAAGCGGACGCTCGGACATCTTCAGGATCGACGAGACGTACGGATGCGTGCTCTCCATCCGCACGTTCGGTTCGATGCTTGAGGACTACTACCTCGCGAATATCATCGATCTTCCGATGCCGTTGTCGGTGAACCTGCACATCCAGCCCATCGCGCAATCGGACGCCCTCGCGCTCGTGAAGCGCCAGCTCGACTGGATGGACAAGGAGATCATCGATGAGCAGATGAGCGCCATGAAGAAGGGCTACGACTATACGATCCTGCCTCCGGAACTGCGCTACTCCAAGGAGGAGGCAGAAGAGCTCCTGGACTTCCTTCGCAACAAGAACGAGCGCCTCTTCACCTACACAGGCCTCATCTACACCTATGCGGATACGATCGATGCGCTTGAGCGCCAGGTCGAGCAGATCATCTCGGTCGGGCAGGGAAACTCGCTCGGAATCGAGCCGCTCTACTACCGCCAGCGCCAGGCTCTGAACTCGGTGCTGCCGCTCGGCATGAACCACGTCGACGTCACCCGCTATCTCACCACAGGACAGATCGCCATGCAGATGCCCTTCGCATCGCTTGAGCTCAACCAGGAGGGCGGGGGCTACTACGGGCAATCGAAGCAGTCCGGTAACCTCGTCATCTGCAACCGCAAGAAGCTCGCCTCACCCATGGGGTTCGTCTGCGGCAAGCCCGGTTCCGGGAAGTCCTTCTCCGTCAAGCGCGAGATTACCAACACCGTGCTCGCCTACCCGGAGGACGAGATCATCATTTTCGACCCGGCTGGCGAGTACGGAAACCTCATCGAGGCTCTCGGCGGCGTGAACGTCCGGCTCGCACCCGATGCCGACACCGCGCTCAACCCCTTCGACCTTTCAGATGTGGAGGGGCGCGCGGACGCCGCGCAGCTCGCATTCAAGATCGATGCTTTCTTGGCCCTTTCGAGCGCGATGATGACGGAGTCATCCGAAGGCCTTCCCGAGGCGGACAAGTCGATCATCACGAGATGCGTCGAGGCGGCCTATGCAAGGTGCACAGATGCGCAAGGGATGCCGACGCTTTCCGATTTCCACGAGCTACTCGTCGAGCAGCCGGAGGCGGAGGCGCGCGACATAGCCCTTCGCTACGAGCGATACGTCACCGGCGCGCTGTCGTTCTTCAACCGCCAGTCCAACGTCGGCTTCGACAACCGCATCACCAACATCGACCTGCACGACCTCTCCACCAACATGCGCGTGTTTGGCATGCTCACCGCGCTGGAAGCCGTGCGCAATCGGATGTACGCGAACTTCGAGCGGGGCGTTACCACCTGGCTCTACATCGACGAGGTTCAGTCGCTCTTCGGACACCCCACCATCATCGACTACTTCGCCAAGTTCTGGGCGGAAGGGAGGAAGTTCAACCTCATCTGCACCGGCATCTCCCAGAACACCTCGCACATGCTCACCCACGAGCGCGCACGCACCATGGTGCTGAACTCCGACTTCATGCTGCTCCACAAGCAGGCGAGCCAGGACCTCGCCGCGTGGGCGGAGATGCTCTCGCTCTCCGGTGCCGAGCGCGAGTACATCGACGAGTCCATCAAGGCAGGAGAGGGCCTTCTCGTCGCGGGAGGGGCGCGCGTGCCCATCCGGGACGATTTTCCCAAGGGCGCGCTCTACGACCTCTGGAACACCAAGCCCGAGGAGATCGCGCAGCTGAAGCGAGCTCATGTCTTCGAGAAGAACGCGAAGAGGAGCCAGGGCTAGATGGACCCGAGAAGCCTCGACAACACGAGCGCCTCGATCGCGGACATCGTCACCGCCGACAAGCTCGATGCCGTGAGCGCGGGGATCGTGAAGGACGACGAGGGTCAAAGCCTCTCTGTCCTGAGCGAGAAACGATCCGCTCTTGGCGCAAGGACAACGCGCAAGGCAAGTCCCTCCAAGGGAGGCATGCGCAAGTCGACGGATGCGAGCACGGCAAACGCGGATTCCGATGGTGCGCCGGGTGCCGTGGATGCATCCGCAAGAACCGAGACGGCCAGCACCCCGAGCGAACGGCTCAAAGTCCGCCAGTTCCTGGAACGCGAAGCCGTCTCCGAGCTCGACGAAACGGACGAGTTCGAGGGGGTGGGCAGCGCCTACGACACCGAACGAGGCGCAAAGCGGGCGATCGCCGCCGTGCGGGACAGGAAGGCGAAAGGAGCCTGCTCCGCCTCAGGCGGCTCCAAGAAACCGAGCGCGAAAGCGAAGGCTACCAAGAGCACGAGCGCCGAGGGAGCGAAGAAGGCGAGGGCGGCGAGCGCCCGAGGAGTCAGCCGGGTGCAAGCGAGTCATGCCGCTACCCAAGCGACGGGAGCCGCCGCGAAAACGGCCGCCTCGTCGTCCGGCAACGCCGCCATCGCTGGCACGGTCGGAGGAAGCGGGATCGCCGCAGGCGGTGGGGTGCTCTGCGCGGTCATCGTCTTCGTCCTCGTAGCGCTCGTCATAGGCCAGATAATCTCGGCCTTGTTCGGGTTCTGGGACGCGGAGGACAAGAAGCGCTCGCTGGAGGGGCTTCCGTCCTACATCACCTACGAGATGGTCGAGGAGGCCATCCGCTGCCAGGAAGAGTTCGGCCACCCCGCTGGGTGCACCATCGCGCAGATCATCTGCGAGTCGGGACAGGGCGAGACCATGAGTCAGCTCGCGACACGCGACCACAACCTCTTCGGAATGAAGTGGGCGTCGTCTTTCGCCTCGGCACCGGAAGTCGCCGGAAAGGCGGGATGGACAACTCAAGAGGAGTACACGCCCGGCACATTAACGACCATCACGGCGCATTTCACGGTGTTCAAGGGAGATGTGGAGTGCATTCGCTTCCGCAGCCGCGTGTTCCTGCAGGCATCCCACTACCGCAACAACGCCCTCATAAAGCAGGCCATCGCAGAGCACTCCTCCGACAAGATGGCGGAAGGGCTCAAGGACGCGGGATGGGCAACGAGCTCGGCCTACGTGGACTCTCTCAAGTCCGCCATGGACACCTACAACCTGCGCCGTTTCGACTCGATGACGGTCGAGGACCTTGAGGGCGGGGCGCTCTCGGCAGACGCGATCATCGCCGCCGCCTACAGCCAGCTTGGCGTGCCCTACGTATGGGGCGGAACGACGCCGGGCGTGGGCCTCGACTGCTCGGGGCTCACCCAGTACTGCTACCGGCAGGCGGGCATCGCCATCCCGCGAAACTCCGAGGACCAGGCCTCCTTCGGCCGCAAGGTGCCGGTGTCCGAGGCATCGCCCGGCGACATCCTCTGGAGGCCCGGGCACGTGGCCATCTACATCGGGGACGACCGCTACATCCATGAGCCGCACTCCGGCGCGGCCTGCACTATATCGAGCGGCGCGTCGTACTTCGCGAGCGCCATCAAGATCAGATAGGAAGGAAGGGAACCATGACCAGAAAGAATAAGCTCATGCTCGCTGCGGCCATCGTGGCGGCGGTGCTCTTCGTGGGCTCGGGCGTGACAAGGTGCACGCTCGCCCAAAATGTGGCACCTGAAGGTGAAGCCGCCGTCGAATCGGCAGAGGAAGCAACAGTAGAGGACTTTCAGCCCGAGGCCGATGCCGCAGATGGCGAAGCGAGCTCTGGCATCGAATCTCTCATCGGAACCTCGTGGGTGGGAGTGGACGACGCAGCGCGCTCGCTTTCCATCGTCAAAGGGGCTTTCGTCGAGGCTAAAAACGGAGGCACGGAGGTGACCTACTGGAAGCTTGACAGCGAGGAGGCAGCCGATGCGGCCATCACGGCGACCGTGCTCGCCTCGAAGTCGATGACCGATGCCGCGAGCCCCGTTCTCGTCTCTGTTAGCAGCGACGGCGCAGATACCGTGCTCCGGTCGGACGCCCTCGCCTGCACATACAGGCAGGTACAGGTCGGGGACAGATCGCTTCACTTCACCGGCGTCACCTCTAAGCTAGAAGAGGCGATGGGGGCCGACGCCGCGAAGATCGAGGCGGCCGTCTCTGCGCGCGCAGCCGCCGTGTCCCCGGGCGCGACCCGCGCCGTCTGGGATGCGGAGGCGTGGATAGACTACGCCAACAACGCGGCCACGACCACGTTCACGCTCGACGACGGCGCATCGACCATGATCTCGGTCACGCGCGCATCCGACGGCACCATCGAGGCGCTCTGATCTATATGCAGAGGATAGGAAACCTCGTCTCAAGCAGGCGATTCATATTGGCCTTCGCGGCCACCTTCGCGCTGCTCACGGCGCTCCTCATCCCGACGCACTTCGCATGGGGCTCGATCGCAGACGACATCAACGCATGGCTCTGCGGGGTGCTGCGCGACTGGTGCAACTGGATCTTCGCGGCGCAGACCGACGTCATGCGATCGCTCGGCGCGAACGGCGTGCTCTCCGCTCCCTTCGAGACCATGCTCACGAGCGCTGGCGACGTGTCGATGTACGACATCGCGCGCGGCGTCTGGCAGGTGGCGGTGCTGCCGATAGGATGTGGGGTGCTCGGGCTCGTCTTCACCTTGAAGCTCATAGAAATCTCGCAGCGCATGGACGGCAACCAGTCGCTGCCTGGAGTGAAGGAGGTCGTGTTCCTCCTCGTGTTCTTCGCCGTGTTCCTGTTTTTAATCCAACACTCCTTCGACCTGATGGCGGCGATCTACGAGGTAATAGGGCTTGCGATCGACCGCGTGGAGGGGCTGTTCGGCACTGGCAGCGCGCTTGACATGACGGCGGTCTCGATCGTAACGGGCGATGACGACCTGTCTGCGCTTCTTGCGCTCCTCGTCGTGGCGGTCATAAGCTGGCTCGTCGTCCTCATCGCCTATATCGTTGCGCTCGTCGTCTGCTGGGCGCGCGCGATACAGCTCTACGTCATGGCGGCGTTCTCCCCGATCCCGCTGGCGTTCCTCGGATTCGAACAGACGCGCCAGATAGGGCTCGGGTACCTGAAGAGCTTCGGAGCCGTCTGCATAGCAGGGCTCATCATCTTGATCCTGCTCATCAGCTTCCCCGTGATCCTGGGCGGCATCGTCGCTGTGAACCCGGGAACCGGAACGCCCATAGACGCAATAGCGAACGGGCTCACCTACGCGCTCCAGTACCTCGCCATGTGCATCCTGCTCGTGTTGTCGCTCGTGAAGAGCGGAGCCTGGGCGCGAGACATCGTGAGCGGGTTCTAGGCGCATGCCAGCAAGAGAGGAGGCGATGCCTATGGGCTGACATAACAGCCACAGGGGCATTCCACCAATCGACCCCAAGAAGACACAAGACGCAAAGGAGAAAGCAAAATGGACGACAAGAAAAACGTCTACATCACCCTGCACAAGAACTTCGTGCACGAGGGCATCGAGTACGAGGACAGGAAGACCGGCGAGACCAAGACCTTCAACTCGGTGACGCTGCCCAAGGGCACCGTGGTCAACGGACAGGATGTGAGCTACAGCCAGTTCAGCCCCCTCTTCGTGAACCCGTCCCGATTCAAGGGCGAGAACTACCGAGACATCCCCCTTCTGGCCGAGAAGGAGGTATGGCTGAAGAAGAGTGTGCTAGAGCCGGACGGCAGCCCCACCCTCGACGAGGATGGCAAGCAGGTGCGCGAGGTCATCAAGGTGATGCCCGCTGCGCTCAAGGAGGGCATCGACAAGGGAAGGGCGGCCTACCTCGCATCGCTCGACGACAAGGCCAAGGAGGCACGTGAGGCATCGGCCAATCAGACCCGCGAGGCCCGCCAGGCCGAGCCCGTCTCCCGATAGGCGGTGCGACATGGAAGTCACGACGATTGGCACTTCCGGCTCGAAGGCCCTGCGCTGCCTGCTCGCAGCGCTTATTGCCCTGAGCTCGTTCATAGGCTCTCTTGCGGTCACGGGGCAAAGCGCATTCGCCGCAGAGACTGCCTCGTTGAGCATCGGGGGCAAGATCCCCTACGCGGGATACACGACCACATGGATGTACGCCGACGGCGAGATGGCCTATTGCGGGAACCCCTCTGCGGCAACGCCGCCTTCAGGCACCTACACCAAAAGCGCTATAAGCTCAGCATCGGGCCGCGATGCGGAGACCGTAGCGGACCTCTGGTTCAGCCACGGCAGCCCGGGATTCGATGCGAGCCTCTGGCCAAGCACGTGGTATGACGGCACGGCCATGACGGATGCGCGCTATGCGGCGCTCGCGCACATCCTGCTCTCGGACACGTTCTCCAGCAACGGCAGCTACGCGCTCTACGGGTGCAACGAGTCCTTCAAGGAATGGTGCCGCTACAACGTTATCGGCTTCGACTCATCGGGCACGATGTGCAACGACGATGCGACCGGTCGAAAGATCTCGCGCATGCAGGGCGAGGTCCCCTCGAACTTCGAGGCGTTCATGCTCTACACGGGCGCGGGAAACCAGTTGATCCTCTCGTTCAAGTACACCCCCTATGGCAAGATCGACCTTCTGAAGGTCACTGCCAACGAGGAGATGTGCGAGGGCAACCCACTCTACTCCGTGGAGGGCGCGGTGTACACCGTGTACCGCAACTCGGGACTCACGGATGTCGCGGGCTCCATCACGACCGACGAGGATGGCTACGGCATACTGGAGGAGCTTGAGCCGGGCAGCTACTGGGTGCGCGAGACCAAGCAGGCTCCGGGACATGCGCTCGACCCGACCGTGTACCCTGTCGAGGTGAAATCCGACGAGACCACGCGGGTGAACGGCAAGACCGTATCCGACATCCCGCAGTCAGACCCCGTGGGAATGCTCGTCGGCAAGGTTGACGCCGATACCAACGAGAGCGAGCCCGAAGGCGATGCGACGCTCGAAGGCGCGCTCTTCACCGCCCGTTACTACGCGGGCGACTACGCTGACGCGGCATCAGCCGAGGCGTCCGGCGCGCCTGCGCGTACCTGGGTGTTCGAGACGGATGCCGATGGATTCGCCTACCTGGCTGACGAGTACAAGCACTCGGGAGATCCCCTCTACTACCAAACCAACGGCGACGCATCGATTCCCCTGGGAACGGTGCTGATCCAGGAGACCCGCGCGCCCCAGGGCTACAACCTCGACGATGGGCACGGCGGGGATCCAAAGGTGTTCTGCGTGCGCATCACGCAAGACGGCGCGGTCGGCGAGTCCGTCTATACCTACAACTCGCCCCAGGTGCCCGACACCGTAAAACGCGGCGACTTCCGCCTAGTGAAGGAAGTGCCCGTGGAGATCTACGACTCTCCTAGCGGCGACATGCCACAGGAGGTCGTGCGCGTGCTCGTCCCAGGGGTCAAGTTCGAGCTCTACAACGACTCGGAGAGCGCCGTGCTCTCGCCCGAGACAGGCAAGCTCGTCGAGCCCGGCAACCGAGCGTGCACCATCACGGTGGACGAGAACGGCCTTGCCACCACCAAGGACGACAACGCCGACGTCAACGGCTGGAGCAAGCCAGGCAACTGGACTAGCGCGCTCGCCTACGGCACCTACCGCATCCACGAGCTGATCCCGCAAGACGTGGCTGACGCCTTCAAGGCGAAGTGGGGAAAGACGCTCCTTCCCGTGGAGGACTGGAAGACCACGATCCGCGAGGAGGGCCAGTACGACCCGCCCCAGCTCGTGAACGACCATATCCCGCAGACTCCTCTCAAGGTGGTCAAGGTGGACGCCGAGACAGACAAGCAGGTCCCGCTTCCCGTGAGCTTCCAGCTTGAGGACGCAAGCGGCAACCTCGTCACCTACACCTCCCACTACCCGGCGACCGAGACCATCGACACCTGGACGGCCAACGAGCGCGGCGAGCTCACACTTCCGATGCTCTTGGAAGAGGGCGACTATACGCTCAAGGAGGTTCAAGCACCGTACGGCTACGTGAAAGAGCTTGAGGGCAAGACGTTCCACGTCGGCGAGGACTACAACGGCTGGGAGAACCCGCTCGTCATAGAGTTCTCGAACATGCCCCAGAAGGCGACCATTACGGTCGCCAAGACCGACTCCTGGACTGGAGAGGCCGTAGACGGATCCGTCTACATCGTGAAGGCGGCGGAGACCATCCAGACGCCCGACGGCACCATCCGTGCGCACGAGGGCGAGATCGTGGCTACGCTCACCACGGGCGAGGACGGCAAGGCGACCACGCCCGAGCTCTACCTGGGAACCTACACGGTCTACGAGGCCAAGGCAAAGGATGGCTACGCGCTCGACGTGACCGAGAAGACGGTGGCGCTCGAATACGCGGGACAGGATGTCGCGGTCTACGATCATAAGGAGACCGTTACCGACGAGCCTACCAACCCTTCGATCAAGAAGGTTGACGCCCTCGATCCTGAGGTGTCCGTCGCAGGAGCCGTCTTCCATATCTGGAACGACGAGGGCACCTTCGACGAGGAGATGGCAACCGACGAGAACGGCGTCATCTCTCTCGCATACGCGAAGCACGGAAGCTACCACATCCAAGAGGTCGAGGCACCAGAGGGCTACGCCATCGTGGACCTCGACGAGGAGGGCAACCCCACCGTCACCGATTTCAAGGTGAACGACCAGGGCATGATCGAGTGGGACGAGAGCGGGTCTATGGCAGCTTCGCACGAGTTCGTGCTTGAGAATATGCCCAAGACCATGAAGACGACCGCTGCGGACTCGGAAAGCGGCACCCATGAGGGGCAAGCACGAGAAGAGCTCACCATCGTGGATACGATTCGCTACACGGGCCTCGTCCCCGGCAACGAGTACACCGTGAGCGGAACCCTCATGGACAAGGCAATGGGCGATCCCGCGCTCGACGATGAAGGTAACGAGATCACGGTGTCCACCACGTTCACGGCAGAGGAGTCGTGCGGCACGGTGGATGTGACCTTCGCCTTCGCCGGTGCGAGCCTCGCGGGCAAGTCGCTCGTCGCATTCGAGACGATGGAGTTCGAGGGGGCAGAGTACATGGTGCACGCGGACATCGACGACGTGGGGCAGACGATATCAATCGTGGACATCGCCACCCAGGCCCGAGACGCCGAGACCGGCACCAACGTCGGCACCATTGGCGAGAACGCGAAGCTTATCGACACGGTGGCTTATACGGGCCTCACTCCTGGCAACACCTACAAGCTCTTCACGATGCTCATGAACAAGGAGACGGGAAACCCGCTTCCTGGCGAGGATGGCCTGCCGCTGGTCGGCACAACCGAGTTCACGCCCGAGGCTCCCGACGGCACGATCGATGTCGAGATGGAGATCGACACGAGCGAGCTAGCGGGGCACGACATCGTGTTCTTCGAGAAGCTCTCCGATGCGGAAGAGAACATCATCGCGACGCACGAGGACATCGATGACGAGGGACAGACCGTGAGCTTCCCGAAGCCTGTGCCAGAGAATCCTGGCAAGGGCTATCCCAAGACCGGGGCATTCGTCGAGGTGGATCCGGTAGCTGCAAGCCTGGTGGTTCTGGTCGTCTGTGCGGCAACGGGCGCTGTCGCAGCGTATCTCTATCGCGCACGCAAACAGACGAAGTGCATCGATGAGATGGAGAAGGAAGCCCTCGAAGCTGCCGATGAGGAATAGCCCAAAGGCAAATCGCTCCTGCAGGCGCAGTCGAGCACTGGCTAAATTGGCATCTAAGGATCAGGCAGGGTGGGGTGCTCGCAAGGCATCCCACCTTTTTGATTTCAAGGAGAAAAATGAAGAGGACTAGAAAGATAGCGAGGATTGCAAGCGTTGCCATCATGGCCATTATCACAGCGCTTGCTATCACCGCTCTGTACGCGCCAGAAGAATATCGGGCAGAGTTAGCTGAGATTGTCGAAAACTTGGATGCCCAAGAAGACTTAGAGAGGCAAATAGATTGGGATAGCCTCCCAGATGAGATTATTGCTTGGGTAGAGGTTCCAGGTACGAACATCGACGAGCCAATTGTCCAGGCCACTCCTGATGCACCCAATGCTTATCTATATCGAGACGCACTTGGTCAGGGTGCATATGGAACTCCCTACATTGACTGTGAGTGCTCGATAGATTCCCGCTTTGTCCTGGTGTACGGCCACCACATGTCAGACGGTTCCGTGTTCGCAGATTTTGCGCAGTTCATCGACGAGGGCTTTGCGCGTGAGCATTCACGCATGATTATCTATGAGCGGACAGGCGAGGCTCATGAATTGGAAGTTATAGCAATTGATATTGTGGATGCTTCGCATGAGCGATTGAAGATTCCGCAGGTAGATGAATTTGGCGATCGCATCACTTCATGTGATCTGATTCTGAAAAAACCGACCGATTCAGCCAGGCTTTGGGCTTTCGCAACTTGTTCATACCAAACATGGAATTCCAGGACAATCGTATATTCAAAACCAAATACCATCGAAGACCATTCTTAGCACTTTAAGATTAAGGCAATTTTTGGTTAGACCGGCTATATGTAGAATGATGAAAACAGTTCAACCGACAGCGCAAAGTGCTGATAAAGACTAGTCTTATTGTTTTAGCTCTCGATATTGGAGTTAATACCATCAGGTGAGAAAGGCAGGATTATGAATTGTCCCGATTGCGGCAATGAGGTAGACCAAACACGGTTGTTTTGTCCGGTGTGCGGAGCGCCGATAGTCGCAAGAATAGAAACAAAGCAAAAAACTACAGAAAGCAAGAACGTAAAGACGGAACAAGATGTACCAGTCACTTCAATCGCGAAGCCTGCCAAATCGCTCATAATAGGTATTGCACTTTTCATCTGTGTAATAGCCATTGTAGCTGCAATTTTTTACGTAGTTAATATATTTACACGAGGCACTTCTATCGTTGATGGCAAACTTTTCGTTGATCAGGCTCTGCAGTCATATGTTCTTGAAAACATCGACGCAAACGGTGACAGCTATTTGAATGATACCGAGAAGAATGCAGTAACAACTATTACTGGATTAGAAAATAGAGGTGTTAAATCTCTTAAAGGCATCGAAGTGTTTGAGAATCTCACGACTTTAGATGTGCCAAACTCAGGAATAGAGGAATTGTGGCGTGCGCCCAACCATGGGTTCTTGGGGGCAGTAGAAGAATCAGAATCTTTACCGAACCTTACCACAATCAATCTTAGCGGAAATAATATTCGACAGTGTATATTGCCTTCTGATAGCTGCATTAATCTTAAATCGCTAGATGTGTCAAATTGCCAAGTGCAATCATTCTCTATTGATGATTTATCATTAAAATCGCTTGATTGCTCTAACAACGAAATAAGCAAAACTTTAAGCGTGCGTGCTGGTAGACTTGAATACCTTGATTGTTCTAATAACTGTTTAGAGAAGCTTGAATTCATTACAGGAGGCGGCTTTCTATCCGGTCCCGCAACTCCTGAGTCTCTAAAAACACTCTACTGCCAGAATAACAATCTGATTAAACTAGGTGAGAATTTTGATGAGCTAGGTGGATACAGCTTTTATTTAGATTATATTGAATCTATCGATATCAGCAACAATCCTGGAATTCGAGTTAGCGAAGACGGGACTTTCATTGCATACGATGGCTAGAAAGCCATCTAACCATTATTGTAATGAGACTAAAGGCTCTAAAGCGCAGATAGTAAATGACATGGTTTTGAACATAGTTAGGCTTTAGCTCAACAATTGCTATCGTTTAGTGTGCAATATCTTGACTTACACTTCTGAGAATTAAAGACCAAGTGGTTTTTGCGCTTTAATAAAAAGATAATCTGGAACATGCTTACATCTTGAAAGACTAATATCAGCATCGATATAGCCATCGCTCGGGATTGGCTCAGCTATTTCTTTAATAATGAATCCTGTTTGTATTAATCCATTTATTATCTCTGAAAACGTGCGATGATATTTTTCAAACCCATCTATTATCCAAAAAACTCTTCTAGGACCCGAATCCGGGTAATTCTTCAAAATGAAGGCGGTAATGTCATTATTTCCTTCCATAATCCAGTTTGCAGTCTGTTGTGGCGCAGTAAAAATTGGATGCTCTTGAGAAAACACAAAGATGCCGCCTGGTGATAAAAGATCCCAAACACATGAAATAAGCCTTTGATAATCTGCAACATAATGCATGGCAAGGGAGCTCATAACGATATCAAATCTGCCTAATTCTGGACTAATCTTATTAAGCTGATTGAGGTCTGCTTTTCGGAATAAGATGCGATCATGATTGCATTCACGTTCAGCTATAGCGAGCATCCTGTCGGATAGGTCAATGCCTACAACATCCTTTGCGCCCATTTCAGCAACCCTTTTGCAGCTTGCACCTGCGCCACAACCGAGATCTAGAACCCTTCGATCCTTTACTTCTGGAAGCATGCCAAAAAGTGTGGGGATTTCGACCACTTCATTGGCACTATAGGGATTACTTCGAATAGCAGCATAACCCTCAAAGAATTCTTCATTATCATAAATACTGGCCATATGGTTTCACCTACATCTAAATTGCTAGTAGGGCATTTGCAACAAACGCTCTCGTTAGCAATATGTCCTTATTGCCGTTAACTTCAACGCCAGAATTAACATCAACTCCATATGGAGAGACTTTCTGAATAGCATCTGCAATATTGAGTGGATTAAGACCGCCAGCGAGAATGACTGGAATGTGGGCGCTGTCCACAATGCGACGGCTTATGGACCAGTCATGTGTTTTTCCTGTTCCGCCTATTCGCTCATTTGTGACGGTGTCTAGTAGTAAGGCGTCACTGAAATTTTGGAATTCTGTCATAAGCTCAAGCGCGTTGTTTTCTGTTATTACTGGGATAGTTTTTATCAGTTTAACTCCTGGCAAGCTTGCGCGAATTTGAACTAGAACATTGGGCTCGACGTAGTCATGAATCTGAATAGTTGTCACATTAATCTCTCGAGCAATATCAACTATTTCATTTGCATCTGTGAGATGTGTCACCATAGTTGATGAGACAAAAGGAGGCATATTGTATATTATTTTCTTCGCCGCTTCGACAGAGATGCCATCTTCTGCTTTATGTGTCAACCCAATAAGAAACCCAAGCGCATTAGCCCCTGCATCGATGGCGGTAATCGCATCTGATTCGTTTCTAATTCCGCATATCTTGACTTTCATCTTTTCCCCTGATTAGCTTGATTAAACAATGAATTGATAGAGAGCGAGCACAAACCCGGTTATTATTCCGTAAACCCAGCCTATAGAATCAATCCATCCAACCTTGTCTTTGAAGAAAACGTTTTTGATTAATACAATCCATGGCAATCCGAGTAAGGCAGCGAATAGAATTGTACAGACACCCTTTACAGCTAGCGCAATATCAGCAGAAAGTGGAACAATCAAAGAAAAGAGCCATTGACCAACTAGTATTGTTAGAGCAGCTGTCATGATAGTAAATATAATGCAAAACAAAACACCCATTGGTAGGTTAAAGGCAAATACTCTTTGTCCGAGCTTGAAGCAATACGTTGTCTCGTTACGCTTCAGTTCCCACCATTCGCAAACGATTCGTAGAAAATGCTTGGCTTTCACGTCTGACAGGCGCTCTCTTACAAGTTTTATAGTGACGATGGCGTTACATGTTGCCCAAGTGTAGTTATCTGCATCGGGCGAGCTACGCCAGCCTCCATAGTTATCATCTTGAAGAGAGGCCAGATAGTTTAACCCACTGATAACCATTTCACTTTGATGATCAGCGAGTTTATTGCATACCAATCCGCGCAGCGCCCAAGCTGTGCTGAAATGACGGAATGTATAGCGTATACCATCGCGTCTACCGACTTCGGTGAATACAGGCCAACCTCCAAATTCATCCTGCGATTTTGTAAGGTAGTTCAATGCACTTCGAAAAAGACGCTCGAATCTTGCATTATCTTCACAACTGCCGAGCGCGACAAGCGCATAGCCAGTACATCCACCGTTTGATTCAGATTGATATAAAATCTCATCATAAGTGAAGCCAGTTGATTTTTGATAAACATGATCTATCTCTTTTGTGGATAGATTACCCCAACCGCCATCACTATTCTGCGCTTTCTCCAACCAATTAGCAGCTTTTTCAATAGATTGCGCAATGCTTGTATTATCTGCAAAGGCACTTGATTCATTGAGCGCCCATAGAGCAAGTGAAGTTCGAGTTGTTGTTCCTTTCTGGTTTTCGTCGTCTGACCAACCACCATCATTTAACTGACTTTCTAATAAATGAGTTACGCATGTGTTAATAGCTTCATCTAGTTTTTCAATTGTAAGTTGATTGGATAATGCTTGATGTCTGCGAATAGCTGTAAGCGCTATGAGCACCTAACTCCAATCTATTGAAAGCTGTGCATGCTTTTGAGGATCAAGCAGCCATGCCTGTGCCGATTCTGCAATTATATCTTGCGTATCATCATGCCAAAACTCAGGATATTCAAGCAATGCACGAATGACTTCTGCGGTATTTTGCTCATTGGGCCTAATAAACTGAACCCAAGCCCATCCATGTTCTTCTTCATCACGTATTCTGAGAAGCCACTCGATTGCTCTTTTTGTTTCTTCCTCATAAAACCTTTCGGGAGGGAGGTTTTCAAAACTAATCATATTGTCAGTTTCCTTATAACAAATGTCGCATCAAGATATTTTGAGGGAGTAAGATAGATTGCGGCAGCAACTACAATAAGCGTAACAATAGTATCAAGCATTTTGATGCTAGCTATTGACAGGAGTAATGCAAGGAACGGATTTATGCCATAACTCTCAAATAGATATAAAAGTTCCTGACCCCAATAATCAGAAGGTATGCCGCTATTTACGATAGCTGTTGTTCCAAACGCAAGTAGCGTACTTAGCAAAAACAAAAGAACGAACAACTTCGCAAAAATACGCCAACTCATTTTCATAGGTTTTGGAGAAACCTTTGCAGCAATAAACGCAACCGTAAGGCTCACGATGAAAAATGCTAGGGAATTTTGTCCGTGAGTAACAACCGACCAGAATACATTATTTACTAAGCCAACTAGAAAGCCATACGGAAAACCAAGAATCATTGCAGCATATACTGTTCCCGCAGTATCTAGCCAAAGTGGTAGATTCAAATATCGTGCTGCTAAAGAACAGACAGCATTAATAATGACGGCAATACAACAAACTGTTATGGATCGCCGCCGCTCTGTAAACATTAACTCCTCGCTTCACAAATAACCGCAATATTTAGCCAAAAAGCAGCGACATAGAACTTCGCTCTCGTTACGTAATTATATAATGGCTAAACAAAGAAGTATCTCGATGAATTGCAATCACCGGTTAAGGGGTCTCATTGTCGTTTTTGATGTCATTGAGTTGATTTATCGTATCAGTTTGAATTGTTCTTTAAGGAGCGGTGAATAACAATACAGGGATAGAAAAAGGTAAGAACAATGACAAAGGAAAAGAACGGCGTATTATTTGAGTTAATCACGATTCCGGATCTATCGCTCACTAAATACTCCTCATTAGGAGGAGGAAATTCAGAAGAAATACTGGAGAAGCATAATGGCTTGTTAAGGCAATTTAGCAGAAAACCTAATTCAAGCCTTCATCTATTTTATGATTATGATCCGACAAGAGCTGATGGATCGCGATTGAAAATTTACCTTTTGGTACGTGAATATGGATTATCGTGTGGTGATGCTTTGGGAGATGCGCGAGAATTAGTAGAATCTTCTCCTATAGCGCCATTCTTTGAAGATCTTTTACCCATAATTCCGACGAACGATGAATCATTTGTACAAATAAAACGCGGCGAGCGTGCTGATTGTTCCGTATCTTTATCTCGCTTACAAAGAATTGTTTTTCAAAATAATCAGGAATCAGGCTTTTGTGTATGTTCAGCGCTTCTAAAAGCTACCAAATTCATCAATCCAACACCGCCTCATCCAGAAGCAAAGAATGGCTATTATGTCCAGCCAGAATTTTCAGAAAGTGAAAAGAGCCGTTTGTTTTCCATGATGAAGCTCATGGAGGCATTAGGAAACCGCGCATTATATCGAGTCGATTTGTACCCTTCTATGCATGCTGAAGAATTGCGCTCTGATTTGCCGTTAAGTATTATTCGAGAAAAGAAGGATAATTGTGGTCTTGGGAGAAACTACGAGCTTGAGAGCATCGAAAAGTCTTATGACAAGCTCTTGGAGAAGGTAGACGCATCTCCTCTATTTCATACAAATATCTTTGTGTTCTCTGATTCGAAAGAAACCGGTAGAGCAATCCTTGAAGCGGCATCATCCGAGGCGGTCAAGAAAGGTAGTTGTGATCTTGCGCATTTTGAAGGTTGTTTCGATTCGTTTACGTTCCTAAAAGAAGACTTGAACTTTGACAAAATACATGATGTCGACGGACGCTTTGTTGCAACACATCATCAAAATGTAGACAGGAATCCTGGTGTTTATATCATTGATAGCAAAGCGATAAGCTTCCGCCATTCCTACATCGCGACTGAGTTCACACTTGAGGAGGCATCTGCGTTTTTTAGATTTCCTGTCCTTGAAGATGGTGAATTTATTCAACGAAGAAAAGAAACAGCACCTCTTCCATTTGATGTAAAAAGCAAGAATAAGCATGCATTATACCTTGGAAGAGACAATAATAATCAATCGGTCTTTTTCGATGAAAAGCTTTTGAAAAAGCATGCATTTATCTCGGGCGTTCCGGGCTCTGGAAAAACTGTCACTATGTGTCACATCGCTACATCATTGGCAAAAGACGGCATTCCGTTTACTGTTCTCGAACCGGCGAAAACCGAATACAGGGCTATTCTCAACAATGCATCCAGCGTTCAGAAAGTGCGCATTTTCTCTCCGGGAGCCAATACGCCATTTCCTCTTAGAATCAACCCGTTCGAAATGCCCATTGGCATCTCAGTTGGTCATCATATTAATAGGCTATGTCAGGTATTCGAAGGAGCCTTTCCGCTGGAAGGCGCACTTCCTTTTTTATTGGATAGAGCTATTGAGTCCGTATATTCTCAAAATGGCTGGAACTCAAAAATGATTCGCCGCGGCGACGAGGATTTGGAATTTCCGACGCTGTCTATGCTTTATGACCAAATTCAAAGGGAATTAGAGAAGGAATCTTACGATGGCGAAGTTGGTGGAAATCTAAAATCAGCAATCCATATGAGAATTGGTGGATTGCTTAGACGAGAGTTGGGTGACATCTTCGATGTGCCAGTTTCGACGATTGAGCCAAGTGAATGGCTTACCATGATGTCAATCGTTGAACTTGAATCACTCGGTTCAACGCAGTCAAATTTTCTTACGCTTTTGCTATGTGTGTTGATTAGAGAATCACTAATGGCAAACCCAAGCTATTCAGGTGATATCAGACATGTTCTCTTCATTGAAGAGGCACACAATCTTATTGGACCCGAGGCTAGTGTTGTTACAGGAGAGCATGCTGATCCAAAGCAAGCTGCAACTGCTTTCATAAGTGATATGCTGCGCGAAGTACGTGCTCTCGGAGAAGGCATAATTATCGCAGATCAACTTCCTTCTGCTATTGCAGCTGAGGTTCTAAAAAATACCGGCTTGAAAATAAGCATGAGAATGACATCTGCTGACGATAGAGAGCTGCTGGGGTCAATGATGATGGCAAACCCTGCTCAATTGGAGAACATGGCAGTTGCTGATCCTGGAACGGCTTTGGTCATGTACGAAGGATTGCAAAGGCCGTTCTTCGTAAAAATGACGGAGTGGTTAAATGATCCGTTGTTTGACGATTACATTGAAGACAAAGAAGACCGAGAGAAGGCGAAAACTCCAAAACAAAATGACGAGCTTAGACAGCATATTCTGAAAAGCACCGAGAGCCTCGCAAATCGAAGTTGGTATTACAGACTAGGAGTAATTACCTTTTGGATAGATATCCAGTCTATACGAACCAGAATAGAAGATATTTGTATGCGTGTTGATGAAGCGCTACACGCAATTGAGGAATTTAGAAAAAACAGCCTGACTAGCCATGCTAAAAATGAGGGCAACGCCGCGTTCCGTAACGCCAAAGCTGCTCTCAACAAAGAAAGTGCGGACATCAATGTGATTCTAAGGCAATACGGCTTTGACGATATGGACGACATGCGCTTACGTTTAGAGTTGGCTCTTCAGAATTTGGATCTCAAAGCATTGAATTGGATTCCATTTTTGAACAAATACGGAAACAAGCTACCCACACCAAATGATCTGCTGAAATACTGCCAAACTAATCGTGACATTGCACTTAAGAGTCTTGAATGGCAGATTGCTTACGCATATTTAGAAGTTTTGTATGCAGTCTGTTCCAGGCAATGTGATCCAAGGATGGGAGACGAATTAGAGAACGGTAAAGCAGCTTCAATCGTCAATAAAATCGGTATGCAACTTGTCGATTATGCGAATTACCGATGGAACGATGCTGATTGGCTTCAATACAGAAATCTTTAGAATTAGGCAGAGAGGTGATTTTTATGGGAATGAGGATAGAAGGCATAAAGAAGGAATCGCGTGATATGGCTCGTGAATTCTCTGATGTTAAGTCTCGCGCCAAAGAGGTGGCTGATGCTAGAAAAAGGACTCTGGAGAGGTTTTCAGCAATAACAAGTCTCGATGAGGACGTTCTAGAAGCTCTAGATGCTTCTGAGCATGCCGTAAAAAATGATGCAAAGCGCGATTTTATCGATAAAGCTGAAAGCCCGCTCTCTACTATCGAGCGTCGAGCTGAGCATATTCAATCCGAGGTCAAAGAAAGCGTTAGCGAATCAGAGGATAATAGTCAAAAGTTAGAGTCTATCGCTTCGGAGACAGAGTACGGGACAAGGGAGATACGCTCTGCTTCTTCTAAAGCAGAACAAATGGGTAAGGAGTATTCCTCCATAGGGGAAGGATTAACTCATGACAATGAATCTGCCAAACAAGAGGTCGCTGATCGCAAGCGTGAAATTGAATCCTAATGAGGACAAGGAATGAAGATTCAAGAGATTAGTGATGATGCGAATGAAGTTGATGCCGAGCGATCCGAGATAAGAGATAGACGTATTCGTGCTACAAGGATAGCTGCTGGAAAGCAGAAACAGCTTCAAGAAATTCAAAAGCAGATTAATTCTCTTAAAGATGACGCACCAGACTCAAGAAGAATTAGCCTTCTTGAACAATATCAAGAAGTTGCAGCTGAATATCGAGCGGCTGCAAAGGTTGCCGAACATTGCGATGCCCGGGCAGAATTTCTTAATGAGAAGGCAAATGAGATAATCCAAAACGCGGAGAAATACATTGAGTCTTCGAATCAACAGCTTGCTGCTGCACATCAAGCAGCAGCAAGCTCAAATTATGGGCGTGACGCAATAAGGGAGCTTTCCAGACGTTTAGGAAGCAATAGAGAGCGAGCAAAACAAGTCATTCTGCTGTTGGGCGGTAAAATTGCAGGGTTTGAGACGAATAGTCAAAACTTTTCGCAAGATGCTGTGGACTACTTGCAAGAATACCAAGAGCTCATAAATGAGGCGGCCTTTGGGAGTATTGAAGGAATAGAGGGACAACCCTCTATTCCTGACAGACAAGCAATGGTCGCATTTCTAAACGAAGCATATTCTGAAGAGATAGTTGCTCTTGCCGCTGGAATCCCCGGTGTGAGTGAGCAGGATGGCATACGAGCGATTTCGGCTCTCGAAGAAGCCTATATTCAAACTGGAGCAACAGGACTCTGGGAAGAACAGGTAGACGAACGCCAGCCAGCAGACAACGGATTAATACAAAACGAGGATTTATCTAAAATTCTTGCGTTTCAAGAATACGTGGAACGCCAATGCGCAGAAACAGACAAGTACAGAAACGCGCCTGTCCTCAAACTGGGCAGAACGATTGATTCAGGGAAACCAAGGAAACCGGCTGCTAACAATGACGAACTGGTGGCAGCCTGGGATGAAACCTCGTGCTCTTATCGTAAGCTTTTAGAATCTCCTGGTATTACTATTGAGGAGAAAAATCAGATAGTTGCTTCATATAGGCATGATCGAGAGTCCTTTTTTAGCCTATTCGATATAGATGAGTATGATAATCCGGATATACCAAAACTTACGCGAATACAAGAAACCTCAAAATATTTCGATGCTATCAGTCATTCGGATTATGAAAACGATAGCGATTTAATGCATTTGGATATCCAGTTTTTCGCTTCTGGACAAGATTATGATGATAACTACATTGACTTTCAGAGAACTGCCAATACGAGACGAGAGCTTGAGATAATTGCTGAAGAAGACAGGGAAGAATTTGCTCAACAGGGTAAGGTTTCTGAGCCTGAGTGGAAATCTCCCAATCTCCCAACGTCGCATACAGGCATTTTTACAGGAAAGCCTGGTGATTCGAGCTTCATTCCCAACTCGACTACAGCAATAAAAAGGATGGAAGAGTTTGGATGCGACAGTGTCGAGTACAGACATGGGTATCCTGTATTCGAGCCGTTTACTGAACACGATTCACCCTATGGAAGAATAAAATGCCAAGTTGAAATTGGGCACATGACGGATCAACGAGAGAATCCCAGCTGGGAGTTTGGAGAAAGACCAAATAATTCATCATACGATCTTAATTTCGACCTAGGAAACTTTAAACAGGCTGACAGAGCTCTTGCGGAAAGCATTGTCTCTAGATCACATTCGGGGACGGTTAACAGCGTTCCATGCGATGAGCAGTTCTTAAACGTCTGCAGAAACATTTCAAAATGGAGGAAAGCCGCAAGACTTACATGGCATGAGTGTGCCGATGGCAAAACAATGCAACTCGTTCCAACAGAGATACATTCTGCGTGCAGGCACAGTGGCGGAGTATCTTTGATGAAGTTGCTGATGAGATACGGCGACATTTCTCTTGACACATAGAAGCAATAAGTGAGCTTACGTTATATGCAACGAAATTTGAGGATATAGCCGTCACGCAAACAAAGGATGTGAATATTTTGAGCAGTGAAAACATGAGCGTACTGCTATCAGAATTTAAGAGCACGATTGCGAAGTCTGCAACCGAATCAGTGATTTTGAAGAATGAAGGACTTGCTTCCAGAATAGATCAATTTGGGTTGACCGAATCAAATATTATAGAAGTTCTTTCGGCTTTCAGGGATGTTTGTGAAGGGTTTACGCTCGATAAAAATAATTACAAAGCGGCATTGACTACTGCGCTTTCTGAGGCAGACAGCATTCTATCTGATGAGAAGGATGCTTTAAGGAAGCGTATGGATTCTGATATAGCCGCAGCTCAAAAAGATAAAGACAAAAAGAATGATACGCATAATCAAATTATCGATTCACGTAATCAATCGATAGTTGATCTCCAAGCTAAGCAGAATAATCTAAAGAATAATCTGCAAAACCTAAATTGGCTAGACAGGAAGATGAATGAAAAATCAACTGAAGAAGAAGTTGATAAGCTTGAAAGAGAAATTGATGATTGCCGCAAGATGATTGAGGAGGTCAATTCTGCGATTGCTGCTGCAGAAGAGTATTTTCATCATCAGGTAGATGAAATAAAAGCTTCGCATTCAAGACTTCTGGCTGAAAAGGAACAAGAGTACAAGGAGTTCAAAACTGAATGCAATAAACTCAACCAAGACAGGCAAGCTTCCGTAGATAAACTCGCAAAGCAATTCATAGAAGAAGCAATCACTGAGGATATACTGGCCGAAGTTCAATCTGCAATTGGAGCCATCAGACCAGATTATGAAAATTACCAGGTAATAAATCCTGACTCTTTTACGAAACCTGGAGAGTTGTACCTGGGTTTCATTAGATGGCGAACGCAACTTGGTGGGTCGTTATGTCAGATTAACCGTTCTTATATTGCGCACAGTCCTCAAGGTTCCCTTTTTGCGCTTCCTCTGGTCGTGAATCTCTCTGATGGATTTCAGATTATTATAAAGCCTTCGGGATCGAACGATGCGTTTTGGGACAATGATTGCGTGAGAGCGATAGCTCTTAAGCTGCTCATGGCTTATCCGCCAGGAAAACTTCAGCTTACGCTTATCGATTCATTCAAAAACGGAATATCCTTCTCGGGAATTCCCGATATTGCAGACAAGCACCATGAAAACGTAATAAGTGGAGGCGTGCTTACCGAAACCGAATTCATAGCTCAAGCTCTTAGATCCCTGAGAACCAAGATGGGTAACTATAGCGGTAATCAGGGCTACGGAAGAGACAAGCAATCGTATTTCAGAAGAGAGCCCATTCAAGCCGTTGTTATTAATGATTTCCCCAATGGCTTCAATGAGGAGTCTCTAGCTGATTTGGCCCGGCTGATGGAGAACGGAGACGCCTTCGGTATGGTGTTTGTTATAGGAATGAACCCATCATATGAAGCCGAATTCGCAAACAACGCTAATTACAAATCCATTCTGGCGCGTCGTGATGCTATAACGGTCGAGGGAAGCGATCTACAGCATTTAACTTATAAGGATACCGGCTTTGAATTCATTTTTGGAGACCATGTAGATGTAATAGACAATGCTGATGCAGTGATTAAGACTATACGCTCTGGCGTTATTACTGCGAAAGCCAGGGTAGAACCATTTTCGCAACTGTTTCCCAATACCTCTGATTGGGAAGATGAAAACACCTGGAGAAGGAAAGAATCATCTAATGGAGTGATGATTCCCCTAGGCGTTTCAGGAGCCTCGCAAATAACGCAGGTAGTTGTTGGGATGCCAGGGCCAAACATTATGCACCATGGCCTTATAACTGGACCAACAGGAGCAGGTAAATCAACTGCACTTCACACGATGATTATGTCAACTATCATGAACTACCCTCCTGATGAGGTGCAATTAGTTCTTATCGACTTTAAGGAGGGGACAGAATTTAGGTCATATGCTCCTTATCAAATCCCCAATTTCAGAAGCATTACTACTACCACAGAGCCGGAGTTTGCTTTAGCAGCCTTGCAGGACGTAAAGGATCTCTATGAAAACAGAACGACAATAATGACCGATATCAACGAATATCGCAGAGATAATGATATGTCCGTGCCAAAAGTGCTTGTTTTGTTTGATGAAGTGCAAGCGTTATTTTCAGACGGAGTAAAAGAAGACATCAAGAACGAGTGCCTAGAAATATTGACATTGCTAGTTACGAAAGGACGAGCAATGGGCATTCATATTTTTCTAGCATCGCAGAGTTTTGAAAGAGTTTCATGCATTCAGCCGCTGATGTCCGACATGAAAATAAGGCTTTGCCTGAAAGATACGAACACGGGCGGGATACTTCAAGATGCTTCAGCACTAAGAGATGCATCTATGGGTTCTGCTATCCTGAATAACGAGGGAGGAGCTCCCGACAAAAACGATTTATTTCAAGTATGCATTTTGGAAGACGATAAGCGAGATGACATTCTAAGGAAGCTATCTCGCATTTATGACACTGTCGAAATGCAAGATAGATATAAATCCTTCGATCCCAGACTTTTGTTTACAAATATTGAGGATGATTTTCACCATCCATTCAATACTTTTATTGAGGAGCTAAGAAGACCTGAGACTAACAAATGGGATCCAATACTCCGCATAGGAAGCCTCTTAAAGATCGAAGGGGATGCGCATCCTTACAGAAAAACGGGATACCCATTTAATGTAACTCTATCAGGTGAGAATCTGCTATTAATCGGAGACAACTCAAGCGTCGCAAAGAGTATCTTCATTTTCTCCATTCTTAGCGCATTGTTAGACAGCCTCTCTCGTGATATGGATAAAGACGACAGAATGGTGCTCTTCGATTTCACTGAGGACAATATATACTCAGATGAAAATGAAAATGACCTGTCAGGAGATGCTGCTTTCGATTCACTTTACGATGCTTTTCCGGGAAGAATCAAGCATGTTCAAACAAGCTGCAAAATCAGAAGGTCTAGGCGAACAGCACAAGTAGATATGTTGGCAAAACCACCAATGGAGGCAGAAATAGACACGCTGTACGCTGAACTTGAAAGAAGAAAAGGCGACTTCGTATCGGCCGCTGATCCTGACAATATCGAATTCAGCAGACTGTTTCTAATGTTTTATGGAATCAACAGTGCTTTAAGGCTGGCTAATACCGACTCTCAAGAAGGGGGAATGTATGGCAATTTAAGCACATTGGCAAAGCTTCAGGCAATCCTAGATGAGGGACCGCTCTACGATATCTACTCAATAGCCTGGGGTCAAACAATGGCCTCGACAGAAAAAATATTGAATTTCAATTCAGTAAAGCCAGCAGAAGCATACTTCCAAAATAGAATTGTATTCTGCGCTTCTGATGATGAATTTAGTTCTCTGGCTGCTTGTGTAACCAAACCATCTACATCGAAGGGAGCCGCATTTTGCAACATCAATAATAACGAAAGGGTGCACATACGACCATTCGATCCGCCCAAGTTGGGTTGGGTTGATGACTTTAGATGCTGCTACGATGAAGCAGAGAGGCAATCGTAATGAAAAGCGGGGAGCAAGGAGAGTGGTTGCTTCATACTGCTGTTAAAGAAGTAATTGAATCTGGAGAGACGGCTGCATCGTCTCTTGCAAAGAAGCTTGAAAATAATATGAACGCTGAATCAAGATCTTCGGAGCCTTCATACAATTGCACCGAAACAATAGGAGAAAAGCTTGAAAAGATAAGAATGTGTATTCGTCAAGGATTCGATCTCCAGATTATCAGTGAGCTGTTTCGAGATGTCGAGTGTTGCGCAGAAGGACATTATCTCAAGGCTATCGCAATATTGAAGGGGGCCAACGATAAAGCCATTCCCGATGATGCAATCAGTGAGTTGGAAACTGCAATGTCGCTCGATCCCAACAATGTCGTATATAAGCGGTTTGCAGAGATGCTACATGCGGAAATTCTCAATACTGAATCTGAGATTAGGAACGCAGCAGATAAAAGCAAAAAGCACTTGGCTCAGCTAAAAAGAAGGGCGGGAATATCTTGATGCCATCATCAGAGCGCGAACAAACCGCCGAGTCTTACTCGATCAAGTCTATATCGCTGATCCGAAAGCTTGCAACCAAGGCGAAAAACGATTCAGCCTACATTGACTTTGCCAAGAGAGCATGCCTCTCCTACGGTCCTGCGAAAAAGGCATCTGCCCTTTTGAAACAAGGAGATTACATTGCTTTTTCCGATAGCGGACGACGGGCAATGCTAGAGCTTAGTAAATTACTGAAAAACTATCTAACATTCAATGCTGACACATGCACCTGCGTGAACGAGCTCGATGAAGCGTTAAAGGAAGTGCTCAGATTAATCGAAGCTTCCATTCTTTCTATACAAGAAATTGATGATTTGTCTCCAGATCTTCTACCCGCTAAAGAAAGCCAAGAGTATGTTGAGTTCTGCCGCGACTATCTTCATGCACTTGCATATATTGGCTCTATTTTCTTTGGTCCAAGCATACTTCAACCAATGCAAAGCATCGAATTAGGCGATTCAAAACGTTCTGTAGAGAATATAAAAAGAATGAATACCGAGATTGCAGCCATGGCAAATGCGCATACTGCAATTGGGCCTTGGATAATCCATAGTTCGGAGGATTCAGACGGCTTTTTCCCAAAAATGAAAGGTTGCATTATTTCGTACCTTGACAAGCCCGTTGTTGAAACGCTTAAAACATATCGCGTTCAAACGAAGAAGATTGCTCGGAATCTATACATTGCAGAAGGAGAATCTGACGTCCTGTTAGCAGGCTACGGGTTTGTGGTTGGGGTCGATTTCAAGCTCTCTTACAAACTTAGGTCACCCGATATACATAGAGAGCTTCCGATCTACGCGTTTGAAGAACAAGATTATGATAAGGGAGACCCGCTCGGTTCAATTGCTAGATACTTTTCAGGAGATAACGCCTTTTGTATAGAACCTCAAGATCTAGCTATGGCAATTGATAGATATATGAGGGCGGCAAGTGTAAAGAGTATTGGTGCTCATCTGTGCCCACGATGTGGCGAGTCTATACCTAACGATTGTCTGCTATGCAAAAAGTGCAGGTGATTTTAATGTTTGTTAGGAATATATGTTATCCAGTCACCTCGCTGGGCCCCGGAAATCGTCTTGCGATTTGGCTAACAGGATGTAAGAAAAATTGTCCAGGATGTATGAGTCCAGAACTTCGAATCCAGTTGGACGATGATAAAGTGCCGATTAGCTTAATTAAAGACATCATCGGCAATGTCAAAGCGCCTATAGATGGAGTCACTATCTCGGGTGGCGAACCGTTAGACCAATTGAGTGAGCTAGATGAGTTGATAGATTATATATTCTCATCAATCACCAGAGACATACTTCTCTATTCGGGTTACTCGTATCCTGAAATTATGGAAAAATGCAAGGATTATGAATTGTTGTCCAAAGTCGCGACATTAATAGCTGGAGATTACCAAGTTGCACTTAATAACGGACGCGGCCTCCGAGGATCATCCAATCAGACTGTGCACAGACTCAAGAATATTAACTCATATGACTACGAGAATGCCAAGCGAAGAAGGCAAGTGTTCGTATTTGATGACAAAGCTGTGTTGGTCGGATTGAGAGGGGCAAATGGTTAGTTTTTCGCGCCTTTCAAAAACTGTTGACTATAGAGAGTTCGCTGTTACCAGAGATCCAGGTGTAACCGACCAATCTTGTCAGAATGCATTTGCGCAGATAGATCCAACTTCTCACACAATGGTCGGAAAATACAGAATTGAGAGACTATTAGATAATTCAGGCGGTCAATCCGATGTTTATCTTGCAAAGCTTCATGGGCAGCAGTTTGCCTTGAAGCTGTTTCGTAAGGGATTGCGTCAAATGCTTGATGTGCAGAATATGCTTTTACAAGGAGATTGTCCAAATATTGCACCATTGATAGATTTTGGTTTGTACAAGGGAGAATATTGGTATGAAATATATCCATTCTATTCTAGCGGAAGCTTAAAAGACATTATTGCCGAAAGAGGTAAATGTAGTCATCATTTCATAGAGAGGGTGCTTATTCCTTCGCTGGATAATGCAATCCACTATTTACAAGAGCGAAATTTAATTCATGCGGATATAAAGCCGCAGAATATCTTCATTTCAGACGATTTAAGTAACGCTATTTTAGGCGACTTTGGAGTAGCGGGTGTTACATCGGGAGAAGTTGGTCTGGTCCCGTTCAGAGGAACTCTTGAGTATTCGCCAAATACTCTTCATTCTGGCGGACAGATGCGAATTGATTCGTCATATGACTACGGGGCGCTTGGACTGGTACTCATCGAGGCTTATACAGGTTATTCTCTTTTTGCAAACATGTCCCTGGATGAAAGGGACAGAGCCTTGCTTTCGTTGAAGGTGCCAAGCAATATTCCTCAAAAGGCAAGGATATTGATAGAGGGCTTATTGCAGAATGATCCACGCCTAAGATTTGGCCATGAAGAATGTAAATCCTTTGTGGACGAAAAGGCTATAAAAGGGTCGTTTGCCTCCAGGCGAGGGAGAGGAAGGCTCTCCTCTCTGGAGCGAAGCGCTAGAGACAGTACTTTTGAATTTGGCTTCTTCGATGGAAGGATGGTCATTGCGAATTCAATGGATTCGCTCAGTGAGGCCTGCGATGCACACTGGGAAGGGATCAACGCGATAATCGGAGCAGCAAAGCTCAAACGTTTTCTGCGACACCAAACAGGAAATGATGATTTCAGCGATAGATTCATTTCTCCTTACGAGAGAAGATCCTCAACCGAGCGAGCCTTTTGGCTATGTTGCGGATTAAGGTATTACTCAAAAGGTAAAAGCGATCACACCTTCATATACAAGGGAAAACGATTCTCTGGATTGGTGCATCTTCTCGAAACTATCTCATCAGAAGAGGGACATGATTACGCGGATATATTGAGCGGCTCGACTGTTGCGGCGTATCTTCGCTTGTATGAGTATGGTGATGAAGTCGTCCATGCGACTGAAGAGATTCTCTTCAAGGAAATCCCCTTGAGAGAGAAGGCGCAGATGCTTATTGCAATATGCTCAAGCAGTAGTCTGCCTCTTTATGTGAATGGAATGCTAGTTCAGACTGTAGAGGATTTACTAAATAGAATACCCTCAATGACGAACAACGATTTGGAAGCCATGATTAATGAACCAGCTTTTGTCCCTTGGATGCATAAGAACAACTGTGATGATGTGATAGAAGATTTGGAGAACATACATGAGTAGCGAATCATTTGCTGGCTTAGGTGTTTTGTTGGTAGCTCCCGTAATAATCCCGATGGCTATCGCGGCAGCTGGTATAGGCGTTGCAGGGGCGGCGGTATATGGAGGCGCTAAGCTTGCTCAGTCAGCTTACGACGAACACAAGAAGAAACTTGCAGAACAATATGGTATCGAAAAGGATCGATATGCTGCTTTGGATGCTGCGGTTGAAGAAATCTCGAAAACAAGGCAAGCGCTTACGGAGCGAATCAGAAACAGGGTAATAAGAGACCGAGAATCTTGCACCAGTGTCAAAACATTTGGCGAAATAACCGCTGAAGTGATTAAGGGCCTAGATATAGACACGATCATAGAAAACGCAGATGAGGCTAATCGCGATCATGCTGAATCACCTGATAAACCCATAGATTTCTCAGAGCTATTTGAAGGGGATATCGAATTATCCAAACAAGCGATGCTCTCTACAAATGAATACATCGAGATCTTAAAGCTAAGAGTGGCTGGGCTTGTTGCTTTCACAGCAGAAGAGAGAGGGCAACAGGAAAGACTAATTCAAAAATGCGAGAAAGCAAAGAACAGCTCGCTTGGTCTTGAAGATGTGAAAGAGACACTAGGGGTTCAGATAGAGGTATTCTGTAAGAAGCTCATGGAAGGCGAGGCGGAACTCAGAAGAAAAGTGCTCGTAGATTACATGACCATCTGTAATTTGCTTGGTGAGACACCCTGTGAGATACCTTACGAGGCCATGGTCTACGAAACCGAGAAGATGAGTATGGAGTATATGACCAATAAGCTTCAGGACTCAGTTTTCGAAACCTTAAATGATTCCCTTTCAGAAGTTGGGCTTACAAATTTAGGAATCGTAAACTTCAATGGAGAAGAAGGCTACTTAATAGTAGATAATTCGGAAAAAGAATGCGGGATGTATCTCAGAAAAAGCGATGATAACAAATCATTCTTATTTACAACCGTGTCTTCGGTCGAGCCTTCGCGCGTGGGCATCGAAGATAAGAAACTGATTTCCAGCTCTGCTTCGAGGCTATGTGAGAAGAAAAAAGTCCTCTTCGAAGAAATCTTGCCAAGCAAAGGAATCAATGTTGACATGCAATATGAGTACGATCCTCCCGCAATTGAAATGATTCACAAGATGCCGCAGTATTCTGAATATGTCAGATCGCGTGGTTCAGACTCTGAAGCTCATACTGAGAGCGTCAAGGACGTCAACAGACAGGTGGAGGATGCTTGATGAAATATAGAAAAACATGTAAAAACTGCGGGAAGGAGTTTGTTTCCGACTCTCGTTTGGATATTTCGGGCATTGAAAGATGCGACGTCTGTCGAATCTCGCTTTCACCTGGATATGAGGAATTTGATCCAGATGCTGAGTCGCTATTGCATTCTGAGGATGAAACCCATAGTGAAACAGCGGTCACTCAAGATAGTTCGACCATGAGTATAGATGAATTGGAGTTGGTCTATATAGGGACATCGATTGTCGTGCAGCTACCAATAATGTCGGGCGTTGTTGGTAGAGTGCCAGCAAATTGTGACGCAATAAAAACCTTCTCCACCATCAGTCGAAATCAATTCGTGTATAACTATTCAGAAGATGGAAGCTTGAATATTACCAATAAAAGCCAATATGGCACCATTGTAAATGGGGTATACCTCGATATTGACGAAACTATTACGGTAGTCCCGCCTGCAGTGATAGGCATGGGGGGCTGTTACACATTTGAATTGCGCAAGAAGGAGCTATGATTGATGGCCAACGAGCGACCCAAGTGGCAAGCTGATCTATCCGCCTACCATAATATCAAGACAGCATTCATTCTCTCCGGTAATGTCCATGATCTCCAACCTGAGTATGACTGCGAGAGCGGATGCAGCTTCGCATCAACTATGGAAAATTATCTCTATAACTACCTGAGGAACGAAGTTGGATATTCAAGAATCGTATTCTTCAATCGAGTTGACGGATTCTACAATACAAGCAACCCTCAAATGCTCAAAGCATTTATAAGCAGTTGCGATAAGTATTTAGGAAACAATACCGAGCACAGGACGCCCGAATCGCGCGACGGCAATGACCAACAGTCAGAGCCTTATGATTTCAGAACTGCTTCAATAATCATCAAGGAGGCTCTTGCAGATACGGAGACCCCTACTGCTTTGATCTTTGATTTAGCGACAAGCGCAATTAAATCACCGGCTAATCTCACTGACCAGGAACAAGAGTCTTTTGCAAGATTATTATCTGCTACAAAGCATCCTCAGGAATGTCTTGATGTATCATCGGGAAGACTTCTTGCAAATATGTTGATTATCATAGCCGATAAAGTGAATGATCTTCCTTCATGGCTATATGTTAATAATCCATATGTAAAAACGCTTACAGTAGGTAAACCGACTAAGAGCCAGCGAAAAAACTATATCAAAACGCAGTTGCAGAAGAATCCGTCAACATTCTCGGATTATAGCCAACTCGATAACTCTGCAGCTGACAAGTTCATAGGAGAGCTCTGCAATCTCACTGATGATTTTTGTCTCATCGAGCTTAAGGGATTCCTGCAGAAGTGCGCTGATGGACCCCAGCCAACATCTGAAATTCGAAAAGCAATATCCTCTTTCAGGTATGGTCAAGCTGATAATCTTTGGGATCAAGTGAATATAGAGGTTATATCTGAAGCAGAAAGGGTTATGCATCGCAGAATTAAGGGGCAAGATCAAGCAATTGACCAAGCTATGAGCATACTATTCAGGGCTGCTTCAGGACTTAATCTATCAGGCTCTCAATCTGGAAGCACAAAACCGAAAGGCATACTTTTTCTTGCCGGACCAACAGGAACTGGGAAAACAGAGCTTGCCAAATCTATTGCCGAAGCCATATTTAGTGATGAGAGCCAGATGATACGCTTTGATATGAGCGAATTTGGAAAAAGCCAGTCGGATCAAAGGCTGTTCGGGGCCCCTCCTGGATACGTCGGGTATGAATCTGGTGGAGAACTTACCAACGCAGTCAAAGAAAAGCCGTTTTCGGTACTTTTATTCGATGAAATCGAAAAGGCAGACAAAAGCATATTTGATAAATTTCTACAGATTTTAGACGACGGGCGTTTGACGGATTCACATGGCGAAACCGTGTATTTTGGCGAAACAATAATTATTTTCACTAGTAATTACGGATTTGCCGATCGCGACCCATTTACAGGCGAGTGGGTCAATATGATAAAACCAGATACTTATGCCACCTATGACGAGTTGAAGCAGGCAATAGAAGAAAACATCCGCCAACAGGAGAAGAGTATATTCAGGCCAGAGTTCATCAATCGCATTGGTGAAAACTTTGTGGTGTTCAACTTTATTAGCAAAGATGTGGCAGAAGAGATTCTTCGAGGAAAGCTTTCATCCTTCTCTAACAAGCTGAAAATGGAAAGAGGCTTCGACCTTTATATGACCTGGGATTATTACGATTACTTGATTGAAAAGGTGGAAGAAAATCTCGGTAATGGCGGAAGAGGCGTTGTTAACATACTCGAAATTTGCTTCCTTAACCCTCTAAGTAAGACACTTTTCTGCAACGATTTCATATTTGGTAGCAAGATACTAATTACAGGCATATGTGATAGCCCTGAGTCAGATCTAAAGGGTACCTTTATTGTTGAGAATAGAGTTCCATCCTCTTCGGAAGGTTTCGAATTGATCGATGAGAAAACGCGAAGAGCGGTTAAGAGCATATCGTAGAGTTTCAAGTATGATTCTACCCAAGTGTATTCAGAAGTTCATCAATGTTATCCAAGTGTCGTTGATTGTTCTCTAAGGTAGATCTCACAGAGATAAGTCTATCTTGGATGGTTGATTGACGAATGTTTAATTGCTGCTGTTCACGTTCTAACTCTGCTTTTGCAGAGTTAGTTTCTCGTAGCGCCTTGTCAGCATCATCGATTGTCATGTTAGTGTTTCGTATGCTCTCTTCATTTGATGACTCCCTGACACCTGCAACGATTGCTCCTATGATTAAACCTACTATCGCTCCTATTGGGGCTCCCATTATCACACCGCCAAAGATTCCCAAAAAGAATCCTGCTATTTGATCAAAACCACCTTTAGCACAACCTTCAAGAGTTACGAGAAGCCATATGATAATGCCTCCAAGCATTGCTCCAGCACTTGCGCTGTCTTTTGCGCTAAAACTGCGACTCTTTGGAATAGAGTTCTTTTTTTGTTCTGCCCGTTCTTTATTATTTCTGGCAACTTCAATACTGCTTGATGCTGAATTGATTTGCTTCTGATTATCTGCGATATCGCTCTGATTATCTTTAATCTCCTGTTCCAGGCCACTTTGCTGAATAAGCAATGTGGCTCTTCTCTGGTTTAGCTCTCGTTTGATTGATCTGAGTTTGGCTCTAAGCTCAGAAGTTATAGTGATGTCACCAGAAACCCGAAGATTGTTGTTGAGCGAGGCTAAGCAGCTTTGTAGCGCCTTTACTAAACTCTCATATTTTAATACTTTGCGATCATCCATTAGCCAACTGGATATGGCATTGAGTATTGTAGAGTCGTCGGAATGGTTCTCAACATCCTTAATTATTGCTTCTGTGAGGGCAGAATAATTATTGTTGGCATACAATGACTCATAATTTGAGAGAATTTGCTCAGTTTCATTCGAGCTCGGAACGTTTGTAGATTCTGTTTTGCTATTTTCTACAGAGTAAGTTTCGGCATTGAAATCTGCGCCAAAATCTAGTCCCTCTTTAAAGATATCTGACATAAACACTCCCAAAACTCTATCACGTCAATTATATCTACCATTGTGAGTCTTAATGTATATGAAGCTCCGTAAGGCAGCTTCTTTTTCATAGTTTTGGCACCGATAACATTCTTGCCAAAGAGTATTGATATCATTGGCATGCAGTAAAAGATCAATATATTTACTTTTATTTGAATGATAGCCCGATGCAGAATATGAAATTTGGTTTCTAATGAGATGAGAGATGAGACAATGGCAGACGATATTGAAGAGTTAAGTTTCACAACGTATGACGAGCATGGCGAGCGAATGGATTGCGATGTTCTGTTCATGTTTGAGGCTGTTGACAGTGGCAATAACATCATCGTGTATACAGACAACACCGTTTCCGAAGAAGGCGAAACTCGCGTATACGCTTCCATCTACAATCCTGATGAATTGGAAGTGACAGATATTGGGGAAATTGACAAGATGAATCTCTTGCCAGTTGAGGATTCGAGTGATTGGAAGGCTATTAACGAAATTCTTGTCGAGATGGCGCAAGCTGCTGCTGAGTATGCTGCCGATGAAAATGGATCCAATGTCGGAGATGGACATGTAGCTACGCCGGAAGATGGCGAGTATGACGTGATCAACGTTCACTATCCCAACGAATAAGCTGAACGCGAGAGGAACATCTCGATTGCATACGAATGGACGCCTTGCGAAAATATCCAGAAAGCTGGTCCTCGACGCTATCCCCGAAGCCTGTGGTTATAAGCGCAAAGCATTGCGATTCTCTAACGTAAAGCCTCTTGCGAGACTATCCCTAGACGAATCAATCGGCCTATTCGCGCCTGAAAGCCGCATGGCCATAGTGTCAGTCGCCGACGATCCCGCTGCGTCTGATCTCATGATCGGGCTCGGAGTGTCGTGCGCAAGGGAAGGCTCTAGTATTCTTTTCTTGTCCCACAATATATCCCTAGATGAATTTCTATTCAGGGTGTACTCAACAATTGCGAAAGGGCACTATTTGTCTTCGGATGATGAATTCCCTTCACTTGCAGACATCAAGCTTCTTGACCGCCTGGAAATCTACCATGAGGGTATCAGCTCTTATGAAGGACGCATAACCGAAGATTCGGTTTTGCGGTCAGTGGAGGCCTGTGACGCAGATTTGCTGATCTTAGAAGGCGGCGACTGCTCGGATCTTAGCGCTTGTACCGGGGCGCTTAGAAACCATGGGATTCCTTTCGTGTACAATCGCTCAGCCTGCCTGGAAGGACAGCGCGCTGTTGCAGACGATTTCGGAACTCTGCCTACGCATGTCGTATTCATGGATCGGTCGATGGATGAGATTGAGGCGGAGAAGCAAGATCGGCCTTATATTGGAGCTCGCGAATGCCGCCTTATGATCCCCGATGATCAAAAGCACATCATGACGGTTCCATTCCTGGGTACGTTTACCGTTGCCTATTCACCTGAATGCCACCGCATTGCAAACCTTGTTGACGAATATGATGGACATCTGCTGTCCTCGGATATCAACGAGATAGAGCTGGATGGAGAACGGTACGCCATAGCAGAGCCTGACCATTACGAAAGAAGGCTCGAACTCCTCTTTGCGCACGGCTGAGCTTCGAAAATGGAAAACGTCCTGTGGAACGATATTAAGATCATGTCCATCAAGGGATATATGTCTTTCGGAAATCCCAGCAGTGCTTCTGCGGCTATTATGCTTTCTTCATATCCCGAACCTGAGAAGCTGAATGGAAGACATCTGTTCCTTTCCGTCGATGACGTCGTCAATCCGGTCAGGACGAAAGCATTCAGGACGGAAGATGCCGAGCGAATTGCATACTTTGTTAGCTCGGTTCAGCCAATCTCGACATTGTATGTCTGCTGCGATGGAGGAGTCAGCCGCTCTTCGGCTGTTGCGGCAGCGTTGCTGTACGCTAAGCATGGTAACGATGACTCAATCTGGAGGGATGCGAGATACCACCCGAACAGGCTTGTATACGAGGTCATGCGATCTGCGCTCGGCCGTCCTTGCGAAATGGGCGAAGTTGATGCGAAGCGGGCGGAAAGCGATGCGGCTTTGGCTCGAAAGATCGAGCAGGCTGCAGCAAAATCAAGCGAGCAGTTTTGAGAGATCTACGCTTTTGAGCACGGCATCAAGAGTGTCGCTCTCCCATAATTCGAATTTCCCCTTGTAGCACAGGACTTTGCAAGGTGCCTCGCCCTTAAAGGGAATACCTGATGCTTCGAGCAATTCTTTTGGGATATGGATTGATTTGGAGCTATCTCTGATCACATACGTACGCTCTAACGTTTCGATGCCGTTGTAGAACCAAAGAAGTCCTTCATCCTTAATGCCATAGTACGAGCCAAGCATCTGCGCAAAATTATCGACGGGAGAAAGGATAAGAACGGGATCGTCCGTAGATAGGAAGCATATCAGCGGATCGATGTCTTCGAACCATTCGCCTGATAATGAGAAATGTCCATCCGCAACTGTCAGATCGATTTGTCCGAATCGTTCGAGCTTCTTGCTGAAATACAATGCTTTGGACAATGGGTCGCTGCCGTCCAGGCACCTCAGCATCCTAATGTTGACGGGGTTGATTTGAAGCTCTGTATCAAGAGCGTCGCTGACGAACATTTCGGATCGGGGATCGATGATATCGAGCGCCATGTCTCCCACTATGGCGCAATCAGACAGCCATTTCGGGTATTCGTAAACAGAGGCGGGCTTTTCAAGAGCAAGACCGTGGATGATGTTTCTGCCATCGATGTCCAGTGCGGCGAGCGCCATCTTGTATATCGGGCCTAGGGAGAGCGCAATGTCGTCTGCGATGGCATGGCATATCGAAAACAGGGTTTTCGCTTTCTCGACATCGAGACTGCAGGGCGAGAAATCTTCCGGGGGAAATTCGCACAGCACGGAGCTTAGCTTTTTTATGTTATCAGTAAGGTCGTAAATCATCGATTGGATAGCGCTTTTCAACGATGGCACTGCAGCTATTGCGAAAGGAGTGAATATATTAGTGCCGGTTCTATCAAGTTCCATTACGTCATCCAAAAGAGCATCCACTATCTTTGGATTCGAAAACAGCTGCCCTTCCAGCTTTTCGAGCAGGTTGTCCGATGTCATCAAGCCGTCCTTCGGTTCAGGAATACAATAAAAGACATTCTATCTTTCCTATCAAACGAGAGAAGTTGCAGCGAACCAAGGTGAATAAACTATCGGAGAATCAATGAGTGCAAAAAAAATATTGAGAGAAACCATAGGATCGGATAGCTATGTCCAACGGTTATTATTACCAATGGCACTCAGCATTGCCATCGGATCTAATCGCCAAGAAGTGGCCGTCGATAACGAATATGAGATGAGAGAGTTGCTCTCGATGATCGCTGATCTTGTCGAGCAACGCATTCTGTCTATAGCATCGATTTGCCATGAAATGATCGATTCGGACAACGCATGCGATATCGATAAACTGAAGGATATGCTGCTTGACGAGTGCCGACTTCTTTCGGATCTTGATGCTGCCGTCTGCGATCGACTGGGTCTCCACTCAACCAGCTTTGGATTTCTGTGCGGCGATCGTCAATACCGCATGTGGCCGTGCGATAACCCATGGTATGAAGAACTGCTGAGAGATTTACCGTCTTGGCTTTACGATGTCGCTGGGCACGCTATGAAACTGGAGGCGACGCTCAGGGGGACGCAGCCCGATGTAGGCACAGGGTATGTTACGAACATTGATTTTTTGAGCACCGAAATAGTCCCCGAAGATCTTGATGGGAGGGAAGAACTCTTCGGCAGCTACTCGAAAGCAGGTATACCACCATTCATTGTGCGTTATTGCGACTACCGCGAGTTTATTGTTCGGGCATTATCTGACCGATTCGGAGGATATGATGCGAGCAATGTAGTCCATGTAAAGTGGCGTAATAAGTTTACATCAGCCGCTATACCCTTTGAGTGCGATATTGAAGGGGCTATTGAGACCTGTATTATCTTGCCTTATAGCTATGCAGAAGTATGGTACCGACCGTACGATTCTTTGGAAAAGCGCTGGATCTTGGATGCGCCCTACCTTAGCGATATAGGCATGGAACGTTTGATTGAAATCGCAAAGCGAGACCAATGGGAAAGGCCGTCCTTTCCTGAGATTGCCGAAAAGGAAAGCCTATGGTAGCGGGCAATTGGTGGTAAGCGGGCTGAAATGAAGGAGTTGTTATGAAGGAACATCGAACAAATAAGAGACCATCCAATTGGGATAAGCACACCGATAGAGACAAGGGGCGCAGTCAAAAGAAGGTCAAAGATAATCCAAACTGGGTTGATCAAGGAAAACGCACTAATTCAAAAAGGAATCAGGATCGAAAGAAGTCTTAAAAACATGCGTTATATGCCTTCTTGTCCGCTATTCCCAATGACCGCCAACGACTCTCGTTCCCCAATGCCCCTCTTCCTCGTGATTCACAGTGTTGTAGCCGGTGATTTTCTGACGGGTTTCGCTATGATGCCCAGATCCTTCACCGGCCTTCATGTGTTCTTTAGCATGGGCGGAGGTATTGCCGGTGATGTCGGTTCCGCAGATGTTGCAGACGGAGACCTCTACCGTGCCGTAGACGGGAACGCTCTCAGTCCAAGCCTCTTTGTCGATGACCCAGACGCGCTCCGTTTCCTCCACCCAGGTCTTCTGTGAGGTGTTCTGGGACGGAGCTGTGGAGTTGCCTTTTGGCTCGACTGTAGATCCACGACGTTGCGAATCCTCGGAAGAACCCTGGGAATATGCAGCTTCATCATGATCTGTTGCTTCGTCGCTGGGTATGCTCTCGGCATTTTCCGCCTCTGCACCATCATCCACCTCCTGGCCAATAGGTTCTGTTTCGGCTTCTGGCAAGTCAGCATCCTCGACCACGCCACCAGCCGCGTCAGCGACTGCCTGGTTCGCACCTATTTCTCCAACGCTGGCGATACCTGAGCAGGACACGAGACCGATGCCCAGAACAAGCGCCAATCCGATTACAACGCAGGTTATCGCGGGCTTCACATTTTTGCTCCCCGCCATTTCTCCGATTGTCATCTGCCTCACCTTCCTACATGAAGCGGAACACCGCTTTGATAAGCCAACGCACGAAGCTACCAACCAACTTCATCTACATCTCCCCAATCCATTTCGCTCTCTTTGTCGCTTTTGGCCTGTGCTTTCGCATGTGCCCTCACGCATGCAGCAACCGTCTCCCTGTCAACGCCCGGAATGTTCGGAGTCTCTTCCCCGCTTATCGCCTGCATGTATTCGTAGAGCTCTGCTATCCGGGCATGCAGTCCAGCAGATGATGTCCCCGTGCATTCGTAAGCTGCCTCGTCAAAGCTCTGGAGGTCTATCAGGTGGCCGAGAACCCGCTTGATGATCGCCTCGCCATCGACCACCACGAGCTCCACATGCTCAAGCTCCTCGGCCGAGGAAAGGAGGAAACGCCATCCCCTCGTCCGCCTTGCGACAGGAATTTCGCCGCCTTCATCCTCGTGTTCGCCGCAGGCCTGGTAGCTGTGGGCGGCAAGCCAGAGTCCTCCCTCTCCCATCGTGTCGAAGCGGACTTCGAAGTTCGTGAGCATGTTGGCCTTGCCGAGGGGGAGTCCTGCCGTGAACGCAGATGTGTCAAACACGTCGAGCCTCTGGTCGTCGTAGGTGATCTTCACTATCATCTGCCGCCCCTTTCCCTCGCTCTTGCGCGCTCTGCTTCCTGTTCGCGAACTCGCTGGCTAGAACCTTGGTTTCCGCGCATCCTTGTCGCTGCGGCAGGCGTACCGCCATCGTGCTGCATAAGGCCTTTCTCCGTTGCGTAGGATCGAGCCTCAATAAGCCTCCTGTAGCCCTCGCTACCCTCGTTTCCGCGACGCTGCAGGGTCGAGAGCCTCCGATCGAAATCGTCCAGATTCCTCACGTTGAACTTCGCGCACGTTTCCAGCACGGCGGAGAGTCTTGAGAGGTCGGCGAGGTCGTTTAGCGCCACAGCGCTTGCGGCCCTCTGACGGATTTGATTGGCAGTGCGGGCCTCGGGGATGTACGCCCCTTGGCGCTCGAAACGGTTGAGCAACATCTGTTTTCCGTAGGTGAAGCCGAGGCGCTCTCCCGACACGCACTTGGTCGGATCGTCGGCCAGCGCGAATATCCAATCGTCGCGGCGCGCCTTCTCGGAGTTGTCCTCAACCGAGATGCCGAGCTTCGCAAGGGCGGTTCTGAACTCGCCCTCGGTCCTGGAGGTGTTCTTCGCAAGGGCGACCCGCGCTCTGATGTCACCTACCCACGAATATCCGCCCGAGCGCATGATTTCTCTCTCTGCGCGTCCGAAGTAGACTGCCTGGCGGCTTCTCGGCTCTGCCTTCTGCTCCTTGCTGCCTCGCTTCGGCATGATATTGGAAAGGCCAGACAAACCCATTTCCCGAGCCATGTCCTGAAGCTCTTGGTTGAGTGTTTCCGGCTTGCTTATGTGGCAGCGGTATCCAGTCTTGAGATTCGCGTTGTTGACGACGACGTGCGCATGCGGGATTCCCCTCTCGTTGTCGTCGTGGTATACGATCGCCACCTCAAAGTCTTTGAAATGCCTTTCTGTCCAGGCGCGAGAAAGTCGGCGCAGCGCTTCCAGGTCGATTCCGTCTCCAGGGTCGGGCGAGATGACGAAATGCTCGAACGTCCTAGCATCCAGGCCGCGCCAGGGGGTGTTCGTCCCATAGGCTTCGCGCGTCCTGTCCATCTCAACGTCCCAATCGACAAAGATCGAATGCTCGCCAGGCGCTTCGCCGACCCATTCCTCCATGGGGAGATTCATCACGTCCCGCGCGAGCGCTCGGTTCCCCTTCTCAAGGTATCGGCGTATGCCAGTCGTTCCTCCGTGCCCCGCTATGGCCTTCAGGATCGGCATCATCGGGCCTCGACGATCATCTTGTCCTGAAGCTTCGCGATCTCGTAGACGATGCGCTCCGCATTGCGGTTCACAGTGGCGAGCTCGACCTCGATGCGCTCCGCTTTCTCGTCCAACAGCCGCGAATTGCTCTTGCCGTGGGCGATGTAGTAGTTGATGGAGTTCATCGCATGCACCGCCTGGTTGTAGTGGTAGCCCCAGCGGGTGAGCTCGCGCGAGATGTCGCGGATCGACCGCTTGTCCAAGACGATGCATGGCGCGGAATCCTCGGTCGCCTCATCGCAGACGATCGGAATGCGGATGAGGTAGCGAAGGTACATTGACTTGGAGAGCTCGGCCTTGCGGCAGCGCTCCACCAGCTTCTGGTAATCGTCTTCGGCAAGGCGAAAGCTCAGGGTTCGGACTTTGTTGGTTTTGTTCATCGTTTCCTCCTGACGTGTTTGCTTTTCCCTAGGGGCGCGGGGAATCCCCCGCCAGCTTGTGCCCATTCGGCTCTGAGCCGGATGTCGCCAAGCTGCGCTCCCCGGGACTCATCGGAGCTGAGCCCGCAAATTGCTCGGCGACATAACTGCTCGAACGCATCCCGGGGACAAGTTGCATGGCGCAAGGAATCGAAGATGTAATACGCCATGCGATACTTGCTGGATTCGGCGTCTAAGCGCCTATGACAACCAAGTTGGGTACTTATCCCGGTAATTGCGTTCGGGGCGCTTAGCCGCCGTGGTGGAGGAAGGGCGTTGGGATTTATGTGCGAGCATGGAATCGCCTCGTTTCTTGCGTCTTCGCCGCATCTCCGGGTGGTGGAATGAGATGCGCCTTGTTTGTATTACATTCCTATTGTACACCAAAACCGTACAATATTGTACGGTTTTGGATTTGGGGAGTTGCAGGTGATGTTAGCTTCTACCACCAGGCGTGGTAGAAGAGCTCGTCGCCGTCCTGGAGCGCATCGCAGGCCTGGCGGATGATTTCGAGAGTGTCGTCAACATCCATGAAGTAGTCGTCATCGTATTCGCTGCTCCCGAAGAAGAAGCCCTCCTGGCGCGGCAGCAGCACCGGTGCGCTCTCAGGGTTCGCCTTCACGAGTTGGCATGTGATTTCGAGCGACATCAGCTGTTCGAAGCTCACGGGGTAGAGCTCGCAGTTTTCAAGCTCGCCGTAGGCAACGTTGCGCTCGAACCAGCCGTGGATGTGGTTGGCCTTGCGCCAGTAGGCGACCATTTCGCCTTGCTCGTCTCGGGAGTTGGCGCTGCTTCGTCAGATACATATCGAGTCCCATGGTGGTGGTCCTTTCTAGTGGTTGGCGGATTGTTCCCCGAAGGCCGCCGAGCCCATCGACCCGGCGGCGCTTGCGGGATTCCTCAAGAGGAGGAAAGGAGGTCGGTTATTCCTCCTCTGGGATATCGCTGCAGGACATCGCGTTGATGTGATGCTTGATGAGCGCCCTGTCCGTGCCGAGAAGGAGCAGGCCGATGTGGTCGAATCGGACGGCGCAATCAGCGTGGTCCCGGTTGTCCTTCAGCCAGTCGATGGCGAAACCTTCGAGCTTCTCCCGGTTCAGGTGCTCTGCCGGAAACGAGTCGGAGTCCCTGTGGGCTGCGACGGATATAAAAACGAGGGTCTCTCCGTCTTGCGCCACGATGCTCACGGGCGAGTCGACGTCGTCTGCCCAGGGCTGCTCGATGATCTCGTATCCCCGGCGGTCGAGGAACGTTGCCGCTGCCTGGTTCGACTTCTCGATGAATTCTTTCATGATGACCTCCTGGTTGCCTTAGGCTCGGCCCTTTGCTTTGCCTTGTGACACGGAGGGCGCACGGGTTCGCGTGCTTTGCAAGGGAGGAAGCGAAGCGGCGCGTCGAAGAATGGCTCCTGCCGCGTTAGTTTTCGCATTTGTTTTCAGGAGATTGCGACGATGCCTCTTCCATGGAAAGAAATGGGGAAAGTATCGCGGCCCTTGCCAAAGCCCTGAGCGGTTCCGTGCGAGCGTGCGTGTGATAAGGCAGGAAAGGGCGAGGCGCGCAGGAGGGCATCGGGGGAATCTCGATCGGGCCATACGCGCCCTGCCAGCGATGCAGTCACACGATCTCGATGGTGACCGACGGCTCGACATGCAGCGCGAGATTGTCGTTGTTGCAAGACACTCGGAACTCGATGTCGTCCCAGCTCTCGCCGATGCGGCAGAACTCGTAGGGAATCCCGCACTCGTCGATCTCGCTGAGCGCGTCTGCGACGTTGTCCACGTCGGCGAGAAGGCCCTCGTACCACTTGATGTAGTCCCAGCCGAAGACCACGCACCCGCCGCTCTCCTCGAAGAAGTCCGGCTTGCGGCAAGAACCCATGAGGGGAGACGCCCCCAAACCCTCGCTGAGCGCATCCACGTGCTCGCACATCCGATCGTAGCCCTCGCGGGTCGTGGCTATCTTCACTTCGCTTCTGTATCCCATGTTCGCGATCCTTTCTAGCGGTGTCGTATGCGGAGAGACGGCTGCCAGCCCACGCGGGGCTGGCAGCGAAAAGGCCGGTCACTCGCGGGGAGCGATCCGGCAGGTGTCCGAGTCGATGTAGTTGTTGCCGTTCCAGGAGTAATCGCCGTCGTGCTCGTAGCGATTCACGAAGGGAGCGCCTTTGAGCCCCCTTGGCGCGTCGTCAGCGCCGAAGCCGACGACCTCGAAGAGCTCGGGAGCCGACTCGTACTCGCGCATCCAGACCTTATCGCCCAGGCGAACCTCGGAGGTGGGAATCTCGGGGGCATCGAGGAAGTCGCCGAGCCTCAAGCCCTCGGGCATCGCCTCGTCGAAGGCGTGGAGCATCTCGTTGAACTTGTGCCAGTCCTCCTCTTCGGAAGGCTCGAAGGAGCGCATCCCGATGGGGTTCCAGTCCGAGTCGTACTCCGTTCGCAGGTGGTCGGCGATGCGCCATCCCTCGATGACGTAGACGCCGTTGTCTCCGGGATCCATCTGCCGATCCGTGGCGTAGGTGCCGATGCCGAGGGACAATGAGCCGCCGAAGAAGTTCCCCATCACCTGGCACATGCGCGCCCAGCCGTAGCAGTCTTGGCTCGGGGGGCGGTAGCCTTGAAGCTCGCAGTACTTGAGAAGCGGCGCAACCGTGTCCCGGCCGCCGTTCCAGTGCAGGTACAGCCCGATCTTTCGCTCCTTAGTGGTGATGACTGCCCGATTTCCCATGATGACCTCCTAATCTTTCGGCGGTCGCCCTGTGCCACCGCCTCGTGATCCGGGGCCGTGCGCGGGTTCCGCCTGCGATGCAAGGAGCAAAGCGGGCTTCTTCGCAAAGGGCGCATGCCCGCAAACTGCACGAGAGGTTTGCGAAGGAAAATCTGCTTGTGCGGGTTTTGCGCAGGAAGGACGCGCCTTGCGGCGCATATGGCGGGTTCCGTGCGAGAGTGCCTGGATGAGAGGCGGGACGGGGTGATCGCGCAAGACAAGGAGGCATGGAAAGGTGGCGCTATCAAAAGCAAGGAAGGAGGATTGGTATTTCTGCGTGCGCTTGGGACACGCTGCCTATTGCTGCGACCATTCTGTACGGAATTGTACGATAATGGCAGATGCGGCAAGGCTTGAAGGGAGCAGGAGCGCATGGCGACTGTCGGCGAGAACATAAGGCGATACCGGAAGGCGCAGGGTCTGAGCGTCGTGAGGCTCGCGGAGAAGGTCGGCATGACCGAGGGCGCGATCCGGCACTACGAGAGCGGGATACGCACGCCCGGCGATGAGCAGCTGGAAGGGATCGCGAAAGCTCTCGGCGTATCGACGAGGATGCTCGAAGACCACAAGATCGAAAGCGCGAGGGACTTAGTGGGAGCGTTGCTCCAGCTCGAAGATGAGTTCGGGCTAGTCCCCGACATGTGCGACGGCGGCCTCTGGATCGACCCGAAGGCGAAGCATGCGCAAAAAGCGGATGCTGCGATAAAGGCCTGGGGCGCAATGCGCCACCGTCTCATCACGGGCGAGATTACGCAGGAAGAATACGGCGCCTGGAAGAGGAAGTTCTAGACGGAGAGACAGCGGGAAAGATTCCTTGACTCGGAAAGGCTTCATTCGAGAAACGATGCGGAATTGCCTTAATGGACATTTGTGACAAGTAAGGAGCTTAGAGAGAATGGATCGTCGTAACGAGTTCAAGAGCGTACTCGTTCAGTATCTCAATGACCCGTGTCTTGAAGGCATTTCGGAAAAACTTCTAGGGCTGTCTGTAGAAATAGCACCCGCCGTTCTTTATAGATACAGGAAGTGCACGCCTCGACATCTTGCAGAGCTCGAAAACGAGGCTCTACCATTCGCTGCGCCCGCTGTTTTCGATGACGATCCGGACGATGCCTTCGTATCGCTCGATCATGAGCGGGTCGCACATATGCAAGCAAAGGCTATAGGTGAGCTCTTTTCGCTCTTTTCTCAACTCATGGAGATGAGCTTAGAGGATTGCAGCAAGGCTTTGAGTGAAGCCTTTTCTTCCGGCGCGCCAATATCTAACCTCTTCGAGGGGGTCATCCCGCCCCAACATGCATGGAGGAACGGCGATTTTGTCGGTATGCCCGACGGCGATAAAGTTCGTCATATAAGCGAGACATTCGATGCGATTCTGGGCGAAATATCCGAACGAGATGCTTGCAATCGAGTTCGCGAGCAGACAAAGGTCGCATGTCTATGCGAAAACCCGAACTCCAAGAGGATGTGGGACGAGTACGGCGGTCACGGTACCGGTTTCCAAATTGCATACACAAAGGACGCCCTGTTCGGGATGGGGTCATGCGGGGTTACGATTCCCATGATATTTCCTGTTATATACGAGGAAGAGCGGCCCGACATGAGCGATCTTGCCATGATGATCGCTTTGAGAGAAACCGGGTTTCAGTTTCTTCCTGGCGACACGCCGATTCAGAGGCATTGGTTCGCTTGCATGTTGAAGGCGATCTACATCAAAAGCCGCAAACTTTTCTCTCACGAGGAAGAATGGCGAATAGTGATTCCCGATCAATCCATCAACGAGACGAATCGACGCTTTGCGACAAGACTGTGCCCAGTCAGTCAGATTCGATTAGGCGAGCAGATGTCGCCGCCGAACGAGATCCTGCTGAGAGATATTGCTGCGAAGTTAAACGTGCCAATCGTGCGATATCACGAATAACGCTCGGGTTCAGCTCTTTTGAATATTACCGTGGCCATGGATGCGGATTAACGTCGTGACGCTCTACCGTCTTCTAGTTTACTTGTCACAATAATAATATAGTTTTTGTGACGGAGAGGATAGCGAGGTGAAGGAGCAGAGAGCCATAACGGAAATGGTTTCCAAGGCGGAGCCGGGAGAGGTTTTCGTGCCAGGCAACTTTGCCGAGGCAGGATTGGCGAGTTTAAGGTATTCAGATGCTTAAACTTCCCGAAAAGCACTATTGAGGTCTTTGGCGCAGCTTTCAAGAACGCTTCTTATGGCTGCCAGCTCTGATGATGTGACGACGCCATCATCTCCAGCCCTTTCCTCCAGCAAAAGGAGCAACGAGGCTGCGCCTTCGATCTTCTCGGCTGACTCGACCACAGCGTTGACCGCACTGGCGGATATCGAATAGTCTTTCTCGGTTGCCATCTAGCTGAACCCTTTTCTTCCCTCCAACCATTGGAAAAGATGGTAGCCGTCGTCCTCAAAAAGAGAGGCATCCACCTCAGTTGTCACGCTGTTGGGAAATGTACACCAAATACCCAATACGGCAGATGCCCCTCTGTCCGGTATTTGGTGTACGTATTCAGTTAGCGTGACCCCTCAATTATATTCCCGATTGGCTTGCCGACGCGCTTCGGGTGCACAAAGCGACACGGAATGCACGGCTATGCGGAAGCCGAAATCATCGATCAATCACTATCCTGACCCTTCTCGTTGAATAGCTCGAAGAGCTTCAGGTACCTCTCGTATCGCTCCTTGCACTTTGCCAGGCATCGCTGGAATTGCCTGTCCTTATCGCATGCCGCATCCAGTTCTTCTTGCGAGGGCCGCTCTTCCGAATCGGCAATCATGAGCGAGAGCACGACGCAGCGGGCGCTCTTGAGCTTGTTCCAGAGAGGCGCGAAATCCGGGTCGGCATCGGCAAGCTCCTCCATGGTGAGCGGCTTGCCGTCATGTCCGAGGAGACTCGGCGGTATCGGCTCGTCAGCAAAAGCTTCGAGCCCTCCCTCTCCTTCGAGCCAGCGAATGAGGTTCTTCGCGAGCTTCTTGTCGTCTGCGTTCCGCATCCAGTATGCCTTCGCGTAGGCATCGTAGGCGTGGATTATCTGCTCTGGCGTGTAGCCGTTTGCAACCTTTCGCTTCCACGCCTCGAAGCAATCGCGTTTGAACTTGAGCGAGGAGACCGGCTTGATGGACAGCTCGCATAGTTCCTCGAAAGACTCCGTGAACTCTCCCTTCTTGAAAGCTGTAAAACCTCCCTTCTCCTCTTTTCGGTCTGGTTCTGGCTCCGCCTCGGGGGGATAAGAGAGGGGTTTATCTTCATTAGTCTGTTTATCGGATAAGTAATTTATTGGGCCCGATTTCCCAGATATGGTTTTCCCAGATACGAGATTTCCAGATACGGATTTTCCCGTTCTGGTGCCGAGCTGGTCATTCTCGGGGTCATCTTTGCCCACCATAGGAAGATCGTTCTCCAACTCGAACTCCACGTTGCTGGCAGGATCGTGCTTGAATTCGGAGAGGATCGCGTATCCCTCTTCCTTCAACTCGGCCGCAACGCTTCCATACATCGCCGGGTCATCGAGCGTGATCCATGTGGCCTCCTCGGCCTTGAGGAAGCGCCCGTTCTCGCTTCGTCGCCTCGCTCTGATTATGTAACCAGCACCCTCCAACTCCTTGAGGCCGGCTGTAACGGCATCCACTCCATCCTTAACGAGCGTTGCGAAGCCGCGAATGGTGAAGACCCATTCCGGGTTGTTCTCAAGCGAGCGGATCTGACAGTAGATTCCCTTGGCCTTGAGGCTCAAGGTGTGATCGAAGAAAACCGTGTTCTCGACGTGGGTGAACGATCCTTTCCCACGGTGCATCATGTTACCCATCATGCACCTCTTCCTCGGCCAGACAGTCGCGCTTCGCCTCGGCTGCTTCGAGTAGCTCCAAGGCTTTGATGATGCGTGCGCTCATCTCCATATTGCTCATACCCTCTTTGAAGAAGCGTGAGATGCTCTTCCTTGGAATCTTGAACTGCTCAACCTGATTGGGCTTTTCCTCTTCCATAATGGAGCCGACAAGCGTCGCCGTCAGGCTTCCTTCTTCTGAATAGCGGCGCATCTTGACCGCTTGGGCATGGGATGGCGTGCAGGCTTGGGAGCCGATCGCTTCGAGGAGCCATTGCTGCTCGTCCTCTTTGAGGTAGCTGATCGCTATCGCTGGCTGCATCTTCATGCGCCCCGCATCCACGAGAGCAAGCAATTCCGGTATGAGATTGGTAAGGCGGATGTAGCGTCGGATCATATCCTTGCTAACGCCCAGCTCTTCAGCCAAGATATCCCTCGACTTCCTGCCGCCCGTCTTGTGCGCAACTTGCGCACAAGCGAGGTCGCTGCGAAAACCTTGATGTTTCATGGCCTCAAGGCGCATCGAGTAAGCGAATGCCCGTTCGCTCGGCAGGATGGTCTCCCTTTGCAGATTAGAATCTACCATTGCGATGACGGCTTCATCGTCAGTGAGGTCTTTGACGATGCACGGCACATCGACCAGCCCCGCTATTTCAGCCGCATGCTTTCTCCTGTGACCGCTTATTAATTCGAATGCTCCATCACTTGCAGCTCGCACAGTCAGGGGCGACAGGATGCCGTGCTCCTGGATGCTCTCTACGAGCTGCTCCATGTCCTGGTCGTCGCGCACGCCGAAGGGATGGTTGGGGAAAGGCACGATCGAGGCAACCGGCAGCAATTGGATGACGCTACTTCCCTTCGAGTCTCGCTCGACCTGCGAGGTGAAGAGCTCGTCTACTGATGGAAGGGCAATGTTCACCTTCTTCTTAGCCATTGCAGATCACCTCATCCGCAAGGCTGGTGAAGGCGGTCGCGACCTTGCCCCGTTTGTCATAAGCGAAGATGCTTACGCCGACGGCAGGGGTCTCTGCGGCTGATACAGCCCGAGGGATGATGGACTCGAATACGCGATAGGTATTTCCGTATTGGCTGCGGATGGTCTGTTCCACCTCGCGAGCAAGATTATTTCTGGTGTCGAAGAGCGTGATCAGTATCCCTTCGACATCAAGAGAGGGGTTGATCTGCCGTTTGACCCTGCTGATGGTCTTCAGGAGCTCGGTCATCGCGGATGCTGGCAAGAACTCGGCAGAGACCGGAATGAGCACGCTGTCTGAAGCGACGAATGCGTTCACGGGCAAAATACCGAGCGTCGGCGCGCAATCGATAAGGATGTAATCGTAGTTGTCCTTGATGCTGGAAAGCCAGATGTTGAGGATCTGCTCGCGTGACATAGCCATGAAGATGCCCATCTCCATACTCGCAAGGTCGATGTTCGCGGGCATGAGGTCGATGCCCTCTTTGTGGCTGAGGATTCCCTCGTCGGCTGGCAGGTCCACGCCGTCTATCACCGCCTGGATGTGATTGGCAACGGTGATCTCTAAAGAATCGGGATTCAACCAACCGAGCGATTTGGTCAGATCTCCTTGGGGGTCCGTATCCACCAGCAACACGCGCTTATCGAGCTTAGCCAAGGCAATACCGAGACTGAGCGTTGTGGCAGTCTTTCCCGTCCCTCCCTTTTGATTCGCTACCGCTATTGTTCTGCACGTCATGATGCGCCTCCATTTCTGTGGCATGAGCCACGTCGTGGAGGTCAGACAACCCATTCAATAAATGTGCGAACGGGCCGCACGTTTCGCAAATACTGGAAGCGTACTGGAAAATTCGGGGTTACAGAAATCGAGAAGGAAATCTAAGACGTTCAGATGTTTCAAAAAAGCTTACTCTGAACTGGGGATTTAGCGAATGCGTATTTCACATGTTTCGCAATGCTTCACCATGATACCAGCTTGGGAAGCTGAAATTCTACCATTGAATCACGCCCGCATCGGCGAGTCATTATACTCTAACTTCCTGGGAATGGAACGTCCCTTTTGCTCTTTTCCTCCCGTTCACGGCCCTTCATGAAGACCGTGTAACAAGTTCGAGCAACTCTTGCATGGACTTGCGCAGAGGCCTAGGCTGGGAGCTGTTACTGGTCTCGCATCGCGAAAGGAAGCGCCATCCATCATGGCAGAGATATTGGAAGCGGTCATGCTCCTTTGCTTCGGGCTCTCGTGGCCCCTGAACGCTTACAAAGGGTTCCACGCCCGCACCGCCGCGGGCACGAGTTGGCAGTTCATCGCCCTCATAACGGCGGGCTACCTGGCGGGCATCGCCGCCAAGCTGGTCACGGGCAACGTGACATGGGTGCTGGCAGTCTACGTGGTGAACCTGGCGTGTTTGGGCGTCAACTGGGCGGTGTACTTTCGCAACCGGCGGCTTGATGCAGCAGGCCTTGGGGCGTGCAGCCGCGAGACGGTGCGTCCGGCGGCGTAGGCACATAGGATTCCCCCTGACTCCCGTGGGACGATTTCGCGGAACATATACAAGGCGTCATCGCTGGGCACCATGCGGTTTGGGAGCCGACGCATTTCCCGGATGGCCGGCGGATGCGGATATGCGCACCCGCCACCCATCCGATACGGGCCACCTGGCTACCTAGTGCGCGAAAGCTCGATGCCGATGGTGCACATGAGGTCGATGGCCCCGGCCTCGCATGCGCTGCGATCGCCTATCGCGTAGGGGTTTTCGCATGCAAGCCAGTCTCGCCATGCCTGCTCGTGGCAGCGCATCAAGAACATGCGCTCTATGCGCACGGAACGAGATCTCGTGAGCAGGCCCTCCCACCAACCAGGCGTCTTGATGTAGGCCATCTGCTCCGTGCTCCAGGACAATCCGAACACCTCCAAGTCGGCAGGCGTCGGCTCGCGTCTCACGCCGGGGATTGCGATGTAGAGCTTGCCGCTCGGCTTGACGTAGGACGCGACCTTGTCGATGACGCCCTCGGCGCGCCCGAAATAGTTGTAGGAGTCCAGGCAGACGAGAGCATCGAAAAAGCCCTCGTCGAACGGGAGATCGGGCGCCTCGGCCTGCACGGCCACGATGTGCTCGCCGAACGGGAACGCGTTGAAGCGAGCCCCGTTGTCTTCGGGAGAGTTCCAAGCGTCGACGGCGTAAACGCATCCTTCGCCTGTGCTGGCGATGGTAAGCGACGAGAGGCCTGCGCCGCATCCTAGGTCGCATATGCGCGCACAACGGCCATCCGGCAGACGTCCGCCGCAAAGCTCCTCGAGCATGAGAACGACATTCGGCCCCATAAGGCTCTGCTTTTGAAATCATCGGTGAATCGGTTATCTGGCATGGTGATGCCTCCTGTTTGGTCAAGGTTGGTTCAGGACATGAGAACACAAGCGGTCGCCTTCGCCGCTTGTGTTCGTTTGCGGTTTCCGCCGTTGCATCTTGGGAGCGACGGCGGACTAGCCTGCAATGACCAAAAAGACATCCCCTTCAAAGGAAATCATCCAAAGCCAGCTTGTCTGGCTCGCTTATGAAATTATACCTGTGATCGTGACGAAAACAAGGTCGATTGAGCGGGTATCTAGGGTGACGCAGGGGTTCATCGTAAAGAACGACATCGAATGGCCACGGCAACGTTGTCCCTCTCTCTGGGCCTTCGGGCTGAACTACTAGGAGGACAGGCGCATCCCCGTCCTCCTTTCAAGTCTTCTGGAACCCCCGTCAGGGGGCGAGGTACCGGAAAGCGGTGCCTATTCGCTCACATACTGCTCGAACAGGGAGTTGAAACGCTGCAAGGCTGCGGGAACCATATCAGCGGTCATATCGGCATGCAGCTTCGATACCTGCGGCTTTGCCTGGAACCCCCGCTTGAGCACGTCTTCCAGGCCAGGCACCCTATGCGCAAAGTCGGCTGCTTCGCGGGCAAGCTCTTCAATTCGCGGGTCATCTTGATCTAGATGAGCGATTTCTCCCATCTTCGCCCTCAATTTCATGGCGCCCTCAAGAGCTTCCGGGCTTTCCTCGAACATGCGCTTGATGTCTCCCAGAGCTGCGCTCTGCCCGTCGCTACCCCAGTCGTAGGATTCGATAAGGCTCATCACGCGGCGCTGCTGTTCGTACATCTCGGACATATTGCATTCATAGGCTTGCCTGCCTTCTTCGCCGAGCAGCTCCATCGCATCGTCAAAGGCGCTGGAGCCGGCGATATCCTCGACACTGGCGATGGGATCCCGGGCAAGGAGTTCGTCAATACGCGCGATGCGCTCTTGTATGTCCGATTCCTCGTCAATCAGGTCGGCGCGCAGCTCCATCAGGACATCTTGAAGGGGCCTTTCTGCCCCCTCGCCAAGCAGTTCCTTGATATGGCAGAGGTCCATCCCCAAATCACGAAGGTGGCGGATCTGCAACATGCGCTCCATTTCCTTGGCACCGTAGACTCGATAGCCGTTCTCTAGACGACGCGCCTCGGGCAAAAGCCCCATCTTGTGGTAATAGAGCACGGTCTTGAGCGTGCACCCGTTGAGCTTGGCAAAGTCGTTGATGGTCACATCGTTTTTCATGGTTTTCCTTTCTTCGGGGCCATCTTACGAAAACGATTGTGGGGCCAGCCCCAAGGGAGGAGTCAATACCCTATTTGGGAGATTTTCAGACGGCGAAGGCAAAACCTATTAGGGGGGGTGCTGTCAATACCGATGCGGCGTGCAAGCTCGGATGCCCCGATGCCTCTGCCCTGTCGCTTCGACTCAATGAGGGCGGCTACCTCCCGACTTCCTGTTATGGGCATAGGCCGCAACTCTCTGAGCCTAGGGCAATCGCTGCTCGGGCAAGTTTCTTCTCACCCATAGCCGGAGATACGCGAGGCCGATGATGGTGGGCAGGACTGGCGCAGCCGCCTGTGCCGCATAGATTCCGATGAACCCGCAGCCCAAGGGGACAGACAGGAGCCAGGCAAGCCCCATCCTTATGGCGAAGGCGTCGATGAGGGAGTTCGCGAGGGCCAGCCTCGGCGCGCCCGAGGCCAGGGCAAACGAATCGAGGACGTACATCGACGCGTAGAAGATCCCGTTGACGCTGCACGTGATGCGAAGATAGAGAACGGCCGCCTCGGCAAGCTCCCGGCTCGACCCCGCGAAGAGAGAGACAAACCATTCCGCACCCAGCTGCACGACGATCTGGTTGACCACGGTGACGGCGATGGCCATGAGGCATCCCGACTTGGCGAACGCCACCGCTCGTTTCGGGCTCCCGGCTCCGACGCTCTGCGACACCGCTGCGGAGACGGCTTGCCCGATTCCCCAGCAGGGAAGCCCTGCGATGGTACTTATCTTAAGGCCGACGCCGGACGCGGCGGCGATGGTCGGGCCGTAGGAGTTGAGCCATGCGGTCACGAAGACATAGGAGAGGTTGATCACGGCCTGCTGAACGGCCGCGGGGATGCCGACGCGCAGCACGGTGCGGGCGGCCGCTTCTCCTCTCTCCCGGGCATCTCGCGAGAAGCGGAGCAGCCCGCAGGCTGAGGCGTACTTGCGTCGCGCGAGCCATAGAGCGAATACCGCTCCCGCCCCCTGGGCGGACACGGTGGCAACGGCGGCCCCAACCACGCCAAGGCCGATGCCTGCGATGAGGATGAAATCGAGGATCACGTTCGCCACGGCCGAGAAGGCCATAATGGCGAGAGGGGCAGAGGAATCTCCTTGCGCCCGCAAGAACGCGCACGCGGCGTTGAGGAGGAAGAGGCCGACTGCTCCCAGCGAGGTCACTTCGAGATAAGCGATTGTTTGAGCGAGCGAGGCATCCGGGACATTCATAAGGAGGAAGATGGGACGCGCGAGCACCGTTCCTGCCACGGTTATTGCCGCCGCACCCAGAAGGGCGACTCCAAGGGACGCGACGAAGGCGCGGCGCTGTCCCCGTTCGTCGCGAGCGCCAACGCGCTCGCCGACCGCGACGGCGCAGCCCGACATGAGCCCTATGGCGATCGAGCTGATGATGAACACGATGGTGGAGGCGTTGCCGACCGCGACGAGCCCCGCCTCGCCGACGACGTTGCCCACGATGCCCATATCGACGAACTGGTAGACGTATTGGAGGAGGTTTGCCGCGACGAGCGGGGCGGAGAATGCTGCCAAGCGCTTCGGGGCGCTCCCTTCCAGAAGGGATGCCGCATGATCTGTGGATACTGACATGGAAAGCCTTTCGATGGGGTGAAAACAAAAAGAGAACGGACGCCTGCCCGTTCCCGTGCCCATCGTTCGTCTGCGCAAGCCGAAACAGCCCGTGGCGGGCTGTCGTGGCCGACGATTTATCAGGCTTTGCTCCGGTCAGCGTCTCGTCGGTATGCTCCCGAAGCCATCCCAATGCAGAGCTTCATGGCTGTTCCTGTCGATGTGCTCGAACGCGGGGATTATCCCATCGCGCGGACGTGCTGGCAAGTAGCTGACGCGAATCGGCATCTGCGCCACGCGGGAAAGCCCGTCGACCGGAGGGGCCGACGGGCTTCGATGGAGTTGCGAGCGCTCAGGCTGCGGCCCGCTCACCTCGCGGGCGGATTCGGGCCATGTCGCCGTGGACGTAGTTGTTGCAGTTCCACGAGAAGTCGCCGTCGTGGTCGTAGTGGGCGACGTACGGCAGGTCGGGGTAGGTCACCTTCTTCCTGCCGTCTCCGGCATCGACCTCCACCGCGATGCGGTTGCCGTTCGGCTGCCCGAAGCCGGCGACGGGACAAGCCTCCCACTTGCCGCAAATGCTGTCGAACATCCACACCTCGTCGCCGACTCGCAGCTCGCGGGCGGGCACCTCCACCGAGTCCAGGAACTCGCCGAGGCGAAGCTCCTCGGGCATCGACGCGTCGAAGGCGCGGAGCATGTCGCCGAACTCGTGCCAGTCCTCCTCCTCGGAGGGGCCGAAGGAGCGCATCCCGACGGGGGTTCCATTCCGAGTCGCACTCGGTGCGCAGGTGGTCTGCGATGCGCCAGCCCTCGATGACGTAGATGCCGTTGTCGCCGGGATCCATCTGCCGGTCGGTGGTGTACGCGCCGACGCCCAGGGACGTGGAGCCTCCGAAGAAGTTGCCCATCACCTGGCAGATGCGGGCGAAGCCGTACTCGTCCGAGCTCGGCGGCCTGTAGCCCTGCAGCTCGCAGTACTTGAGCAAAGGCTCGATGGTGTCGCGCCCGCCGTCCCGCGCAGCTTTCGCCCAAGGTGGATGCTGCGCAGGGAGGGGCGGGCACGGGAGGAGGTCTGGGAAGTGGCGTCGTCCTCTCGGGGCGCTTCGCGCTTTATCGGCGGAGCCTGTCCACCAGGGCGAGGGACAGAAGCTCGCTCGCGCCCGAGTCGATGGACTCTGCGACGCGGATGCCCTCGCGCACGGGCGTCACGAAGTCGAGCTGGCTCAGGAAGCCGGCGGCCTTCATGATCAACATCTCTGAGCGTGCCGGAGGCGGTATCCCCGACATGGTGAAGAAGTGGACAGGAGCCGGTTATGGAAGACCCGTTCTCAGCGAGCGTGTGAACCCCGAGCGATCGAGTATCTTTCTGCCGCTTGAGAAAGAATCCGATATCTCGTCGCTTATCTCGTCATCGACTGACGAGATAAATCTAAATACTGACCAGATAGCCATTCTGAATGCAATGGCAAACGACCCTTCAGCGACATATCCGACGATCGCACAAATGACCGGGTTCAGTGAGAGCAAGGTATATCGCCTTTCGAGCACCCTCCAGGAGAAAGGCGTCGTCGAAAGAGTAGGTTCTCGAAAAGCGGGAACATAGAAGGTACTAGTCGACTCTTCAATGCTGAATAAAAGATAAGAAGCTCACAAAGCCATAAGAGAAGATGCTGCATGCTGCAGCGTCCCCCGAGACTTCGATAGCCGTCGCTTACAGCTCATCCTCATGTCACGATAATCGTACAGTTTTTGTGACCGCCGACAACAGCGCATCATTGTGCTGCGATCGCCTTCGTGTGCTCTTCAATAACAATGAATGTTCGCAGATGCTCTGGAGCGCTGTCCCACCTTGAATAGTGCAGAAAATGGTTGTATAATCCATTCAAATCAGAAAAAATCTCTGATTTATAGAGTTAATAGTGCATTATTAAGCAAAAGGAGAGGCCTCATGCTCTGCCAGTTCACATTCGACAACTTCCGCTCGTATCGTGACGAGACGACGTTCGACATGCAGGCATCTCCCATGAAAGAGTTTAAGGAGTCCTTGATCGTGGACGATAAGGACGGGCAGGTCTTTCTTCCTGTGTCCGTTATATTCGGTCCGAATGCGGGAGGCAAGTCCAATCTATTCCTGGCTATGCATAGGATGTTCGATGCCGTCTCGTATCCTATCTACCTTCTCTCCCGAAAAGACGAGGCAACCAAGGATGTCCCGCGTCCCAAGGTTAAGGGGACCGATGCGTTCCGATTCGACGATGTGCACCCGAGCGAGCCCTCAGACTTCGAGATCTACTTCAGGACGAAGGGCCAGGAGTTCCGCTACACGCTCTCCTTCGACGTCGAGGGGATAACCTCCGAGAGCTTGACCAGAAAGAACGTCGCCGGAACGAGAACCGCCATGCTGTTCGAGCGCACGGGAGATGAAGTGGAGCTGGGATCAGCGCTCAAACGCGCCAGAGCGAACACCTCTTTCAATACCGACATACCCTACTTGTCATTCCTTGCGCTGAACTACGACATCGAGTTCATCGACATGGCTGCAGAGTGGATCGCCTCTGCCCGGTTCATCGACTTCGACTTCCGCTTCGAGGAGCTCATCCTCGAGAAGATGCTCGAGCAAGAGGACGAGGGAGCCATTGTAGGCATCCTCAAGGCAGCAGGAATCAACATCGATGGGTTCAGGGTCGAGGGCGACGAAGACGATTTCGAAAACAGGCGTGTCTGGGTTCGCCATGTCGTGAACGGCAAGCCCTACGAGCTACGCCTCGGCAAAGAGTCCGCAGGGACGCGCAAGATGATGAGCATGGCGGTCGCGCTCGACGACGCACTGAAAAAAGGAAGCCTGCTCGTCATAGACGAGCTGGATTCCAAGCTGCACCCGAAGCTGCTCAGGTTCATCATCATGCTCTTCCAGGATCCCGACATCAACGAGAACGGTGCACAGCTCATATTCACCTCCCAGGACGTTAGCATCATGAGAAATGACGTGTTCCGCCGAGATGAGATATGGTTCGCCGCTCGCGATGAGGATGAGGCGAGCACCCTTTGGTCGCTGTCCGACATCCACGAGCCCAACGGCAACCTCGTAAGCAAGAACGCGGCATTCGACAGGCAGTACCTCTCTGGCAGATATGGGGCCGACCCCATACTCGACCGCCTCCTCTATTGGGAGGAGGCCTAAACATGGCACAAAATCGGACGAGAAGAGAATGGCGGAAGCCGGGACGGCGCCAGGGCTATAGGGTCTTGGCGCCCGAGCGACATCTCATCGTATGTGAAGGAAAGAAGACGGAGCCGTTTTATTTCAAGGGCATGCGCGATGCGTTGAAGCCGGAATTCAGGAATCGCATTCATATCGTGGTAAAGGGAACCGGTCTGCACACCGTTGACTTACTCGACTATGCGCTCAGGGAGGGCAGGTTGTCGGGTGGCTACGATCATGTTTGGCTGGCTTACGATCGGGATGATTTTGACCTTCGCGAGTTCGACTCCGTGGTGGACAAATGCGCTCTGAGCTCTGACGAAACAACAATCTTTCACCCCCTGTGGTCGAACCCATGCTTCGAAGTCTGGATGTTGCTGCATTTCGGATACACGACCGCCGAGATGACATCGGCCGAGGCTATTGCCAAAACGGACGATACATTTCGCAAGTATCTGAAAAGGCCATATAAGAAGAACGACACAAAACTTTTCGAGGACCTTTCCAGTCGTCTCATCGATGCCATCCCGAACGCGGAACGTCTCAACGGATGGCACGAGGAACGATGCATGGCAAATCCCTCAGTAATGAATCCGGGTACCCATCTATATGAAATTGTAAACACTTTGCAAGACTACTTGAGGTGGCAGAAGCGGCCCTAAACGTCCAAGCAAACCTAACTGAGAGGCTTTCAATCGAAGGGAGCGGTAATGTCCAACACGCTACATATGAAAACCCATTTTGATGATTTTCTCAAAAATATCAGGCTTAGCGAAGAACAGAAGAAAGCGCTAGTAGACGCTCATACTGAGTTACGGGATAACCTCAATGCTGATGCTAGCCTTAGCGACTTATTGGTGAGTACGTTTCTTCAGGGTAGTTATAGGAGGTCGACCATTATTAAGCCAGCTGCCGGACAAAGCTCCGACGTCGACGTCGTTGTAGTCACAAACATAAGCGAGGAAGAATATACGCCCGCAGAAGCCCTTGACCTTTTTCTTGGTTTTCTCGAAGAGCACTACCCTAATCAATATGAACGCCAAGGCAGATCTTGGGGCATACATCTTGATAAAGCCGACATCGATTTGGTTCCCACTTCAGCACCGAGTGAAGCCCTATCGGAGTCTGCAGTGATAAGGAATGCGGTGTTCTCGTCACTTGATATTGAGACCTTGTCAAACCCAGATGCTCTTTCAAAGGCGTATGGGTCAAGAACTGTATCGACCCTTGATGCGCTTATTGAAAGTGATGATTGGAAAGGCGAACCGTTGCGCATACCGGATCGCGAGGCAAACGTCTGGGAATCAACAGATCCATTAAGTCAAATCAGTTGGACGATCGAGAAGAACGCAAAGTGCTCTGGTCATTATATAAACGTCGTGAAGGCAATAAAATGGTGGTGGCGAACACAGCACCCAGACAAGAAGTATCCGAAAGGGTATCCTTTGGAGCATCTTATTGGGGATTGCTGTCCTGATGAAATAGAGTCAGTTGCCGAAGGTGTAGTAACTACGTTTGAGGCTATCGCGAAGATGGGGCCTTCAAAGCCAGTTTTGCCAGACCGAGGTCTTCCAAACGATGTTATGGCGAGGATATCTCAAGTAGACTACGCTGTTTTCCATAGATGTATCGTTGACGCCGCCATGTTGGCGCGAGAAGCGTTTGATGCCGAAGACCCATATACGGCCTCTAAAAAGTGGCAAGATCTTTTTGGAAACGAGTTCCCACTAGCCCCTAAGTCAGAGGCCAAAGCTGCGTTTACAGCGAGAGCAGGAGCAGCAACAACCCTGTCTGAGGCGAATTTTGCATGAACGAGGAGGTTCCAGAGCCGCTTTGTCGCGCTCGTAGATCCCTTGAAGAACTCGCTTCTTTCATAACAGTTGGGGATTTTGTATGGGATAGCGCGATTGCTGAATGGTGCCTGCCCTTCACGGCACATTTGAAACATTCACACAAGATCCCCGAAACGACCCCATGGGTCTTCACGGTCTCATCCACTTATCCCGACTGCAAGATTAAGATATATCCAGCGCTAGATGGCGGGATCGAAGATACGCACCCCCATCAATCCAATAATGGACTGGAAGGTCATGGCAAATACTGCCGCTCGGGCAATGTTTGCCTTTTTTCTGAAAACACAGAGTGGGGGCTGAGAGGAAGTCCCGATTTCACGCTTCTTTCTCATGCGACGCGATTTCTCCAATGGCTCGAATCGGCAAACGAGGGGGGTCTGATAAAAGACGGAGACCACGTTGAGTTTCCCATGCAGAATATCAGACGAAGAGATCTCGTGCTCTATTACGAAGACGAGGTCTCAAAATTGATTTGGGATGGTCATCCCGCTTGCCGCGATGGAGTTGTCGAGATAATCGAAAATAACCTTGGTCAAACATGCCTGTCCACTTTCTACGAAGCAGATGGCAGCCTCGTGCGAGACGTTGGTTGGGGGACGATATTCGAGGGAGATAGGAAAAAGAAGACTAATCGGGGGATATGGCTCCTTGCCTCTTCGGTCCCCCATGTTCGCTGCTGGCAATCACCCAATACATACGGAGAACTTCGCGAATGGGCAAAGGGGGAAGAGCTTGAACTGGACGATATTATCGGTCGGAACGCATCTAGGTTAAGAGATGGACTGAGGCATTATCTTGCAATTGGGGTTCCGTGCTCAAGCAAAGCTGGAGAGGACCCGATATCGCTATCATGGTTTATCGCGATAATGCCGACTCTTGCCGACGAAAATGAATTCGGAAAAGGAGGGGTCCATAATCATAAGGTTCTAAGGACTGTCGACAAACGTAAAACTTTTGCTTCCAATGTACTAGTTGATTGGGTTGACAGCACTAACTGCTCTAAAGATCAGATGTTTTCGCGCGGTAGCCTTTGCGAAGAACTAGCTGATTCCCGAATAGCCCTCATAGGTGCAGGCTCTTTGGGGAGCATGGTCGCCAATAGTTTGATTAGAGGCGGCGTAACCGATCTCTGTATTTTCGATTCAGATAACTTCGGTATTGGCAACATTGCCAGACATCATCTTCGTGCTTGCGATGCCGGTGCCGACAAGGCAACTACGCTAGCTGCTGTACTGAATGCAACGAGTCCCATGGCAGAAGTCAAAGGAAGAAGCGCAATAGATAAGGACAATGCAGCAACTTTCAAAGGATTCGACATCATTATTGACTGCAGCTCCTCTCCGTCTGTTCTTGCTGCTCTCGACAACCTAGAAGGCGGCCAGGCACTCTTTGTTTGTTCGTTTGGGTATGCCGCAGAGAAGGTCTATATTTCGTTGAACACTCTGAGCTCCTTCTCCTCTGAAAGCTACAGGGATACTTTTGGGGAGCTGATGCGCGAGGAAGCGGCCTCTATACGGGAAAAAGAGCTGCCTTGGGAAGGCATAGGATGTTGGTCTCCCGTCTTCCCCGCCAAGAATTCAGATGTCAACAGAGCCGCCTCTATCGTTGTCGACTGCATTGATCGCTTAGTTGAGAAAAGGGAGTCGAAAGCGAATTACGCTTATATAACCAAGCGTGATGTCGATGGCATCTTGACCGCAATAGAAAGAGTTGAACTGTGATTTGGAAATCGATGGAAGGCTTGCGTGTAGAAATCGCCGAAGAGGCTTTCGGTGCTATAACGAAGCATGTTGCAATCCGCAAGAGAGGCGAAACGGGCGGCATTCTTATCGGGCAGTACTCACCAGATCATTTGACTGCCAAAGTACTGAGCGCTTCCGGTCCTGGAAAACAATCCTTGCTCGGATTGTTTTCGTTTACAAGAAAGGCATCTGGGCTGCAGGAGGAATTAGATAAAGAATTCAAGCTAGGCAGATACTATCTGGGTGAATGGCATTGCCATCCAGGAAGAAACCATTCACCAAGCCCCCAAGATATCCATCAGATGCAAGACATCTCGAAATCGTCTTATTACAGCTGTCCCGAACCTATTCTGCTCGTGGTAGGAAGGGATAATCCAACACAATACATATCGGTTGTTTTAATAAAGAACGAACTTTGCCACTATTTAGAGAGGGACGACAATGGAAGATATTAGCCAATTCGCGGCTGCCATCAGTGTTTTTTTCAGCCTTGTTGGAACTATAGGAACGATAGTTTCCTGGGCTTTGGCGATTGGTTTTATTATTCTTGCGGTCATGGGTTTGGTTAGACCGGCTTATAGATTCGGAAAAGGAATTGCATGTAAAAAGGTCTTTATCGTTGCGGATGGCAATACGCGTCAGGAGCTTAAAGGCGACTTGGAGCGTTCGGGAATAATAAGGAAGAGAAACATTCTAGAGAAAACAGATGGTCAAATCAGCGATTTGGCCGCCGCACGGCTTGTCATCTTGGAATATGGTTACCTTGGGGAAGAAAAGATACAGAATATCGTTTCAAACAAATGTTCTGACTGTGGTGTTTTGATTTATGCGAAGCCTAAGGAGATAAGCGACGAGTCAATGTCGAAGCTCAATCGCTCCCAACACGTTTCAGTTGTTAATTTCAGAGGACGGTTGGTCAACGAAATCCTCTTGCTGCTCATCAGTACTTCGTTTGCTCGCAAAGACGCAAAAAACCAAGTGCGGTAGCCCAAAATCAGGCCTCTTCTAGAACCCCATCGAGGTTCGCCGCACAGGTTTCCACGATGCAGCGCACGGCGGCCAGCTCCGATGCGGTTATTCTCTGGTTGTCGGCCTTGTCCTCAAGCATGGTGAGGAGAGACGCCGCGCCCTCCAGCTTCTCAGAGGACTGCACCATAATGTTGACGAGCTCTTTCGGCGGAGCGTATTCTGCGCTTGCTGCCATGGGGCCACCTTTTTCTTGCGAGGAATAAGGACGATGGCAACTCCTGCGAACGTCAGGTGAGAGGCATCCACCTCAGCTGTCACCCTGTTGGGAAATGTACGTCAATTACCCAAACGGCAGATGCCCCTCGGCCCGGTAATTGGCGTATGTATTGACATTGAGCCTTCGCCTAATGGGGAGGGGGATATCGGGCGATATCGAGCCCGATACGATGGTACCTTGAGGCTGATGCTTTGTCATCTTCGTCGTCTGGAGAAAGGAAACCCTGCGATGACCCGAGCGAAGATCAAAATAGAAGACTGTCCAGAGCTCCGGGAGGACCTCGACGCGGAATATGAGGGCGCTTCTCAGGTGCAGCTGTGCCGTTATGCTTTAGCGTTGGCGCGTCATATGCTCGAAGTGGCTGGGTACGTGGGTGATGGATGGCCCGTGCTCAAGGAGGCATTCGCTGTCAATGAGCAGTGGCAGCGGGGTGAAGCGCGCATGCATGATGTTCGGCAAGCGGGATTTCGGGTGCATGAACTTGCAAAGGTGGCGGATGATCCCATCCAGGGCACGGCGCTGCGAGTGGCAGGGCAGGCTGTGGGCACAGGCCATATGCGCGAACATGCCATGGTGGCTTCCGACTATGCGGTGAAGACAGTGAATCTCATGCATCCCGGAGATCTTGCCGCTGTTCGCACGGAGCGCCATTGGCAGATAGAGCATCTGTGCGCAGCGAAAGACATGTCTGACGAAGCAACCTAGCTGAGACGGGGATATTGGGCGATCGTCGAGCGGCATAACCCATTGGGTCATGCATCGCCGCGGTAGTAAGCCACAGCGATCTGCGTACGGTTCGAGAGCTGTTTCTTCGCCAAGACAGAGCTGATATGGTTGCGCACCGTGCCTTCGGACAGGAAGAGCGATGCAGCTATCTCACGGTTGTCCATGCCTTCGGCTACCAGGCGCACGACGGCAAGCTCACGTTCGGTCAGATCGGAGAACACCTCAGCCTCGTGGCTGTGCTGGTCGTTGTCAGTGGCTACTGCAGCGTTCAGCTTGGCTTGCAGCGCGATATTCCGCTCGCGCAGGTCGTCGCAGGCGAAGCGGAGCCCTCGCCGCTCCGAGCTTTCGCGTACATCCCGTATCGCTAGCACAGCGGCAATGACGCAGAGCACAGCAACGACGACCAGCTGCGTTACGGGAACGGCGAGGTCGGCTAGAGCGGCACTGAGGAAACCACTGCCTCCGTTGAAGGCGAAGGCAAGCGATGCGCATGCAGTTACACCAAGAGACGCAAGCCACGGGAGCCGCAGCGTCCAGGCCCGTTCATGCATGGAAAGATATGCGACAACGGGCAGAAAGCACGTCAGTGGATGGAAGAGCACCGCTGCAACGCAGAACAGCCATTGGGCTGCATGGGCGGCAGGCGCCTTCGCAAGCCAACACACGCAAACAAGCACCACGGCGGCTAGGAATCCTGCAATGATGAAGGGGCTCCCGCCTACGAAGAGGGCTGCCAAGGCGCAGAGGAATAGGATGGATATCTCGTCAGCGATGTCGTTCACGTTGTCCATTCTACTACGATGCCACCTCTACGCTTTGCAGCACGTTGCCAAAGTTTCCCCAGTTCAGAGGCTTCTTCCTCAGGCTCATGACAAATGTCATCCTTGCGTGCGGTATCTGCTTCGCCACAATGAGCCTAAGCATGAAGCTCGCGGCTGACGCGAAAGAAGCAAGCGATCCGAAGGAGATGTACGTGGAAGCGATCGTCTCGGTACGAAATCTCGTGAAGCGCTACGACGGGATGGTGGCCCTCGACCACTTCTCAATGGAGATAGCGCCCGGCGAGGTCTTCGGCCTGCTGGGTCCCAACGGCAGCGGCAAGACCACAGCCATCAACTGCATCCTGCAGCTGCTCACCTACGACAAAGGCGAAATAGAGCTGTTCGGCCAACCCATGACGCAGACGAGCTACGACCTGAAGCGGCGCATCGGTATCGTGCCGCAGAACATAGCCGTCTTCGAAGAGCTGACGGTGACGGAGAACATCGACTACTTCTGCGGCCTGTATGTACCCGATGCTGCGCAACGTCGCTCCATGGTTGCCGATGCCATCCGCTTCGTTGGCTTGGAGGACTACACCCGCGCACGACCGAAGAAACTCTCCGGCGGCCTGCTGCGACGGCTGAACATCGCTTGCGGCATCGCGCACCGCCCCCAGCTCGTCTTCTTCGACGAGCCCACTGTGGCCGTCGATCCGCAAAGCCGTGCCTCCATCCTGGAGGGCATCAAGCGGATGAACGCGGAAGGCTCCACCATCGTGTACACCAGCCACTACATGGAGGAAGTGGAGGAGATCTGCACCCGCATCATGATCATGGACAAAGGTTGCACGCTGGCCTGCGGCTCGAATGAGGAGTTGAAAGCCATCGTGGCGGCCGGTGAGAAGATCGTCATCGAGGCTCAGGCGAACGAAGCATCGCTGCTGCGCATTCGGGCGCTTCCCCATGTCATCCAGGCGGAATACGCCGACGGGAGGCTGGAGGTCACCTGTGAGAACGGTGAGCACAACGTGGCCGACGTGCTGGATGAGCTCTCGAAGGCGCGCATCGTCCCGGGCCGCATCTGGGCAGAGCCTCCTACGCTGAACGACGTCTTCCTGGAGATCACCGGCCGCGAGTTGCGGGACTAGGCGGTAGCTATGGGCAACACGTTCAAATACACGCTGCTCGAACTCATCCGTATGCCAGGCATCATGGTGTGGGCGCTGGGCTTTCCGCTCATCTTGTCCACGGTGTTCGTCCTCATGTTCTCTCCGCTGGAGGACATGACCGAGATGAACCCTGTGCCGCTCGTGGTGGTGGAGCCGGGCGATTCCGCAGAGGCGGCTGCGTTCGAGGCGTTCGTCGAAGCCGTTAGCGAAGAAGGTGGCGAAAACGGCGAAGGCGCGGCAGAAGCAGCAGCGGAAGCAGACGCAGAACCCGGAGTGAACGCCGACGGCCAGGACGGCAGAAGCGCCCTCCTGAAGGTGACCTACGCGCTAAGCGCCGAGGATGCCGAGCGTCTGGTGTTGGACAGCCAGTCTGGAGACGATCCCTTCGTGGGCTACGTCGAGCTGGTGGACGGTCTACCGCGCGCGCATGTCGTGGGGGCTGTCTCAGCTACGGGCACCGAAGGCCTCCAGTCCACGCTGGTCGTGATGCTCATGGATCAGTACGTGGCCAATAAGGCGCTCTTCCGTGAGGTCATGGCCAGCAACCCGGCTGCCTTCGCCGATCCAGGCTTCGCTGCATCGCTGTTCCAGCCCATACGGGCTACCGTCCAGACGGAGGTCACGGAGAATCAGCCCAAGGAGACCGTGCGATTCTACTTCGCGCTGCTGGGCATGGCGGCGCTGTTCGGCGGCACGTTGGGGCTCGTGGCATGCCAGCGGCTGAAGCCCGACACGTCGCCGTTGGGTGCGCGCCGCTCCATCGGCGCCGTGACGCATGGCCGCACGGTGGCCGCGACGCTGCTGGCCAGCTGGTGCGTCACGTTCGCCTGCCTGGTGGTCACCTACTTCTACATGCGCATCATGGCGGGCATCGATTTTGGAGGCCGCGACGCCGCCTGTCTGGTGGCACTGGCAGCCTCGGCGCTCATGGCCACGTCGCTGGGGAGCGCTGTTTCGGCCATCCCCCGGCTGCCGGAATCAGCGAAGAGCGGCATCCTCACCGGCATCGTGTGCTTCTCGTCGCTGTTCGCCGGACTATACGGACAGCCCACCATGGAGCTGGCCGATATGATCGCGAAGAACATTCCGGTGGTGGCGCTGGTGAACCCGGCCTCCCAGATCGCGCAGTCGTTCTACAGCATCATGTACTACGACACCTACCTACCCCTCGCCCTGCACGTGGGCGTGCTGCTCCTGATGACGCTCGCGCTGTTCTGCCTGTCCGCCCGTTCGCTTCGGAGGCACCGTTATGCAAGTCTTTAAGTGTGCAATGCGCATCATGAGGGGGAATCTGGTCTTTCCCCTCATCTACATCATCGGACTCAGCTTCATGGGCATCTTCATGGGAGCCAGCTTCGACTTCGGGAACGCTACGGAGCAGTTCCAGCGCCAGGACTACGACTACGCTGTCATCGACCGCGATGACAGCGCTCTTTCCCATGCCGTCGAAGACGTACTGGCTTCGTATGGCACCGTCGTAGAGGTCGCTGATGAGAGGCAGGCCATACAGGACGCGGTGGCGAAGGGGCAGATCGACTACCTGCTCATCGTGCCGAAGGGATTCGAGGACCAGTTCGCTGAGGCTGTTTGCAACGGAGGAGAGCTTCCTCAGATGGAGACAGTGTTCAGCTTCTACTCCATGGAAGGTGCGTTCGTGGATGAGGAGGTGAACGGATACCTGGGCCTCGTACGGTCACTGTGCTCCGCTGATCCCGGCATGCCGCTCGCAGATGCCGCAGCCCATGCGAAGGAGCTGGCGGCGCAGAAGGCACAGGCGTCCTTCCTCAAGATCCCCTCACAGATCGGCGAAGCCGACCGCTTCGTCTTCTACTTGCAGTGGAGCACGTACACGCTTTTCGCAGGCATCGTAGTGTGCGTGGGCCTGCTGACCTCGACCATGGGACGTGCCGATGTGCGGCGTCGCAACCTTGCCTCGCCGATCACGTACGCTTCCTACAATGTGCAGTTGGCGCTCGCCTGCTTGATGATGACGCTGGCCGCCTGGGTATGGACGTTCTGTCTTGGCCTTGTCGCCTTCCCGGAGGCCGTGGCGCAGATCGCGCCCACTGGCATCGCGCTGTGTGCCGCCAGCATGCTGGCGTTCTGCTTGGTGCCCCTCGCCTTCGGGTTCCTGCTAGGTTCGCTGGGCGCAAGCACCATGGTGTGCAACGCCGCGGGCAACATCGTGGGCATGGTGGTGTCGTTCCTCGGTGGCGCATGGATATCGCTGGACCTGATGACACCTGAGATCGTACGTCTTGCCAGCTGGCTACCCGGCTACTGGTATGCGTACGCCTGCCAGCTATCGGCCCATATGACGGTCGCGCCTGCAGCGGCGCTGCTGGGCGAGGTGGCGCAATGCCTGGGGATCCTGCTGCTGTTCGCGCTCGCGCTCTTCGCCGTGGCCGCCGTAGCCGGGAGGATGCGCACCCAGACTTCCGAAGCAGGAGGGAACCGCGCAGCCGAAGTGACGCAGTAGCGAACAGAGCGTCACGTCGCTGACATTGAGCCTGACACTTTGTCGTCCTTTGTCGCCTGGCAGCCTCACGTTGCGACTTTACAAAGGCTTTACATGCCTCTTACCCCGTTCGTACGCAGCCTCCGTAGACTGCTGCCTGCAATGCAGGCCAGAGGGGATGAGATAGGGGCACCACAAGCGTGAACGAGATACTGACGATAGGGCTGGGCCTTCTGGGGGGCCTTGCCATCTTCCTCTACGGTATGGGCATCATGAGCGGCAGTCTGCAAGAAGCGGCTGGCGAGCGCATGCGTTCCATCCTGGCGAAGGTCACGAAGAACCCCGTACTGGGCGTGCTGGCCGGTGCCTTCGCCACGGCGGTATTGCAGAGCTCCAGCGCCACCACCGTGATGGTCATCGGCTTCGTCAGCGCGGGCTTGATGCGCCTTCCCCAGGCCATCCCCATCGTGATGGGCGCGAACATCGGCACTACTATCACAGCGCAGATCATCGCATTCAAGCTGTCCGACTACATCCTGCTGTTCGTAGCGCTCGGCTTCCTGATCATGACGGTGGCGAAGCAGGAGCGCGTCAAGCTGGCAGGCAAGGCCGTCTTCGGGTTCGGTCTGCTGTTCGTGGGCATCGAGACCATGGGGTCGGTCATGAAGCCGCTGGCCTCCAACCCGGTGTTCACGGATATGATCGCCCAGGTAGCGGGCGTGCCGGTGCTGGGCGTGGTGGTGGGCACCGTGATGACCCTGATCGTGCAGAGCT
>CAJURZ010000004.1 GCA_910588905.1 uncultured Eggerthellaceae bacterium
GGTACGCCCCGCGGCGCAGGGTGCCGCCCTTCTCCAGATCGGCGCTCTGCCCCGGCATGAAGTCGATCACCTTCTGGGGGCATGTCTCGTCGAACTCGCCGGAGCCCGCGTGCGCAAGCCCCGCGACGTTGCGAGCGAACTCGATGACCGCCGCCTGCATCCCCAGGCAGATGCCGAGGAACGGCACGCCCGCCTCGCGGGCGTAGCGGGCCGCGCTCACCATGCCCTCCACGCCGCGCGACCCGAAGCCGCCCGGCACGATGATGCCGTCAAGGCCGCCCAGCCGACGCGCGCACGTGCGCGCGTCGAGCTCGCCTGAGTCCACCCAGTCTATCTCCACCCGCACGCCATGGGCATAGCCGGCATGGCGCAGCGCCTCCGCGACCGAGAGGTACGCATCATGGAGCTCGACGTACTTGCCCACGAGCCCGATGCGCACCTCGTCATCGGCGGCGATGATGCGGCCGACGAGTTCCTCCCACTCCCGCAGGTCGGGCTCGGGCGTCGCAAGCCCCAGCCTGCGGCACGCCGCACGGGCCAGGCCCGCGCGCTCGAGCATGAGCGGGGCCTCGTAGAGGCTCTCGAGTGTGCGGTTCTCGATGACGCAGTCGGGCCTCACGTTGCAGAACAAGGCGATCTTGGAGAACACGGCCTCGTCGAGGGGCCGGTCGCAGCGCAGCACGATGATGTCGGGGGAGACGCCGAGCCCCTGGAGCTCCTTCACCGAGCGCTGCGTCGGCTTGGACTTCTGCTCGCCCGACCCCTGCAGGTAGGGAACGAGCGTCACGTGGATGAACAGGCTGTCCTCAGGCGCGTTCTCGAGCGATATCTGGCGTATGGCCTCGATGAAGGGCTGCGACTCGATGTCGCCGACCGTGCCGCCGACCTCGGTGATGACGACGTCGGCCCCCGTGCGCCTGCCGACCTCGTAGACGCACCGCTTGATCTCGTCGGTCACGTGCGGGATGACCTGCACGGTCGACCCCAGGTACGCGCCGCGCCGCTCCTTGTCGAGCACGGTATGGTACACCTTGCCCGCGGTGAGGTTGGAGAACCGGTTGAGGTCCTCGTCGATGAGGCGCTCGTAGTGCCCCAAGTCCAGGTCGGTCTCGGCGCCGTCCTCGGTGACATAGACCTCGCCGTGCTGGTACGGGCTCATCGTCCCCGGGTCGACGTTGAGGTACGGGTCGAGCTTCTGCGCCGCCACGCGCAGGCCGCGCGCCTTCAGGAGCCTGCCGAGGGAGGCGGCCGTGATACCCTTGCCCAGCCCCGACACGACGCCGCCCGTCACGAAAACGTACTTGGCCATGTCCTCACCTGCCCTCGATCCGGCGCGGCGCGCCCGCGGCGGCATGACGCGCCGCCTTGCCCTCGTAACGCAAAGGCCCCTTCTCCACGAGTCGTGCCTCCCTCTCTCTTCGCCTTCTTCTTACCTGCGCGCTACCGCACGCCGAACAGCAGGTCGCCGTAGGTCGGGAACGGCCAGAAGCCCTTCGCGGTGATCGTCTCCGCCTCGTCGGCGGGCTCTCGCAGCGCCGCCATGGCGGGGAGCACCTCGTCGCGGATCCGCTCGGAGCGCTCGGCCACGCCCGCCGTCCCGTCGAGGCGCGCGACGGCCTCCTCGAGCTCGCCCACAGCGGCGAACATGCGCTCGACCAGGCTCGACAGGCGCTCGACCAGGCCGACCTCGCATCCCACGCTCGCATTAGGCGCCACGGCCCGCTTCGCCGCGGCCGTCTCGGCCAGCTCGCGCAGATAGGCCTCGGCGGCGGGGATTATCTCGACGCGCGCCATGTCGGCCATCGTCGCCGCCTCGATCTCGATGGAGTTGCAGTAGTTCTCCAGCATGATCTCGGTACGCGACTCCATCTCGGCGAGGGTGAACACGCCGTGCGAGGTCAACATCGCCACGTTCTTCTCGTCGAGCAGGCGCGGCATGCAGTCGGGCGTGGTCCTGAGGTTGTGCAGGCCGCGCTCGTTGACCGCCTCATCGATCCACGCGTCGTCATAGCCGTTGCCGTTGAACACGATGCGCGCGTGGTCCTTGATGGTCTTGCGGATCATCTCGTGCAGCGCGCCCTCGAAGTCCTGCGCGCCCTCGAGCCGGTCGGCGTAGATCCTGAGGCTTTCCGCCACTGCGCTGTTCAGCATGATGTTGGCGCAGGCGATGGAGTTCGACGAGCCGAGCATGCGGAACTCGAACTTGTTGCCAGTGAAGGCGAAGGGGCTCGTGCGGTTGCGGTCGGTGGTGTCGCAGCTGAACAGGGGCAGCACATCGACGCCGAGCTTCATCTTGCGCCGCTCCCTGCCCTCGTAGGGGATGTCGGCCTCGATGGCGCGCATGATGGCGGTCAGCTCGTCGCCGAGGAACATCGAGATGACCGCGGGAGGCGCCTCGTTCGCGCCGAGGCGATGGTCGTTGCCCGCCGTGGCCACCGAGAGACGCAGCAGGTCCTGGTAGTCGTCCACCGCCTTGATGACGGCGCAGAGGAACAGGAGGAACTGCGCATTCTCGGAGGGGGTGTCGCCCGGCGCGAGCAGGTTCTGGCCCGTGTCGGTGCCGATGGACCAGTTGTTGTGCTTGCCGCTGCCGTTCACGCCCTCGAAGGGCTTCTCGTGGAGCAGGCAGACCAGCCCGTGGCGCGACGCCACCCTCTGCATGATCTCCATCGTCAGCTGGTTGTGGTCGGTGGCGACGTTGGTGGTGGAGTAGATGGGCGCCAGCTCGTGCTGCGCGGGAGCGACCTCGTTGTGCTCGGTCTTCGCCAGGATCCCGAGCCTCCACAGCTCCTCGTTCAGATCGGCCATGAACGCCGCCACGCGCGGCTTGATGACGCCGAAGTAGTGGTCATCGAGCTGCTGGCCCTTCGGGGGCTTGGCGCCGAACAGCGTGCGGCCGGTGAAGCGCAGGTCAGAGCGGCGCTCGTACATCTCCTCGGTGACCAGGAAGTACTCCTGCTCGGGGCCCACCGAGGTGATCACGCGCTTGACCTCGTCGTTTCCGAACAGGCGAAGGATGCGCAGCGCCTGGCGGTTGAGCGCCTCCATCGAGCGCAGCAGCGGCGTCTTCTTGTCGAGCGCGTCGCCGGTGTAGGAGCAGAACGCCGTCGGGATGCACAGCGTCGATCCCTTGATGAACGCGTAGCTGGTGGGATCCCACGCCGTGTAGCCGCGCGCCTCGAAGGTGGCGCGCAGGCCGCCCGAGGGGAACGACGAGGCGTCCGGCTCGCCCCTCACCAGCTCCGTGCCCGAGAACTCCATGATCACGCCGCCATCGGGCGAGGGGGCGATGAAGCTGTCGTGCTTCTCGGCGGTGATGCCCGTGAGCGGCTGGAACCAATGCGTGTAATGGGTGGCGCCGCGCGCGACCGCCCAGTCCCGCATGGCGGCGGCCACGGCGTTTGCCACGCTCAGATCAAGGCGGGCTCCCTCGTCGATGGTCTTTCTCAGCGACTGGTACACCTTCGCCGGAAGCGTCGCCTTCATGGCACGGTCGTCGAACACCAGGCTTCCGAACTCCTCCGGAACGTTCATGTCAGCACTTCCCTTTCCCTCGATTGGCAGGTTTCCGGTCAGCGAGCATACATGCTCGCGTAGGGACGAGACGAGGCGGGGGCGACCCGGAGGAACCCAGGCGCCTCAGCGCTCACGCGATGCCCCAGCTCGCCTGCGAACAGGCGGTCGTACTCCGCGAGCAGGGGCGCAAGGACGGCCAGGTCGGCGTCGTCCACGCACGAGAGCACCACCTCGTCCGACAGCGCGCCCGCGCGCGGCGGGTTCCTCAGGTAGATGACACCGCCGTGCATGCCGCGCGCGATGCAGTCGCCCGTCTCGCCGAGCACCACGAAGACGCCGCCCGCCATGTACTCGCCAAGGAAGCTCCCCGCGTCCCCGCCGACCACCACGACGGGCTGGCGCGCGCCGTATGCCTTCATGTGGATGCCCGCGCGCCAGCCGCAGCCGTCGCGGACGAACACGCGGCCACCGCGCATCGCGTAGCCCGCCGCGTCGCCGCAGCGCCCGTGCACGATCACCTCGCCGGCGTTCATCGTGTTGCCCACCTGGTCCTGCGCGTTCCCGAGCACCTCGACGGTACCGCCGTCCATGAAGCAGGCGAGGTCGTTGCCGGGCGTCCCGTGGATCTGCAGGCGCTTGCCCGCCGGCAGCGCGCAGCCCAGGTAGCGCTGGGCCCGCACGTCCTCGAGCACGACGTCGTCCGCCCGGTCGAGCGCCTGGCGCACCCGCTCGTTCGCCTCCTTGAAGTGGAGCGCCCCGAGCGTCACGCGCTCTGCCGACGCAGGCGGAAGGCCGGACGAGGACGGCTGCACACCGCCCGACTCCCACGCGCCGGCCTCGGCAGGCGCCGCCGGAACCGCGTCCGCAAGCGCCCTCGAGTCATTCACCCGCATGCTTCACCCCCAAGATCTCGAGCTCGCGGTCGGTGAGACCGATGCCCCTCAGCATGAGGCGGTTGCCTCGCAGGCTGTCGACCGCATTGATGCCCATGCCACCCATCATCTCCTGGATCTCGTGCGTCCAGGCGCGCACCAGGTTGACCACGCGCTCGGCACCCTCCTCGGGATCGAGGCGCTCGACCAGCTCGGGATGCTGCGTCGCGATGCCCCAGTTGCACCTTCCGCTCGAGCAGTCGCCGCACTGGTGGCAACCCATCGCGATGAGCGGGGCGCTTCCACATGACACCGCGTCGGCGCCGAGCGCGATGGCGCGCACTACGTCGGCCGAGGTGCGGATCGACCCGCTTGCCACCACGCTCACCGTCGAGCGGATCCCCTCGTCGCGCAGGCGCTGGTCGATGGAGGCGAGCGCGAGCTCGACCGGCACGCCCACGTTGTCGCGGATGCGCTTCGGCGCCGCTCCCGTTCCACCGCGGAACCCGTCGACCACGATGACCTCCGCGCCGGCGCGCGCCATGCCACTCGCGATGGCGGCGGCGTTGTGAACCGCCGCTATCTTCACCGCCACGGGCTTCTCGTAGCGCGTGGCCTCCTTCAGCGAGTAGACGAGCTGGCGCAGGTCCTCGATCGAGTAGATGTCATGGTGGGGCGCCGGCGAGATGGCATCCGCTCCCTCGGGGATCATGCGCGTGCGCGACACCTCGGAGGTAATCTTCTCGCCGGGCAGGTGGCCTCCGATGCCGGGCTTCGCCCCCTGGCCGATCTTGATCTCCACCATGGCCCCGGCGTTGAGGTAACGGGGGTCCACCCCGAACCGGCCCGAGGCCACCTGGACCACCGCGTGGTCGGCATAGCGCTCGAGGTCACGGTGGAGCCCGCCCTCGCCGACGTTGAACAGCGTGCCGAGCTCGCATGCCGCCATGGCAAGCGCCCGCTGGGTGTTGAGCGACACCGATCCGAAGCTCATGGCGGAGAACATGATCGGCACGTCGAGCTTCACCTGCGGGGGCAGAGGCGACCGAAGCGCCCGGGCGCGCTCGTCTATCTCGAGCGCCACGGGGCGGCCGCCCAGGAACACGCGGGTCTCCATCGGCTCGCGCAGAGGATCGATGGAGGGGTTGGTCACCTGGCTCGCGTTGAGCAGCAGGTGATCCCAGTACACTGGGTACGGCAGCGGGTTTCCCATGGATGAGAGCAGCACGCCGCCCGACGCGGCCTGGGTGGCGATGTCCTGCATGTACTCGAGCGTCCACACCGCCGACCCGCCGTCCACCTGCGGCCACCGCGTGATCGCCAGGGCGCGCGTGGGGCACGTCAGCACGCAGCGAAGGCAGTTCACACACTTCTGATGGTCGGCCTTGGGCACCGCTCCGACCGAGCGGGCGCCATGCACGCCGTTGGCGCACTCGCGCACGCAGATGCCGCAGCCCACGCACGCCTCAGCGTCACGCCGCACCTGATAGCGGGGAAGAATGCAGTCGATCATAGCCCGCGCCCCTCCTCTCTTCGCGGCAGCACGCCAACCTCGTGAGCCAGCGGAGCATGGGTCGGGCTGCTCCAGACGGCGCGGGCGCCCTGGCGACGTGCCACCTCGTCGAGCTGCACGACGAAGGGCCTGCCGCCCTCTATCGGGTGAATGTTCTCGGCATCGGGGCACACCGCCTCGATGGCGGCCTGCTCGCTGGCCAGGTACACCATCGGGCCCTTCTCCCCCGCCATGAGGGCCCGCAGCTTCAGGCGGTCGTTTATGGCGAGGATGCCCTCCTCCGATCCCAGGATCACCGAGAAGGGCCCGTTGACGAGCGCGCTGGCGTACACCGTGCGCAGGGCCGTCTCGAACGCCGCCTCCTCGGCCGGCATGCGGTCGATGCTGTCCCAGCTCGGGGCCGTCATGATATGCGCGGCCATCTCCGGGGATAGACCACCGCGACGGCAGAGCAGGTCGAACAGGTAGGTGATGACCTCAGTGTCGGTCTGAAGCTCGCACGAGTAGCCGAACTGCTCCACGTAGCGGCGGTTGGCGTCGTAGCTCGACACCTCGCCGTTGTGGACGACCGACCAGTTCAGAAGCGTGAACGGATGCGCGCCGCCCCACCAGCCCGGCGTGTTGGTGGGAAAGCGCCCATGCGCCGTCCACGCCCACGCGCGGTACTCGTCGAGCCGGTAGAACGCGCCGATGTCCTCGGGGTAGCCAACCCCCTTGAACGCGCCCATGTCCTTGCCGGAGCTGGCGACGAACGCCCCGTCCACGCTCTTGTTGATGCGGAAGACATGGCGCATGACGTATTCCGCCTCGTCGACCCCGCTCATGTTGAGGCGCATGGTGTGGGGGGCGACGAAGTAGCGCCACAGGTCGGGGGGATTCTTGATGGACGCGACGGGCTCGGTGGGAATGCGCTCCTGCTTCTCGCACATGAAGTACGTATCCAGGTACGCCTCCACCTCGGCCCGTGCATCCCGGCTCTCGTACATGACATGGAACGCGTAGAGCTCCCGGTAGGCGGGGTATATCCCGTAGGCGGCGAACCCGCCGCCGAGCCCGTTGCTCCGATCGTGCATGAGCTCGATGGACTTCACGATGTCCGATCCGTCGTGCCGGGCGCCGCTGCGATCCATGATGGCCGCGATGGCGCACCCCGATGGGATCCTCACCGCGCCCTCCCGCAGGCGCGGATCCGACAAGGCCGCGCCAAATGGCATCTCTCGCATGTTCACCTTCTTTCACATCCAACGGAAAGGAGGTTATCGTGCGGATGTTTCACGCTCGTGTCGCTTTTGTTGCATCCTTGCATATAGTGCGTTTCGAAGATGCCAAAGGATGCCAAAGGGTCAGGCTCGTTGTCATCATCCAACTCCGCTTTCGCATCTACCTAACATCGAATCATCTTGTTACAGACAGGGCCAACAGAAGAGAGCGAAGGCATTCTCCCCATGCAGCCACATCCATAGGATGCTGTATAGGCGCTACAGCTATCCGCTCATGCTCATCTTAAAAGTGACATTGAGCCTGACCCTTTGTCACCCAGGCTCAATGCACGAACCAGGCGAAGGGTGAGAAGAGCAGCTTGTCAGGATCGGTCACCTCAACACCGCCGAAATACATCCTCCCGTCACTGAAAGAGCTCGTGAGGAATATGCGCCAATCGAATCCGGAGATGACGAAGGCTAAGAGAATTAGGCCTAGGCCAACAAAGATGAGGATCGTGCAGACCTTGAAGAAGGTCCTGAAACGAGGCTCAGCGATCGGGTCATCAGCTAGGGAAGCGTCCGCTGCAGCGCACACCCCATCATCCGTCCCAAGATCCGCTCCCTCCAGGACGCTGCCCTGTTCCGCATCTTTTTCGAACCTTAGGCTCACACTCCGCTTCGTCCAGTCATAGAAAGCCCTCGTGAGCTTCAAGGCACCCCTCAAGGTCCACATCCCGCCCCCGAAGGCGAACAGCGCATACCCGATGTATTCCAGCGCGTAGGGGATGTTCGATATCTGCGCGCCCCAAACGGCTATCACCAATGCGACGGGCGCGGCCGCCACAAGCGCAACACCCGTCACCCATACACACGCCACAACGACCCAGACACTAAGATACAAGGCGAAGATGACGATGATGAGCGCAAGGGCAACGGCCGCCAGCGCCAGAAGGAGCGATAGCCACAAAGGAGACGTGACGATCAACGCGACCCATTCAAGGGTAGAGAGCCTTCGCGTCTTCAATCGGCTCATGAAGCCCTCTGCTTCCCCCGTTTCGCTTTCGCCCTCTTCGATATCGTCATCGCCGATGCTGACCTCGAAAGAGATGAGGGGCTGCTTCTTCGCATCTGCCTGGGCGATGATCTCCTGGGCGGCCTCCCCTGGAGATGAGACCGCAGCGATCGCCTCTTCTTCGCTCATGCCCTCATCCATGCGATCGGTGATCATCTCCATATAGAAAGCCACCGCCTCTTCCCGCTCTTTCTCGGGAAGAGAATACAGAAGCGTCGCAAGCTGTAGCCTATACTCCTCTTTATTCATCAGCCCATCCTCGTATCAGTTTTCCGAACAGTCAGCCGCAGGTGCGGAAGGTCCTTGAACAGCCTTTTCGACGAAGCTGAACACGTTCTCGATCTCCTGCTTGCCGTCAAGGAAGTCCGTCAAGAACGCTCGCCCCTGATCAGTGAGCGAGTAGTACTTGCGAAGACGCCCGTTGTGCTCCGCCTTGCGAACCTCGATCAGGCTCTTCGCCTCCAAGCGCTTCAAGAGCGGATACAGCGTTGATTCGCTCATGCCCAGAGAAGCGGGCATATCCTTGATGATCTTGTAGCCGTAGGATTCGCCATGAGCCATGGTCGCGAGCACGCACGCATCCAGAAAGCCTCGTTTCAGCTGTGTGTCCATCATACCTCCTGATGCAGGATACTATATGTTGCATAGTATCGTGTCAACACCGGCTTTTCCCGGGAGGACAGCAGCCGCAAGAGAACCATTGCACCAATATGACGGCAATCAATCTAGTTTTCGTCAAGACGGTTACCCCCGTAGGATGCGATATTCACCCCCTGGCTCATGCCGCATACTCATCCTCAGGTTCTGACAACCGCGTTGCATGCGAAGAGACACGGCGCACAGCGCACGAACAAGGAAGGTGAGGATCATGGGCTGCGAGAAAGAGACCAAGGGCGAAAGCATCACATTCGAGGGCTTCGAGTCTGAGAAGTGCGATCATATCTCCGTTGATGAGGCTCAGGCACAGGAAGCCAAGGCCGAAGCAGTTCGCGCTGCTGAAGGAGAATAACCCTAAGATCGCAGGCTGAGATAGCTTGCACAGCAGGGAGGGATGGGCTGTCAGCCATCCCTCCTTTCTTTTTCCCTTGTTTGTAAATGACGGCTTACATCATCATGTAAGTACAGCTTTACGCTTCTCTTATGACCCGTATCATGAAAGAAGCGACAGCCACCCAGGGGCGGGATTATCCCTTCTATCCCCTGGAAGAGGCCGTCCTCTTCGGCATGAATGTGGAATACCTTCGCGAGCTCCAAGGGCTCTCGAAGACGAAGCTTTGCGCCATGGCGGGGATCTCAAGACCCACGCTATATAAGATAGAGCGCGGGGAATCGAACCTTCAACTCTCGACCATGGTCAGGATAGCGAAGGCCCTAGGCGTACGCTTCGTCGATCTGTTCTCAGTTCCCTACGAATAGACAGCGCCCCGTATCCTCAGCTGGCTGCAGGGCGCACCATAGCTTGTACGCTAGGGAGTGTTCGTCTGTTGAGGACCTGTTGGCTGCCCAAGAGAGGGAGCGCCGCCTTCGCTTGCATCCCCCGAATCCCCTGCAGAAGAAGATGATGAGGCAGCTGAGGAGGAGGACGATGAGGCAGAGGCGCTGGAGTCACCGGACTGGGCAGGATCACTGCTCGAGGATGAGCTCGCGCTGGAGGAGGCAGAAGACGAAGAAGAGCTTGCCGAAGAGGCGTCATCCGCTTCGCTGCTCTCCCCTGCCGCAGTCTGAGAAGCGGCACCCGTTCCGGCTTCTGACGAAGGATGGGATACGAAGGTGATGGGATCAGGCTTCGTGCCGATGCCTTCTCCCGCCGTGGCGAAGTAGATCACAGCTCCGGTAGCAGCTGCCGCCAGAAGAGCTGAGAGGATGCATACGATCACCAGGCCGCGGATCATCCGCTTCTGATGGGCGAGCGCAGCCTCCTCGTTTTCTCCTGAGCTACCCTCCGAAGCCTCCTTGCTCTCCGGCGAAGGCTCCTCCCCTTGCTCTTCGGGTTTTGCCTCCTCAGGCTTGACCTTCGAAGAAGCTTCGGGCTCATCGGTACCTTCACCCACAGCCCCTTCGCCATCCCTTTGACGGCCGGGCAAGATATCAGCGAGTGTCTTATCAGGTTCTGTGATGACGGGAAGATGCTTGATCTTGTCAGCAGAGACCGAGATGAATCGCTTATAGAGCGAAGCAGCCAGGGTAGAGACGATGGACGCCACTGCAACGCCGATGAGAGAACCAGCGATGCCGATATAGGAAGCCAGTAGCACCGAAGTGACCGACGCCAAGGCCGTGGCTATCAGCTGAGTAGCCGAGATATCGCTGAAGAGCCGCTGCCTCTTCGCTTCCTTATCTGTGGGGGCTTGCGCCATCGTCCTTCCCATCCTGCCTTTGCTGCCGTTACCCTAATTCAAGCTGTGCGATGACCTCTTTGAGCTGAGCAGCAGAGCTTTTGAGCTGCGCTTGCTCCTTGTAATTGAGCGCAGGGGGCATGCGCACTTCTATGCCATTGCTACCTACCACGCAGGGCGTTGAGAGCGCCACCCCCTCAAGACCGTATTCTCCTTGCAGGGAATTGGAAACGGACAGCACGGATTTCTCATCCCGCACGATGCACTCGCAGATGCGCTTGATAGCCATGGCTATGCCAAAATAGGTGGCCTTCTTCTTCTCGATGATCTCATAGGCCGAATTGCGCACCATATCAGTCACTTCCCTGCGGAACTCCTCATAGGAACCCGCATTCCTCATATTGAAGAAATCCTCCAAGGGAATGCCTGCTACATGGGCGCTAGACCAAGCAATGAGCTCAGAATCACCATGCTCCCCCAGGATGCGCACATGGACGTTGCGCGGGTCAACATCCAAACGTTCGCTGATGATCTGCTTCAGCCGACCCGTATCCAGCACAGTACCGGAGCCCATCACACGGCTCTCGGGTAGGCCGGAGAGACGAATGGACACGTGGGTCAGGACGTCCACGGGGTTGGATACGATCAACAGGATGCCCGAAAACCCGCTCTCACGTATCTGAGTCATGATGCCCTGGAAGATGGCTACGTTCTTGTTGACCAGATCGAGCCTGCTCTCCCCCGGCTTTTGGGCCGCTCCTGCGGTCACGATGACCACATCGGCATCCGCTATGTCCCCATAGGCACCTGCATGGATATCCATGGGTCTGGCGAAGGCAAGGCCGTGGGATATATCCAGTGCCTCCCCCTCGGCGCGGTCGTGATCAACATCGATCAGCACCATCTCTGAGAACAGGCCGGATTCCATGAGCGCAAATGCGCTGGTAGCCCCCACGAACCCGCAGCCGATGATGGCTACCTTCCTACCCTTGATCCCCGCTGCCATGACGCACCTGCCTCCCTTGACGCTTCTGATCGCGGCAAGTCTATCACCGGGCGGCAGCGCTTAGGCCACCGTCAGCCCTTCGTTAGCGAAGCCGTAAGATGGTAAGGCTCATCCTGTAAGGCAGATCCACATTCCCCCGCCTTCGAAGATGCGCCTCTCCCAGCCGGGAAAAACCTCCCCCTTCCCGCGTATATCCCGAGACGGATCTGGCGTTTCGAAATCGGAATAGCGCCTCTGTTGACAGAACCGCGTAGCTTGCGTAATCCTGATGTCTCGTGCATGCTCTGCTCAAGAGAGGACACAGCCCTGATGCGAATGAGCTATATCCAAGAATTCGTCTCCTGTGCCCAACATCTCAACATGCGCATCGCAGCCAACGAGCTTCTGATGACCCAATCGAATCTCAGCAAGCACATCAAGCAACTCGAAATGGAGATAGGGACGCCTCTGTTCACCTATGCGAGCAACCGACTGAGCTTGACCCCTGCTGGCCTGCATTTCCTCAAGGGTGCTCTCCCCTTACTGGATGCCTATGAGGACCTTCAGGAAGGTTGCTTCGTCTCCGATGAAGCCGAACGCAACTCAGAGACCCGCCAATTGATAGCTCAGCAGCATTCCTTAGTGGACAACACCGCCTTCTGGTACTATCGCCTCATCGATGAGCTACAGCAAAGCTATCCCAGCATCCATATATCGTTCGCGAAGGCATCTCGGCGCATGCTCCTCCATAAGCTGCATGGAGGGGACATCGACCTGTGCATAGACTATCGATTCGGCCCCGCAGAGAAGATCCAGGAGCATTATCGAGAAGAGAACGTCCTCTTCCGCCATCTATGCAATGACACCATGGCCATCTGGTGTGATAGGGATCACCCGCTGAACCGCTCCTCCGTCACACCGGCAGACCTCATCGACATGCCCATCATGACACCAGGAGACGCTGCGGCTCCGATGAAGTCAGCCATAACGGAACTCTGCCACGATCACGGTTTCGAGCCCACCTTCTTGATCGTGCCCACGACCTCTCAGCCTGATTATCTGAACTCCCACAACTCACAGGCCATCTACCTCTACCCCTTCTCATTCACTCAGACACCTTTGCTCCAAGGCTTCGAGAGCATGGTGGCCGTCCGATTCGAAGCGCCCGCCATAACCGTTGACAGCTATGCCATCGCCAATGCCAGCATCCTCGGCCGCTTCCCGGAATTGGAAGACGTCCTCGGCTGCTGAATCTTGCTCAGCGACAGCCCTATCATCTTCTGATCCTCACAGCGCCATCGAAGCGCTCAACCCATGATCGTTGCCCCTGCATCCTAAAGGCGCCGGGCATGAAGCCCAGCGCCTTTCTGAGGTGCGATATGACCTTAAATCATCCAGCCCAAGCGAACTCCGCGCTTTCGCCCAGCCCTAAGGCAGGAATACGCTCACCCTTCCCCCGAGCTCCTTGGCCTTCGCCGTCATCTCATCCACCGTTCCGTAGCTGATGCAGAAGGAAAGGCAATGATGAACGCAGGCAGGCTGTTTGCCAGCCTCCACACGATCCGCGCATAGATCGCAAAGCTGGGTGGGGATGGGTTGATAGATCCACTCCATGCCTCCATCAGGAAGCTGGAAAGGCTGGACCTCGGTCACCTTGATGCCCCATTCGTCTAGATCCATGCCCAAGTGACTGCGACAGGCTATCTCGCAGCTATGACAGCCCGAACAGTATTGATAATTGAATAGCAGTGCATTCTTCGTCATCTCATTCACCTTTCCGCATTACTCGACAGGATGCTCTTCGGCCTTGGGGTAGTGATCCACTGCTGCCACCTCGGTGTCCGACTTGTCGATGTTCGTTGCATCCCGGATGATGGACATATGCGGATAAGGCTGCGGCACATCGGGGAAGAAGGGGGGGTTCGATACCATCTTCCAAACTCGTTGCCGGGTAGATGGTGCAGCACATGTTGTCATGGATGGAACCGAAACCCAACGGCGAGCATAAGCGGTTCGGCAGCAGCCTATTCACATTCGCCTTCCAGTTGCCATAGAGGTTAGGCTCATCCCCTTCCTGCTCCGGGAACCACCATCCATGGGAAGCCACCACTACGCCATCTTTGATGTTCGCCTGCACATGGGCTTGCATATTGCATTTGCCGAACATGTTCTCGATGGTCACCCAACCTCCATCGATGATCCCATGATCCTCGGCGGTCTTAGGGCTGATCTCCAACCAAGGCCACGGGTCGATCTCACGCAGGGACTTGATCATGCGATGCTCGCTATGGAATGATGTGTATTTCCGCATGCCCGTGGTAAGAGAGAGGGGGTAACGCTCATCATGGAGCGGCGCCTCCTCCACGGGAGCATAGGGGCACTCTTTGAAGTAGGGAAGCGGATCCTCTCCGAAATCCTCAAGGTAGGAGGACCGGAACTCCACCATAGAGGTGGGGCTATTCCAACCAGGCAGACCATCGCCGCGCATCTTGCCCTCCTGGTATTTCTCATAGTGATAAGGCAGCTGGTAGACCACGTCGTTCTGGATATCAGAGAAGTGCTGCCCTAACTGTGAGAAGCAGTGGTCCTCGAAGAATTCTTCGGCTGTACGCCAAGGATGGGCTTCGGGGTTCAAGCGACGGCCCAAAGCCAGCATTATCTCCACATCGGACCGAGCCTCGCCCACCGTAACTGCTTTGTTGATAGCACCCATATACTGCATATTGCCGCCGTAATAGGGTTGCACCAAACCATTGTGCTCGGCGAAGGTAGACAAAGGCAGGAAGATATCCGCACAGGCCATGGCTGTAGGATTCATGAAGGTATCCGTGACCACCACGAACTCGAAGCGCTCCTTGAACACCTTATACCAACGGTCGGCATCGTTATTGCATGAAGGGGCAATGGGGTTGGAGCTGCTGAAGAAGCCCATGCGGAACTTCGTCGGTTCATCAGATTCGAAATGCTCCAGGAATACATCGGGTTGCGCTGAGAACATACGATGGTTGAATAAGGGGTATTCCTCTTTGCCGATGCGTCCTACGAACTGACCCGGTGGCAAGTTCGATTGCGTATCCACGCGCCATTTACCCAAGAAGCCCCGATGCCCAGCTCCACACGTATTGCCGCCCGGCACATCCATATTGCCCGTCATGAATATCATCGCCATGACGCACATACCTGCTTGGGTACCCGTGAACTGCTGATCGAAAGCCAAGCCCCACGCGATGGAGGCCGGTTTCGCCGAGGCATAGCGACGGGCGAAGGCATAGATCTGCTCCACAGGGATCTGGCATATCTCAGCCGCATGCTCTGGAGACATGGTCTTCATTCGCTCAGCGAACTCATCGAACCCGTAGACCCATTTCTCTACCAGTTCTTTGTCGTAGAGTCCCTCGCTGATGATGATATTACACACGGCCATGGCAAGGGCAGTGTCAGTACCCGGACGCACCTGGAGCACCATCTCACAGCGAGACCCCAGCCAGGTGATGCGCGGATCGACCATGATGCACTTCGAACCCCGTTGCATCATATCGATGACCGAATGGCCGAAGAAGCCATCGGGATTAGAAGGCAGAGGGTCCTTCCCCCAGCAAACGATAAGCTCCGGTAACGTGAAGCCCGGATCGTCATAGCGCTCGGGTGACCAAGCAGCGATATCTATCTCCGGATACCCGATGGAGCCGTAGATGCTAGCGGCGGTCATATTGCGGGGTCCATAGCATGCCTGACCGCTCATAGCGTATACATAATACGGAGTGCGAAACACCGCAGAGGCAAAAGCAGGACCATAGAGCGTACCTTCGCGACCGGTGCCACCGAAAACGATGACCGTTTCCCGGCCATACTTCTCTTGGAGCTCTTCAGTCCTTTCAACTATCTCATCGATGGCCTCATCCCAGCTGATGCGCTCCCATTTATCAAGCCCGCGAAACTCCTTCGCGCGGCGCATGGGATAGATGATGCGATCGGGATGATTCACATACTCTGGCAATGTAAGGCAACGAACGCAAAGACGCCCTTGCGTGATGGGGTGGTCTGGATCGCCTTCGACCTCAACGAGCGTTCCGTCCACCACATGCAGCTTGATACCACATCCTACAGGATGGCAACCAGGAGCAGACCAAGCGCAGGAACGTACCCAGTAGTCATCCTCCGTACCGATCTTGTATTTCTCTTCCGTCATCATTTTCCTCTCTTCTTTGCAGAGGGGGCGGGGCTCAACGGCTTTCCGCCGCAACCCCGCCCCTACCCGAGAATCGAAAGCCAACGAGGCTAGCTGCTGTTCAGCAACGCTAGGCTTTCATGTCCTTTTCGATCTTCTCTTCGCCCTTCTTGGAATCGAAGTACCCTTCCGGTGCCTCTTCGGGATGCTCCTTGTAGTACTTGGCAGCCAGAGGATCGCCGTACTTTCCGCTGGTCTTAGGCAGCCAGAGAAAGATCAAAGCTCCCGCGATCAGCATGCAAACAGCTGCGAAGAGCACATAGGATGCCGTATCGCCGCCAAAGAAGGTGTTGATCCAGAATGCAGCCAAGAGCGGACCGCCCACACGACCGATGATGCCGAAGGTAGAGACCACACCAGGACCCGTACCGCGCATATTGGGTGGGAAGGATTCAGCCATCATGACCCAGCTGATGCCCACAGTGCCTGAGACGAAACCGAGGACGGAATAGATGGGCGGAAGCGCTGCTGCATTACCGGCACCGAAGGCGAACCATATCGCAACAAAGCACAGCCCAGCAGCTAGTACACCAGAACCGAAGACGTACTTGCGCGGAAGATAGTCACCGAGGAACGAGATGATCGGCTGGCCGAAGAGCATGGCGAAGGAGAATCCGGCCATCAAGCCTCCACCAAAGGCAACGTCACCGATACCGGCAGCCACAACGGCGGCCACCATGAATGCCTTGTTCGAGTTCATCTGCAACTGCCAGAAGGCGTAGATGATGCCGAACTTCCAGGTCATCGGATCCTTCAAGCATCTGATGGTCGCCTCATTCTTCTCCTTCTTGAGAGCGGCCTTCTCTTGAGGGCTCATCTGTGCCTTTTTCTCATAGGGAGCAGGCATGGTGCCCTTGGGGGATCCGAAGGGTACCGTGCCGATAGCTGCAGGAGAATCACGGAACAGGATGAAGTTCAATACGCCACAGCATAGATAGGCAATGCCCATGATCCTATAAGCACCTTGCCAACCACTGGCGATGAGGATGGGTGTGGCGATGCCCATTATGGTGGAAGCAGCATTGCCGCCCATGTTCACCAAGATCATGCCCTTGCCGCGCCAGTTGGTGTCATACCAACTACCGATGGCCTTGGAGAGGGTAGCTCCGGATACACCACCCATGCCCACACCAGCTAGAGCACACAGGATGGCGAAGCTCATGATGCTGTTGGTGAAGAGCGATATCAGTATGAAGCCGATGCCTACCCATACCGGGGACAACGAGATAGACCAGCGAATGCCGATGCGGTCGGCGAGATTTCCCCACAACCATGAGAAACCTGCATAGGTGGCACCGAAGAGAGAGCTGGCGATAGCCAGGTCCGCCGCAGTGCAGCCCAGCTGAGTAGCGATGAAGGCTACGCAGATAGTGTAGGTATTCGTTGCCGTAGAGGCCACGATCTGAGATGAGAATCCTGCGACGGACTGAAGCCATGCGAACCATGACCTCTTCCTCATCTTGGTTTCTTGCTCGGGATCCATAACGTTGGGTTCTGTTTCCAATGCCATAATCCCTCCCTCCTTTTCCGTATGCCCGGGCTCCGTGACAATGGAAGCTGGCATGTTCCTAGCGCCACGGTCCCGGGTGCGTTGAAGATCTAGAAATGAAATGTTTCTTTGAGTTCGAGGATCACCGGCTCGTCCCCTTCATAGCCCATATACTCAGAGATATAACCTCGGAGCTTTCCGAGCAGATCAGGATTGCCCGTGTTCTTGTAATCGTCGAGAACGACCTTCACTTCAGCCATCTTCTCAGGCGAGGTATCCATAGCGCGCCTCCTTCCTCGTCAGCGTTCGCTTCTTCGGGTACCAGACGGCCACAACGCCTAGTACCCGCTTCCCTCCATGACATGTATCGTCTTCGAACGGATCTCCTCGCCTTTACGGCACATAGACTGCCGTCTTGTCACCGTATTCGCGCAAAGCAGCGACGGCTTCTTCCACAGGGATCACTTGGATGCAAGCAGCTAGGCAATGGAGCTGACAGGAGGGAACCTTGCCTTCTTCGATACGTCCAACGCATAGATCGCAGGCGTTCGAGAGCGCCGGGATGTAATCCCACATGATCTGCCCCTCGATCATCACAGGACCATACTGGGTCACCTTGATGCCCCACTGGTCCAAAGGCAGCTCCTTCTCGTTGCGACAGGCGAGTTCGCAGGCATGGCAGCCGGTGCAGTACTGGTAATCGATGACCATGGCGTGATCTTTCATCCCTAGTCCTCCTTCCTGTCGCTCGCATACGCAAGCTTGTACGTCTCTTCGGGATGTTCTGGATCGAACTTCCCGAAGTGCATGAGGGTCTTAAGGTCAAGGCTGTAATCAGGATCGACCTCATAGGGCTCAGCGGGATAGCTGGGGTCGTAATCCTCCATGCTGTCCACCTTGGCGATATTGCAGATCATGCACTTATAGGGAGCGCCCCAACCCATATGCCCCACCGTGTGATGCGGGATGAGGTTGTTCACATTCGCCTTGTAGGTGCCATACAGATTAGGTGCCTCACCATCCTGCTCAGGGAACCACCATCCATGGGTGGCATGGATGACGCGTGGATCCACTTCTATGGTCAGATTGGCCTTTTGGATGCATTCACCGAAGGGACTGCGCATGCGCACCCAATCCCCTTGCTGGATACCGAACTTCTCAGCTGTTTCTGGATGAATGGTCACGATGGGGTCTGGCACGAGGTCACGCAGTGACGGGATCTGGCGGCCTTCGGAATGGAAGTAAGGGATCATGCGGCCGCCGGTAGTGAGCACCAGAGGATACTCATCAGCCAATTCCGGCTTGCTATAAGGACTGAACGGTGGCTCTTTGAAGTAAGGGAGGGGATCCTCATCCCAGTCGGGGTAGATGCTCGCTCGCAGCTCGACGAGGCCTGTGGGGGTGTTGAAGCCTGGATAACCGTCGTTGCGCAGCAACCCCTTCTCGTACTTCTTGTACTCGAAATCAAGCTGGATGAGGTTCTCGTCCTGCAGGTCCTCATAGGTCATATCCAACTTCGTTTGGATCTGCTCGGTGAAGAAATCCTCTACGGTCTCCCACGGCCAAGCCTTAGGATTCAAGCGCTTGCCGATCATCATGGCGATCTCCAGATCGGACTTGCAATCCATGTCGATGACCTTGTTAGTAACACCCAGCATATGGGTATTGCGCCCGAAGTGGGGCAGCACGATGCCTGTCTGCTCTGCAAAAGTAGAGACGGGCAGGAAGATATCGCAGAACGCCATGGCCGAGAGGGTCATCGTGGTGTCCTGGATGACGTTCAGCTCTAAGGTCTTGAACGCCTCTTCCCAGCGTTTGGTCTGGACCCCCATATTGGGCAACGGGTTAGTGCCGATGAACCAAGCCATCTTCACCTTGTATGGCACACCTGTCTCCAGGGCATCGAGCATGCTATCCGGATGCCCCTGTTGACGGGCTACATAGGCCTTGTGCACCGGGTTGATGATCTGCTTATCGTAGACCTCTGGTGGGATCTGGAGAGAGCAGTCATAACGCCATTTGCCCATGAAGCTGGCAGGAACAGCCAGCGTTACCCCACCCGGAACATCAAGATTGCCTGTGATGGCAACGATGGCCAGGAACGTGTGGCCCGCTTGCACCCCATTCGGATTCTCATCAAGCGCCACACCCCAGAGGAATGAGCAAGGATCAGCATTGCCTATGGCACGAGCAGCCTCGATGAGGGTCTCGCGCGGAACCCAGGTGATCTCTTCCACGCGCTCGGGTGTGTATTCGGCAGCTCGACGAGCGAACTCATCGAAACCGTAGCACCATTTCTCTACGAACTCGTGATCGTAGAGGTCTTCTTGGATGATGATATTCGCGATGCCAAGACCCAACGCAGCATCGGTACCAGGCCGCAATTGCAGATGATGAGCAGCATGAGCTGCGCACCACGTCACACGCGGATCGATGACGATAAACTTGCTGCCGCGCTTCTGCAAGTCGATGATAGCGTGACCGAAAAGGCCGTCAGGATTGGAATAGAGAGGGTTCTTTCCCCAGATCACGATGTACTCTAGCACCTTGTAACGTGGATCGTCATAGCGCTCCGGGAAGAACGCGGCGTAATCCAGTTCGGGATAGCCAGCGCCCAAGATGAAATTGGCAACACAGCAGCGCGGACCATAGCAGGACTCCCCCGCCAGCACGGAACCAGCGTTGGGGGTTTGCAGGGCGGCGAATGCCAGAGAAGGTGCGTACAGGGTTGCCACGCGGCCTGTACCCTGGAACGTGGCGATGTATTCATTGCCGTACTTCTCGTGGATATCGCGAACCTTGGCCTCGATGATATCCATGGCCTCGTCCCAGCTGATGGGCTCCCATGTATCCAGTCCGCGATCTTTCGGATCGCGCTTCAAGGGCGTGGTCACACGCTTGTCGTTGTAGATCCACTCCGGCAGAGCCGAACAGCGCACGCATAAGCGTCCATTGGTGATGGGATGCTCAGGGTCGCCCTCCGCTTTCACCACCTTGCCATCTTTGACGGTCAGATACATGCCGCAACCTACTGGATGGTCACCCGGGGGCGACCAAGCACAGGTGCGCACCTTGTATGTGCCGTCGCCGCACTCGATCTTCTCTACTGCCATGCCTCCTCCTTCTCACGTTCATCCGACTTGCATCACACAGACAACTCAGTTGCCAATGCTCCGAAAAGAGCTCGTGCACGTTCCCGCGCGCTGCACCCTCGAAGAACGCAGTGCTCGAGGGCACCGATGGTCATACCCTGCTGATGTCTTAGGCTGTAGGCGCCTTTGGTGCAGCGGGAGCCTGGGGCGTCTCAGGAGAAGGCGCAGGAGCAGCAGGAGCAGGAACCGCTGGGGCGTAAGAGTCGGCACCTGCTGCAAGCTCCTCACGACAGAACGGGCACTTCTTAGGCAGGAGGCCCTCGGTGGGGAACACGGTCTTGCCGCAATGGGGACACGGGGTAGGTCCGATGCCAGAGGCAACATCGGCTTCTGCTGGTCTAAAGCACATAAGGGTTCCTTTCATGGTTGATGGTGGGATCGGCATCTCCCCGATGCAGAGCAAGAAACCCCCTCAAGCGAGCTTCAGGATCTCCGGTTCGGGTGCTTCGAGTATAGGAAGGGGCTTACACGGGCAGAAAGCCGTACCAACGGAAGAATCAGACTTCTCTCGATTCCAAATGGGAAACACAGTGATGCTATCCGAATCAAGCATACGCAGATTTCCAATTCGGAATAAGCCATGAATTGCAAGGGGGACGTATATGAGTTAGCTTTATCGAGGGTCGAACCTTTTTCGTTGCACTTCTAGGGAACTCTTCGATAGAAATTCGCCAGAAACGATAGAAGGTCAAACATGCAATTCGATTATATGAACGAGTTCATCGTCTTCGCACACCATTTGAATATGACGAATGCCGCAGCCGAACTGCATATGGCCCAGTCGACTCTGAGCAAGCACATCAAGCAGCTCGAAACCACCGTGGGCTGCCCCCTCATAAGCTTCCGAAATGGCAAGACGTATCTAACGAAAGCGGGTGCGCATTTCTTGAACTGCTCCACCCATATCCTTACCTCTTTCAATCAGCTGGTGGATGAATGCCAAGATATCAGCGACGTAGACATCCTCCCAGAGATCACTGTGCAGACTCCGGCCCTGACCGATCGTGCATCAGAAGCCTATTACCGCTTCATCCGCTCTATCCGAAGGAGCAACCCCGATCTTCAGGTCCGCTACCTGAGAGCAACCTACAAGAGCATCAGAGAGGGTTTGAGGCAAGGGCGTGTAGACCTTGCCATCGACTACCGATACGGCTCCATCGATGTCGCTGTAGCCAACTATGCTGCCCAGGGAATGCAAGCCCGTTATCTCTCCACAGACGACTTGGTCGTATGGTGCCGAAGAGGCCACAGGCTGCATCACCGAGGGCTTCAAGTAAAGGATCTGAAGGATATACCCATCATGGTCCCCTCCAATGCTCTATCCACGATGAGGGCCACGATCCACGGGCTCTGCAGATCCCACGGCTTCGATCCGCTCTTCGTTCCCGTAGAGGCACCGACCCAGCAAGAATACCTAGAGGCAGGCCTTCCGAACGGCATCTATATCTACCCTGCCACATTCATGGATTCTCCCCTGATAACGGCCGATGAATCGAGGACAACGGTGCGCTTTACAGACCCCACCCCCGCGGTACACGGTTTCGCTGTCTCGCTCTTGGACCCCCGCGGGAACCTCTTCACCGCGTACGACTCACCCGATCATGCTTTTCCGGTCGCACGAGGATCTAGCACAGGATCGGAATGAGGTTGTTTCCGATTTAGCAATGAGCAGCGATTCACCCATCCTAGCCCCTGCGATAGATTTCAGATATCGCTTCATGCGTCGAGAGGGCATTTCGTCTGCAGTTCGCATCAGCAGGGGGACTAGATGAGCAAAACGGACGCTAACTCATACATCAAGCTCGGAAGCCATTCGATCCACAAAGCATGGCTGATGCTCGTGGGTTGCAGCATTCTGACCGCCGGAACGCTCGTAGCCATCTTCGGAGGATGCGGTGTGTTCTATGTGCCCATCTGCAATGATCTCGGTTTCGCTCGGAACGAGATCGCCAGCTGGCAGCAAGCCCATTTTCTCTCGATGATCCCCGCGATGCCCTTGGCAGCGAAGGTGATCGAACGTTTCAACCTTCGCCTCGTCATGAGCATCTCCGCCATTGCCTGCGCTCTGGCTGCAGCGCTGATGGGAACCTATACTGAGATATGGCAGTGGGTGTGCTCCGGTGTGGTCTATGGCACCTTCGGGACTTGCCTGATGCAACTGCCTCAGGCAGCGATCCTGGGGAATTGGTTCCAGAAGAAGACCGGCCTGGCCATGGGTATCGCCACTGCGGTGGGGTCTATCGGATCAGCCGTATCTGCCCTTGCCTTCGCGAACATCATCCAGGCGAGTGGATGGCGAATGGCTTACCTCGTTCAAGGCGCCGTCGTCATCCTGACCAGCCTTCCCTTCACCCTATTCGTGTTCCGACTGAGGCCCTCTGATATAGGAGCGCTTCCTTACGGCTTCGATCCTCTTGCCGACAAGGGAAACGCGGCCTCAACGCCGATGACGAACCGAGGCGTTCCCCTGAAGCGAGGGCTCCTTTCCCTGGCGTTCGTCATGATCTTCATCTTTGCGGGCATCGCTGCGCTCATCGGATCCGGTTTCGATGCGCACCTACCCGGTTATGCGGAATCCATTGGCTACAGCGCCCTGTTCGGCGCCTCTCTCGTAAGCGCTTTGCAGCTAGGCAGCTTCTGCGAGAAGCTCATCATGGGCTGGGCGAACGACCACTTTGGGATCCAACGCACGGTATACATCGAGTTCTTCGTGGTGGCAGCAGGCATGGTCGGGCTGATCCTCTTTCGCAACGAAGCCGGGCTGCTGCTGTCGGCCTTCCTGTTCGGCGTGCAGGATTCCTTCACCTCCATCTCTCTCCCCTTGCTCCTGCGCAAGCTCTTCGGAGAAAGGAACTTCACCGAATACTATGCTTGGGCACGCATAGGGTCCGGGATATTCGGATCCTTTGGTTCACGGCTCGTAGGACTCTCCTTCGACATCACGGCGAGCTTCGTCCCCGCTTTCCTGATAGCCATCATCCTATGCATCCTAGGAACTCTCGTAGTCACCGTGGCCAGGATGAGCAGCCGAAAGCTACCCTGGACTGAAAGCGCAGAACCTGAATTGCAAGCCAGATCGACCGCCTGAAGGGCTTACGGCAAGGAGGCTCCCATGTGCTACGGATGCAGTCCAACCTGTGATAATTGTCGTCCTAAGGTGGTCACATGCGCTGAGTGCGAGCGGATCAATTACCTGAGCCGTGATGAATGCGCTTTTTGCGGAGAGAAGATCACCCAAGCCATGAAGGACGCCGCCATAGAAGACTGGAACCATGGCATACGCATGGATCAGCTTGTAAAGGCGCCTCAAGGACCGCACCGTCCGAGCGTCACTACAAAGGGATAGCCCCCAAACGGAAAGCACGCTCCCTCATGAAGAGACCATGCGCTTCGCTGCTTGGTAGAGCCGCTGAGCCTGAGCATTGGGATGCTTGGAGAAGATCAAGCCATAGGGAATGCGATGCTGTTCGGCCAAGGGGACGCACATGAGGTCAGGGTGTATGTCCTCCCAGATCTCAGGAGTGACGATCGCGCGCTGATTGAGCGCGCAATCAGCGAAGAGCTCCATGGTGTAAAAGGGGACTTCGGTGACACGATCAGCCCCCAAGGCAGCAAGATATGAGCTGGCGCCATCGTATTCTGCGGATATGCCTCGTTCCATCATCACCAGGTCCAGCCCGGAGAGCATCTCGGCGTTGACCACCTCCGGAAGAGCAACCCTCCGTGCTTTCGGCACAGCCAGACAGAGGGGAACGCGAGCCAGCTCAAGGAACAGGCATTGGTCCTGATAGAGTTTGGACATGAAGAGCCCCTCCATCACATCATAGGACACACCCAGCCCTTGAAGATATCGGCCCGGTTCAACCCCTACGCTCTCAAGGGAGATGATGTCGATGCGGGTACCCGGCGCGTCTTCGATCATGTGCGACCAGATGCTCGGGAGCATGCGGCATTTCATGAGGAGCGATGTCGCCACCCGTATGGGACCCTCGCCTCTTTGGATCGAACGCGCCCGGGCAACTGCCTCATCAGAGCGACGCAGGATCTCAACCGCATCCTGGTAGAGCGACTCCCCCGCTTCGGTGAGGGTAACACCCCTACGCCCGCGCTCGAACAAGACCAGCCCCAATCGCTGTTCCAAAAGATCGATCTGCTGGATGAGCGAAGAGGGGGCTATGTAGAGCGTTCGGGCTGCACTGCTGAAGCTTCCGGCGTTCGCCGTCTTGACGAAGGATTCGATCTGGCGCGAATACATGCGATCCCTTTGTGTTAGGTGATGACCTGATATGACCATAGAGAGAACCGTGGTCAGAAATAGATTATAGCAATTACCATTAGGCTTAATACGATGGCAAAAGAGAAACCAAGGGGGACCCATGGACGTGACCACGCTCAAGCGCAGAAGATACCTCTACCTGTTCGCCTCAGCCGCCTCCTTCTTGGTGCTGGGCCTGGTCTATGCTTGGTCGCTCTTCGCCACGCCGCTGGCTGAGATCTACGGCTGGGAGATGTCGGCGGTCAAGGTCACCTTCACTATCTGCATGATGGCCTTTTGCGTGGGTGGCCTCATCGGCGTACGCGTGCTCAGGCGCCTGGGCGTGCGCGGCGCCATCCTGCTAGCAGCCGCACTGCTCGTGTGCGGTTTCGCTGGTACGGCCATCCTGGCCCCCTTCGGGATCGGAGCGCTATATGTCTGCTATGGCGCGTTCATCGGCTGCGGCACAGGGCTTGGCTACAATGTCACCATCGCTACGGTCACTCTCTGGTTCCCTGACCGCACCGGCTTCGCTTCAGGAGTCATGTTCATGGGATTCGGTCTGGGCTCCCTCACCTTGGGAACGCTCACGCGTACCATCATCGCAGAAGCAGGTGTTCCCATAGCCTTAGGCGTCGTGGCGGCAACGGCCTGCATCGTCTTCGTATTCCTATCCTGTTTCCTGAAGCGTGCACCTGAGAACATAGGCACGCTTCTAGGTGTGGAGAAGAAGGCCGCAGTAGAAGAGGACGAAAAGGCGGCCCAGCGCAGGATATTCCGTGACCCCGCGTTCTACGGGTACTACCTTTGGGCCATCATCATCCTGGGAGCCGGACTCGTAGTGATAGGCACCTCCATGCAAGGGGCCCTAGAGTTGAACATGGATGCCACGTTCGCCGCTACGCTGGTGGGCATCATACCCATCGTGAACGGGCTCTCCGGTCTCACGATGGGGGTCATCTACGACAAGAAGGGATTACAGTTCTCCATGTTATTGGTAGCAACGGTATCCTTTGCAGCCTGCACTGTTCTGGCTTGCGCCTTCCTCCTGGATCTAGGCTGGCTCTACGTCATCGGATGCTTGATGATGGTGATGGGCTACGGTAGCGTAGCGCCCCAGGCCACGGCCTTTGCCCGCGAACGCTATGGCCAGAAGCGGTTCCCTCATCATCTGGCTATCGTCAACACGGACATCGCGGGAGGCTCAGCCTTCCAGCAGGCTGTGATGAGCGCATGCGGCGGCATCAGCCTGTTCGTCTACACAGCCATGGCCGTCTTCGGTGCCGTGGCCTTCGTTACGAGCCTGATCTTCGCCCGTATCACAAAGCCAAAGGAAGCCTAGGCTCTATACTATGCATCATGCACACCGAAGCAGAGTATCTACAGAAGCGTACCCCGCGAGGGGTCCTCGCTGGGTTCACCTGCTATATCCTCTGGGGTGCCTTCCCGCTGTATTGGAAGCTGCTCGATGATATCAGCTCCTGGGAGGTCATCTGCCAGCGCATCATATGGTGCGCCGTATTCTCCATCATCATCTGCCTGGTGGGGCGCTGGGACTTCATAGCCCTTTTGAAGAATCGTCGCGCCCTGAGATTCCTCATACCTGCCGCTGCGCTCATCACCGTGAACTGGAGCGTGTATATCTTCGCCGTGCACATAGACCGCATCGTAGAGACATCCATCGGCTACTACATCAACCCACTGGTATCCATCCTGCTGGGACTGGTGATATCCATTGGAGCGCCTCACACCGCTCCAATGGATAGCGGTAGCGCTCTGCAGCATAGGCATCCTCTTCTTCACAACGGGATACGGACGCTTCCCATGGATAGCCATCGTATTAGCCATTAGCTTTGGCGCCTACGGAGCCATCAAGAAGAAAGGCGGCTACCCCGGCGTGGAAGCCATCGCCGTAGAGAGCACCGTCATGGCTCCCGTTGCCATCCTGGGTGTGGTATTGCTGGCTGCATTCGGTGGCGGCCAAGCGTTCTTGGGAGACCCTTCAACGGCGGAGAGCTGGACCACCACGGCCTTGCTCGTGGGCGGCGGTGCCGTCACGGCCGTACCGCTCATCCTCTTCGCCACAGCAGCGAATTCCATCCCCCTCACCCTGCTGGGTTTCTTGCAATACATCAGCCCCACCATCGCACTGATCATCGGCGTCTTCGTGAACGGCGAGCCCTTCACGCTGGCCCATGCCGTGTGCTTCGGATGCATCTGGTGCGGATTGGTGCTCGTAGCCATCGATGCCGTTCGCACGAACCGCAAACGCAAGCAAACATCCTAGGAGAGGGCGAAGGGAAGCGAACGGTACCGAAGAGGCGCTCCACCCTGCGCATCATCTTCCCAGCAAGCTGACGAACCCTCAGCTCAAAGCTGGAAGCCCCATTGGCGGACCTCGGGCTCTAGCAGGATCCCCGTTTCCGCGAGTACGCGCTCTTGCACAGCACTGATCAATCGCTGGACATCTTGAGCCGTTGCATCCCCACAGTTCACGACAAAGCCTGCATGCTTGGGAGACACCTGAGCTCCACCGATGCGGTGGCCTTGCATCCCCACGTCCTGGATGAGCTTACCGGCGAAATGACCCTCGGGCCGCTTGAAGGTAGAGCCTGCCGAGGGCATATCGAGGGGCTGTTTCTCCTCCCGTCGCTGGCTCAGATCATCCATGCGCTCTTGGATGACTACAGGATCATCCTGCCTCAGGCGAAGGCCTACCTCCAACACCAGATGCCCTTCATCCATCATGAGGCTTCGGCGGTATCCCCAACGGGCCTCCTCAGCTGAGATGCGGCGAACGTCCCCATCAGGGGTAAGGCAGCGCACCCATTCGGCAACGTCGGAGAGCTGGCCCCCGTAGGCTCCTGCGTTCATGACCGCCGCTCCCCCGATGGTACCGGGAATGCCGCTCGCGAATTCGAACCCCGTTAGACCTGCCTTCTGGGCTACCGCGGCGATGTGCGCATTGGAGGCACCCGCCTGGGCCGTGATGCCACCATCTTCATGCAGGGCGACCGCAGCGAAGCAGTCAGACAGCTTGAGCACCACACCGCGCACTCCCCCATCGGCCACGAGCACGTTCGAACCTGAACCCAGCAGATGCAGAGGCACCTCTGCCTGGCGGCAGAGCGCGGCCACAGCCAACACCTCCTCTTCGGTCCTCGGCTGCACGAGCCATTGGGCCGGACCGCCTATGCGGAACGTGGTGTGCTGGCTGAGCGGCTCTTCTTCCTGCACGGAAGCCTCTCCCAGGATATCCCGAAGGCGCTGCGTGAACGGATCATGAACGGACATCGGTGGCTCCTTTCGCTGCTGTGCGAACAGGCTACCACAGAGCCGGATCACCGGCAGCAGCTCCACCGCACCATCAACGGAGTCCCGGATCCAGGTAGTAGCCCTCTTTCGCGAAGCGCTTGCGGAAGGTGAGCAGGCTGATCATCACGATGGCCAGCGTTGTGGCGGCCGACATCATGAGCAGCACCACGATCTGATACTTCGCCGCCACCACCGGGTCAGCTCCGGCCAGGATCTGCCCACTCATCATGCCGGGGATCTGCACGATGCCGGCAGCGCACATGGTGGCGAGCGTGGGGAGGATACCCGCTCCCACTGCTGCCTTGATAGAGGGGAAGGCTGCCTCATGGGGTGTAGCACCCAAGGCAACGAGCGCGAACATCTCATCGGAGCGGCTGTCCAGATCAGCGAAGAGCCGGTCAACGGCCACTGCCGTAGCCGACATGGTGTTGCCCAGCGCCATACCCGCGATGGGTACCAACTGCCGAGCACTGTACCATGGGTCAGGCTGGATGACCCCTTCCACCACAATGAAGGCGATGGTCATGGAAGAGGCCAGCAACGTAGCGAAGACGGGAAGCCACAGACCCTTGACCCGGTGCTTCACGCGACTCACCGCGATCTGAGCGGCACAGAGCGCCATGGCCAACAAGACCAGCACCACAAGCCACCAGCTTTGGTAACGGAACAGGTAGACCAACAGGAACCCCATGGCCAGCAACTGGATGAACGCGCGCACCGCCGCTACGGCGATGCTCTTCTCCTGACCCAGCTCCAGCTTCCAGGAAACGAGACCGGCCACCAACATGAGCGCACTGGCAGCGAAGAGCTGCGGATAGCCGATATCGATGACACCGCCGCCCATCAAGCGCCTCCCTTCGCGCCCGCTTCAGAAGAGAGCCTGCCATCCTCTAAGTGGAAGATGGCGCGGGCGATACCGTCGGGCGGTCGATGGCGGATGCGCAGACAGGTGGCCCCCTCGTCCACGAGCGAAGCTGTCAGCTTCGCCACCGCCAAAGCCGATCCGTCGTCAAGCGCCGCATCCACCTCATCCAGCAACATCACCGAGGGTTTGGTGGCGAAGACGCGCAGAAGCGCCACCCGAGCCGCCTGACCACCGGATAGCTTCGCAGCGTCTCGACTCAAGGGCACATCCAAGAGCGCCGCCTCAAGCATACGTTCAAGCTGAGGATCAGAAGGGACGGGACGGCCACGGTTCACCCTGAGCGACCAGGGCAACAAGAGGTTGTCGCGGATCGACCCCTGCACGAGCGATGCCCGTTGCGGAACCAAGCAGACGCGCCGCCGCCACTCCTGACAGGTGAAGGCTTCACTGCTCGTGCCATCCAACAGCATGCGACCACCCTTGACGGGCATCATCTGAGCGCAAGCCCGCAACAGCATGGACTTCCCCGCACCCGACGGGCCGGTCAGATCATAGACGATCCCCGGCTCCAAGCCGAAGGATATGCCTTCAAGCTGCACAGGCGCGCCTTCCCCCTGGCCGTCGTAGGCAACGCTCAGATCGCAGGCTTCGAAAAGCGGCACGGGGTTCCTCCCAGCAGGCACGAGTACAAAGGCTCCCTCAGTATACCCGCGCATCTGCAGGAGAGCGCCAGCGAGACAGGAAGGCTAAGGGTCGGAAAGCTATCGTTTCGCTTTCGACACCTTGCGGAGGAGGATTCGCGGAGGGCTAGCACGAAAGCGGAGGGGGAAAGCTCATGCCTCCGGTGAGGCTGGCGCCGCCTCGATGGCGGCCACCAAGAACTCCGTGGCCCCCTCACCTGCTGCCGAATCGTAGTATTCCACGAACCGCTGATCCGCCAAATAGCCTTGAGCGAGCCCTTGGTATGCCTCCTCAGCGAACCCCCTCGCCCCAATGGATGGCTATCCAACGCCGGTGCATCCGCACGAGCTCCCGTGCCTCCGGGGCTGACGGATCCTTCGCAGCCATGGCCAAGCGCAATTGCACCTTGATCGACTCCTCCAGCAGCTCCTTCGCGTCCCATTCGTCCCGAGTAAGGTTCATCATGCGCTCATTGGAGGCATCGATAGCCGCCTCACCGTAGCGCTCCCGCGCCTCTTCGCCAAACCGCTTCTCGAACTCGGCCATGCCGTTGCGCTTCATCTCCTCGAAGCTATCTTCCACCTTCATGTCATTCATCCTCTCGACCGCATCTATGGCGGCCCGCGTACGCTGCGCCGCCCACTCTGTTGATGCACGCTGCTTCTCAAGCGTGGCAAGGTGGTCTTTGAGGGTAAGCAAGATGTCGTCTTCGCCGTTGCAGATGGCTTTTATCCTCTGAAGGGGTAGCCCACAGCTTCGCATGGCCATGATCTGCGCCATGCGCTTGGCATCGCTGTCGCCGTAGAGGCGGTAGCCCGCCTCGGTGCGGGCAGGCGCAAGCAGCCCGATGTTCTCGTAGTGGCGAAGGGTGCGTGCACTCACCCCAGCCATGACCGCCATCTCCTTTATGGTCCACATAGGCTCTGTCACCTCCTGCCTTTCTGATCGCTCTGCGTCTACGAGCATTTGATCGCCTGGGGATCTTGATCCTCTGACCTCCTTGCACATGCGAGTCTGAAGGCTGACGCAACGTCAAGGTCAAGCGACAATGCAAAGGAGCGCTTCGGATCCCTCTCCCTCCTGCGGCCTGACCTGATACGCACATGCCTCGGCAAATGCCAGAGCGCTCCCCTCTCAGATGCTCTCTCGATCACACAGAATACCAGTTCAGAAGCCATGTCAAAGAGTTTTGACATGGCATATTCGTCCATGAAGGGACGCCCTCTTGCAGATGGGGTGATAGGATGTCGTGGTTGCGTCGGCATCGCGCTTCACCTTGATCCACTGATGCCCCAAAGAGAAAGGAACCCTATGTTGTCAATGAACGCTATCGGCATCCTGATGCTACTGCTCGCTGTGGCATGCGTCCTTCAATGTGCCGCCATCGTGCACATCACCATCAGGTCCGACCGTCGTTTCAAAGAATTGGAAGGGCGCCTGAAGCTGCAAAGCGCCCATGAAGCTCCCAGTGCGCTCGGAGGAAAGTCCGGGGATCGTGGAGCTTGCTGATCAGATACGCAGAAGGCGCACTGAGAAGGGTCTTTCGCAGGAAGAGCTGGCGAAGGCCATATTCGTATCCCGGCAAACCATCTCCAACTGGGAAACGAACCGCACCTATCCTGATGTGGAGAGCCTGCTTCTGCTCAGCCGACTGTTCGGCATATCCGCAGACGAGCTCATCGGCAGCGACACTGATGCCATGAGGCGCATCGTGCATGATGATGCCCAGAAACTCCGCTGGCTCTCCTGGGCGGCGACCATATCAACCGTGCTCGGCATCGTATTCTTCGTAGGGTTATCAGCAGCATGGTCCGATCGGTCTGGCGTGGAGGACCTGTCCAAAGGGAATATGGCAGGGGCGGCCATCTTCGTGCCCCTATGGGCCATAGGCCTGGGAACTGCCGTTGCAGCTGAGCGACTCAAGAGAAAGCACGATCTGGTGACCTACCGTGAGATCATCGCCTTCGCGCAGCGGGAAGAGGTCCCCAGCAGTGATGATGCGAGCTTCGCACGAACGCATCCCTTGCTCGCAACGGCAGCAAAGTTCCTTCTGGGTGCGGCCATCGGTGCATTCCTAGGGGTCCTGATCTACAAGTTCGTCTTCAACTGACCAAGCTGTCGCTCCACCAAAAGAGGAAGAGCCTTGTTCGCAGGAGCGAAGGAGCCTGCTCCGAACGGTGACTGAAGGCGTATCAGCTTAGAGACCGATCTTCATCAGGAGCATCTGGGTCTGTGCGGCAAGAGCCGTCCTCTCCTCAGGAGTGAGCTCCAGTTCATCAGTGGTGAAGTCATGTCGGTCAAGGGCCACTTGAACATGAACCGTCTCCATCACGTCAGCCTGAACGAAGGACAGGACTTCGGCTAGAGCTGCCGCACAGAAACGCGCCTTGGAGCCACCGCCAGCGCAGCTATATAGCATCGGCTTGCCCTTGAGCACCGTCTCAGTCGCGTTGGGTGCCACGGGACGCGATAGCCAATCCAGACAGTTCTTCAATACGCCAGGGATGCCATGGTTGTATTCGGGCGAGAACACCCAGAGCGCGTCGGCTTGGGCCACCGCATCCCGCACGCGCTGTACAGGCACCGGCGTGGGAGATTCCGCATCTTGATCCATGAAGGGAAGATCGGCGTAATCAAGCCACTCCACATGCACGGCCTCAGGCAAGAGACTCCGCACGTATTCTCCTACCTGTCGGTTCAGCGAACGCTTCCGCAGCGATCCGCAGATGAACAGAACATCCTTCATTCTAACCTCCCACCCCATGAACCTAACGAAGCTCTCTGCGATCGAAGCGGTAACGCCTTAACAGGAGAACACCGCCTGACACAGGATAAGCATCCCCATGGGCAGATCCGGAGTCATGTGCGATCGAAGACGGAATGTCACGAAAGCGTGTGGAGACCGTCAGTCGTCAAGCAAGGGAGTATGCTTCATGCGCAAGCCACGATCGAGCCCGGCGAGGATGCCAGCCACGCTCAGGAACCCGTCAAGCCACGGTGGCAAACCGAAGGTGGGTACCGTCCATCCCGTCAAGGAGCCGACGCCGTTCAACAGATTGGGCACCTGGGTCACCAACGCTACCGCAAGCACAAACCAGGCCGTCGCCCCCAAAAGGGCGTTCAGTACCGGATGGCTCCTTCCGAAAGCCAACCGATGTGCCTCGGCAGTACCAGGCAGCGGAGCAAGACCTCGGCGTGGAAGCCCTTCGGGTGTGAGCCACGCGTGTTTCATGCCGTAGAGCGCCATTGCGGCAGAGATGCAGGCTCCATCTATATCAAACGATGCAGGGGAGCGCTTCTCCCCTATCAGCACCCCATCGCGATACAGACGCACCTTCTCCTTGATATCGAAGAAGTCTACCTCCACCACATACTGTGACCCTTCATGGGCTATCCCATAGAGCCCGCGCCAAAATACATCCGCGGGTTTGAGAGGGCGAAGCGCTTCCTGCATCACGACCGTTCCTTTCGTTTTATAATACAGTTGTATTTTATTACAAGTGTATTATAACCGCCCGAAGATACGTTGCAAGGAGCAACATGCCGAGGATCATCGATGAAGCCAAGCGACGCGAACAGATAGCTGAAGCGGTATGGGATATCGCCGCAGAGCAAGGCCTCGACCGAGCAACCGTGCGAGCTGTGGCCGACCGGTGCGGGCTTTCGGTAGGGTCTGTCCAGAACTCATTCCGAAGCCAAGATGACCTCAAGCGCTTCGCCATGGAGCTCGTCGTACAACGGGTGACTGAGCGCTTAGAGGCACCGACGAGCGCCTTCCCTACATCTGCTGCAAGCGCAGATACCCCTCATATCGTAGCCGAACTGCTTATGGAGACGCTCCCTCTTGATGCCGAACGCCAGAAGGAGGCCCATATCTGGGCGGCGTTCTCTGCTGCCGCCCTCGTCAACGAGAGCCTTGCCCCCTCCTATCGCCAGATGAACGATGCTCTCGCTCGCTTCTGCCAGGCATGCCTACAGCACGTGAGCGCTTCAGCAGGGCAGCCCTTAGGTGAAGAGGCCCTCGCGCTCGAAGCCCTGCACCTCCAAAGCCTGCTTGACGGCCTCACTCTCTCGCTGCTGGCTGACCCCTCCCCTCAGACAATGCACCTGGCTCAGCATGTGGTGAATAGTCACATCGAACGGATCGCTCGTCATCGGTGAAACCATAGGCAACCCCCTCCTCAGACCCACAGGAGAATCCAACCGCCGCTCATCCCGGTATACTAGGAAGAAGCACCCGACCGGCAACATGACCAAACTGACCGCACGAGACAAGGAGCACCTATGCAGAACTGGCGCCTGGTAGCAGGTGGATCAGGACTGATCCTCTTCCTAGGACTGGCAACGGCTGTAGTTCTGAACGCCCCTTTCGTTGATACGTTCGACGCCTGGATGCAGTCGTGGATATTCCCCCTGCGCAATGATGATGCAACGGCCGTGCTCACCGCACTCACGCACGTCTCCGGCACGAAGGTATCCATCGTCCTAGCGGCTGCCTTCACCATCTACTTAGTCGCGCGCATAGGGAAGCGCCAAGCAGTGGCCTATGCGGGCTGCATCATCGCGGGCGAAGCCGTAGTAGCCGTGGCTAAGCTCGTGGTCGGTCGCACGCGGCCCCTCGGCATGAATCTGATCGAGTTCCCCAACGACGCCTCGTTCCCCTCAGGCCACACCTTCGCAGCCATCGCCATCGTGGCCTTCTCGTTGTACGTGATCGTTCGCACGCATCCTGCCATGCCCCGCGGCGTCAAGGCAGTGCTCATCATCGTGGCCGTTGCATGGCCCATCCTCATCGCCTTCACCCGCATCTATCTGGGGGCCCACTGGCCCACCGACATCCTGGGCAGCTTCCTAGTGGGCGGCTGTGCCTTCTTCCCCTTCGCCACCTATGTATGGGACCGTGTCAGCAACACCCGATCGCAGGCTCTGCGAGGCGCCCATGCGCGGCAAGGGTGACCCTTCTCAGCAGCATCCCTGCGTCAAAGGCCACAAAGACGGCATACGGCGAACAACACCACCAGAGACCCGAAGTTGAACCCCGCAAAAAGCTTGAGGAAGCGCCCGAGGGATACGCTTGGGTTGCAGCCAAGATGAGGGAACACCTTCGGCACGCTGATGAAATGCTGCAAGGTGATGAGGCTTGCCAGCGAACCGACGAGCGTCCCGGCGCCTCCGATGTTCACACCCGCTAGCAACGATGCCCAATCTCCCGTGAAGTGAGAGAGCAGCACAGCCGCAGGCACGTTGCTGATCACCTGGCTCAAGGCAGCTGAGGCAAGGAGACCGTCGGAGGCCATCAGCCCAGCCAGACCGTCAGCCAAGAAGGGCATGCGCGCCATGTTGCCTGCGAACACGAAGAAGCAGACGAAGGTGAGCAGCAAGGGATAATCCACTGCCTTCAACGCACGGCGGTCTGCATATGCAAGCACTCCGACCACGACAACCAGGACGGCAAGGACGGGTATCACACGGAATACCGCCAGGGCCGTCAACACCAACAACAGCGAATAGGCCGCGAGCCGCCGTCGTCCGAGCGGCAGGCGGGACACGGGCTCCATACGGGCATCGCTGCCCGAAGAGTTGCGCATCAGGAACCATGTGCCTACCATCACGATGACCGTTGATGCCACGAACGGAGGCACCATGACCCGCAGGAACTCCAATGATCCCAATGAATAGAAAGAGTACAGGTATAGGTTCTGCGGATTACCGAAGGGTAGCACCATCCCACAGAGGTTGGCCGCCAGCCCCTGCATGACGAACGTCGGCGCGATCCAGCGCTCCCATCCCGCCTTCACCAGCGTGGTTGCAGACAGGGGCAGCATGACGATGAGGGCTAGGTCATTGGTGGCTACCATGGAAAGCGCCCCGGTGGTCAATACCAGTGCCATGACCACCGAACGTGGCCGATCGAACCGCTCGATGGCCATGCGACCGAGCCGATCGAAGGCGCCAAGATAGCGAAAGGCGTTCGCTACAGCCAGCACACAGAATAGGCAGCCGAGCGTTTCCCCGTCGATATAACCCAGATATGCCCTGTCAGGAGGCACGGAGAACATGCTTGCCACGGCAGCCACAGCCGCGGCAAGCAACACGAAATGCTCGCGCATGAATGCAAGCGCTCGTTGCGACATAGGAAGATGCGACGCCGCTGCTCCCATGGGCATCAACAGGGGGGGCTTGATGGATGATGGACGGGCTCTGCGAATGGATAGGCTAGCGATAGGTATAGAAACCCTCACCGGCATTGATGCCCGTCTTACCCTCATCGATGCGCCGCTTCAGCATCTCGGCGATGCGGGCAGCAGTACTGCCAGGCTCCTGGGCAGCCGGGCTTGCAGCCACGATATTGTAGGCCGTGGTCAAGCCCACGATGTCTAGGATACGGAAGGGGCCCAATGGAGCTCCCGTACCTAGCGTCCAAGCCTTATCAATGGTCTCGAAGTCGGCTACATCGTTGGCCAGCAGCGCCTCAGCAGCGTTCAGGAACGGTACCAACATGCTGTTCAGCAGATAGCCCGGCTGCTCTTTCTTCAATTCCAACGGCACCATGGCGATGGCTTTCGCGAAGTCAACCACAGCCTGGTACGAATCAGCGCTGGTTTCAGCGGTACCCATGATCTCAGCCGTGTTCTGCTTCCAGATATTGTTGGCAAAATGCAGTGCCAGGAACCGGTCAGGACGTCCAGTGAAGCCCGCCATGGCGCTCGGTAAGAGCGTGGAGGAGTTGGTGCACAGGATGGTGTGCTCCGGGAGCAGGTCCTTGATGGCAGTATAGAAGGCATCCTTCTCGTCTATGACCTCAGCAATGGCCTCGATGACCAGATCGGCGCCTCCGAAGGCTTCCTCATCGCTGGTGGTCAGCACTAGGCTGTCAAAAGCAGCGTCCACCCGAGCGATCAGTTCGTCCAGTTCAGCTTCCGGCACATCAGGCGAATCTGTGAGACCCGGACAGAATGCGCGGGAATCGGTCTTGAGGGCGGCTAACGTCTGCTTATAGATATCTCGCAACCGCTCTAGCTTCGGGCGCGTACGTTCGATGGAACCCTCGCTGCGCAACCACAGGGTCACAGGGAACCCCTTATAGGCGCTCTGCAATGCTATCTGGCTACCCAACACGCCTCCACCGGCTACCGTGACATTCCTGATCTCCATGGGGACCTCCTTAGGATCGGGGGGGTTCTCGGGTCGCACGCTCCATAGCAACCATGCATGCAACAGTACGTGAGCTGGGAGCAACAGGGAGATTCTGTAACATCCTCGTAGCATAGGAAGCGCTCAGTGGCATATCCACCCAGGCATACGGCAGGCTGCGATAAGAAGGGAAGGACAGTATGGCAATATCAGAGCGCTCCGCCCTCGCGCCCTTTTCTCCTTTCATCAAGGGAGTGACAGAATGCGATCGGCCTGCAAACACCTACAGCCTTCCCTGCGAAGCATCACCCACCCGTCTTAGCATCCAAGGAAGCATCGCAATCCTCTCTGACAGGAGCATCTTATGACGAACACCGAGAACCCCATCCAGACCATTGGCAGCCGTCGCGTTCAGCAGGCTCAGGATGAGCAGACCATCTTGGTAGATGTACGTCCCGCCTTCATGTACGAAGAAGGCCATATCCCCGGAGCCGTGAATGTTCCCCTCGTTGACCCAGAGGATGGGTCCATGGTCCCTGACGGTGATCTGGTGGCCGCCGTCAAAGCTGCCGGCGTGCAGCCCGAAGACGATGTCGTCCTGTATTGCCAAACAGGCTATCATGCAGGCCTCGCTGCCGATACACTGGCGAAAGAAGGGTTCTCAGATATAGAGCTCTATTCCGGCAGCATGGATGATTGGTCCTCTCAAGACCTCCCTATCGAGCGCTGATCGCCTGAGCTATTCCGGAACGATCGTTGACCCTGCGACGCTCAGGGCGTTGAAGAGGTTCGCGAACTCGCGCTCGAACGCACTTTCCTTCAAGCGGATGAAAGAGATGTCATGCTCGATGGGTTTACCCTTGAGCGGGATGATGCCGAGCGTATTCTCTGCCACTTGGCGCTGGATGGCTGCTTCGTAGAGGAAAGAGATGCCCAGCCCCTCTGCCACCAGCACCTTGATGATATCCAAACTGCCCACCTCAGAGACCTCGGCGAAAGCATCAAGCGAGAGATTACGTTCGGCAAGGGCATGTTCCAGGACGGCACGCGTGCCAGACCCCTCTTCGCGCACGAAGAGCTGCAGACCCAGAAGGTCTTCCATGGCGGCGCGATGACCCCCCAGGACATGGTCAGGAGCGCAGGCGCAGACAAGGCGCTCTGTACGGAAGCTATCGCAGGCATAGCTATTGCCATTGAACATGCCTTCGACGAATGCGCAGTCGATGACACCGGTATCCAGCAACGACAGCAATGTAGCGGTATCCCCTGAGCGGATCGTCGCCCTGACCTCTGGATGCTCTGACAAATAGATGGCCAGCGGGCGTGCCGCTATGTATTTCCCAGCCGTGAGCGTCATCCCCATCTTCAGATCCTGACGGGTATCACCACCGAGCGCCTTCACCTTGCGATGGAGCAACAGATCATCATGTGCCCGGGTGGAGAGGGCATCGCGCAAGACATAGCCTGCTTTCGTGAGCTCTAGCCTGCGTTTGTGATATCTGAACAGCTTCACTTGGTATTCCTTCTCCAGGAACGCGATATGCTGGGAAACGGCTGGCTGGGTGATGTGCAGCTCCTTTGCAGCTGTTGTGTAGTTCATGGTCTGGCAAACGGTAAGGAATGTCTGAACGCGAAAGTCCTGCATGACCTGCCTTTCTCGAGGATGTCCCTTCATGAGGATATCCATAATCTCAGCTTATTGATACATAAAAAAGCATAAGTTCATATTTCGTCACACCTCATGCATAATCCCATCCACTGGTTGCGAGATGCCAACACCAAGAGACGGCAGAAGCATCCATCGAGGGTCCTGCACCGCACTGCATTCGGAACGGTGCGGCGTGGATGACAGCGCGGAGAGAAAGGGTTTCGCATGAACGAGCTGATCAAGGGTGTCCCGATCCCCACGGCAGGGGTAGCGCTCGGCTTGGCCGCGCTCGGCAATCTGCTCATGCCGGTGATCGGAGCGGCACGCCCCTTATGCGGAGCCCTTTCGGCGCTCTTCGCATTCCTGCTCATCAGCAAGGTAGTGGCTTATCCCGAGATGATCAAAGAGGACTTCAAGAACCCCATCTTCGCGAGCGTATCGGCAACGCTGCTCATGACCGCAATGCAGCTGGCAGGATATATCGCCCCGGCGTTCCCCCAGGGAGGGCTTGCCCTGTGGGTGAGTGCCGTAGGAGCGCATCTGTCGCTCATGGTGTGGTTCACGCGTCGCTTCTTCCGCACATTCAAGCTCGAACAGGTATTCCCCACCTATTTCATCTGCTATGTAGGCATCATCGTAGCTGCCGTGGTCTCCCCGAACTTCGGCCTGGAATGGCTGGGTGGGTTGCTGTTCTGGATCGGATTCGCCTGCTATCCCGTGCTCTTCGCCTTGGTCACCTATCGGTACGCCAAGCATCCCGTACCTGATCCTGCCCGGCCCCTATTCTGCATCTACTCTGCTCCGGCAAGCCTCTCTATCGTTGGCTATCTGGCAGTGACCGACACACCCAACCTGGGTTTCGTAGGAGCGATGCTCATCCTGGGCCAGGTGCTGTTCGTCATCGTTCTGACCAAGGTGCCCACCTTCATCCGCAACGGGTTCTTCCCGAGCTATGCCGCCATGACGTTCCCCTTCGTCATCACAGCCATGGCGCTCTCGGTTTCCCTGGAGGCTTTTGCAGGAGCCGGGATCAGCTTGCCCCCCCTCCTGGATGCGCTCTGCATCGTTGAGACGATCTTCGCAGCAGCCATGGTGACGTTCGTGGTCTGCAGATATGTCGTGTTCCTAGCGAAGCCGCTCATCGAGGCTCGCCAGGCGCGAGCGGAGGAGGCCGAAGCGCTCTCCATGGCTATCGAGCCTGAGTAGCCTCTCTCTTCCTCTCCTTCGTTCTGAGACCCATGGACCCAAAGCGGATCCATGCCACGAGAGTCAAGGATAGGCCGCCGTCGGCATTGGGCTACACTTCTGCTATGACCCAAGGAGACGATCCATGGCAACGGCTGGATCAGTTGAAGGCGAACACGAGCAGCTATACCCTCAGGTGTGAACGAAGACAGGATCAGCAAGAAGGTGAAGCTGCTGGAACTGGAAGGCGTCCAGGATGGCCGCCTCTTCGTACCCATGAAGGGCAACGCTGTGTAGCCATATCCTAGGTATGCATATGGATGCCGCCATCCACCATGAAAGACTGACCAGTGAAATAACCGCCCTCGTCACTGGCGAGGAATACGATCAGGGGTGCGCAGTCCTCTTCAGTGGTCCCCACGCGACCAAGGGGACTCTTGGATTCCAGGCTCTTCAATGCCGCCGGCTGGGTCTCGCGGAAGAAATCCGTAGCGATGATGGGCAAGAATACGTTCACCGTGATACCATCTTTGCCCCATTCGCGGGCAGCGGTGCGCGTGATGGCGCGGATGGCTTCCTTCGCCATGCCATAAGCACCAAAACCCTCATTGCCATCGTAACCAGCAGCCGACGCAGTGTTGATGATGCGTCCATGGCCACTTTCCTTGAGGTATGGAAAGCACTCTTTCATGAATAGTAAAGTGGCCAGAGCGCCGCTCTTGTATGCTTCCATGGCGTAGTCGATGTCGATATCCTCTATGGTGCGAAAGGCCATCGACCCTTGAGCGCAATTGATCAGGATGTCAACGCCACCGAATTCAGCAACGCACTGAACAACGACATCCTTGATCTGACTAGGTTCCATCACGTCGCAGACGACAGGCAACACCTTCGCACCTTCTGCAACCAGTTCGTCACGCAGTTCTTCCAGCTTCTCCTTGCGCCGTGCACAGACGCAGACATTCGCACCGTGCTCAGCAAGCACCTTCGCCAAACCGCGACCCACACCCGAACTGGCACCTGTGACGATGGCTGTACGCCCCTCAAGCTTCTTCATGCAGATCTCCCTCCGTCGTCATTGCTGATAGAAGACTATAGCATGCACCCATGGCTGCTTTCAGCTGCACGATCCGTGACGTAGGGCCCTAGGCGATGGACGCACCCAGGTCGTAGGCTTGGCTCAGACCAGGGTTACCGGCAATGGCCCCCTTCTCGTACACGTTGTTCACCACCACTTCCCCGATGGACTCCTGCTTGCAGTAGGCCGTTGCTACCCGATAGGCATCCAGCAAGGGCTCGCAGGTGGTTGCATCCTTATCCTCGAAGCAGAGCAGCAACGCCACCTGGGGGATGTTGAAGGGCTTGGCGATACCGCAGAACATGCGGTCTTGGAAGGCGCGCAACTGAGCTGGGAAGTTGTAGTAGTACATGGGCGTGGCGTACACCAGCACATCAGCCTCGCGCAGGAGCGGATAGAATTCCTGCATGGCATCCTGCTGGCAGCATGCACCGTCGTGGGAGAAGCAATACTCACAGGCCATGCATCCGCACATCTTCGCACGCCCCACATTCACACGGGTCACTGTATTACCCACCGCTTCGGCGCCTTTCATGAACTCGTCTGCCAGCATGCTGGAATTGCCGTCCACGCGCGGGCTTGCATGCACTACCAGGATGTTCTTCGCCATGACGTCCTCCTTGACCAGTGGGTTCGCTGTTCGCATTATAGTCCTGGACCAGCATGAACCCACTGTCCGCTCTACCAAGCCCGAAGCAGCAGGTACCCCTTTAGGAAGAGCACCCATGTATAATCTCCAAGCGCGGGCCCTAAGCCCGAAGACGGCACTGATACGACGAGAAGAGCTGAGGGTCATGGAGAAGCACGCAGAGGAAGACGAAGCCCGCGGGTCTGCGGTTGACTCCCCTGCACGAGCAGATAGAGGTGCAACTAGCAGCCACCGCGACCGTCTGACGCCCAAGCTCATGCTCCAGCTTGCGGCACCCCACACATGGCCCGGGTCGATCATGCCGGTGCTGGGTAGTGTCGCCATGGCCTACAGTGTCACAGGCACCCTGCAGACCGCTATGGCTCTTCTGCTTCTGGCCATCTGCGTGCTCATGCAATCCACAGCGAATGCCCTGAATGATCACTTCGATTTCAAGCGAGGCGCGGACTCCGAAGAGGATGACGTTGCGGTAGACGACGCCGTGCTCGTGTACAACGACGTGAACCCCAGATCCGTGCTCATCTTCGCCCTGGGGATGCTGGCCTGTGCATTCGCCCTGGGAGTCATCGTGATCATCCATGCAGGCTGGGTGCCTCTGGCCATCGCGCTGATAGGTGCCATCGTCGTGGCCTTGTACTCAGGCGGCAAGACGCCCATCTCCTTCCTCCCCATCGGCGAAGCGGTCAGCGGCACGGTGATGGGCCTTCTCATACCTGTAGCATGCTTCTATGTGCTGACGGATGGCATGTTCACCGCCTTCGTGATCCTCTGGTCCATTCCCTTCGCCCTCGGTATCGGGCTGATCATGCTGACGAACAACACCTGCGATATCGAGAAGGACATCGAAGCTGGGCGCAGGACGCTACCGGCATGCGTCGGACGTCAACGCGCCCGGGATCTGTACCACATCCTCCTGGTGCTCTGGGTGCTGCTCATTTCCCTCATCGTGCTCATACAGTTCGACCGAAGCCTGTGGGTGATCCTGTTCATGCTCTTCGCCTGCATCCCTCTGATCAAAGCGCTCTGGGCGAACCCCCTCCTGCCGAAGACACGCATCGCGGCAATGGGCCAGATCTGCAGCGTGAATGTGGCCCTCGGGACGTTCTACGCTTTCGCCCTCGCGTTCTAGGGAGCGCGTCCTGCCTCTGCCCCCGTCCAGCCACCCTTACCGATGCTCATAGAGGATGGCCTCGATCCAGGCCAGGATATCGTCGAATACCACCTGTGATTCCGTCTCATTCAAGATCTCATGGCGCATGCCGTCATAGAGGATCACATCCACATCATGGGCGCCAGAGTCGCGCATGAGCTGAGCAGCCTCGTGCACGCCTTGACCGTTATCCCCCACCGGGTCCTTCGCCCCAGACACGAACAAGAGCGGGAGCTCGTTGGGGATGCACTTCGCCAATTCCAAACTGGATGCCAGATACACCAGCTCCATGAGGGAGGCGTATCCTCCTAATGTGAAGGGGAAGCCGTTCAGGTCATCCGCGATGTATTCGTCCACATTGTCCCGGTCGGCTGAGATCCAATCGTACTCCGTCCGCGCATCGGGCACGCTTCGGGCGAAAGCGCCGTCGGCCATAGCGTGCACCAAGCTGCTCTTCGCCTTCTCTCCCCGCACCAGAGCACCCAGCTTCGCAATGCGATTCCCCGCCAGGCTGACCGCCGAGGGCTTATGCCCCGTACCGCAGAGGATGGCTCCAGAAAGGCCCGCACCACGCCGGGTCAGATACACCCGCAACGTAAAGCTCCCCATGGAATGCCCGAAGATGAAATACGGCACATCCGGAAAGGCATCCTCCATGATCTGACGCATGGTGTGCACATCCTCCACGAGGATGTCAGCACCACCCTCAGGAGGCATGTGGCCGAGCTCTTCCGGAGACGACACGCTCAGACCGTGACCGATATGATCATGACCGCCCACGACGAAGCCGTGGCTTGCCAAGAAGCGAGCGAAGGGATCATAGCGGCTGATATGCTCAGACATACCATGGACCAGCTGCACTGCCCCCACCGGTTCACCTGCGGGATACCACACCATGCCATGGATGGTGCTCTTGCCGTCCCAGGAAGGAAAGGCTATATCCATGCTACGAATGGCTTCTTCCCCTGCGCTTGCCTCATACCTTCTCATGACTCCTCCTTGTACCCTTCCCTGACCTTGCAGGTCCTCTACCTTCGATAACACCCTTTTCTACGAACCCTAGCAAGACCAACGGCATTCCATGGCCGAGCCAAAGCCAATGGAAACGACCTGTTACGCGTGATGCGGAACCGAGGGGTTGATTGCACACGAAGGGTGGCGCATAATGGCGCCCGCATTGTTTCGATGACGTTTTCGGAATGCACGCAAGGCAAACCGGAAATCGAGAAGACTCTGGAGAACTCTTAGATGAGTGCCGAAGGTGCAAGGTGCAGCTGTTCACGGACAGCCGCACTGAATCTCTCAGGCAAACGGACAGAGTGAGCAAGCCACCCTTCAAAGGGGGAGCTCTCCCGAGCCTTCTTGGACCAAGAAGAAAGGAACAGGGAGAGTGGAAGAAGCACTGCTCAACATCGTTGCAACCATCAACAGCTATCTATCCAATTACGTGCTGATCATCTTGCTGCTGGGTATGGGCATCTGGTTCAGCATCCGCACGAAGTTCATCCAGTTCCGCTGCTTCGGCGAGGGCTGGCGTCGCCTCTTCGGTGACTTCTCTTTGCGCGGCGGCAACCAAGGTGGCGCCATGACCTCATTCCAGGCATTGGCCACGGCTGTGGCGGCTCAGGTGGGCACGGGCAATATCGTGGGCGCCTGCGGTGCCATCATCGTCGGCGGCCCCGGAGCCATCTTCTGGATGTGGATCATCGCCCTTCTAGGCATGGCCACCAACTACGCAGAGGCGGTCATGGCCCAGAAGACACGCGTGGTGGATGCCGATGGCACCGTCCACGGCGGTCCGGTCTACTACATCACCACGGCGTTCACCGGCAAGGGCGGTAAGTTCCTGGCCGGGTTCTTCGCCGTAGCCATCATCTTGGCCTTGGGCTTCATGGGGTGCATGGTGCAGTCCAACTCCATTGCAGAATCCATGAACAACGCCTTCAATATACCCACCTGGGCAGTGGGCATCGCCATCGTCCTGCTGGCAGGCATCGTCTTCCTCGGAGGCGTATCGCGGTTGGCTTCGGTCACTGAGAAGATCGTTCCCATCATGGCCGTGCTCTACGTGCTCGGCTCCCTCATCGTGCTCATCATGAATGCAGCCGCCATCCCTGCCACCTTCGCCCTCATCTTCGAATGCGCATTCAACCCTGAGGCAACGGTGGGTGGAGCCACCTTCGGCATCATCGCTGCCATCAGCCAAGGTGCCAAGCGCGGCCTATTCAGCAACGAGGCCGGTATGGGGTCCACCCCCCACGCCCATGCTCTGGCAGAAGTGAAGAGCCCCCATGAGCAGGGCACCATAGCCATGATCGGCGTATTCGTGGACACGATCATCGTGGTGACCATGACGGCACTGGTCGTGATATCCACCATGTACGTAGGCGACGGCGCACTCGCAACCGGTGACTATGCAGCCCTCACAGCAGATACCATCACGAAGACCAACATCGCCCAGCTGGCATTCGGTGCCTTCTTCGGAGAGAACATCGGTGCATGGTTCGTGGCCATCTGCTTGATGTTCTTCGCGTTCTCCACCATCCTCTCCTGGAACCTGTTCGCCAAGCTGAATGTGGAGTGGCTCTTCGGCAAGAAGGCCGTCATCCCCTTTACCATCATCGCCCTGGTGTTCATCTTCATGGGCTCGTTGCTCTCCAATGACCTGGTCTGGGAGCTGGCAGACATGTTCAACCAGCTCATGGTGCTACCGAATGCCATCGCCCTGTTCGCGTTGACCGCTTCCATCCTGACTATCGCGAACGCGAAGCACGACCGCTTAGCATCGGATGTGGCCGAAGAGAAGCGCGAAGATGAGGAACGCGCAGCAGCTCACCGAAAGGCCAAGGAACAGAAGTAGGAACAGCCCGTCCTCAGCTGCCCTGGGAGATCGTGCCCGATCCGGTCTTCCAGCCGCTGAGGATGAGACCGCAGGTGAGGATGAAGAGCAAACCGAATGTCATTCCCCAAGAAGAGGTCAGATCATAGATGAGGCCGAGGCATGTAGGGCCAATGGCAGCCATCAGATAACCAAGCGTTTGAACGATGCCAGAGAGCCGAGCAGCATCATCTGCATTACCCGTGCGGTAGCCCAGATAGAACATGCAGAGGCAGAACGGCGCCCCTAGAGCCAGCCCGAAGAAGCCAACGGCGAACACCGCCCAACCATCCGTAGGCGCCCACCAAAGCAAGGCTATGCCTACCGTGCAGAGCACACCGATCCCCGCACCCAGCCCTCGCTGGCTTCTCATCTTCTGAGCAAGAGGCGGCAAGAACATGGTGCAAGGGATGCCCATGAGCGGGAACAGAGCAACACAAAGAGCAACCGATCCCCCGCTGATGCCACGAGCCGCTAGCATGGAAGGCAGCCAGGCCACCATGCAGTAGAAGAGGATGGATTGAAGGCCGAACTGCAAGGTTATCCACCATGTCAGAGGTTGCCTCAGGATCCGGGGATGGAAGACGCTCAGAGTACGCCTTGAAGGCTCCGGTTCAACCTCCCCCGCACCTGACACCGAACCATGGTGACCGTCCGGGGCATTTGAGATCAACCAAAGAAGAGCAGCGATGCAAGCAAGGGGAACGATCAGCACCAAGACCACGCGCCACTCCCCCAATGCATCCATCAATGGCGAGCAGATTCCCGCGAAGCCCCCTGCGAAGACGGACATGGTAGTGGTATAGAGCGCCGTCATAGCCCCGATGCGCAGAGGGAAGCTCTCCTTGATGATGGCAGGCAACAGCACGTTACCGGCAGAGATCCCTGCCCCCAAGACCACCGTTCCCCCAAAGAGACCCACATCTCCGCCATAGGATCGCAGCAAGATGCCAAGGGCCACCATCCCCATGCCCACTGAGGCCACACGTTTCTTTCCGAACCGGTCAGAGATAGTGCTCATGAACGCTGAAGAGACGGCGAAGATGAGCAGGGGTAGCGTAGTGAGCGACCCCATGGTAGCCGCGCTCAGACCGAGATCGGTTCGTACGGAGAGGGACAGCGCACCCAAAGACGTGATCGGGGCTCGCAGGACCGATGCAGTGAAGAAGATGGCCATCCCAATGAGAAGGGCTTTGGATGCTCTCTGTGCACGTTTCATGGATACCATTGTACGCGTTGATCGCCCACTAGATGAAAAGATGCCGCTGCACCCGACCAACGCGTGTGCTCATGACCAGCAAGTAACGGTTTGACACCCCCCCTACGTCATTTGAATAGGCATACCCTGGGGCTCGCTTCTCGGCTGCTATCTTCACGGCGAAGGTAGCTGAGATAAGGAGTGAACCATGCATGCAACGACGAAACGGATAGGGACGGCGCTGATCGCTCTCATCTTCGCAGCTTCGATGACTTCGGTCTTCGTTGCATCCGCCACCGCATTGGCTGAAGACCAACCCATCGAACCTGTCCCCTTCGATGAGGCGAGCACCACTACCACCCAAGGAGTGGATAACACTGCAACGGACACCGGATCATCGGATGACCAGCAGTCCCCTTCAGAGGGAGCTGCTTCGGATGTTGCCACGGACTGCACTCTTACGCTGGTCTACACCAGTGATCCCACAGGAGAAGAGAGACCAGGCACCATCTTCGACGATCAGGGCCGCGTGATCCTGGGTACCCGTACCCTCTCAGGTTTCCAGGAGGGGCAAACCGTCAGCGCTTGGGACTATGTGGTGAATATTCCTGGTCATTTCTTCTTCGATGCCTGGCCTGCCCGGATCACCATCTCAGCCGATCCCGCCCAGAATGTCTTCACTCTCGTGTATATCAAGCTCTGGAACTACGAATACACCGTGAACTACTACCTGATGACGGGAGCCGACCTCAGTGCGGACAACTGGAAAGATGCCCTAGATACTGGTCATGTGGAATTCTACAAGATGGGATCCGAAGTCTTCGATGATCAGCAGTTCGACCACCTCGTTAATGGCGATGCTTACGAGTACAAGCTGGACGGCACCTATGTGATAGATACCTATCCGGCGGAGATCCGCGTGGGAACCGATGCTGACGATAACGTGATCAATGTCCTCTATACACCGGAGTCCCAGAACCTGCCCGACAATATGCCCCTACCCGATGACGTAGTTCCCCCTGCCGGAACCGATACACCGCCTACGACGCTGCCAGGCGATACCACCTTGGATGAAGATGATGCCACGACACTGCCTCCTGACCTCACCGATCCGGACCAGATAGAGATAACTGATGAGATGCTGGAACACCCCGTGAGCAAGCAGGAAGCCGAGAAGACGAAGGACGCATATCTCATGGGCATCCAAGTGGGTTCCGATCTAGCTCAAACCGGCGACCCCGTTCCCGCCATCGTTGCCATCTTGGTGGTGGTAGCCATCCTAGCGGCAGCCGGTGCTGCCTACGCCCTGTATCGACGCAGGCACTCAACCCAGTCCTGACAGGTAAGGCAACAACGATAGCCCCCGGCTCTTCCCTAGAAGGCGCCGGGGGTCTCTCTATTAGAGTTGAAGAAAGGATGGAGATGGTCGGGACGACAGGATTCGAACCTGCGACATCCTGCTCCCAAAGCAGGCGCGCTACCAGACTGCGCCACGTCCCGACGCGAGGGGATATTCTAGCACAGAGGCTCTAGCTTGCTACGCAGTTCTGCAAGCGCTCGGCCACGATGGGATATCTTGCTCTTCTCCTGTTGAGGGACTTCAGCGAATGTCTTCTCGCCCCCATAGGCATCGGGCAGGAAGAATGGGTCATAGCCGAACCCTTCGGCGCCTCGCTGAGCGTGGCCTATCCTGCCTTCCACTGTGCCTTGGGCATCCACCCGGTTACCGCCCTCGTCGATGAATACCAGCGTGCAGACGAAGCGCGCGGTACGCTCTTCGTCGGGCATCCCATCCAATGCCGCGAGGAGCTTGGCGTTGTTGGCGGCATCATCTGCGCCTTCTCCGGCATAACGGGCTGACCAAACCCCCGGCGCACCATCCAGCGCATCTACCTCAAGCCCTGAATCATCCGCCAATACCGCCATCCCACTGATCTGATGGGCAGACGTCGCCTTGATGAGAGCGTTCCCGAGGAATGTATCGGCATCTTCCACCGGGTCCGATTCAACCCCGGCCTCGCGCAGGGTCACGAACTCCCACCCGGGAAGATCCAAGGCGTTTCGGATCTCATCAGCTTTATGGGCATTATTCGTAGCGAGCAACACTCTCATGAGACCACCTCTCCCATTCCTGGAGCTTCGTCGAGCATGACCTTCGTGATAGACGGCGTGATGCCGAGCACCTTTTGTGTCACTCGGGCGAACTTAGTCGCATCATCACCCGTTATCAACACCTCCACACCGCCGCCTTCGCCCGTGCTACGCAACTCATCACGTCGAGAGAGGATGGCGTGCACTTCACGAGCCGTCTCCTCTGCAGAGGAGACCAGCGTCACAGACGGCCCCATCTCCTGGGAGATGAGCTCCTGGATCAACGGATAATGAGTGCACCCCAAGACCAGGGTATCGATGCCCTCCATGCGTAAGGGGGCCAGATACCTCTGAGCGACCCCCTGACGCTCCTCCTTCGAAGAGAAGGGTGCAGCCTGCGCCACTCCTTCATCCATCTCTTCGAAACCCGATTCTGCAATGGACACGAAATCCGGTGTAGCCTTCTGGATGACCCTGATCCCCGCATCCAGATGACGGATGGCTTCCCCGTATACTCCTTGTTGCACGGTCCCCTCAGTGGCTATGACCCCCACTCGCCGATTGCGCGTCATATGGACTGCAGCCCGAGCCCCTGGCATGACCACGCCTACGATGGGGATAGCGAAAGCCTGCTGAGCAGCCGGAAGGCCAGCAGCCGTTGCCGTGTTGCAGGCGATGACGATCATCTTGCATCCTCTGCGAGCAAGATGATCGCAGATCTGGAGCACGAAGGCCTTGACCTCCTTCGGCTCACGCGGACCATAGGGACAGCGAGCAGAATCCCCTAGGAAGATGAACCGCTCATGGGGTAGACGCTCCCTGAGGGCTTGGAGCACCGTGAGACCCCCCAGGCCAGAATCGAAGACGCCGATGGGAGCCGATCGATCAATAGTGGACAACGACCACATCTCCCGGCTCGATCATCCCATACAGGGCTTCTGCGGCAGACAAGGGTAGATTGATGCAGCCGTGGGAGCCGAAACCTTGGGCATAGCGCTGTCCACCGAACGCCGACTGCCACGTAGCATCATGAAGTCCCACGGAATTCCCCTTGAAGGGCATCCAATAGCTGACCTTGCTCTCGTACTCAGGCGTGCCTTCGCTGGTCATCTCCCCGATGAGCACTGTTGGGCTCTGCTTATGGTTCAGAGAGTACACCCCCGTGGGCGAATCGGTCTTACCCCGCGCACCAGAGACGATGTCGCTCTCCCAGACCAGGTTGCCCTCATCGTCATAGAAGCGTGCGTACTGTTCGCTCAAGTCCACATCCACATAGCGCAGGCCCCAATCCTGAGCTCCCAGAGCCGTGAACCCGTGGCCGCTTTGCAAGACAGGGATCTCAACGGCGCCGATGGTGCCATTCTGCACCGCCTCGATGGCGGCGTTCTCCAGAGCCTCCCCATCCACCTTCCATCCATAGGGACCACCCGATACGCTGACCTCTTTGCCATCAGGACGGGTGTAGACTCGCTCGCTCCCGATGGTGTTGAATTGGTCTCCGATCCCCTCAGCCCAAAGGGCCAGTTCATCATTGTTGAAGAGAACTTCGAATTCCGGGGTAACGGTCACCCATTGGCCGATGGTGGTAGCGTTGACATTGGCAGCCGGAGACCCGTCCAGGGTGAAGGTGATATCAGCCCGAGCTAGCTGATTCGCCTTCGTGCAGGCCTCCATCAACCGCTCGTCCGTGCTGAGGATCTTCGGATCCAACCGTGCATCCTTCTTGATGACGATATCCTTGTTGAGGTTGAGAACGCCCTCCAATGTGCGCTCGAGCACCTTCTCCGGGTCCAGCATCGTGCCTTCGGACTCCGGGACGATATAGAACTTCCCCACCTCGTCTTTGAACACGACCGCAGCATCCACCGGTGGATCCGCCTGGGCATTCACGTCCGCCACAGCCTGTTCGACCACCTGAGACAGACTGGTAGCGCTCATGGCCTCAGCCAGAGCAGCAGTGACATCATGACCCTCGAAGACTTGAGCAGGCCAGGACCAAGGATTCTGCTCTTGGAGGACGGCATCAGTCACCGAAGGCGAATCCAAAGCCATCCCCGCTTGCTCAGAGGTGATGGAGAGGTTCAACCCCTGACCCTTCAGCTTGATGCTGTAATCCCCCACCTTGGCATCCAACTTCTGGGAGGCGTCGGAGGGAGTATTCAGAGAGATGTCAACGGTAGAGATGTTGGTATTCGGGAAGAAATGCGTGGCGAAGAGAAGGACTCCGCCCAGGTAGATGACGGCAACCACTCCCGCCACGGCGCCGAAGGCGATCCCGAGCTTCCGTGCGACAGAGCGCTTCGAGGTGGACTTGTGATGAGCCTTCTTAGAACCCTTCTTGGACTTCTCTGCAACAGGTTCTTGGACTGCTTGGGCTGCATCCTCTGAATCCGTGTCAGAACCAGCCGCCTCGACAACGGATGCGCCCTCCGATGCGGAGGTGTCTTGCGTTGTCTCGGGCTCAGGGGATCCAGGAGTATCTTCTACGGCCTCCGAGGCCTGGTCAGCCTCTTCAGCCTTCAACTTGTCCCTGCGTGCCTTATCCTTCAGCTCAGCCCGCGTAGCCGCATGCTTTCCCTTTGAATGCTTGGCCATGGAGTGCTCATCTTCTGTGTCTTGGCTTCGAACATCTCAACAGTTCGCATATTCTACTCAACAGAAGCACTCTGACCAGCGAGAACACAGGATTATGGAGAATAATCCGCAAGGAGGGATCAGCGATGGGCGGGGTGTTTGCTCGAAGAGCCCGTATCGTTGCCCTGGGTGCGCAGGGCACTGCCGAAGATGACCGCGTCCTCACCAAAGCGATCCTTGAGCGCATCCGTAGCGGCCAGAAGCCCTTTGCGCTTGTCTGCATCTACGATCAGGGGCTTCTTTTCTACTTCCCCTGCCTCCACCTGCAATGTATCGAAGAGGGATCCTTGGAGCTCCTCGATCCCCTTCGTCGCGAATCCGCTCGCGCGCACTCCAAGAAGGCGCACGCGCTCCCCGCCTCTCCAGACCTTATCCAGCAGTTCATCCAGATACACCGCAAGCTCTATCTCATCGTCGCTTGGCTGGGAAAGCCCCATCTGACCACTGCGCACCGATCTATCCTCAAGACGAACCTTCACTGCCAAGGTCCTTGCCCTGAGCCCCTTGCGGCGCAAGCGGCGAGCCACCTTCCCCAACAACGTGACAAGGGCACCATGGATATCAGCCCGCTCAACCAGAAGATCAGAGAACGTGGCTTCATGGGAGACGGATTTCACCGGGCGACGAAGGGATATCTCAGGGTCATCCTCGGCTGCAGCACGCTGGCGCATCATCTCTGCCCTCTGGCCGAAGACCTTTTGGAGCACCAGTTCCGGCGCAGCGGCAAGTTCTCCCAATGTCCTGATCCCGTGAGAGGTGAGCTGTTCTTTGGCAGCAGCACCCACCCCGCTCAACGCCCCAATGGGCAGGGGCGCTAGGAAGGCACGTTCGGTCCCTGGGTAGACGATGGTGAGCCCCTGGGGCTTCTCCATATCGCTGGCAGTCTTCGCAACGGACTTCGTAGGACCGAGCCCAATGGAGCAGGTGACTCCCGCCTCTTCGAACACCCGTCGCTGGATCCTCTGGACCACGGATACGGGATGCTCCGTATTCACGCGCGTAGGCGTGATATCCGCGAAGGCCTCATCGATGGAGACCTGCTCTACGTAGGGCGTCTCATCTCTGATCATATCCATGATCTGGGCAGAGAGCTGTCGGTAGCGTTCATGACGACCGTGGGTCCATATGGCATCGGGGCAAAGGCGGGCTGCGGTGGCAGAAGCCATGGCACTGTGCACGCCGAAGGCACGAGCCTCATAGGAACAGGTGGAGACCACGCCATGCCGATCAGCATCGCCTCCGACGATCACGGGCTTGCCCCGCCACTCGGGATGGTCCAACTGCTCCACGGAAGCGAAGAACGCGTCCAGATCCAACAGCATGATAGCCCGCCCCGACCAAGGCCGGAGGAGCTCCCCCATCATATGAGCACCCCGTGTATCTTCCATGGCCCATAGGTATATAAGAAGAGAGCCCCTAGCGTCTAGGGGCTCTCCGGAAAAGCTATAGGATATGCGCATCAAGCCGTCATGGGGATGATCATCATAGCTATGGTAAGGATCACCATGCTGACCACGCCAAGGATGATGACGAGCTTCATCACGAACTTGAGCCAGGTAGAGTATTCCACCTTCGCCAACGCAAGGCCGCCCATGATGGCACCGCAAGTGGGGGTGAAGAGGTTCACCAAGCCGTTGCCTGCAACCATGATCATGATCATGGTCTCTACTGAGAAGTTCAGCTGGTAAGCCAGGCCACCCATGATGGGGACAGCCACCGTTGCCATGCCGGAGCTGGACGGGATGAGGAACGACAGCAGGATGAACAGCAGGTAGGACAGCGGTGCGAAGATGATGGCCGACATGCCGCGCAAGCCATCTGCAGCCGTGACCAGGATCCAATCGGACAGGCCGGTGCTGGCCATGAGCACGGTGATGGAACGAGCAAGAGCGATGATGAGCACAACAGACATCATATCGCCAGCGCCTGCGATGAAGGATTTGACGAACCTATCCTGAGAGATGCCGCCGATGAGGCCGATGATGAACGACATGATGAGGAACCAAGCCGATGCCTCACCGAAGTACCAGGTACCCAGAGGGGTGCCGGTCAGCCATGCAGACCATGCTTGCGTCACTTCCTCCACTGCTGTGTCGGTACCTTCAACGGTTTCGGGGATAGCAAGCTCAGTGCCTGTAGACTCATCGTAGACCGCCGTGATCTCCTCAGCGGTGACCGTGGTGGTGACCTCTTCGGAGGTGGCGCCCAGATTGAAGAAATCCACGCCCAGGTCAGCCCAGGGGATGAAGCTCACGATCATGACCACGAACGTGAGACCGAACACGATGAGCGACCACTTCTGGCGAACGGTCATCTTCTTGGGAGCAGCCGCATCTGCGGTAGCGTCTTCCTCATCAGATTCCTTGAGACCCCACTCGGCCATCATCTCAGACTGGTTCTCCTGCTCTTGCAGACTGAGGATGGTAGAGCCCTTCTCAGCCTTGACCTTCTTCGCATAGCGCATCACGAAGATGATGGAGATGACCAGCGAGGTGATCCAGAGGATGGCGCCCAAAGCCAGGATGATGCCCTGGTTGATGACGATATCGGTGCCAGACAGCGAAGCCACAGCAGCGCCCACAGCGAAGGGGTTCACCGTGGAGCCCAGAACGCCGCAGCCAGCGCCTAGCAGCACAACGGCGCAGCCGACGATGCTATCGAAGCCCGCAGCGACCATGGTAGCCGCCAACAGCAGGTAGAACGGAACCGTTTCCTCCAGCATGCCATAGGTGGTGCCGCCGATGGAGAACAGGGTCATGAGGATGGGGATGAGGATGAGCTCATTGCCCTTGAGCTTGTGGACGAGGACTGCGATGCCTGCATCCAAGGCGCCCGTCTCAGTGACGATAGCCAAGAAGCCACCCAAGATGAGCACGAAGATGCAGATATCGATAGCCTCGATGAAGCCCTGGACCGGTGCGTTCACCACATCAGCCAACGTGGCGCCTGTGATGCCCTCGACACCTACACCGCCCATGATAGCGGTGATGATAGCGAGAGCCACGAGCATGATCAGCAGGATAGCAAAAGCGGATATACTGCGCTTTTTCCTTTCCTTTTTGGGAGCAGTTGTCTCTGCAGCCATGATTCCCTCCTTGAACGAGCCAGCCCTGAAAGGGAATGATGGGACAGGGCTGGCCTTGGACTATGTGTTATCAAGCGGTGATGACGGTTCCCGTCTTCCCCGCTAACCCTTCAGCAGCATGCTCAAGGGAGGTGATGAGAGCCTTGCCCTGGGGGTAGGCAGTCAGGTACTCGATGCACGCCTGGACCTTCGGCAACATGGATCCGGGAGCGAACTGGCCCTCTTCGATATAGCGCCGGGCATCTGAGATGGTCATGCAATCGATATCCATCTGCTCGGGCGTATTGAAGTTGATGGCCACCTTTTCTACCGCGGTCAAGATGACGAGCATATCGGCCTTGAAATCTGCGGCCAGCTTCGCACTGGTGCGGTCTTTATCTATGACGGCGGGGATGCCGTGATAGGAATCATCCCGCTCGATCACAGGAACGCCACCGCCACCTGCTGCGATCACGATATACCCATCATCCATCAGGTCCTTGATGGCATCGAGCTCCACGATGCGCTGCGGCTTCGGGCTTGCCACCATCATGCGCCATCCGCGTCCTGCATCCTCAGCGAACACCATGCCCGTTTCCTCGGCTCGCTTCTGAGCCTCCTCTTCGGAGAGGAAGGGGCCCACGGGCTTGGTGGGATGCTGGAATGCCGCATCCTCGGGATAGACGACCGTCTGCGTGATGACGCAAGCGGTAGAACGCAAGATGGAGCGCTTCTTCAACTCGCCAAGGAGCGCCTGGGAGAGCTGATAGCCGATATAGCCTTGGCTCATGGCACCGCACTCCGGGAACGGCATCTCAGGAATGGAGGAGTCATGGGTGCTGGCTTCAGCGAAGGCGTTGGAGATCATGCCCACCTGCGGACCGTTCCCGTGGCTCACGACCACGTTGATACCATCCGCCACCATGTCGACGATGTGGGAGGCCGTGTTCTCGACGAGCTGCAATTGCTCTTGAGGGGTATTGCCGAGCGCATTACCGCCGAGTGCGATGACGACGCTCTTGCCCTCCCCTTTCTGATATGCCATTCCTATCAGCCTCCTCTTACCTCAAGGTTGCATACATGATGGCCTTGATGGAGTGCATGCGGTTCTCGGCCTCGTCGAATACCTTGGAACGAGAGGACTCGAAGACCTCATCGGTCACTTCCATCTCCTTCAGGCCGAACTTCTTGGCGACATCGGCACCGATGGTGGTGTTCTCGTCATGGAAGGACGGCAGGCAATGCATGAAGATAGCATCGTCGGCAGCCATGGCCATGATGTCAGAATTCACCTGGAAGGGAGAGAGCAGCTTGATGCGCTCAGCCCAGATGTCATCAGGCTCACCCATGGATACCCAGATGTCGGTGTAGATGACATCGGCATCCGTGGCAGCAGCCTTGACATCATCGGTGAGGGTGATGGTGGCCCCTGTCTCAGCAGCGATCTTCTTGCACGTGTCCACCAGCTCTTCCTCGGGCATGAGGTCCTTCGGACCGCAACCCACGAAGTGCATGCCCATCTTGGCGCAGAGCACCATGAGGGAGTTGCCCATGTTGTTGCGGCAATCGCCGAAGAAGACGAACTTCAGGCCCTTGACGCCCATGGGGAAGTTCTCCTGGATGGTCATGAGGTCAGCGATCATCTGGGTGGGATGGAACTTGTCCGTGAGGCCATTCCAAACCGGCACGCCCGCTACGCTGGCAAGCTCTTCCACGAGCTCCTGAGAGAAGCCACGATATTCGATGCCGTCATAGAAGCGACCGAGCACACGACCGGTATCCTCGATGGATTCCTTCTTGCCCATCTGAGAAGAACCGGGGTCCAGATAGGTGACGCCCATGCCCAGATCCATGCCCGCTACTTCGAAAGAGCAACGAGTACGGGTCGAGGTCTTCTCGAAGAGCAGGACGATGTTCTTGCCCTCAAGGTATCTGTGGGGCACGCCCGCGCGCTTCAGGTTCTTGAAATCGCGGGACAGGTCAGCCAGATACTGGATCTGGTCCGGCGTGAGGTCGAGGATCTTGGTGAGGCTGCGACCACTGAGATTCACTGGCATTTAGGTTACCTGCTTTCTTTCGATGATGCTTCCAATGGGTCGTGGCTGCACCTCCGAAAGAGGCGCAGCCAGTGATGACGTTCGAACTCGTTACGCGTCTTCGCGCCACAGCGGCATGGACATGCAGCGTGGGCCGCCACGACCGCGGGAGAGCTCAGCGGAGGGCATCTCCAGAACATTGATGCCGTGGTCGCGGAGCACTGCATTGGTCACATCATTGCGCTCGTACACGACAACGGTACCCGGGCGCACGCACAGCGTGTTGGATCCGTCATTCCACTGCTCACGCTCTGCAGCGATGCGGTCTCCGCCGCCACAGGGGATGAGCTCCACGGGACGCCCGACGTATTCCGTCAGGATCTCTTCCAGGGTCTCATTGCGCTCGCGCACGTGGATGTCGCCGCCAGCAGCAGGCTTGATCTCGAAGACGGTGAGCGGACCCATGATGCCCGGATGGATGGTGAACTTGTCATAGTCGATCTGCGTGAACACCGTGTCCAAGTGCATGAATGCACGAGAATTCGGGATGTTGAACGCAAGGATCGTGTCGATGGGAGAGTCAGACTCGAAGATGTTGTGAGCGATCTGATCGATGGCGTCAGGCTCGGTACGCTGAGAGATGCCGATAGCCAGAACATGATCATTAATGTTGAGGATGTCTCCGCCTTCGATATGGAAGGTGTAGTCACGCTCATAGTACTGCGGCACGCTCTGGTAATCCGGATGATACTTGAAGATGTAGTCACCGTAGATGGTCTCACGATTACGCGTCTGCGAGTACATACGGTTGATGGACACCCCCTGGCCGATCATCGCGAACGGGTCACGAGTGAAGTAGAGGTTCGGCATGGGAGCGCACACGAGCTTGGAGGCATCGCTCACCAGATCCACCAAGGAGTTGCTCTTGTCCGTATGAAGCTCCTGCAGGTTGATGCCTGCCATGGTCTTCAGCACGAGCTCCTTGTTGGTGGGATAGTTATCATCCATGTAGTCATAGATGATCTTCTGGTACTTCTCCGTGCGGATGCCCGCTTCGAAGATCCACTGCTTCAGGAACTTGTCACGGAGCTCAGGGATGGTATCCAAGACCTCAGCCATGAGGTCCTCCAGATACACGACCTCAACACCCTCGTCGCGCAGGATCTTCGCGAAGGCATCATGCTCCTCTTGAGCCACCTTCAGGAAGGGGATGTCGTCGAAGAGCAGCTCTTCGAGCGTGTTCGGAGTGAGGTTCAGAAGCTCATCTCCAGGTCTGTGCAGGAGTACCTTTTTCAGCGGCATAATCTCGGACTTGACATTCACGCCAGCCATGAGGCCTCCTCCTTTCATTCTCAGGAAAGTCATGGCGTTCGCGAATGCAAAGGGCATGGCTCTCCGGTTTCCATGTGATTCTGATTGTAGAGGTCAGATTTTCAGGAGGAAATGTTCACTGCATCCATGTTTCCTGCCTGTTTTCATACGTTAATAACGAAGTTACTTACGATACACTCAGGATCAGGACGAAGCGGTAACAGCTTCGGAACATACTGGAAGGCATAGGGCGCCATGCATTTTCCCTTGGATATACTGACATGCTACCTTGATGATCAGGGGGTAGAGATCCTCCACGCTCCCGCTCATCCGCGCAATACCTTCGATTGGGTGACCGCGGTCTCCGACTTCCTCGTAGGAGACCCACAACAGGTCATCATCCCCATCATGGAAGCACCCTGTCCCGCCCTTGCGCGAACCCCGAAGATGGTGGTCATCCGCACCCAAGATGACGAAGGATGGGCCGATGACCTTGCACCGGACGATCTCCTCGTCCGAACCAATCTGCCCGTCTCCCTGCTTGCCGACAGGATCCAGCGTTTCATCCTCTCCATCATCCATTGGAATGACAAGATGGCTGAGATGGTAGATAACGACTGCATCACCATGGACCTCCTGAAGGAGAGCGAACCCATCCTCGGCGCCTATATCGGGCTCTCGGATTCCACCTTCTCCTATATCGCCCATACCCCGGATATCGCTCCTTTCGATGAGATAAGCCGCTACTTCGTCAAGAACGGGAATTACCCCTTGGAAGCCATCCGCCAGATCCGCGACATGCGGCTCCCGGCACGCTGGGAGCACCAAGACTGGACCCAGGTGGTCAACAAACCCAACCTCCTCATCCCCTACCCCACCATGAATCGGGTGATCAAGCGCCATGGCACGTATGCCGCTCAGGTGCTCCTGGTGAGCAAGGAGCGGATCGGTGCCACTCAGCGATTCCTCTTCGACCTGCTCTGTCAGAAGCTAGATGCCTGCTTGCGCCGCCATTGGTGCGTGGAGAACCCGCTTGAGAGCGACTACGCCTATTTCCTAGAAGAGGTGCTCAAGGGGAATACCTATGGGGACGAGCGACTGGCTGAACGGGCAGAGATGCACGGGATACCCACCCAGGGCATCTTCGAGGTGTGCGTGGTGGAGAACAGCTGGAGGATAGGGTCTGCGGATTTCCTGGCCAAGCGCATGCTGGAGCAAGAGCCTCGCTGCAAGATCGCTATCGGTGACGGAGATGTGGCTATCCTCCTGTGCGTGTGCCAGGAGGAGGCCGAGCAATTCGCTGATATAGAGGAGAACGTCTTCCGGGCTGCTGTGCGGATGGGTATCGAGGTAGGGGTATCCGAACGGATGGGTAGCCTTGAGCTTGCCTCCCTGGCTTTCGAAGAGGCGCGTGTCTCCCTTAAATACGGGAGCCTCTATTCGAGCCGCTATGTTGCCTTCGATAGCGACGAAGCCCTCACCCGCACCGTCTTCCGCTTCCAACGCTACTTCACCTATTGTGCTCTGGACCAATTCGAGCGCAATACGAAGTTCGTGAGCCGTCTGCTGGTCAGCCGCAATCCCCTAGCGCGCCTCCAGGAAGCGGATCGGAAACGAGGGAGCAATGACTTCGAGATCCTGCGAACCTACCTCTACTATGGAGGTCGCATCAATCTCATCTGCGAGATGATGCACATGCATCGCAATACCGTACTCTACCGGCTGGAGAAGATACGAGAGATAGTGAAGGAGGACCTCACCGATGGGGATGTGCGCCAATACCTGCGCACGCTGTTCTTCCTCACAGGATGAGACCGCATCAAGGCTCTGTACTATACTGAGGCCTCTCAAGCGAAGGGTGAGATATGTTCGAAGATGAGAATGGCAACCGGCCCGGGGACTGGATGCACAAGAACCAGCGCACCAAGGAATCCGTTAACCGCATCATAAAAGACCCGAACGCGAAGAAGTGGTACCAGGAGACGTTCTGGATCGTGGTGTTCTTGCTCTTATTCTGGCCTGCAGGAGTCATCCTAGCTTGGAGGTCGGATTGGCCGTTGGCGGTGAAGATCATCGTATCTGTGCTGGTGGCCATCTATGTGGCCATAGCCTATATGACCCTCACCCAAGCCCCCTCTGCGTGATCAGCCTTTACTGAGAAGGAGTGCGGCATCGTTGCCGTAGAGGCCGATCCTGATCGATCCATCGCTACATCCAAAGCAGCGTTGCCCCGTAGGGGCCGAACGCGTTCGGCCCGGCGTTGCAACCAGGAATAACCCCATGCGTCAGGCTACCCGGCAGGTGCCGCACCATATAATTGTCGTAGGAGCAGCACCGGCATTCTCATGAGGATTGACTGAAAATGCGACATCTGAACTGGTAAAAGCTGGAGCCAGCGACAGGAATCGAACCCGCAACCCACTGATTACAAATCAGTTGCTCTACCGTTGAGCCACGCTGGCACCCTTCGAACGTTCGCCCATTCTAGGGGAAACCGCAGGCTTCATCAACCATGGCGCAGGGCTTGCGGGGCAGACTCCTGCATTTCCGTCAGATTCTTCCAGAACCGCTTCGGCATCAGCTGACGACGCAATTCTGGGTTGTAGCGGGAGCTGATGGAGACCGAATGATAGAACGTGCGCCAAGCCTCCTCCATGAGCACCTCCGAGGCCGCCTGATCCGGTAACGTCAAGTCAGGCTCGGAAACGTCAGCTAGCTGTTGGCGCCGCCCATCCCAGATGCCCGCCACCCCGTGCGCTTCATCGTAGAGGATGAAGGGTTGGACGCTGAAACGCTCCACGAAGTGCCCCATGACCAGAGGGACCACAGAATCCCTTGGGTTCACCCGGGCGAACCACACCTCACCCCGTTCATCCTTCAAATGTTGGAACCGGGCGAACTGGCGCATCTTCTCACATTCAGCCCCGACAGAGGTGATGAGGTCATGGAGGGCCTTGACCTCGGGGGTACCCAGATCATCCAGCAAGCGCTTTCGCTGCGGCGCCCTATCCATGGCATAGCGAACGAACCGGTAGATGATGGTGGGCGCATTCCGCTGGCCGGAACAGGTGGCCCGCAACACTGCCCGTTGCCCGTAGGACCCCAACCGCCGCTTCAGGCCCGCAGCAACCCGCTGCGCATGCTCTTCTGAGGTGGGGATGAACAGTGCCTGCTGCAAGAGGCGGGGTTGATAGTCTGCCTCACGCACCACCTCAGAGGGTTCCTGTCGGTTGCTATAGGAGGCGAAGATGGCAGAGAACAGGCCTTCAGCCGTGCCGTCGAAGAGGTATGCCACCTCATCGAAGAGCTCTGCAGATGCGGCCGTCACTGAACCGCCTCAGGGCTCGACAGCCGAGGCATTCCCGCCGACAAGCGAACGGGATCATGAGCGAGCGAAGGATCATCGAAGAGGCTGAGTTGTCCCGGAAAGATCTTCCCGGCCCTGCGCCCGTGCTGGCCACCCTCTACCCTGCTGGCTATGAGGGGCCGAATGGCTTCTCGGCTGTATTCCACTCCCTGGCCCATATAGCGCCCATTGCAAGTGATGAAATAGCGCGCCCGCTTGAATGCCACTCCCAGCTTGCGCACCTCTTGTTCTCCCAGGGTAGAGCGCCGACGCGCCCGCTGGATCAGCTTCGCGCCGCGAACGCCAATACCCGGTACGCGCAAGAGCATCTCGTAGGAGCATGTGTTCACTTCCACAGGGAACTCGTCCAGATGGTCCAGAGCCCAGGCCGCCTTCGGATCAAGGTCCCACGCCAGATTGGGATGGGCCTCATCCACGATCTCAGAAACGGAGAACCCGTAGAAGCGCATGAGCCAATCAGCCTGATAGAGCCTATGCTCCCGATCAAGCTGGATGTGGTCAGAGGAAGGCAGCCGCGCATCTTGGACGATAGGCAGATAGGCACTGAAGAAGACGCGCTTGAGCTGCATCTTCCCATAGAGGGAAGCAGCTAGGCTCAAGATCTGGCAATCCGTTTCCGGCGTGGCGCCGATGATCATCTGGGTAGACTGCCCCGCAGGAGCGAAGGCCCGCGCAGCCCGTTTCGGGCGGCTGTCTGAGAGGTACACCGTCTTCCGCTTGCGCACGAGTGCCCGCGATTCCGCGTCCTCGGCGATGGATTCGCTGATGCGCCGCATAGGGCTCAGCACGCTTGAACGCGTCTTGTTGGGGCAGAGGAGCCTCAAGCTCTTCTCTGAGGGTAGCTCAACGTTCACCGAGAGCCTGTCAGCCAGAAGCCCCAGGCGCTCTACCAGCTCCAAGGATGTATTCGGGACGGTCTTCGCATGGATATACCCACGAAAGCCATAGTCTTCGCGCAGGATGCGCAAACAGGAGATCATGAGCTCTGTGGTACGGTCAGCATCCCCTATCACCCCAGAGCTCAGGAAGAGCCCCTCTATGCAGTTGCGCCGGTAGAGCCCGATGGTGAGATCCGCCAGCTCTTGGGGTGTGAAGCTGGTACGCACCACATCCGCATTGCTGCACCGATTGACGCAGTAGGCGCAATCATAGACGCAGACATTGGTCATGAGCACCTTCAGAAGCGAGATGCAGCGACCATCTTCCGTGAAGCTGTGGCAACAGCCTGCCTGACTGCTAGCGCCCAGTTGACCGCGTTTGCCCGCCCGGTCAACTCCAGAAGAGGTACAGGCCACATCATACTTGGCCGCATCAGAGAGGATCTCCAGCTTCTGGAGGATGTCCATAGCATGCTCCCAAACATCTGTTCTAGCGAATGTTTGTTCGCATAATAGCCCTCTTGGTCGGATCGGTCAAATAGAAGAGCGCTATTCCTTACGCCCCATACTGGTCATAGTAGGCCCGGATGGCAGCCTGCTGCTCTTCGGTGAGCCTACCGCGGGCGCTCAGGTCCTCCACCACTTCCGCCATGGTCACGATTGCCGCCGTAGGGAACCCGTAGGTCTCGGCCACTTCTTGGAGCGCTGCTACCTTGCCGCCCCGCCCCACCTCTTGACGATCCAGAGATACCATGAGGCCTACTACCTCCACATCAGCAGCTGCCTTGAGGATGGGATAGGTCTCCTGGATGGACTTACCGGAGGTGGTCACATCCTCCACGATGAGCACCTTATCCCCGTCCTTCAGATCAGACCCCAAGAGGATGCCCGTGTCCCCATGATCCTTGACCTCTTTTCGGTTGCTGCAATAGCGCACGGATGTCCCATAGAGGTCTTCCAGGCCGATGGCTGTCACCACCGAAAGGGGGATGCCCTTATAGGCCGGACCGAAGACCACATCGAAATCAAGGCCGAACCGCTCATGGATGGCCTGAGCATAATACTGACCCAACCGCTTGAGCTCAGACCCGGTCACGTAGGCGCCCGAGTTCATGAAGAACGGGGACTTCCTTCCGCTCTTGAGCGTGAACTCCCCGAACTTGAGCACATCGCTCTCTACCATGAAATCGATGAATTCGCGCTTATAGCTCTCCATGAAAGCACCTTTCTCCTGGGTCAGAACACGCACCTTCTCATGCATGCAGGTCGGTCAACGCAAACTAGGGAACATGATAATATGAAACCCATCTGCATCACCCCCTTGGAAGGCAAGCGCTTGACCACATTCATCGCCCATTACAAGTCTTTGGATTCCCAAGCGGATCGAGCCCGCGGGCTCTTCGAGTTCGAGAGCTCATCGCGCATGGGGTCGAAGGGCAATGCTCAGGACGCGCGCATCCGCATGCTCGAGCTGTTCGGCAATGATGCCCTGGCCTGGAGCATAGAGAAGATCGAGCGCAAACCCGCCAAGGAGACCCAATCGAACGGGCAGCTGGAGCTGGACTTCAGAGCCCCCGTCAAGAAGCGCAAGCGCAAGCGCGAGTACTGGTAGGAGCGAACCATGAAGAAACGCGACATCAAGTTCCTGAAAGAGCTCGTAGAGACCCCCTCCCCCACCGGGTCTGAGGAGAAGGTAGCCGAGCTCGTGCGCCAGCGCCTCTCAAGCGTGGCGAATGAGATCCACACTGACACCATGGGATCGGTCCATGCCATCCTGTCCAGCAACCTGAGCGGCTACACCCCCGCAGCATCGGAGGCAGAGATCGACAGCTTCGAGGATGCTGGCGAATACGAATTCGTCGAAGAGACCCTCACTGAGGATGGCGAAGGGGTACAGATGGCCTCTCCCGTCTTCATGCTGGCGGCCCACATGGATGAGGTAGGCCTCATGGTCCGCTATATATCAGATGACGGCTTCCTCTCCGTATCCCCCATCGGCGGCGTAGATGCCGCCATCCTGCCTGGCATGCGCGTAGATGTCCACACCCGCACGGGTATGCTGCGCGGCGTCGTGGGCCGCAAGCCCATCCACCTCATAGGAGCCGATGAGCGCAAGACAGTCACCGCCTTGGATGACCTGGTGATAGACCTAGGCATGCCCGCCCATAAGGTGAAGGCGAAGGTGTCAGTGGGAGATGCCATCACCTACGGTGTGGGATTCGAGCGCTTCGGCCGCGATATGGCCGTGTCTAAATCCTTCGACGACAAGAGCGGCGTCTTCATCGCCTGCGAGGTGATGGAGCGTCTTGCCGAGAATGGTCAGATGCGCGGAACCTACATCGCCGCCATCACCACCCAAGAAGAGATCGGCACCCGGGGGGCCACCACCAGCGCTTATTCGGTAGACCCCGATGTGGCCGTGGCCTTTGACGTCACCCACGCCACTGATTATCCCGGGATCAACAAGACGAAGCACGGAGACATCCGCTGCGGATCGGGTCCGGTCATCGCACGCGGGCCGAACATCAACCCCTTCGTGTTCGAGCGGCTGGTAGCCGCAGCGGAAGCAGAGGGCATCCCCTACCAGCTGGAAGCGGAACCGGCTGCTACGGGCACGGACGCCCGGGCCATCCAGATATCCAAGGGTGGTGTGCCCACCGGTCTGGTGTCCATCCCGCTGCGCTACATGCACACGCCCAATGAGACGGTCTCCCTGAAGGACATCGATGCCACCATCCGCCTGTTGGTGCGCTTCGCTTTGGACCTTGAGTACGATGCCAGCTTCGTTCCGGGGATCTCAGCCCAAGTGGAGCGCCCTAACGCTGATCGCTCGGAGAAGAAACCGGTGGATCCTGAGAAAGCCCTCAAGAAGATGTCGGCCAAGCTGGAGAAGCTCAACGCCCGCATCGCGGAGCTAGAAGATGAGAACAGCCAAATGGCCACCGTGCAGAAGGCCCAGCGAGAGCTCTTCGAGAAGCTGAGCCGCCGCCAAGAAGAAGCGGATGAGACTGCAGGGGCAGAGGAGAAGGCCGCCGCGGGAGCCCATGCTGCCAACACAGAGCCCTCAGAGAACCGTTCAGGAGGCGCTGTGCCAGCCTATGGCGGCGGCAATACCGCCTTCGGATACAACAACGCCCCCTATCCCTATCAGGCACCCCCCCGTCCCACCTATGGCGAAGCGCCCTTCGAGCGCCAGCAGCAGATGCGGGCAACGGAATTCGGAGGACCTGAGACCATCCCCCATGGCTGGGGAGGCCAGCAGCGGCGCAGGCCCGCACCCTCCTTCGCCGACCCCAACGCTGCCAAAGAGGCTTCTCAGGGGATTATCCCGGGCAAGGACACGCTGACCATCATCCCTACGGACGAGACGGATGGAGAAGGAGCCTCTGCCTAAGATGGGCAAGCGAGAAGAGAAGACCATCGCGAAGAACCGCCGCGCTTTCCATGATTATGAGATCCTGGAGACATTCGAGGCAGGGATCGAGCTGACCGGCACTGAGGTCCGTTCGCTGCGTGACAACAACGCCCAGCTCACCGATGCCTTCGCGCTCATCCGCGGCGGTCAGGCCTGGCTCAACAACCTGCACATCGCTCCCTTCCAGCACGGCAACATAGCCAACGGAGACCCCGACAGGCGCCGCAAGCTCCTCCTGCACAAGAAGCAGATCCGCTACCTGGCTGAGAAGACCCAGGAGAAGGGGCTTGCTGTCGTCCCCCTGAAGCTGTATTTCAACGATCGCAACCTGGTCAAAGTGGAGATAGCTCTGGCCCGAGGCAAGAAGCTCTACGACAAGCGAACCTCCCTCAAGGAGCGGGATGTCAAGCGGGAGATAGACCGAGCGCTCAAAGACCGCAGCCGGTAAGCCAGGACGCGCTGCACCAGGTTACGTCTCAGCAAGAGGCGCTCACATCTGCCGCCGCTCTCTGCCAGCTGTGGTATACCAAAACCAGCAATACGAACCGGGAAGAGGAGACATCATGGGCCTAGACGAAGAGCTGCAAGGCTTAGAGGAGTCCGGCGAGACCCAAGCTGAGTGGACAGACCAAGAGACAGAGCTCCAAGATGCCCAGGATGATCTGGATGAGTATCTCGGAGCTGATGCCATGGAATCTGACCAAGAGCATGCCTTTGCCAGCTTCAGCACCGAAAACGAAGCTGACTACAACGGCTATGACCCCGCTGAGGTAGAAGAGACCGAGGAAGAGGAAGCATCAGCTGATGCGCTCCATTCGGAAGGCTATCATCTCGAAGATGCTCATGACCTGGAAGAAGAGGTCATCGAGATGGAGATAGAGGATGAGGACATCTATGCCTACCTCGTGGATGAGGACGATAATGAGATCGGCTTCGTTCTGATCGACGAAGAGGGCAACGAGCAGGAATACTACTACGTGGACATGGATGACTACGTGGTGGTAGATGATGGCTCCGAAGACGACCCTGATCCTCACACGAAAGTGGTCCGCGCCGAAGACGGCGAGGAATTCGACTTAGGGATCAGCCGGGAGGGCATCGAGGAAGCCACTCAGGACGCCAACGCCATCTACAAGGACGGGATCGAGATAGCCGCTGAATTCAAGGGCATCATGTCGGATATCAGTGACTCCATGAGCTTCCTGAACAAGAAGAAGTAGTCCTTGACTTGGGCGCTTAGCCCAGTAGAATGGTCTATCTACCTGCCTGGGGGCGACTGGTTTCGACATGGCAGGTCTGAGATGAGGAGCAAGCCGTGGTCTCCTCGCCACGCTAAACAGGGGTACTGTCAAAATTAATTGGCAAAGCTAAGACTCAGAGCGCTCCGGCGCTCGCCATGGCTGCTTAAACAGCAACCATCCGCTGAACTCAGAGGTTCCCCGGTCTGAGGGAAGCGTCATCTTAAGGGGAATGCTCTGCATCACGTAGCCCGTATGGATGCAGCTAAGACGGAACGGGCTCGGAGGAGCAACGCTGGTTTGCGAGCCGCACTCCTCCCAAACCTTGAGCGCAAACTAAGCTTGTAGCGCCTCATCGAGGATCTGGTATGGACCGGAGTTCGATTCTCCGCGCCTCCACCATAAGAGAACTAGACGAACACCCATCTACCGGGTGTTCGTCTTTCTTTACTGGGCTTCAACGGAGCCCCTATGACAAGATCACGCTTCACCACAAGAGCACTGAAATGGATCGGATATGCCTTCGATTCTCCTGATCGCGTCCATCCTATTGTTGTACAATCTATGTTGTACTAAGGAGGCGCTATGGAAGATGCCATGGTCACCGGTCGCATGCCCTTTCAGAAGAAGGCCGCTGGGAATGCAGTCCTGAGGGATGCGGGGTTGAATGCCTCTCAGGCCATCAATCGGATGTATTCCAAGCTCATAGAAGATCATTCTGCCAGCTTCCTTGATGGCAGTGATAGCTGCCTTGAAGACGAGTCCACCAAATGGGCAATGGCAGCCTCCTTCATCGACACGCTCCTGGTCCCCTTGAGCCCAAACATCTCAGATATGAGCGACATCGACGCGAAGATGAGCCGCCTTCGCTCCCGGAGCTTGGTATAGATGGCGAAGGCGCGGGTCCTTCTGGACACTAACATCATCGTTGACTGCCTCGGTGTGCGCGAACCCTTCTATGAGCCTGCCCGGCGTGTGCTCCTCTGCGGACGCGTTGGAGAATTCGAGCTGTGGTCGGCCTCGTCCCAATTCACTGACTTGATCTATATCCTCTCGAATGGTGGCGCTAAGGATCGCCTGGCTCCCGCTCTATCCGCACTCCAAGGATTGAGATCATTCGTGAATGTCTATCCTGTCGGCACAACTGAGATAGATGCAATGTTAGCAACGGGATGGAAGGATCCAGAAGACGCGCTCCTCTACGAGGTGGCTATGAAGGTGAGAGCTGACGCGATCGTCACTAGGAACGCATCGGACTTCGAAACCACTACCATGAACATCTTCAGCTGTGATGAGCTCTTCGCTTGGCTCTTGGAGAGCTTCGGACTGGACTACTCTGAGGTCCCCTTCTAGCTGGATAGGATATGTTGCAGCACCTGCCGGGTGGCCTGGCGTATGGGGTTATCCCAGGTGCAACGGCGGGCTGACCTAGATCAGCCCCTACAACAATCTGACACATCACCCGCAGGAGGGGTCGATCATGATCAGTCCCCACAAAGGACCGGTGACATTATTCTCGTAGGGGTCGAACGTGTTCGACCCCGGGCCGACCGAGGTCGGCGCCTATGGATAAGGTTGCCTCAGTTGCGGCACCAGATTAGCTGGTCAGACCTCAAAATCCGGTATGAAGCTCTCCTGGGCAGGATCGCCCTCCTGCCAGAAGTAGTCTTCGAAGCCCAGTTCATCAGCCACATCCAACACGTGCTCGTATTCTTCAGAGGTGAGCGCGCGTCCCAGCTCAGGGAAGCTGCGCAAGACAGGTGAGCTATTCGGGATGACGGGGGTGTACTGGCTCATGAGGGAGAGCCGAAGGCCGCTTCCGAAACGATGCCTCAGAAGACGCAACGCCTCAACGGATGCCTCAACCAGACCGGGTAGGATGAGATGGCGCACCACCACTCCCCTTACAAGGCGCTGGCTCCCCCGATGATCGTCATAGGCTGGCTCTCCCACTTGTGCGACCATCTCCTCCAAGGCCTTGAGCGCCCAGGTGGGGTAATCTGCAACCTTGGAAAGCTCTTGGGCCAGACGGCTGTCAGCGTACTTGAAGTCAGTGAGATACACATCCACGAAGCCTGCGTTATCCCGCAGAGCCTCCACCGTCTCATAGCCACTGGTGTTCCAAATGATGGGCAAATGCAGTCCGCATTCGCGAGCCTGATGGATGGAAGCGCGAATGGAAGGGGCGAAATGGGTGGGGGTGACCAGATTCACGTTCATCGCCCCGGCTTCCTGCAATGAGATCATCTCAGAAGCCAGCTCATCCACGCTCAGCTCCCGACCCCTGAGGCTACGGGATATGGCTTGGTTCTGACAGTAAGCGCACCTCAAGGAGCATCCAGGAAAGAAGATGGTACCGCTGCCCGCCGTGCCGCTGATAGGCGGCTCCTCCCAATGGTGCAGCATAACATGGGAGACGAGCAACCTTCCATCGGCACCGCATGCTCCCCGCTCCCCTGAGCTGCGATCAGCGTTGCACAGACGCGGACAGAGCCTGCATCCCGCCATCAGAGGGCCGCTCAGTTCGAAGAGTAGCCTGTGGATATCCCGAACATCTCGTTGAGGTAGTCATCCTCTTCATCGAAGCCCGCTTCGTCCGCCTCGTCAGCAGGCCCTTCCTCACCCTGATACAGAGCATTCGCCCGTGACCAATCAAGGCCGTAGCTCTCCCCATCATGGTCAGAGCCATAGACTAGGGCCAATGCAGCAGGGCTCTTGGAGGCTCCCCCGATGACAGCCAGCAGCTCTATCAAGTGGAAGGCGCTTTCCACTTGGGGCAAGATGATCTCGTGGTCATCAGCGGCCATGAGGATGCTGGAGAGCTCCGCCATGAGCATCTCGACGCTATAGGACCCATTGAAGCGCTTCTGAGCCACAGCCTCAAGGACATCGGCGACCACCGGCGTGGTAGCCGCAGGAGCAAGCGGTGAGGCCTCTGTCCCCAAGATGAGCGTGCGCGCACCCTTAGAGAGCGCCAGAGCCTCTACGGCGCTCATGATCTGGGCGGTATCCTGGATGGTGATGGTCATGCGTGCCAGCTGACAGGCTGCCGCCGATGACCGTTCTTCCCGCTGGGAGAACACGGCATCCAACAGGGCCTCTGCGCGAAGGAGAGCATCTCCTTCACCGTAGCAGAACGTTGTCAGATTCTCCTTCTCCAAACCGTGGGCAGCTACCTTGTCCCGCACCACCGCCGGAGCCGTGACCATGGAAAAGCCGCTCAAAGTGGCAACGGCATTCATCTCATCGGCGAAATTGGGAGTGACCGGGCTCATGTCTATCACCTGAGCCCCCTCTACCATCCTCTGGAGCAGGCCGTCCTCGCCGAAGTAGAGGTCTTCCAGCTGGGTCATAGTGGTGCAGTAGGTGATGACGAAACTAGCGGCTTCCACTTCGCCTTCGCGAGTGAAGCCTGCCTGGGCCAGACGCTCCTGGATCTGCTCGATGAAGTGGGCATTGCCCCTGAAAGCATAGGTTGACATCTACTTCCCACCCTTCACGCGCCGAGCGATGCGATCAGCCACTGAGAGCTTCTCACGCTGATCAGACCCCCAGAAAGCCACCGCCAGCATGCCGGGACCCACATGGGTGCCGATGACCGGCCCGATGGAAGCCTCTACGATGTAGATGTTTTCATCTATCTTGGTTATGGCGTCTCTCAGGCGCTGAAGGTCCTTATCTGCATCGGCACTGCCCAAGATGCAGTAATGGCTCAGATCGTCTTCGGCGATGTTCTTCTCGAAATACTCGGCCAGGGCCTTGATGCCCTTCTTCCGGCCACGAGCCACGCCCACCAGCTGGAGCTTGCCCGTGATGTTGTCAACGGTGAGCAAGGGCTTCACGTCCAGCTTGGATCCGGCCACGGCCACCCCTGAGGGGATGCGACCGCCGCGACGCAGAGCCTCCAAGTCTTCCACCATGAATTCGCAATCCACGAAGTAGCGGGCCTCTTCCGCCCAGTCTGCCAGCTCCTTGGCCGAAAGCCCCTTATCCATTTGGCGCAAGGCCTCATAGACCAAGACCCCCTCGGCAATGGAGGGGAGCTTCGTGTCCACCACATAGAGCTGGAAGTCAGGGTATTCCTTGAGGATCTGATCGCGCACCAGCACCGCTGCGTCATAGCTCCCTGAAAGGCCGCTGGTGAACGAGAGATAGACCGCAGGCATTCCCTCCTCAGCAGCTGCTGTGAAGACCTCCGTGAGTTGAGGGACCGAGAGCTGAGCGGTAGAGGGTTCCGTTCCCTTGCGCATGAGCTCATAGAAGTCATGGGCCGAGGTGGTCTGGAACAGGTCATCCTCGAAGGTGCCCCCGTCCACGATATAGGGGAACTTGAGCAGGCGCACATCATCGCGCAGCAAGAGATCCACGGGCAGGTCGCAGCAGGAATCCAGTATCAAATGGCAATTGGGCATGGGGTCTTCCTTTCAGATCAAGCAGTGAAGATGAGATCATCAGTGGAGAGGTCGAGCTTGCCTTGAACATAGCGAACGCATTCATAGGCAAGCCCTACGGCTGGGCCCACATGGACGCCGATGACCGGACTTGCGGGGCGCACTTCCACAGAGCATCCCGCTATGCGCTCAACCTCAGCATGGAATGATTCCAGCATCTGGGTCTTCTTCCCGATGTAGTGGACCACTACTCGCTTGAGGCCGTAGCGCTCCACATCCGCCTGGAAGCACTTGAGCATCTCGTTCACGGCCCGCTTCATGGTACGGACCTTCGCTATGGCCTGGGGAACGCCATTGAAGACGCTGATGACGGGTGTGATCTTGATGGCCGAGCCCATGAGAGCCGCCACAGGACCGATGCGGCCCCCCGCCTTGAGAAAGGCCAGGGATTCCGGAACGAAGAGGATGCGCGAACAGAGGATGCCGTTGACCACAGCAGCAGCACACTCCTCCAAAGAACCCCCTCCGTCTCGGGCATCCGCCCCATCCAGCAGCGGGAATACCTCATCGGCGCAGGTGGAGAGAGAGTCTATGAGCACGCAGCGGAACCCGATGTTGTGGGATTTGACCGTTCGAGCGGCTCGCACGGCCCCTTCGAACGTACCGGAAAGCCCTCCCGAGATGAATACGCCCAGAACGTCGTCGCCCGCCGCAGCCGCCTCTTCGAAGAAACCCTCCAGCAGGTGCTGGGAGGGTTGGCTGGAAGAGGGGATGTCATCGATACGGTCCTCGAGGGTGTCATAGAAACCCTCTATATCCATGGCGGTCTCAAGCTGTTCGCCATCGTCATACCGGACGTAGAGGGGGGCTATGGTGATGCCTCGCTCCTTGGCTACAGCCGGAGGGATGCCCGTTGTGGAATCGGTTATCATCCGGATCATCTCATCACCCTTTCGGCGTTTGCGGTCATCAGGCCCTCAAGCGTCGCAATCGATGCGCCTCAGCTTCGCGATAAGCTTTTGGCGGCGGTCATGGAGCCCGCGCTCCAAGCCCACGGGGTAGGTATGGGGATTCAGCATGCGGAGCTGGCTCTCGTCCAAAGTGGCCAGCTCATCCCGTGCCCGGGACTGAGCCACCAGGGCGTCCCGGTCGTCTTCGCCAAGGACCACTCTACCGCCCTCGAAGAGCGGCGTGAGCAATGTCTTGAAGCGCTTGCCACCCAGTTGCTTCTGGCGCAGAGGATCCATGGGATCGACGATGGTATGATCGGGATCTTCCAGGTCAGAGAAGATATCGAAGACCATATCCCCCGCTATCTTCCCATCTTCATGGTAATAGCGGCGCACATCCAGCACGCCGGGAGTGGTGAGCTTCGTGGTGGATTCCGATATCTTCAGACGATCGGTCCAGCCAGCATCCCCCGGCATGCGAATGGCCGAGAGCTTGTAGACGCCCCCTAAAGTGGGCTGATCGAATGCGGTAGCCAGCTTCGTGCCCACACCCCAGATATCCACCGGGGCCCCCTCGTCCAAGATGGACTGGATGAGCACCTCGTCCAGATCATTGGTGAGCATGATGCCCACATCGTGCAGCCCGGCCTCGTCCAGCTTCCGCCGAGCCATCTTCGCCAACCAAGCAAGGTCGCCTGAGTCTATGCGGATAGCGCGTAGGCGCTCCCCCCGCTCACGCATCTCCAACCCCACGGTGATGGCGTTCTGGATACCCTGCTCCACATCATAGGTGTCTACCAAAAGGCTACAATTATTGGGAGCCACCTGGGCGTATTCCCGAAATGCCGTCAGCTCATCCGGGAACGACATCACCCAGGAATGAGAATGGGTCCCTGATACGGGCAGGGAGAAGAGCTTGCCCGCAAGCACATTGGACGTGGAAGCGCAGCCACCCACGACTGCGGCCCGAGAAGCCCAAAGAGCCCCCGTACCCTGAGCGCGCCTGAGACCGAATTCGGTCACCGGGCGCCCCGAAGCAGCCTGGCAGACCCGGGCGGCCTTAGTGGCGATCAGCGTTTGGAAGCTGATGCAATTGAGCAGCATGGTCTCGAGCATCTGGCATTGCATGATGGAACCCTGGACTCGAATCACCGGTTCATTCGGGAACACCACCGTTCCCTCCCGTACCCCCCAGACAGAGACATCCAGGCTGAAGCCGCGCAGGTACTCCAGAAAGCCCCGATGGAAGAGGGCACCCCCTCCAGGAGCCGGGATATCCGCCAGATAGGCTATGTCCTCCTCAGTGAACCGATACTCCCCGAGGATCTCAGCTAGCTGAGCCATCCCACAGGCGATGGCGTAGCCACCCCTGAAGGGGTAATCCCGGAAGTACATATTGAACGTGGCTTCCTCATCCGCCTTACCCGCCTCCAGGTAGCCCTGAGCCATGGTGAGCTGGTACAGATCGGTGTAGAGGGACCACTCCATCGTCATCAGGCGCCTCCCTCGGGAGGGCTGCTGGGTTTGCGCCGACGACGGCGACGACGCTTCTTCGGCGCATCTCCCTGAGGTGCCTTCTCATCCTCATGCTTGGTTGCCTTACCCTCAGGACGGGCGAGGCCAGAGGACTTCTGACCCGGCCGAGGCCCAGAGGAACCTTTGCCGCCCTGGCCTTGGGACTTTGCCCCCTTCTCTGCCGGAGCCCCCGCCTTGCCACCGCTGATCTTGGTGGACCGCCTGCGGGACTTGCGGTTCTTCGGCTTATCTGCAGGCTTGGAAGCCTCATCTGATGGAGCTTCGCCGCCTGCCACCTTCTTGGAGCGACGACGACGGCGCTTGCGGTCAGCCCCCGCCAGAGGATCAGCCGCAGTGCCCTCATGATGCACCGCACCTCCCCCACCCAGCTTGTCCGTGCCGGTGAACTGGGAGGTAGAGAAGATATCCAAGCTGCCTTCGAATACCACCGCGGCGGGAGCCGTGGCTTCCTCCCAGCCCTCTTGGCTCACCACCTTGGGGCGCTGGCCTTCAGCGGGTTCTTCGAAAGCGGACAGCGGCACGCTCACGGGCTTCTCGCCTTCCAAGCGCAGCTTGACCTCTTCGCGGGGCACATCCAAGGAATCCACCTTGGCAGGCCCGTCAGGAGTCTGAACGGTGTTCCCCACCTTGGGAGCACGGGATTTGAAATCCTTGTAGGCCTCGTTCTCATAGCGAAGGCAGCACATCAGCCGTCCGCAGAGCCCGGAGATCTTCTGGGGGTTCAAGGAGAGGTCTTGGTCCTTCGCCATGCGGATGGAAACCGGTTTGAATTCCCCTCCCAAGCGCTTGCAGCAAACGATCTGGCCGCAATGACCAATGCCGCCCACGATGCGCGCCTCATCCCGCACGCCGATCTGGCGCATATCCACCCGCACCTTGAAATGGGATGCGAGCCTGCGGACCAGGTCACGGAAGTCTATGCGCTCTTCGGCTTCAAAGTAGAAGATGGCCTTGTCCCCATCCAGCAGGTACTCAACGCTGACCGGGTGCATGTCCTCGCTGGTCTCCTTCGCCATCTCCTTGAAGATGGGCATGGCCTCACGGGAGAGCTCCTCCATGCGCCGAGCCTGCTCCATATCCTCTTCGGTGGCCACCCGCTCCACCCGACGAAGGGGGCTCTTCAGCCGCTTCACTTCCTCATGGGTGACCTCGAAGATATCCCCAGAGGCTTGACCCAGCTCAAGGCCGCGGGCAGTGGTGACCACCACATGGTCAGCCGCGTGGACTTCCAGGCCGTTCGGGTCGAACCAGAGCGTCTTCACGTTATAGGGAAGGTTCACAGGGAGAACCTGAACCATCAAGCACCTCTCTCATTTCGAAGAGCATCGCATCAAGGCATGTCTCAGGGGATACATTATAGTCTAGCGCCTGCTCCATCTCCTCGATCCGGCGCAGGGCACCGGCAGCGGCCGAGACGCTCACCCCAGATGCAGCCGCGTTCACCTGGGACAGGAAGTCTGTGTTGATGACCAGCTCAGGAGTGCCCGCCGCCACCATCATGACATCCCGCAGCCAGGACTTCATGATGGCGATGCTCTGATGGAGGTATTCGGATGTCTTGAGGGAGAGCTGTCGCTTGTTGCGTGCCTCTATGCGACGCAGGGCGGACTTCTCGAAGAGGTCCTTGTTCTCTTCCAGCTCAGCTTCCTGCTTCACCCGCACATCATCTACGAGGGCACGAGAGCGCTCCACCACGGACCGGGCCAGCTTCAGCACCTGCCAGTCATCAGCGCGGCCAAGCCCTGAGAGCTGATGCAGGAGCTCGTGGCGGAACTGGATGCGCGCATTGCCCTTCTCTCGGATGAACCCGATGGCCCGAGTGATGGAGCCGGAGCAGGCCTCCATGACCTGCTGAGAGAGCTCCGGGGCTGCCCCCGTGTTCTGAGAGATGATGGCGGCCGCTTCGGAAGGCGGGATGTGACGGAACGGCACGATCTGACAGCGAGAGGAGATGGTGGGCAGCACGCTTTCCCTCGTGCGCCCCAGCAGGATGAACACTACGTTATCCGGCGGCTCCTCCAAGGTCTTCAGGAACGCATTGGCAGCGCTCACGCTCATGAGGTCAGCCCGGTCCAGGATATAGATCTTGCGATCGGACTGGATGGGAGCCAAGAAGACATCGGAGACGATGTCCCGGATCTGCTCGATCAGATACGCGGAAGCCCCTTCGGGAGCGTAGTAGTGCACATCTGGATGCACGCGCCGCTTCGCCCGGCTGCACCCCTCGCAAGCGCCGCAGGCGCTCCCCCGCGGACCCGCAGGCCCCTTCGGGCAAACGAGGGCCTGGGCCAGGGCATAGGCAGCCTGGAGCTTGTTGGAGCCCGCAGGACCGGTGAAGAGGTAGGCGTGGGTGATGCGATCAGCCATCAGACTGGATCGCAAGTAGTCCCGGACCTGGGGTTGGCCGAGGATATTATCGAAGGCATCCGGAGCCATCAGGCATCCTCCCCAGCAGGAAGGTCAGTGCCCCTATGGCTCTTCCGGTGAGAGGCATCCAAGCATGCCAGCTGCTCTTCCACCGGGAAGGTGCCATCTGCAAGCCAAGGGAAGAGGTCATCCAGATGGGCGAAGATGGCCCGGGCTGTATCAGAGTGAGCACCGGTGGTCTCCACCGGGCGCACGCGACCATCCTGAGACTGTGCCAGCTCATCGAAGGCCTGGTTCACCCGCTCATGGAAGCCGTTTCCCGCCCGCTCCAGACGGTCCATCTCGTCCCGAGCAGAGACGCGTCCACGCTTCTCCTGGACATCGGCACAACGCAGGACGATGGTGCGATCCGGCATCAAGCCCTGGGTGGCGAACCCATTGGCCTGACGGATGAACTCCTCAGAAAGGCCTCGACCGCGGCCTTGGTAGGCCAAGGTGGAGTCAGCGAACCGGTCGCAGAGCACGACCGCGCCGCGCTTGAGGGCAGGGATGATGACCTCAGAGGTGATCTGAGCCCGGGCTGCCTCGTAGATCAAAAGCTCCGTCTCAGGGGTCATCTCCGGATTCGCCGGGTCAAGCACGATGGCCCGCAGCTGCTCGCCGATGGAGGTGCCACCGGGTTCCCGAACGCGAACCACCTCAAGACCCGCTGTTTCTAGCACCTGAGCCAGGAACCTGATATGGGTGGACTTGCCCGCACCGTCACCGCCTTCGAAGGTGATGAAGACCCCAGGGGCATTCCGCTGGGGGTGGATATCCCAGCAGCCAGTACCCGGTGCTGCTCCCATCTAGCCGCGGCCCTTCGCGCAGGCAGCCACAGCCTTCGCAACCACATCGGCTACCCGCGGGTCGAAGGGGTCCGGCATGACGAAATCAGCGCAGAGCTCCTCTTCGCTCACCAATGAGGCCAAAGCCTCAGCGGCTGCCAACTTCATCTCCTCGGTTATGCGAGGAGCCCGCGAAGCCAGAGCGCCCTTGAAGATACCCGGGAAGGCGATGACGTTGTTCACCTGATTCGGGAAATCAGAGCGGCCGGTGCCCACCACCGCCGCTCCCGCGCGCTTCGCCTCATCTGGATATATCTCCGGAACCGGATTGGCCATGGCGAAGACGATGGCATCTGGAGCCATGGTATGGACCATGGCTTCCGTCACCACTCCCGGCGCCGACACGCCGATGAAGATGTCAGCTCCCACCAGGGCATCGGCCAGGGTCCCACTCATGTCATCCTTGTTCGTGACCTGGAGCATGGCCCGTTGGGCCTCATTGATGCCCTCCAGCTTCGAGGAGATGATTCCCTTGGAGCCGCACATGATGATGTCTGCGAAACCATAGGACAACAGGAGCTTCGCGATGGCGATGCCCGCGGCCCCCGCACCGCTCATGACCACGCGCACCTCACCCACCTGCTTGCCCACCAGCTTGAGAGCGTTGATGAGGGCGGAGAGGACGACGATGGCCGTTCCATGCTGATCGTCATGGAACACGGGGATGTCCAACAGGTCGTTCAAGCGCTCCTCTATCTCAAAGCAGCGAGGAGCGGAGATATCCTCCAGATTGATGCCCCCGAAGACCGGGGCCAGCTTGACGCAGGCATCCACGATCTGATCCGTATCTTGGGTATCAAGGCACAGGGGGAAGGCGTTCACATCTGCGAAGCGCTTAAAGAGCGCGCACTTCCCTTCCATGACCGGCAATGCGGCTGCCGCACCGATATTACCCAACCCCAGCACGGCGCTCCCGTCGGTCACCACGGCCACGGTATTGGATTTGATGGTGTAGTCATAGGCCCGATCAGGGTCTTTAGCTATCTCAAGACACGGCTCGGCCACGCCGGGCGTATAGGCTATGGCCAGATCATAGCGCGTATCCAGTTCCATCTTGGGAACGACTTCCAGCTTGCCGTCCCACACCTTGTGCGCCTGGAGCGCTTCTTCCTGTATGGACATGGGCTTCCTCACCTCAAAGGCTCATTTGCAGTCTCCCATTCTATACCTTGCTCTAATATATCGGGATAGGACCAACCCCTAAGAGATGAGGATGACCCATGACCGAGGGTAACCGATCCGCTGCGAACGACCCAGCATCATCACCGGCCGCCTTGCTCTCAGCTGACCTGGTAGCCCAAGCGGTCTATGGGGGCATCCGCCTGTGCGCCACCACCTTGCGCAGCGACGTCTTCATGGCCATCCAAGAGCTCTTCCGCACTGCCGAGGCAGATCATCCGGGTTCCCGAGAGGCATCCGTGCTGGAAAGCATCATCCGCAATGCGAACATAGCCCAGGAAAAGGACGTTCCTCTCTGCCAGGATACGGGGAGCGTGTGGGTCTGCTTAGAAGTGGGACGCAACGTCCTCATGACCGCAGATGCCCTTTCTCAGGTAGATGAGGCGGTAGCCCAAGCCTACACCGAAGGGGGGCTGCGCATGAGCATCCTTGCCGATGCTCTCTTCCGCAGGACCAACACCAACACCAATGCCCCCGCCTTCACCGAAGTGCGCTTCCATGAGGGCCGCGGATGCAAGCTGCACGTGATGCTCAAGGGAGGCGGCTCAGACAATGCCTCTCGCCTGGTGATGTTGGCCCCTGGCGCCGGAAGAGAAGGTGTGAAGCAGGTGGTATTGGACGCTGTCAAGGAAAAGGCAGCCAACGCCTGCCCGCCGATCATCGTGGGTGTGGGCGTGGGCGGCACCTTCGACAAAGTGGCCGGCCTCTCCAAACGAGCGCTCCTCCGGAGGCTGGATGAACCTGCTGAGAGCGCCGAGCATGCGGCTTTCGAAGAGGAGCTCTTGGAAGCCATCAACGCCTTGGGGATAGGACCGGGGGCGCTTGGAGGGGCAACCACCGCCCTAGGCGTGCACCTGAAGACGGCCCCATGTCATATAGCTGCTTTGCCCGTGGCCGTGAATCTGAGCTGCTGCGCCCTGCGCAGCGCTACGTTCACGCTGGTGGATGAGGACGGGAATGTGGTGAGATACCCAGCCGCAGAGAGCTGGGATGCGGAAGGGAGGCAGTGATGGCTGAGGTGATAGAGATCCGCCTGCCCAAGGAAGCAGACCGTCTGAGGCAGCTCAAGGCAGGAGATGAGGTGCGCCTGTCCGGTACCCTCTACACCATGCGAGATGCAGGCCACGAGCGTTGCTTGGCATATCTGCATGAGGAAGGGAAACTCCCCTTCGGGCTTGAGGGCCAGACGCTCTTCTATGCCGGTCCCACCCCTCCCCGGGCGGGCCTCCCCTTCGGAGCCATCGGCCCCACGACCGCTTCGCGCATGGACTTTGCTGCCCCCGAGCTGTACCAGGCGGGGATCGTGGCAACCATCGGCAAGGGAAAGCGCTCTGCCGCCGTGGCCCAGGCCTGCATGGACTACCAGGGTGTCTATCTAGCCGCGGTAGGAGGAGTGGCCGCCCTGCTGGCCACCTGCGTCACCTCCGCTGAGTGCATCGGTTGGGAGGATCTGGGCACCGAGGCGCTCTTCCGCATAGAGGTGGAAGGCTTCCCCGCCTTCGTGGAGCTGGACACCCAAGGCACCGACCTCTACCGCGCTATCGAAGAGGGACGCACGCTGTAGCCAGAGCATCCCGTGCAAGCAGCCGCCTGACCTTGATGGCCGCTCTCCTCCGGGAATGGCTCTGAAGGGCCCGTGCGTCCGCTCATCACTTCTTCTTAGGCTTCGCCTTGCCCTTCTTGCGCAGCCCTGCCTTCTCCTCTTCCTCAGCCTTAGCGGGGCAATCGAAATTAGGGCAGAGCTTCCAGGGGCCTCGGCGCGTGCTCACGATCACCATCGGAGCGCCGCAGCTCTCGCAGACCTCCTCCGTTGCCGTGATGTCCCCGTATTGGGGAAGCGGATAGCGGGTCTGGCATTCATCGAAGTCCTCGCAGGTGACCGACCGCTTGAGCGTCTTCGGATTGCGGCGAGCGAACATCTTGCTCTCACGGCCCGCTTCCTTGCAAACGGGACAGAAACCCACCATGACCTCGTCTTCATGGTTCGAAGGGCAATCGGGATCGATGCAGAGGGTGATGGGCTTCGAGCGGAAGGGGGTGACCTTCACCTGGGGCATGCCGCAGGTGGGGCAGCGCTCTTCCAGGGCCTCCACCTTCCCCTTGGGAAGCGGATAGGTCACATCGCAATCAGGCCAACCGGAACACCCGATGAACATGGATTTCGTCTTCTGAGAGGCCTTGAGCTGCAGGTCATGGCCGCATTTGGGGCAAGGACCCACATAGGCATCGGCCGCCACGGCATCGGAGAGGGCCTCCCCCACCTTATCCGTGTTGGGGATGAGGTTCTGGAGCTCCTGGGAGAGCAGCTCACGGGAGCCCATGACGACGCTATCCTTACTCGTCTTCCCCTCTGCGATCTGGTCCATACCGGCTTCCAGCTCAGCGGTCATCTCTGAGTGGGTGATGTGGGGGGCGAACTCATCCAGGGCCTCTATGACTGCGATACCCAGCTGAGAAGGCTCGATGGGGTCATTTTGGATGTACTTCACCGCATAGAGGCGGTCGATGATGGAAGCACGCGTGGATTTCGTGCCCAGTCCCAGCTTCTCCATCTCTTGCACGAGCCGCCCTTGGCTGTAGCGCGCAGGCGGCTTCGTCTGGTCCTTCGTACAGGTAGCCCCATTGAAGGCGATCCGCTGACCCGCGTCCATGACGGGCAGCTGCTCGTCCCTCTTGAGGCCGAAGGGATAGATCTCCCGGTAGCCCTGCTTCACCAGCACATCGCCCTTGGCATGGAACTCCTGACCGGACACATCCAACATGACCTTCGTGCCCTCGATGGTGGCATCCTCCGAGAGCGTGGCGAGGAACCGCCGGGCTATCAGGTTGTACAGTTTGAAATCCGATGGGGAGAGGTCATCGGGAGTAGCGCCTTTGGTGGGATAGATAGGGGGATGATCCGTAGTCTCCTTCTTGCCGCGCGTAGCCGTGAGCTTCCCCTTCTTCAGAAGCTTCTCGCAATAGGGGCGGTAGGCGGGGTTGTCCTTGAGAAAGGTCACCACCTCTCCCAGGTCCAACGTGGCAGGATACACGGTGTTATCCACACGAGGATAGGAGATGTACCCATCCATATAGAGGCTCTCGGCGATCCTCATGCACCGAGAAGGGGATATCCCCTCAGAAGAGGCAGCAGCCATGAGCGAGGTGGTGTTGAAGGGAGCCGGTGCGGAGGAGGTGCGCTTCTTCTTATCCACCGCGATCACCGTAGCGCTAGAGGCTCCGGCAACGGCATCCATGATGCGGTCCGCCTCTGCCTCCACCTTGATGCGCTGGGTATGGAAGGTGGCTTCGAAGGCCTCAGGACCGTCCCCTTCACTGGGACCCACCTCAGCCGCAGCATCGAAAGCACCCTTGATGACCCAATAATCCTCCGGCACGAAAGCCTCGCGCTCCCGTTCTTTCTGGACGATAAGCGCCAGCGTAGGCGTCTGCACACGACCCGATGAGCGCACATTTCCCCAACCCGCATAGCGGGCCAAGGTCAGATAGCGCGTCAGAGCGGCACCCCAGATGAGATCGATGTCCTGTCGGGCAGCCCCGGCCTGGGCCAGGTCATCATCCATGGAGACCAGGTTCGCGAAGGCGCTTTGGATCTCCGGCTTCGTGAACGAGGAGTAGCGCGCCCGGGACACCGGGGCCGATTCGTTCACCTCCCGGCAGCAGGACAGCGCATCTGAGCCGATCAGCTCACCTTCGCGATCGAAGTCAGTGGCGATGATGATCTCATCGGCTTTCTTCGCCAGATTCTTCAGAGAGCGGATGATCTCCTTCTCGCGCGGGACCTTGTCGATGGGCGAGAATGCCAGATAGGGCAGCGCCTCCATCTTCCATCCCTTGAGATCCACCCCGTCCTCCACGAAGGGCTTCTTCTTCTTGAACGGGGGCTTCGGCAAGCTGGAAGGGATCTTGGCAGGGAGAGCCTCCCCTTCAGGGGTCACCCCTACCCATCCGCTGGATTTCTTGTACCGCAAAAGGGGCGTGAAATCCGGCTCCAGTATGTGGCCACGCAATCCGATGGTGACCCATTCCTCCCCGTCCACCTCGAAGCGATACACAGGGGTGCTGTAGACCTTGTCGGCTTTCGGCTTCTTCGTCGAGAGCAGCGTAGCGATCTGCTTCGCTGCATCATTCTTCTCAGTTACTACCAGCTTCAACTGACTTGCGCTCCTCTTGCTCTTCTCGGGCCAGCACTGCATTCATAGCGGCGATGGCGCACTCGATGTGCTCATCGTCCGGTTCGTTCGTAGTCAGGTACTGCATCTGCATGCCGGGCCAGAGTATCACCTTCACCAACGGATTGTCAGGATGGCTACCAGCCCACCGGACCGTGATCTCATAGGATATGCCTGCGATCAGCGGCAAGAACAGCAGACGTACTGCTATGACCAGGATCAGCTTCGGCAGCCCATCCGGAATGGCCGCCGCATCGATGATGGCGTTTATGGGCAGCACCGTGTAGATGATGATGGCCAAGATGAGGACCATGATGAGGAACGCTGTGCCGCAGCGCACATGGAGACGAGGGAAGCTGCGAGCGTTCTCAGGTGTCATCTCAAGGCAATGCTCATAGCAATGGATGGCCTTGTGCTCAGCTCCGTGGTATTGGAACATGCGCCGGATATCCTCCATGCGCCCGATGAGCCAGATATAGAAGATGAAAATGGCCACGCGCAGGATGCCGTCCACGATATTCCAGAGAATGGTGTTCTGGTCATATTCCCCTACGATGAGGTTCGTGATGGCCGCAGGTGCCACGATGAAGAGGACGACCCCTAGGATGACGCCCATGACCATAGAGAAGGTCATAACCCCTTTACCTAGGCCCCCTTCTCCGTCACGGGAGCCCTCTTGCGCAGAAGCGCCGCTGTCAGTGACCGGATCGAACTGCTCCTCGAAGCGGGAGACCATCTCATCGGCTTCTTGCTGCTGGCGCTCTTCGCCCTCTTCGTCACCGAAGGCATGTTCGGCAGCTATCTCCAAGGCCTTGAAGCCCAATCCCAAAGACTCCACCAAGGCAGTGCAGCCGCGGATGAACGGCAGCTTCATCCAAGAGTGCTTCTCCTTGCCGCTGACCAGGTCATGCTCCTCCACATAGATGCCGCCGTCAGGTTCGCGCACAGCTACGGCCCAGTTGTACTTGCCGCGCATCATGATGCCCTCGATCAGGGCTTGCCCTCCCACATGGGTCTTGCGCTGACCGTCCTCCTTGAATGCCCGGGAGAGATCGGTCCCCGAAGCATGGGGATCCGTAGGGGCCGGGCTACCCACGAACGACCTTCGGGAAGGGGTTGCCGCAGGTCATCTTCCCCTCAGGGCACCCGCCGCGCACGCAAGGGGCGCCTGCATCCATGAAGATGAAAGGGGCAGTGGGCTTCGCCAGCTCTAGCATCCGATGGGCCAGTTCCTGGATCTCCCACTGAGCCCGATTGCAGCAACGCAGGTTGAAGAAGTGCAGCAGCTCTCGAACGTTCATGGTGGTGACGATCTTCGTCTCTGTGGCATTGGGAAGGACGAACCGGGCATCCTCGGCCGGGATCCCCGCCTCCAACAGGCTCAGATACACCTCAGAGGCTTCATCCATCAGCGCTTGGAACCGCGCTTCGGCCTCAGGGTCAGCTTGGATGGAGGGAGGAGTGATGTACGGGAAACCATCCTTGAACTTGACGTAGCGCTGAGACTGCTGATTGAAGCTAGCCAAGCGGTGGCGCACCAGCTGATGGGTGAGCACACGGGATACACCGTCGATGGCGAAGGTGTAGCTGGCATGCTCCAGCGTAGAGAAGTGACCGCTGGCCATGATGGTGGTCAGCACTGATCTCACCCGTTCCTCGGGCATGGTCTCCATCAGATCAGCCGCCCCCTCAGCGGCATAGCACAGCCTCGCTGCCGTGGCGATGGCTCGTTCTGGATCAGGGGTATGGTTCAGAAGCTCTACCTGCATGATAGCGGTTCGCTCCTTTCGTGAGGATTCTTCGTACATGCGTGCGAATGAGGTTTTGGGGCGTTATTCTAAACCAAAGGCGCATATAAGTATGTAGCGGTTTGATGGTTTGGAAGACCAACGCCGAATTAGTAACGAAAGGATGAAGAGCTGAGACGAAGATGTGGCACCCTGTAGAATAAGGATCACAAAGACCTTTGGGGAAAGGAATCTCACCATGGATGAGAAGCTTGCAACCGCACTGGCTGCCTACGGAATAGATACCGTTGATGCCATGGATCGCATGGATGATGACGCCACCCTCTATGAGCGGCTCGCACTCAAATACCTGAGCAACACGAACTATGTTGACCTGGTAGCAGCCATGGAGGTAAAGGATTACGACTCCGCTTACAACGCAGCCCACACCTTGAAGGGCGTAGCAGGGAACCTCTCCTTCGCCAAGCTCTACCAAGTGGCTTCGGCCATCTGCGAAGCGCTTCGCCAAGGAGAATACCAAGCTGCTGAGACGATGATGCCTGACATCAAAGCCGCCCATGAGAAGGTCGTCGAAGGCCTTGAGAAGTGGCAGGACGGCGAACTATAGAGCACACCTCAAAGTCCCTCTAGCCTCACTATGAAGAAGAGCGCCCCGCGGGGCGCTCTTCTTATGCTCTGATACAGGAGGCTTAGGCTTCGGCAGGGGTTGCGGGCCCTCCCCCGCCGGTGCTACTATCCCCGCCACCAGTGCTGCCGCTACCATCACTGCCACCAGTGCTGCCGCTACCATCACTGCCGCCGGTGCTCCCACTGCCGTCGCCCGTGCTCCCGTTACCATCACCACCGGAACTGCTATCACCGCCGGAACTCCCGTTGCCGTCGCCGCCGGTGTCACCACCTGTGGAGCCGCCGCTGCTACCGCCCTGAGAAGGCTTGTTCCCCTCTGTCTTGTCTGTATTCGTATTGACCAGACCCGGGTTGCGCTGGGCTTCCTCATCCCCCTTGAAGATGAGGACGTTGGAGGTGTCTATCTTCTTGTCCACGATATCAGCAGCGGACTTGTTCGATTCGAATTCCGTGATGTCCTTGCCTTCACGGAAGGCCTTCATCATCTCAGCGGTCTGCTCCTCGTCGTTGATGACGAAGGAGATGCCGTTGATATTCTGGGTGTAGGAGGGCATGACCACGGAGTAGATGACGAGGTCCTGGGGAAGGTCGGAGAGCTTTTGCGCCAACCCCACCAGATCCAAGGCGCTGATGTCCGTCTCCACGCATTGCACGGCAGCATCAACCACGGCCGGAATGCTAGTGATGGGCAGCTCCAGCACAGCATCCACCACCGCCTCGATGACAGCCCGCTGATGCTTCGTGCGGGTGTAATCACCGTCAGGGTAGTCACGATTGCGAGCGAAGGTAAGGGCTTCCCCGCCATTCAAGTGCTGGGTACCCTTCTCGATCACATAGTGATTGCCATCCCCATCGTCGCATTTAGGATTATCTATCTTGGATTCGTTCTCTACGGTGACGCCACCCACGGCATCTACGAGGCCCGCCAACTTCAGGAAGCTAACCTCGGCATAGTGGGTGATATCCACTCCCAAGAGGTTCTCGGCTTCCGTGATGGCGCCGGCGGCGCCATCAAAGGCATAGGCCGCGTTGAACTTCTGCACCCCATGGCCTTCGATGTTGATCTTGGTGTCACGGGGAATGGAGACCATGGAGACGATACCCTCGATGGGGTCAACCCGAGCGACGATGTTCGTGTCGCTACGCCACGGACCCTCTTCTCCTTCGCGCTTATCCGTGCCGATGAGCATCATATAGAACGGCTTGTCCAGAGATGTCTCATAGCCCAGCGCATCTTGGATGGCCATGCGCTCTGCATCAGTCTTGTTACCCTTGAGCTGGGAGTCGATGTGGTTGACATAGAGAGCGAAAGCAGTTCCCGCCCCTATGATGACCGCCATGAGCGATGCGATGACGATGATGGCAGCCTTCTTGCCCTTGCTCATCCCCTGCTTGGCCGCAGCCGCATGGTAGGCCTGAGCGTCTCGGGAGTAATCACCCGTGGGCTTGAAGCCGCTATTCATATGAACTGGTTTGACGGGCTGCACCGGCCCGTGATGGACGTGCCTGTTGGTCTTCCTGGAATTCCGCTTCGTTGGCATGCATGCTCTTTCGTCCGAATTTCCTTGAATAGAGCATTATACGAAATGGGAATCTGTTATGCATCTGTCATCTTCAAGACCATGATACCTCCATCGGCCTTAGAGGAGAGCCTTGAAGCTGTCGAGGGAATAGTCACCAGAGACCCGTACGCGATTCAGGGCATAGGGGTTGTCACCCGGGGATATCTGAGCGTTCTTCACCGTGAAGGCGCAGAGCACACCTGCATCTTCAAGAGCCGCCCAGGCAGTCTCGTTGTTGTCACCGAAGGGGTAGGCCATGGCCTCCACATCCCCCAGCACCGCTTCGGCCTGTTGAGCATCCTCCAGGATCTCCTCCTGGGTCAAGGCGTGGAGCACACCTCCCTTGCCCACATTGGATCCGGCCTTGTGCATGTCATAGCTATGGGACTGGAATCGCACGTACGGGGATGCGTAGGCATTCACCTTATAGCCCGCATCGCCGTCGGAGCAGATGACGAAGGACGTGGCAGGCACCTCGTATTCCTCGAGTAGGGGAATGCCGTAGTCCAAGAAGCCCTGTTCGCCATCATCGAAGGTCACCACCACGCTCTTCTCGGGCAGCGAATGGGTGCCGTCCACGAAGGCGCGGACCTCCTCATAGGAGGGATAGTAGTAGCCGCTCTCATTCAGATACTGGAGCTCTTGGGCCAGTTGGGTATCCAGGATATAGTTCCCATCCAGATCCTCCGGTACGGCATCTTCGGTATAGACCCAGTGATACATCAGCACGGGCAGCGTTTGGGCCGCATCCAGCGATTCCACCACGTGCACCTGGCGTGTGGCCTGAGCCTGAGCGCCCTCATCGGTGGTAGCGGTATAGGTCACCTGGTAGTCCCCGGGCGTGGTGGGATCCACGTCCCCTTCCACCTGCACGCTCTTCGTGATGTCGCCCACGCCGGTTTGCACGGCATGGCATCCAGCTTCCAGGTATTCCTCCCCGGCCAGCACATAGGTATCCGCATCACCGTTCAGGGTCATGACCACGTCATCTGCCAGGGCTGGCTCAGGCTTCGTTGGTTCTTCCACCTCAAGGACGGGAGCCTCTTGATCGGCTGCGGATGCTTCGCTGCGCTTCTGCAAGCTGTCTGCTCGCTGGATGGTGCCGATGCAACCACAACAGAGCAGAGTCACGAGGATGAGCAGGACAAGGGGCACAGCCCACTTCGCCTTGACATCTCGTTGCTCCAGGAGCTCCTTATAGGCCGAGCGCTTAGACATCCGATGCCTTCTCAGAGGGTTCCCAAAGCGGATCCACCATGATGCGACGCGATTCCTGCCAGCCTTCCATGAGGCTCTTGATGCCGCTCCCCAGATGCCCCCTCTCGACCGCCGCCAGACGGATGGTCTCTTTCGCGAAGGAGGCAAGGGTTCCCAGAGCGAACCCCCACGGCAAGAACGTCCCTTCCCGCTTCAGGTAATTCGCCATATGGCCACGGTTCGCCATGACATAGAAGCGCGTCCGGTCAGAGCTGGCATTGAGCTGACGCACCCCGGACACCTCCCAGTGAGGGATATCCTTGGTGCGCTGCAGGATGACATCCTGTATCACGGCCACGCGGAAGCGACAGCTTGCCAGGTATCCATAGATGCAATCATCCCAATAGAGGAAGAAGCGCGCATCGGGCAGGCCGATGCCATCCACTACCCGGCGGCTGATGCAGGCCCCCTCGAAGCAGAGAGCGTTCGCGGGCTTCCAGCCCTGAGGGCCGAAACCGGAAGGTGCGAGAGGGTTGTACACCCCCAAAGCCGGAATGAAGCGATACTGCCACCAGAACGGGCCGCCGTCGAAATCAAGGCGTGAACCCTGGATAGCATCGAAGCGCGGAGCCCAGCGATCGAGGATGCCCAGGGCCTCCGGCAAGACCACCACATCATCATCCATGAGCCAGAACCACTCTGCTCCTGCCTGGTAGGCTAGGCTCACACCGCAAGCGAAGCCCCCCGCTCCCCCCGTATTCTCGGCCTGGGGGGCATAGACGAAGGTATCCGCTCCCGCATCCCAAGGGGTAGCGGTCAGACCCTCGTCCACCAGATGGCGATAGACTTCCACCAGCTGCTCCGTTTCCGGAGAAGCCTCATTGTCGATGATGAACACGCGCCAAGGGGCCTCGTGCAGGAACAGCAATGAGTGGAGCAGCTTATCCAAGAGCTCTTGGCGCCGATAGGTGACGATGATGATGGCTGCTTTTTCCATGGCAGCATCATAGCAAATGACCCCGCGCGTTGCAGAACGCTATAATGGGTCGGTTATATCATCGAATGCGAAGGGGACGCATCCAACCTATGATCTGGATAGAGTGTGGCATCGTCCTCGCTGTGGCTATCGCTGTCACCATTGCGCTCACACCGATAGCCAAGCGCATCGCCTTCGCCACTGATGCCATCGACTACCCCGACAATCGCCGCGTGAACACGCGCCCCACCCCACGCATGGGCGGCGTTGCCATCTTCGGGGGCATGGTGGCCAGCTGCTTGGTCATAGAGATAGGCGTGATGCTCTTCGGCTGGATAGACCCGTTCCGCTCCTATTTCGGCTTCACTGTGAGCTTCCCTGTGCTCTTCTTGGGGATCGCCGTCATGTTCGGCGTGGGCGTGGTGGATGACATCAAGAATTTGAAGCCCCTCGTGAAGCTGGCAGGGCAGATCGTAGCTGCCACCATCTGCTCAGCCTCCGGACTTCTGCTCTCCAATATCCAGAACCCGTTCGTAGAGGGAGCTGTCATCGACTTCGGCTGGCTGGCCTACCCCATCACCATCTTCTACCTGGTGGCTTTCGCTAACGTCATCAACCTCGTGGATGGCTTGGACGGACTCGCCTCGGGCATCAGCGGCATCTCCGCTGCCACCATCTTCGTGTTCTCGGTATTCTCCGCCCGTTTCGATGCCGCCATCTTGGCCGTGGTCATCGTGGGAGTGTGCATAGGCTTTTTGCGCTACAACCATCATCCCGCCTCCATCTTCATGGGCGATTCAGGAGCGTTGCTCTTGGGGATAACATTGGGCGTGGTATCGCTTCTGGCCGTAGCCCGCTCTACCCTATTTATCTCCCTGTTCGTACCCATCATGGCTGCGGGCGTACCCATCACGGACACCGCCGTTGCCATCATCCGCCGCAAGCGGGCACATCAACGGGTGGATCAAGCTGACGCGGGTCACATCCATCATCGGCTGCTGAACCGAGGTTTCTCCCAACAGGGCACCGTGCTCATCATGTGTGGTTGGACGGCAGCGCTCTCCGTGTGCGCCATCGTGCTGGCGGAGTCTGACGGCCTTTGGAGGACCGCAGCCATCATAGCTGCAGCGGGCATCACCGTCTTCGCCATAGGCAAGTTGCACCTACTGGAACCGGTGCTGCGCCATCATTACGTGCCGCGTCGCAAGCCCAGCCGAAACAGCGCTGACTCCCGGCGGCTGGACTCGGTCCGCCGCGTCAACTACCAAGATATACGCAACCGTCAAAGGAACAGGACCGATGAAGCCCCACGCCGCAGGAACTGAGCTCGTCTCCATCATCATCCCCGTCTACAACGCCGGCATCCAACTGGTGGACGCGCTGGTATCCGCCCAAGAACAAACCTATCGGAATCTAGAGGTCATCTGCGTGAATGACGGTTCCACCGATGGCTCTTTGGACATCCTGAACGCCTTCGCTGATGAGGACCCGCGCTTCCGTATCATCACCAAAGAGAACGCGGGCTACGGTGCAGCCATGAATGATGGTCTGGCGGTAGCCCGGGGAGAGTGGATCGCCATCCTAGAGCCCGACGACTGGATGGACGTGGACGCCTTGGAGGCGATGATCACCTTCGCCGGATCCTTCTCAGAGGAGCCTGATATCGTGAAATGCCCCTACTGGTGGGTGAAGGCAGGGGATGAGTTCGGAGCGCAGAAGCTCAACTGCACCTATCGGGGGCTCGTGCACCCCTCCTCCCAGCCCTTCGGCTTAGAGGCAGCCCCGGAGCTCATCGCCCACCACCCCTCCATCTGGTCAGCCCTCTATCGGCGCTCATTCTTGGAAGAGCACGACATCCACTTTCCGGAATACCCTGGCAGTGGCTGGGCCGATAACCGCTTCTTGATGGAGACGCTGACTGCCACGGACAGGATCATCTATCTGGATGAGCCCTTCTACAACTACCGCGCCACCTCCCCTGAGGATGAGGATGCCTTCGCGCGCAAAGCGCCGCTTTTGCCCTTCGAGCGCTGGCAGGAGATGACCGAGGTGCTCGAGGCGGCGAACGTGACGGACCGGGGCATCTGGCGCGCGCATATCCGGCGCGGATTCATGTATGCAGGAGGCGTGGTGAGCCAGGTGAGCGAAGGCTATCCAGGGCTTGAAGAGGCACTGGAAGCGATGTTCGGCTCCATGGACGAAGGGCTGGTGTTAGCAGACCCAGCCATCTCCCCCGCCCTGCGCTCCCTCTTCGCCCGCATCCGTGGGATAGAGTGCATCCGCCCGAACAACCTTGCCTATGCAGCCTACACCCTGGGCAAGGGTCTGCATCGCATCCGCATCAACGGACTGGCTGCCACACTGCAGGACGCCTCCCGGTTCTTCAACCGGTGAGCCACCGTTTGATCCTACGCTGGCTTATCCGTGCGGCTGAAGAGCTCTTTCCAGTCAGAGGCAGCCAGGATGGTACCGCAGAGGATGGCCACACAGCAGATGATCTCAATGGGACCGGGGATAGCGCCCAGCAGGATCACCCCGAAGAGCACCGCCCAGGCGGAATAGGAGATATTAAGTGCCATGCCCTTCGCCGCTCCTATGACCGCGATGCCCTTATAGTAGAAGAGATAGGACGTTGCTCCCGCCAAAGCCGCTAGAGCCACGATGCCCGTAGCCGCTGACGGGAAGGCTGTCAGCGTGAAAGCCCAGGCTCCGAAGAGAGGTAGCACGAAGATCAGATACACCAGGGCGGACGTGGTCTCGCGGATCTGAAGCGCCGTTTCGTTATCAACGCTGTCATCGCGCATGCCCCAGGCACAGAGCACCGCCTCTGAGCCCCATCCGATGACACAGGCCGCTGCCCCCAGAAGCCCGATGACCGCATTCCCCGTGACCGTCGTATCTGCAGACAGATACCCCATGGCGATGATACCGGCCAGGGCGACCGCCAAAGCGACTACCTGCTTCCAGTTCATCTTCTCTTTCAGGAGGAGCACCGCCATGACCGTGCCGAAGGCGGGATAGAAGGAGGAGATGATGGCGGTATAGCCCGCACCGATGTTGTTGATGGCGATCACATACCCTGTCATGCCGATAGGGCCACCTAGCAACGCACCCAAGATGACCACCTTGCCACTGCGGGTCTTGAGCGCTGCGAGCGTATCCTTCAGGCGCCGCTTCACGGCCATGTACAGGAACAGCCAGATAGCACAGAAGGCATCATGGAGAGCCGCGCCTACGATAGCAGCCAAGGCCAACGCCTCTGCCGTCCCTATATAGGGCGCCATAGCCAGGCCTATCCCCAAGATCACCGTGTCCAGTCCCCAGAGCAGACCGCTCGTCAGTCCGTATCTCATTCCCCCACCCCTTCTTCATCGCGATCAGGAAAGGTAACGGCTCACAGCCGTTCGTCCTTCTCGTACCAATCCAAGACCTTGCCCAAATAGGCCTTCGCGTAGTTGTAATAGATATAGAGCCACTCTCCTACATTGTCCCCTTCCGCCTCCTTGACCAGCGACCACACATACCAGCACCAGCCAGCGAAAGCCACGAAGGCGAAGTTATGGCGCAATTCCGCGAACGTGGGAGGGCGGCCGAAGTAATGCTCCAAGGCCCGCTCTGCCTCCTCCTCGGACAGCTCGCAGGTGACCGTGAACGTACCGAAGTCGTTCGCATAGTCAGCCATGCCCGCGTATTCCCAATCGATGAGATAGAGATCGTCAGCCTCGTCCAGCAAGAGGTTCAGATAGAAGAAATCATTATGGGTAAGGCACTTCTTCGATGATTCTGCCTGTACATGCTCATAGAGCCTGGCTGCCATCTCAGCCATCTCAGCATACCCCGGCACGTCGATGGGGCCCTTCTCCAGAAGCGCCGCCTCATATCTCTTGCTTTCCTGGAAGAAGTCGAACGTACGGTCCATGACCACAGGTTCTGCATGGAGCCTGTGAGCCATCTGCATGGCCCGCGCGAGCTGCCCGTCATCATGGGGGTCAAGCTGACGGCAATCCGGAAGGAACCGAGATATCTTCCATCCCTTGTCCGGATCTTCGAAGATGAAGGTGTCATCTATCCCCAGATCCTTGGCCACCTGCTGAGCAGCAACCTCAGCAGCGCGGTCTATCAGCCGCTCCGTCCCAATGCCAGGATGCCGATAGACGTATTCGCCTGAATCCGTCGTGAAGTGCCATGAGAGGTTCGTAAGACCTTCCTTGAGCGGATAGATGTCCCTGATCTCTGAATGAAAGCAACCCAGCACCTTCGCTATATTCTCGAATGCCTCTGAAGCAGCGATCGATCCCCCGTCTCCAGCGCTCCTGATGCTCTCAGGGAGAGCCGTCTGGCATCCCTGAGAGCCCTCCTCTGAAACACATCGTCCCATCTGCGCCGACCTATACGTCTTGGTAGTAATCGACAGCGATCTCACCTTCACCAGCACCGCTTGTCAGTACGCCTGAGCTACGGTCTTCCTCCTCGAGCTGCTCAGCCTTCCTCACCGCCAAGAGGAAAGCGAACACCATGGCGCAGATACCCGCGCAGAGCTTTCCAATGAAGACCGCAGCGATGAGAGAGGGCTGGAAGTTCGCTGTGAAGGAAAGATGATCGCCGAAGAGGAATGCGCAACACACAGAGAATGCAAGGACCAGTACCTTATCTTTCGCCTTCAGGTCCTTGATCATCGCCAACGCCGCGAGCACATTGGCTGAGGCTGCCAACAGACCGGTCGTGGCGTCTGAGGACAAGCCCACCGCACCACCGATCTTCGCCAAGGGCTTCGCTAGATAGCGACGGATGAGGTAGACCATGGGGAAAGCGCCGCAGAGCATCAATCCGATGGCCCCCGAGACCTCCAAAGCACGGAAGATATCCTCATCATCGGCCAAGATGGGATCGAAGCCGAACCCGCCGAAGATCGCGGTGAAGATGCCTGTGAAATATTCGATGACCACGAGAACGAACACGATCTTGAGAGCGCTTTCCAGCACACGACCGAATACGATGAAACCCTTGATCATCCCATCGGGAATGAACTTGAGGCCCAGGGCAAGCAGAACGCAGACCACCACCAAGGGAATGAGGTTCAAGCCGATGGTGGACCAGGCAAGCGCTAGCTGATACGTAGCATCAGCATTGGTGGATACGACCTCACGAACCACCGGATGGGCCAGTGCGATGATGACGCTCGCCACCAGCACACCGATAGGGATGGCAAGCAAACCGCTCATGACGCCCAAGGCGAGGTATTTCCGATCGCGCTTCTCGAGCATCTTGAGTGCGACAGGAATAGTGAACACGATGGTAGCTCCTGCCATGTAACCGGTCATCATGGCCATGATCCAACTCTCCCGGGTTTGAGCCAGCGCATCAGCAAGCTGATAGCCTCCCATGTCCACCGCGATGAATGTCGTAGCCGCCATGGCAGGATCCGCTCCCAGAGCGCTGTAAGCAGGGCCAAAGACTGAGCTCACAAAGGCCGTCAGATAAGGAGCCGCCGCCATGATACCCGCCACGGGCAAGAAGATAGGGCCGATCGAATCAATGCCCGCTACGAACTGCTGACCCAGCTCGCTCTCTGGTCGGATCACAGAGGCAATACACCCCGCGAGGGCGCATGCCATGATGATATACACCACGATCTGTCCGAAAAGCTCCATCCTGCTATCCTTTCTATTCCTGACAACCCGTCCGGGCAGTCCTCATCCGTTCCCTATCCGATGGATGCTGCAAGCTCGGATGCTTTACGACCATAGGTCCAAGCACATCGATACCAAAGATAGAGCCACTCCCCTACGGGGTCACCGCAGACCTCTTTGTACAGAGCCCATACGAACCAGTAGAAGCTCGCCAGCGATGTATAAGCGACACAATGGAAGAGCTCTTCTGGTGCCAGGTCGCGCTTGAAGTACAGACGCCAGACGCGCATCGCTTCCTCAAAGGTGTAGTCACTGCAGCAGATGAACGTGCCCAGATCACTCGCGTAGTCGCTCATTCCCGAGTATTCCCAATCGATGAGATGCATCTCATCTCCGCGCACGAGGATATTGGGGTCGTAGAAGTCGTTGTGACAGAGGCACTTCGGTCCCGGGTGGGCTGAGAGCGCCTCGTGCAGAGCATCCGCTTGAGCCACTAGCTCATCGAAGTCCTTGAATCTCGTGGCCTGGCGTCCCTCTATCAAACGCAGGAGCTTCTGAGTCTCCTCATAGATATCGAAGTCCCATTCAGAGACGATGCCACTCTCATGGAGCGTGCGAACCATCCCAAGTGCCTGTTCCACTTCACCCCAAGCGTGATAATCAAGGGTCCGGCATCCCTCAATGAAGCGAGATATCTTCCACCCGCGCTCCGCGTCCTCATGGATATAGGTGCCATCAAGCCCTAGATCCCGAGCAGCTGCCTGCGAGAAAGCCTCCCCGGAACGGCTGATGATCTCATCGGTACCCTCCCCCGGATGGCGGTAGACATAGACCTCATCTCCTACGGTGAAACGGCAAGATAGATTGGTGAGGCCCTGCTTGATGGGAACAACACCTTGGATCTGATCGCGATTACAGCCCAATACAGAGCAGATGTTGTCGAAGATATGGGAGTCCACGTTCTTGATGAATGCAGGATCGAATGCAGCTACCTCATCCAGGGAATCGAACTCCCAGATGACGCCATCGGGATACTTCCGGGCTACCATGGGAAGTTCATCAAGGTGATCGAGATAGATATCCTCCCAGAGCTTGGGAGCCGTTGCGGGATCATCGTAGATGGCATCGAGGATCTGGACGAATCGAACAGCAAAAGCCTCATCCCAGTACACATGGCCCATCATCGTCCATGAATCCGCTCCGCCTACGGTCGCCCCGCATATCCAATCCTCGCGCCCGCGTAGAGACATGCAGTACTCCTCGGTGGGACCTTCTTCATAGACTGCCGAATAGTACGAATCGTAGACGTAGGGCTCGAAGGGATTCTCGGTGAAGTAATCATCAGAAGAGCAGATATAGGTGTTCCCCAGACGGTCCTGGACACGACGGATGGTGGAGTTGTTGTTGCGCTTCGCATATTCCTCATTGACGACGATATCCACGCCGAAGCGCTCGCCTAGATAGAAGAACTCCTCCTTCTTGTAGCCCACCACCACGGTGATGTCATCAATGCCTGCTTCCTTGAGCTGACGGATCTGTCGTTCTATGAGCACCTCCCCGCGCACAGTGAGGACTCCCTTGGGCTTCTCGTAGGAGATGGGTGCGAAGCGAGAAGAGAGCCCTGCGGCCATGATGACGGCATTGCGGACCCGGTAGGGAGCAAGCGCCTCGAAACCCTGGGCTGTTACGGCATCCCCGCATTCCCTATCAGCCACATAGCCCTGCTCACGCAATTCGCTCAGGACAGCACATACGCTACCCAAGGAGATAGCCGTAGCGGATGCGATCTCCCGCTGGGTCATGCCCGGCTGCTTCACCAGGGCAGAGAGCACAGAGAACTGCTTTCTGTTCAATTTATTCCAATCTCACAAAACTTTTGAACGCCCCTACTATAGCATAGAGAGATCCCCAGAAAGCCAGGCACCAGCGAGCGGTGGATATACAACTCACACCCATTGGTGCTGGAAGGCACTCAAAACCGTGGGGTAGCATGACGACAGCGGTGAACCTCACATGGACCCATGCTGCAAGGGTTCACCCTTCGTTGGCATCTATATCCAAAAGGGAGCAACGCCCTGAGGAGCGAATGAACGTACGCTCAGCTTAAAGATGATGCGCTTCCAAGATATGGCATTCTCTCTGTCCCTCTGGAGGAGGTGTACGCCAATCTCCATACACGATGGTCAGATACTCATCGTAGCCCTTGGGGACGATGTACCTACGGTCTTCGAAGGAAACCTCCAAGGGCTCGAACAGCGTCCGCGGGAACACATCATCTGCATCGTATCCGCCGATATAATCAGCCACGTAAGGGGCATCTCCCGCACGAGAGGCAGCCGCTGTCAGCTCATCGATCTTACGAGCGAACCGATATGGTCCCAGCTTGCTCGCTATGGGACAGGCCAGCTTCTTGGCCCACCGAATGACCCAAGAAGAACCTACACTAGGCTTGGTCACCGCAAGATAGCGCAGGCTCTGATTGCGTGACACCTTCTTATGCAAAGCACTCGGATCATCACCAGCAGCATCGAGCGGGAAGATATCCACCCAGATGCCTGACCCATATTCAGGCTTCATATATCGCTCTTCCACTTGCGTGGTAGCGTCTTCTATCTTGAAGAATGCATGGGGAGAGGTCTCATCACGATAGGAGATGAGACGGAATCTGTCTGAGCTTCGCTCCGTGGGAAAGAGCCTATAGAACTCCTCATAGTCCTCTCGCATCATGAGGATGTCGATATCGTCATCCCAGGGGATGAAGCCACCGTGCCGCATGGCCCCCAAACAGCTTCCATAGCCAAGATAGTAGGTCAACCCGTGGCTGCGACATACCCGATCGATCTCATCCATGATGTCAAGCTCGATCCTCTTCATCTCATCAACGCTGATCGACCGCTTCATCTCTTGCTCCCCTTCCACTTCAAGATCTTCAGATATATCCCCGGGCTGCAAAGACCGAACCTTGCTGATCAGAAAACCACCCATGACAAGAGCACTTCCCATCGATGATGCCAGCAGCACGATGCTCACGCCGTTCATATCCCACACGCTCACCGATGGGAGCGTGAGCCCAGCGGCGAGGACCAATGCGACGATGCCACCCAAAAGACCGCCTTTGTAATCCCGGATCGTGAGCATGAGCCCGTTCATGAATCCCATATAAGCGATGCCGATGGAGCTGAGTGCGATGAGCGGAATGAGATAGAGATGCACATTGATGCTCTCACCGAACATCAAGGACAGCAACGGACCGCCGAACAGCATCAAAAGACCCAAGCACGCCACGCCCAGAATGAGGATAGAGATGCTCGCCTTCGCTAGAAGCGAGCGGAACTCTCGACTGTCCCCGTCGCTATAGCTCTTCGCGAAGTATCCCATCAGCGGATTATAGAGATAGGACGCACCGGACTGGATGATAGCCACAGGCGCTGATACGGAGGCGTAGATACCTAGAGCAGCTTCTCCGCTCACGTCGAAGAGATATTGACGTGGTATGGATGGCGCCGTCGCGCATGCAACGAACCCAACGACCACGGGTGCGCAATGCACCAGCAGATGAAGCGCCTTCTTCGGAGATATGCCGAATCCGAATCGTCCGAGCCTGCGGGTATGCGGGAGATCGAAGAGCACACCCACTGCGATGACCCCGCCGGTCATGACGATCAAGGTCAACTCCAAGCTGCCCGTGAACGCGAAGGCAGCCACGAAGAGCCCCAAGGAAGCCACGCCTTGCAATGTGAGGGACTTCCCGATGTAATCCATGCGTCGCTCAGCCTGATCTTGCGCATGGAGGACATCGATGAGCGAAGAGGCGATCCGATACACCCCGTAGAGCATGATGGCGCCCACCGCATCCCAGGAGCAGGTAAGCAGAGCGTATCCCAGGCAGAGCACGAGCGATATGCTGCATGTGAGCGTCCGGAACGCAAGGTATTCACCCACAGAGTTCTCGTGATGGACATCAGAAACCTGATAGATGTACATGCGATATTCCGCAATGGGCGCAAAGATGCCATACACCGTCATAGCCAAGGAGAGCACGCCAGCCGCATCGTAGCCCGAAGAGAGCCGGACGATGAGCACTGTTATGAGCCATTGGCATCCCAGGAACACCAACGAACCCATGGAGTTCCAAGCCATGTTCTGTCGCAGTGTCAGCGCCTTGGGCATCATCCCTCCTCTTGATCCCGTTGCTCAGCACCATGGTATATTAGAACGAAAAATGGGAATCTGATAGGCGGTGTGCATATTGGTCAGAGTGCTCCACGTCGTTGGTGCCATGGATAGAGCGGGGACCGAAACATTCATAATGAACCTTTACCGCCATATGGACCGAACGAAAGTACAGTTCGACTTCCTCGTCAATGCTCAGCAGCCATGCGATTATGATCAGGAGATCATCAGCATGGGTGGGAAGATACACCGCATCCCCACGTACTCGCTCATCAATTACCTGAGCTATCGGCGAACATTCCGCACCTTCTTGGCTGAACATCCTGAATATCAGATCGTCCATGGTCACATCGGCAGCTCTGCACCCATCTATCTTGCTGAGGCGAAAAGACAGGGGCGATACGCCATTGCTCATAGCCATTCGGCTGTACGCATCACATCGCCGAGCGATATCGCCTTCAAAACGGCTGCTCGCCCGGTAAGAGGGATCGCAGACTTCTATATGGCGTGCTCCCCCGAAGCAGCACTGGATCGCTTCGGCCCCAGGATCGCTGCCAGCGCTTCGTGCCGCATCGTGAATAACGGGATCGATACGGAAGCCTATGAACGCAACCCCGAGAGCATCGCACGGGCCAAGGCATCCTTCGGCTTTGGCGATGAGCCCGTCTTCGGTCATGTAGGAAGATTCTCGCCTGAGAAGAACCACCGTTTCCTCCTGGACGTATTCGCCAGCATCAAGAGGAGCCTACCACCGGCGAAGCTCCTGCTCATCGGTAGAGGACCCGAAGAGGCGAGCGTGCATGAGCAAGCCCAAGCCCTCGGTCTTTCCGATGCAGTCCTATTCGCAGGCATCCGTGATGATATACCCGAGGCGCTTAGGTCCATGGACGTCTTCCTCTTCCCCTCCATCTATGAGGGGCTGGGGATCTCTTTCGTGGAGGCTCAAACAGCAGGCTTGCCTTGCATTGCCTCTACGGGCATTCCCGATCACGCCTGCATCTCTGATAGAGCACAACGCCTGTCCCTTGATAGGGACCTTTGGGCGACTGCAGCTACCGCTGCCTACGAAGCATCCCGCCAATCCAAAGATGACAGATGCTCACTCGCCAGGGAGCAGGGCTTCGATATCAACACCGTCGCAGAGATGCTCTTCGAGTTCTATCGCGAACACTCCGCCTGATCACCGAACTCGAGCCGCAGGGGAGCATGGTTCCTTCTCTGATCCTCGGGCGGCAACGAACGCCAATCCCCATACATATAGGAGAGATATTCGTTCAACTCCCGCGGTGCAGGGAATCGGCCACCTTCAAAAACCATATCTACCACAGGGAAGAGCCAGTCCACTTCGAAACCATCCTTGATCGGGTAAGCGAACGGCATCAACCTATTGCTCGGATCATCTTTTGCGAGCAGAGCCCAATGATCGAATGATTCACGGATCCTCTTCGGAGTGAAGAGGATCCTAACAAGACCATGGAGACCGTAGCAAACCATTCGTTCACAAACCCCTAGTACACCTCCATGGGGCAAATAGACATGCGGCGAGTGGTATAAGTAAGAGACTCGTTGCCAGAAGAGGCATTTCCTCTGTTGCTTTTTCGCAACAACCTCATCCGACGAAAGGGTGTCATAGGGAAAGATATCGATGAAGATGCCTTGATCGAAACCGGCATCCTCAGTCTCCTGAGTCGCGAACACCGTGTCCGTGCGCACCACCTTGGCGAACAAAGGCGCAAAGCCTCTTGCGTTATCAGGCGTGCAGAGCTGATAGTTCTCCGGGAGGAGAGAAGGCGCCTCCTGGATGAATCGCTCGTATTCAGGACGCATCATCCCTAGATCGATATCGTCATCCCAGGGAATGAAACCTCCATGGCGTGCTGCGCCCAAAGCGGTGCCAGAATCCAGGAAGTACACGATATCGAGCTGTTTGCAAATCTCATCTATAGTCTGGAGCATCTCCAACTCAATAGCTTGCAGACGCTTCAGCTGCATCCCTTCATACTGCATGAGCGCTTAGACTCTCTCATCCTCAACGCCAGAAGGATCCGGAGCATCTAAATCCTCCAACGCTGACTCCTGTACGAGCGCGGTGAGCTTGCTCCGCAGGCGGGATATCTCCACCGTTGATGCGAACTCGCGGATCAGCAACAAGGCTATCACGTAGAGGAAGACCAGATTCGCAGGGGATTCGATACCAAGAAGCTCTGAGAAGAAGAAAGCGATCTCAGGGAAGACAGCAAGCACGATAAGTGAAACCACGAAGAAGAGCCAGAAGAGAGAATCGGAGATCTTCACCTCGGACTTCCTGATCTTGCGCAACATGACCAACAGGATCAGAAGCGCCGCGATGGCGAGCAGCAGGCGATAGGATACCGTCATCTCTTCCTCCTGAACCACTGCACGAAGAGGATGGATATGCTCATCCGCAGCATATAGGAGACGGACTTCGTGAAGTTCAGATAGCTCTCCCCTGCCGTACGGTCACGCATCTCCACCTGTACTTCTTCCACCTTGGCTCCTCGTCGCATCACGAGCGCAAGTGTATCCGGCTCAGGGCCGTAATCGAGCTCATCTGCAAAGAGCGGGATCATGGTGGCATCGAACAGGCGCATGCCCGATGTAGGGTCTGTTATCCGTTTACCTGTTGTGATGCGGATCATCGCCGTGATCAGCGCTGACCCTACCATACGCGCAGAGAGTGGGCGCTTCTTGTTCGTGAAGCGCGAACCGACAACGATGTTCGCCTCCGATCGCTCAGCGGCATCCACGAGCTGAGAGATGTACTCGGCCGAGTGCTGACCGTCGGCATCGAATTGCACAGCGTAATCATAGCCCTGGCGCTTGGCATGCTTCATCCCTGTCTGGAATCCACCCGCAAGCCCAAGGTTCACGGGCAGCGAAACCAACGGATAGCCCCGTTCCCTGCAAATGCGAGCCGTGGCATCCCGAGAACCGTCATCGATAACGATGTAATCCACATCCGGGGCATTCCGATGAAGATCCTCAACGGTACCGATGATGTTCTCTTCCTCATTATAGGCGGGGATTATGGCGAGGACTCTCTTGGTCATACTGTCTAAGACATCTTTTCTTCTGCGTAGCGTATCTGGACGATATATTACAATTCTAAACCAAAGGGCGCCTGTTCTGGTCGCTCGCACGCTTGCAAAGGAAGATCTTGGACGAAAGAGCCTGCATATGCATCTTCTCGGCACTCTATAAGCCGAGCACGGGAGGGGTTGAGATCTTCTCTGAGAACCTTGCAAAGACCCTTACCCGCTCAGGATACCGGGCCATCATAGTCACTTCGAATACCCATGACCTACCCAATAGGACAACGGAAGACGGGGTGGAGGTCATCCGCCTCCCCTGTCATTCGCTTATGGGTGGACGACTCCCCATCCCGAGGAAGGATCACACCTATGCACGCCTCTTAGAGGAGCTCTATGGGCAAGAGATAGATCATATCCTCATCAATACGAGGTTCTACCCCCACTCGCAAGAAGGTGCTGCATTCGCAGAGCGCAAGAACATCAAGCCGGTCTTACTGGATCACGGTTCTGCTTACCTCACCTTAGGAAATCCCGTTATCGACAGCATCCTGCACAGCTACGAACGTTTCATGACGCATCGGATCAAGCGACATGTCACAGACTTCTATGGGATCTCCCAAGCAAGCGTTCAGTGGCTGACCCATTTCGGTATCGCGGCTGAAGGAGTCATCACCAATGCTCTGGATGGCCACTCATTCACCGAAGCTGCTTCTCTAAGGGACTTTAAAACCGAATTGGGCCTCCCCTCGGATTCTTTCTTGATCGCATTCACGGGAAGGCTCGTACCTGAGAAAGGTGTAGCAGAGCTCTTGGAGGCAGCAAGACTCCTCGAAGACGAGCGAGATATCCACTTCCTCTTCGCAGGTGATGGCCCCTTGCTCGAAGATGTCGAAACGGCACCAGGCAACGTGCATGCGCTTGGGCGAATAGTGCGGTCCGATATCGCCGCACTGCTGTTGCAGGCTGATATCTTTTGCCTTCCCACACGTTCTGAAGGCTTCTCCACGTCGCTTTTAGAGGCGACGGTCTGTGGCTGCTCCCCTATCATCACGAATGTAGGCGGCGTGGCTGAGATGATTCCCAACGAGAGCTATGGCATCGTATTGCCTAACGCAGAGCCCCATACCCTAGCCTTAGCCATCTCGGAGCTCAAGGAAGACCCTGGACGACGAAGAGCCATGGCTGAAAAGGTGCAACGAAGAGCAACTAACGTATTCACCTGGAAGCGAACAGCCCAAACAGTCATGGAAGCATTCGAGCGCGCTGCTGTATCGTAAGCAGATGAGCTGACTCACCCCGCCCGTTGCACCTGATCCTGCGCCTGCATCTGCTGCGTCATCTCTTCTTCGGAAAGTATTCGATAGAGCTTCATATCCCCGTCAGAGAGCATCAATTCGAAACCGGGAGTATCCTCATTTATATCAAGAACACCTTTCCAGTTACTGTCTGAATAATCCCCCCACATCGCATGAAAAGGCTCGTGGCCTTGATCGAGCATCATAACGTACTTGACTCCAAGCTCATTCACCGCACGTCGTACGCTTTCGTTCGTAGTCATATCATCAAGGCTACGCTGGACAAGCCGCGTGGCAGCGTTACTACTGATACCTTCATCAGCCCACCGGTAATAGGTCTTCATACCAGAACTCTGATAGGCAAAGGCACTCCCATCTTTAGGGATATTGAATACGAGATCATCTCCTGTAATCTGGGCAGCCTTCTGAACAAAATCTCTTTCTTGGCCAGAGAACATAGAGCCGTCATCAGGAGCATCGATCCGGTATCCTCCTGAAATATACGCTCTTAGATATCCAATGGGTGTAATGACCTGCGTTTGGCCAACCCAAAATATAGGAGTCATGGCTAACGCAGCAACTATCCCAGACACGATGATCGTACCAGCGATAGCGCCCTTTTGAAGATGCATCTTAGAGAAAACCCACTGAAGCAGACCACCTAAGCCCAGCACAGCCAATAGATATGATCCCATCGAGTACATAGCCATAACGCGATGAGAGTCGGTATACCACCAACCCGTCATATAATTCTTTAGCCGAAGGTTGGTACCTGCATCAACCACATACATAATGGCTAAAATACCCCAGAGAAGCACGATCCACCGAGTATCCGGTTTGCGCAATGCAAAGACGATTCCCAAAAACACCAACAAGGCAAGAAGGAACGCGTATGGACCCTGCGGGGATCCTTGGAGCAAAACATTCACGATCGCATCCGATACCGACATGGGAGCTGGCCACTTAAAACGTGTAAGCGCGTACAGGAACGGCAGCATATAACAGGTGATCAGAAAAAGAATCACGCCCAAGCAGAAGAGGCAAACGCGTAAAACCCTTTGCTGGGTTCCTGCAATCCCTCCATCCTTTGCAGGAAGATACCAGATCCTATGCATCAAATAGGGAACCGAAAAGAAAAGCCAAGTGAAACAGACGCTCGGTTGCGAAAAAAGAGACAGAGCAAAACTCATGAGAAGGATGACCCCGTATCTTACTCTCAAGTTCTTCGCCATATCAAAGCCGAATATCTTCAAAGTACAGGCAAGCATAGCAGGCACGAAGCAAAAGGCCAAAAGATTAGCCACGAGCCTTCCGTAGTACACGAATTCCCAGGGAAATGAAGCAAAAACCAATGCCAGGAATGCTCCTATCACCTGAAGTTCAATCCTGCTTTTGAACAAGGTGCGAATCAGGAATAAACAGCAGAGCGGGTAAATGAAGGAGCAGCAAAGAAATAATGCTACATTCGCCCCTGTATAACTGGTCACTCCACATATCGTTGAGATGGAGGCGCTTAATAGATGCCATGCGGCCGGATAATATCCATCATTGTTGACGATATCATATTCATAATTTGCAGCAATCGAAGAGAAGTTCCCGCGCTCGATGAAGCTACGGATATACGCAAGGTGCGACTGATCATCATACGTATAGGTTGTACTATCAGGTGTTGTAAGCGATCCAAGGAAAATGTAGCTTCCAACTGCAATGCCCACGATAATATAGAGCAAGAGCAACCAGGAATCCTGCCCCCATAAACGAGAAATACTGTTATCATCGCTGCCTTCATCACAGGTGCTCAAGGCTACACCTCGATACGCCAAGACCCCATTGCCGATCGCAGCCACAATGGCGATCACGCAAAAAGGAATGAAGAGCATCCATCCATCAGTCCAAATACCCAACTTCTCGTAAATGATAGCCAGCAAGGAATAAAATAATAGCGATATGATAGGTGCGCAAGCCGCAGAGGCTATTCTCGAGAACCTGAGAACGCGTAGCACCACGTAAGCAGGAACATAAAGAAAAACGACCCCCACCAGTGCTGCTAACCAGAACTCAGCCCACATGCTCTCCCTTTCAGATCCTGCAAACTTTAATGCAGCATTTCCCCCAAGTGCTGCTGCCAATATTCTACGCTAGTCAACTTTGAAAGAGCTTCTTGGTACGCCAGCGCAATCTCACTGCCTTTGGCTTTATGCTCCGCTCTCACTTGAGCCCATCGTCTGCGAATCCGCCGCCAGCGATTCCTGTCCATCACACGCACGTGAGCATTCTGACATTCGCGATCACAAGCCACGAGGATACGCTTAGCTACCTGATCGGGCGACAGCACGGTATAGCCCCCATAATAGGCTGTTGCTGCTTCATCCTTTATCAAAGCATCTGGAAGAAGGTGTCTATCGTAGGGAACAGACCGCCAAAGGCGCAGCAATGGACCTGCGGCTTGGTCATCCCGCACAAGATCCATGTCAGGAGTGAATCCTAGAATGGGTTCAGCGAGGTCCGGATACTTTATAGCACCATCTGAGAGCGCCTGGGCCAAAGGTACAAGCTTCTCAGCCTTAGCATTGTTCGCCTTGAGCACCGCTTCCCCGCTCACCTCCATGAGCCACTCAGGGCCCTTTAGGTAGTCCTCCAAGCCTGCAACGATGAGTTCCGCCGTCTCATAGGCCATGGAGCGTAGATACAGCCGGAGCGTACGATCAGCCCGCGCCAAGAACAATGTCTCATTCGAAATCCCGTGCAGGGCATTCATTATCATGTAGTTACGGACATACTGGTAGCAATCCACCGGAGCCCGGAACTTCTGAGTGAATGAAGCATGCCAGACGCAAATACCATTCATGGTCATGTACGTAGGTTGGGTGCGTATGCCATATTCAACATCATCGCAACGCACGAACAGTGGAAGCGGAAAGCCGTTCTTGCACACCGCAGAGAGCGGGATACAGGAATACCACCAGGCTCCATAAGATTGCGACACCTCAACATCGATGATCTCATTCATAACTACATCAGGCAGTGCATCCATGAACAGATCGCCTTTAAGTCGGCGATACACGCCATCTGAACGCACATGAGAGACATCCTCGAACTGTTTCTGCGGATGCTCCATTTCCAGCATTGCCCCATTGATGAACGCATTCGCATACTCATCGGTCGCCAAAGACAGTAGATTGTACGTTCGTATGATGCTCTCAGGGGAAATGCGGACATCATCATCCATGAGCAGAACATGGGTGAAGGGTTCATCGGCTTCTAGGGCCGCCATCATTCCCCGGGCGAACCCAGCAGACCCACCTTCGTTAGCGTTAGGGATCACGGTGACATGCTCGCCCGAGAGAGCACCCGCATCCAGTGTACGCCCATTGTCCACCACGAAGAGGTGAAGCGCATCAGCCACGGCATCATCAGACCCCAGAACATTACGCCGGATCATTTCGATGTTCGGAAGGATATACTTCTCGTTCTTGAACGTAGTGGTGGCAATGGCGATACGAACATCCCGCACCCGGTCAGTAGCAACACTCGTGAACCACGAAGCATTTCGCACCGCTGTCGCTCCTTTGGAGGCAAGAGCGAATCCCACGAGCGTCATCCCCTCCAGTGATACATCCAACTCTATGACCTTGTAATCCATAGAGCCCTCAAAACGCTCAGGGACCATCAGCTGTCGCGGGTGCACCTCGGCCTTGATGAGAGAAGCCGACCCTACTTGATCGATACCTGGTGCCTCCCTAGGGTTGAGAGAGTCCTCTTCTACACCTATGAACAGGATATCGCAGGCATCCCCCACGAGCTCCAAATGCAAGCGAACGCTTTCGACTGCAGCATATCTGCGCCATTTCTCCGCTGAAAGGGCATTGAAGTAAGTGAGGAAGTCTATACGTCCCTCGAAAGCCAGAGACTGGTCTACCTCTTGGAAGTCCACTGCCCCCGAAGTCCGATAGAGCATCTGTGGATAGCGCCTCAGATGTTCGGGCAACTGAAGCAATACATTCGCAAGCTTGAACTGGACCATCGTCACTCCTCGCACACCCCAGCAATTTGGAAATAGCTTGATGCTTGATCAAGATTACCATTGAAGTACGGATCGCCAGCTTCGCGAACATTTGGCCATTTCTCATCAAAGAGAATGCAGTCGTCATCCGTATAATCTGGCGCATTCATTGCATTATTGTAGCGGTCATGAGCGCACGCATCCGCTGTCACCAGCTCTACGGTGCATATCTGAGCAGTGCTCAGACCTTCTACCCTTGCACGCTGGCAGAGATCCACGGCTCCGATCTCAGCATTGAAACGCTCATCGAAGGCACCTAGTCTGTTAAAAAGCTCTCGAGAAATGGTCATGCCCTGCCAGCCGCATGCGCTATTCTCTTGAAAAGCGAGCAAGCCACACTGGTATCCCGGAAAATCTTTAGGATAACCCCGATAGAGCGGCATGATGCGATCAGCTGTAAGGGCAACGCCGTAGCCTTTGACCGCAGAATCCGCATAGAGCGTTTTGGGTGCTACAACGCCGATCCATTCGCGACTTGCTGCAAGGACCAACTGCTCTAAAGGCGCTTCTCCATACATGCGGCAGCCTGCATCCATGAAGATGAGATACGAGCCCTGCGCCCTCTCTGCGCCTTGATTCAATCGTGCGAAAAGCCCACTTACCTTCGATGTCTCGATGAATGATACATCGAGGCTTCTGGTAGAGATGGCTTGTGAGCCCCTCCCCGTGAAGATAATCTCAGCATCAGTCGTAGACACCGCTCTTTCCAAGTCTCTAAGGAATCCCTTGATCGATGTTGCGTCAGGCACATCTACGATGATCGATATCTTTTTAGTCAAAGACTCGACAGCTCTCAAATCGAAAAGATTGTCGATCTCCGTCGGGATGAGGCAGGCGGAACGCCAATAACGATCAGCAATGAGCTCCAAGCACTTTCGATATGCCACCTTACCGTAGGGCTTCGCATCAGGATTAGTAGCTGTGGAACCTTCGCTGATACGCCAATGATAGAGCACCTTAGGAATATGGTGGGGTTGTCCGCCTTCTGCAATCGCATCGATGATCAGCTTGAAATCCTGCGCACCATCAAAACTTGCATCAGGCATCCCCCTCGCCTCCAAGGAACTCCGTCTGAAGCAGAGCATGTGCAGGATGTAATTCTTGCATGATAGGAGTGAAAGGGAGAACGCAGGCTTGAACAGCGGATGCTCGTAGCGCGGATGCCTTGAACCATCCGCAGCTTCTTCCGTCTGAAACATATCCTCATCGCAATAGTAGAATGATGCCCCTGGTACCTCCCGAATAGCCTGGGCATATTCAAAGAGCGCATGTGGTTCGATGGTGTCATCATGATCCAGTAGGACTACGTGATCACCCGCTGCGGCCGCAACACCCGCAGCGGTATTACCTGCTATGCCCCGATTCTCCTCAAGAACGACCACCTTCACACGCTCATCCATCTCCTGATAGATCATAAGCGCCGACCCCAAAGCAGCATCCTGAGGAGATCCATTGACCAAGATCAACTCGAACTGGTCATAAGTCTGCAGCAGAACAGATTCAACGAGATCCTCTAAGTAATCAAGAGGTGTGAGATAGAGAGGGACAACGATACTGAAAAAGACTCCTAGGTATTCGCCACCACTACATTGCGCGTCTAACACCTTGCGAGTCGGCCGAACACGCTCAAGCCACTGAGAATAGCGTGAATCCGTCCATGCATCAATGGGAAAGGGAGCTAGATTGAATGACTGAGATAGAACCTGTCGTTTCAAACGTCGAAGCGCATTGCCGATATCCATCTACTGCACCTTGAAGGGTACATGGACTTTATCCTTGTCGCTTAGGATCACTTTCGAAGCATCGAAGACTGTCTCCCCCTCCAAGGCAGGCCACTCAATACCAATAGCAGGGTCATCCCACATGAGACCGCCTTCATCATTGGGATGATAGATATCATCGCATTTATAGCAGAACTCCGCTGTCTCTGAGAGTACGAGGAACCCATGGGCAAACCCGCGTGGGATGAAGAACTGACGCTTGTTCTCAGCGGAAAGAATGACCCCTTCCCATTTGCCATAGGTAGGGCTTCCGTCTCGAAGATCGACAGCTACATCGAACACAGTGCCCTTGACCACCCGAACGAGCTTGCTTTGCGGATGCTTGATCTGGAAATGAAGACCGCGCAGCACCCCTTTTGTGCTCGAAGATTGATTGTCTTGGATGAAATCAACATCTATCCCACCGATTACGAAATCCGGCTTCTTGTAGGTTTCCATGAAATAGCCGCGGTCGTCACCGTAGGCTTTAACATCAACGATGATCACTCCCGCAATGGACGTCTCTGTGAACGTGAAGTTTCCCGAGACTATCTGATCGCCCGCTGCCATCGAACCTCCTACTGACCCTGAGCTGAGTACTTCGCCTCTACGGCCTCTTTGGCACCCTTCCACCAGGCCTCGTTCTGAGCATACCAAGCAATGGTATCATCCAGACCCTCAGAGAAATCCGTATGTTGCGGTTGCCAGCCCAACTCCCGACGCAGCTTCGAAGCGTCAATGGCATAGCGCCTATCATGGCCTGGCCTATCCCGCACCCAATCGAAATCATCGGACTGCTTCCCCATGCGCTCGAGAATGGCCCGCAAGACGTCGATGTTGTTCCTTTCCCCGTCAGCGCCGATAAGATAGGTCTCACCCAAACGGCCTCGCGTCAAGATCTCCCAAACCGCGCTGGAATGGTCTTCTGTATGGATCCAATCTCGCACATTCTTGCCGTCCCCGTAGAGCTTCGGGCGAATCCCACAGAGGATGTTCGTGATCTGGCGCGGGATGAACTTCTCGATGTGTTGGCGAGGGCCGTAGTTATTGGAGCAATTGGAAATAGTAGCGGCCACCCCATAGGTCCTATACCACGCACGCACTAACATATCAGAGGATGCCTTGGTAGAGCTATAGGGACTCGAAGGGTGATAAGGCGTCTCTTCAGTGAAGCGTACTGGATCATCAAGTGCCAGGTCCCCGTAGACCTCGTCTGTAGAGATGTGGTGAAAGCGCGTACCATATTTACGGGTTGCCTCAAGCAACTGAAAAGTACCCTCAACGTTGGTGCGTACGAACGGTGCTGGATCGGAAATGGAATTGTCGTTATGGGATTCGGCGGCGAAATGCACGATGGCATCCGTATCGGGAACGATCCCGTCCAGTAACGCTGCATCGCAGATATCCCCATGCACGAACGTCATGCGGTCCTGTGAGATGCCTGCCAAATTCTCCTTGTTACCAGCGTAGGTCAATGCATCAAGTACCGTCACGTGGACATCCGGTTGATTATCCACCACCCAATGGACGAAATTACTTCCGATAAAGCCGGCACCACCGGTCACAATGATATGCTTTGGTTCGAATGAATCAGTCATGAATGCCTCAGTCCTGTAGTCTGGGTAGGTTCTCCAGATAATCACTCAGCGCATCTTGCCACGACCGCATCTCATTGCCGATCGTGTCTTCAAGATGCTTATTCCGAAGGGATGAGAAGGCTGGCCTATCTGCACTTTCTGGATGAGCCGCTTTGTATTCCGTGCTCGTACATCGCTTCACCGAACAGCCAGTACCTGCAAGCACGGCTTCGGCGAAGTCCGCCCAAGAGCATGTACCCTCATTGGTCACATGCCAAATACCGTATTCATCCGACAGGGCTATCTTCAATATCTCATAGGCCAGATCATTCGCGCTAGTAGGATTGCCAAGCTGATCGTCCACCACCGTGACCGCATCATGGTCCTTTGCAAGCCTGAGCATGGTCTTAGCGAAGTTCTTACCCACATAACCATAGAGCCACGCCGTGCGAACGATATGATGCTTCGGGTTAGCTGCAGCCACCAAACGCTCGCCTTCAAGCTTGCTACGTCCATAGGCACTCAAAGGAGCAACAGCATCAGACTCCACACGCTCCCCCGGCTCAGTGCCAGGAAACACATAATCCGTTGAGACATGAACGATGGGGATGCCTTGTCGAGCTGCAGCTTTTGCAAGATTCTCAGCGCCGCTCGCATTCACGCAGTTCGCAAGCGCTTCATCAGCTTCGCAGCCGTCAACATTCGTCATTGCCGCACAATTGATGATGAGGTCTAGATCACCCATGCCAACGAACGCATCTACCGCTTCACTATTCGTGATATCAAGTTGCGGTGCATCGGTATACAGAACTTCGCACCCTCTGAACGCCTCAGGTATAGGACTGATCTCGGCCCTCCCCGTCTCGAAAAGCCGATGCAGCTCACTACCGAGCTGTCCTGAAGCTCCCGTTATCAATACGCGCATGATCAATCCCATTTCTTGTTAGGAGCGATTCGCCCTTCGGCTACCTTCTTGAGATGCTGACCATAGGTGCTCTTTCCATAACGTACAGCGGCCGCTTCCAGCTCATCATGAGAGATCCAACCGTTATCATAGGCCACCTCTTCGATAACGGAAACGGAGAGATCCTGGCTGCGCTCCACGGCACGAACGAATTCTGATGCCTCAAAGAGGCTCTCCATCGTCCCTGTATCGAGCCATGCATAACCACGTCCAAGTGTTACAACATTCAAAGATCCATCTTCCAGATACATCTGATTCAGAGTTGTGATCTCTAACTCTCCCCTATCCGAAAGCTTCACCTGCTTTGCAAGCTCACACACGCGGTTATCATAGAAGTAGAGTCCCGTAACCGCATAATTGCTTTTTGGCTGCAACGGCTTCTCTTCAATGGAAACAGCATTGAAGTCTTCGTCAAATTCCACCACTCCAAAGCGCTCTGGATCATCCACATAGTATCCGAATACAGTTGCACCACCTTTGGTCTCTGCATCCTCCACCGCCCGCCTCAGATGACGGGAAAGGCCATTGCCATAGAAGATGTTATCTCCCAAGACCAATGCACAGGAGTCTCCTGCTATGAAATCCTCTCCAATGATGAAAGCCTGAGCCAACCCATCCGGAGACGGCTGTTCGGCATACTGCAATGTAATACCATAAGGAGAACCATCACCCAGAAGACGCTCGAAGTTCGGAAGGTCTTGGGGAGTGGAGATGATCAGGATATCCCGAATCCCTGCTTGCATAAGCACAGATAACGGGTAATAGATCATCGGCTTGTCGTAGACCGGCAAAAGCTGCTTGGATGTGACCGTTGTCAGCGGATACAACCTTGTGCCGCTGCCACCTGCAAGGATGATGCCCTTCATAAGCCTCCTCAAATGAATATGGCTGGCTCTGCTACGCTAAAAGCTGTGAACCGAGTATCCAAGGAACGCTGTTCTAATAGACATACACGGTCGTACCAGCAGGAATGACATCATGAATCCACTTGGCATCCCAGATATCCATCCGGACACACCCATGAGAAAGCTGTTCGCCCAGTCTCCCATCTTGAATGTTGAATGTCCCCTGATCATACAAAATGGAATGGAAGAGATAGTCGCCATAGAACTGAGTCCAGTAATAGCAAGTATACCCACTGCCAAATGAATAACCCCTTGACTGTATGCGGAAGACGCCTTTCACGGTAGGAGTACTGGGTTTCCCGGGAGAGCACGACAGTCTATACCAGTTCTTCCACGCACCATTCTCCCAATGATATACACCTACGAAGCAATTATAGGTATCTACAGCCAAGAACCAGTCGGTGGGACTCCACATACCGCTTACCCATGTATCCATATTCCGATAGGGAGCTGGCAGAATATCATCCTCTTCCACCTCAAAGGTGATAGCTGCAATAAAACCTCCAGGGCTATAGAGGTGCGCTGTTGCGGTGCCGAAATGCTTGAGGCGATGACAGTCGATATCGACAGCCCATGTGTTGGAAGAGAGTGGGGCGAGATCATACCAGACAAGATCATCTTGACCACCTTCATCGCTCCAGACTGCATATGACATAACAGTGACGTTGGGGGGATTCTTGATACCAAGCGTCCGTTTACCTGACCCCATGGTTCCAGAGACGAAGGGGCAGACAGATGTCTTAATGCTGTCAGTACGACACGAGCCGATCATCACCTTCACGCCATTCTTGCAAGTGGCATAGACGTGGTTCTCGTAGATGCCATCCTGTCCCAAATGACGAGAGGCGCTCACATCCATGACCCAGGTATCACCTTGCCGATCGGCATCATGCCAAGCAAGATCATCCTGACCACCCGTCAGCGCCCATGCACCTACAGAGACACCCGAAATACCTGAGGGTGACCTCACATCCGATGCCTGTATAGTGTATCCGTTCATCTTAGAAGAGATGAACTTCACCTTCCCCGTTGGAGCAGACACCTTGAACGTCGCCCCGCCCACAAAGGAG